>DASTWI010000071.1:0-121668 GCA_035776635.1 Sphingomonas sp. | reverse complement strand
GAAATCCACCCCGATTACTACCAGATCCCCAAGGCCGATCGCGAGGCTCTGCTCCGCGAGGAAGCCGAGCATGCCGCCGAGGAGGCCGCGCTGCGCGCCCAGAGCGACGAGGCCGAGGCACTCGACGCCGACGAGGACGTGCTCGAGCGGTTCGACGACGAGGGCGCCGGCCCCGAAGAGATCGCCGAACCCGCCGACGAGGAAACGGCCGAGACCGAAAGCGAGGACGAAGGGGGCCGTCATCGTCGCGGGCGCCGTCGCGGCAAGGCCGACGCCGCCGCCGACGAGCTGCGCGCGCGCCGGCTGAACCTGCGCAAGCGCTACAAGATCCAGGACGTGATCCATCGCCGCCAGGTGCTGCTCGTCCAGGTCGTCAAGGAAGAGCGCGGCAACAAGGGCGCGGCGCTGACCACCTATCTGAGCCTTGCGGGCCGCTATTGCGTGCTGATGCCCAACACGTCGCACGGCGGCGGGATCAGCCGGAAGATCAACAACGCGTCCGACCGCAAGCGCCTCAAGTCGATCATGGCGGACCTCAAGCTGCCTTCGACGATGGGGTGCATCGTGCGCACCGCCGGGCTCAGCCGCACCAAGACCGAGATCAAGCGCGACTTCGACTATCTCGCGCGGCTATGGGACGAGATCCGCGAGACGACGCTCTCGTCCTCGGCGCCCGCTTTGATCTACGGCGACAGCGACCTCATCAAGCGCGCGATCCGCGATATCTACAATCGCGACATCGACGAGGTGATCGTCGAGGGCGAGCACGGTTATCGCCACGCCAAGGACTTCATGAAGCTGCTGATGCCCAGCCACGCGCGCCGGGTGAAGCATTATTCGGACGCTGTGCCGCTGTTCCAGCGCTTCCACGTCGAGGACCAGCTGGGCGCGATGTACCACCCGGTCGTCCAGTTGAAATCGGGCGGCTATCTGGTCATCAACCCGACCGAGGCGCTGGTGTCGATCGACATCAACTCCGGCCGCTCGACGCGCGAGCACAATATCGAGCAGACCGCGACCCAGACCAACCTTGAGGCGGCGCACGAGATCGCCCGTCAGCTGCGCCTGCGCGACATGGCGGGGCTGATCGTCATCGACTTCATCGACATGGACCACGGTTCGAACGTCCGTAAGGTCGAGAAGGCGATGAAGGAGGCGCTCAAGAACGACCGCGCGCGCATCCAGGTCGGCCGCATCTCGTCGTTCGGCCTCATGGAGATGAGCCGCCAACGCCTGCGCACCGGCGTGCTCGAGGCCTCGACTCGCCAGTGCCCCCATTGCGAGGGCACCGGCCTCGTCCGCACCGCCTCCTCGGCGGGTCTGTCGGCGCTGCGGCTGATCGAGGACGAGGCGGCGCGCGGGCGCGGCTCGATCCTGACGCTGAGGGCGAGCCAGGAAGCCGCCTTCTACGTGCTCAACCGCAAGCGCGCCGACATCGCCGAGATCGAGGACCGCTACGGCGTGTCGATCGAGGTCGAATCGGACGGCGAGCAGGAAGGCGCGCGCATGTCGGTCGAGGCCTCGGGCCCGCCGCCGGCCCATGCCCCGCGCTTCGCCCCCGCCCAGATCGAGGAGGAAGAGGATCTCGACCTTCCCGAAGAGGCGGACGAAGAGGAGGAAGACGAGGCCGAAGCCGCCGAGCGCCATGAGGAGCCGCGCGAGGGCGGCGAGCGCAAGCGCCGCCGTCGCCGCCGCGGTCGCCGCGGTCGCGGCCGACCCGAGGACGAGGGACAGGCCGGCGCCGAGGAGGCGTTCGAAGCCGATGTCGAGGCAGCCGCCGCGATCGAGGACGAAGGCGCCCTCGAAGCCGAAGCCGAGACCGAGCGCACCGAGGGCAGCGGACGCCGCCGGCGCAGCCGCCGCGGCCGCCGCGGTGGCCGTCGCGACGGTGCCGCGAGTGTCGCCGAAACCCCGGTCGAGGCCGAAGAGGTGACGGCCGCGCCCGAAGCCGAGCCCGAGCCCACCGAAACCGAACCGGCGCCGAAGCGCACCCGCCGCCGCCCGCGCGCCCGTGCCGAGGCGGAGGCGACCGCTCTCGAACCGGCCGAGACTGCCGCCGAGCTCGAGGAAGCGCCCGCCAAGCCGAAGCGCACGCGGCGCAAGGCAGCGGCGACGGAGGAACCCGCCGAGGCATCCGAGGAGGCTCCCGCCAAGCCCAAGCGCAGCCGCAAGAAGGCCGAGCCCGTCGAGGCGGAAGCGGCTCCGGAGGGCGGCGCGGACGGCGAAGCCCAGGCCCGGCCCAAACGCACCCGCCGCAAGGCCGCCGTGCCCGAAGCCGCCGCAACCGCAGCGGAACCGGTAACCGACGGCGCAGCGCTCGCTGACGAAGCGGACGGCGACGACCTCGCGACCGCCGACGCCGACCGCCCGCGCCGCGGCGGCTGGTGGCAACGCACGTTCGGGGCGTAAATTTGCCTTTCTCTCCCTCCCTGAATGGGAGGGGGAGGATGCGCGCCGTGTCAGGCGCGGTTCAGGCGATCGCACCTAAGGCATCGACCCGAATCCCGTTCGTGCTGAGCTTGTCGAAGCGCCGTTCTCTCTTCGAGACGAGAAAAAGGAACGTCCTTCGACAGGCTCAGGGCGAACGGATGGATGCCCGCCGGGCTCCGCCGTTGAACCGCGAGGGAATCTGCCCGATACTCGGCCAATGAAGCGCATCTTCGCAGCCCTGGCGATCGCGATGCTGGTTGTCGCCCGGCCGGCGGCGGCGCAGGAGATCCTGCGCGACGCCGAGACGGAGGCGCTGTTCGCCAAGATGGCAAAGCCGATCATCGAGGCGTCGGGCCTGTCGCCGGCAAACGTCAGGATCGTGCTGATCCAGGACGACGAGATCAACGCCTTCACCGCCGGCGGGCAGACCGTCTATATCAATTCAGGACTGATCGAGGCCGCGGACAACATCAACGAGGTGCAGGGCGCGTTCGCGCACGAGCTCGGCCACGTCGCCGACGGACACGTCATCCTCGCCGACGCCGGCGCCAAGCCCGCGCTCGGCATCCAGATTCTGTCGATGGTGCTCGGCGCCGCCGCCGCCGCGGCGGGATCGGGCGAGGCGGGCGCCGGGATCATGGCCGCGGGGCAGCGCGCCGCGCTCGGCCGCTATCTCTCCTTCTCGCGCACGCAGGAGGCGACCGCCGACGCGACCGGCGCCAAGTTCCTCAACGAGGCGGGGATCAGCGGCAAAGGGATGCTCGACTTCTTCAAGAAGCTCTACAATGAGCAATATCGCTACGGCTATACCGACGTCGATCCGTTCCTGCAGAGCCACCCCTTGAGCCAGGACCGTATCGCCAACCTGTCGCACACGCTGGAAACCGCACCGGCGTGGAACAAGCCGACCGACCCGGCGCTCGAGGAAGCGTTCGAGCGGGTCAAGGCCAAGCTCAAGGGCTATGTCGACGACCCGCAGCAGACGCTGCAGGCCTATCCGGCTAGCGACCAGAGCATCACCGCCCATTATGCGCGCGCCTATGCCTATCACAAGGGCGGCTATCCCGAGAAAGCCGAGGCGGAGACCGCAGCCTTGGTCAAGGCGGCGCCGCACGACCCTTATTTCCTCGAGCTCGAAGGCCAGATCCTGCTCGAAGGCGGCAAGCCCAAGGAGGCGATCGCGCCGCTCCGCGAAGCGACGCAGCTCACCAATTACCAGCCGCTGATCGCCACCACCTTCGGCCACGCGCTGGTCGCGACCGAGGACAAGGCCAATTATCCCGAAGCGATCAAGGTGCTGAAACAGGCGGTCGCGCGCGACGACGACAATCCGTTCGCCTGGTATCAGCTCGGCACCGCCTATGCCGCGACCGGCGACGAGGCGCGCGCCTCGCTCGCCACCGCCGAAAGCGCCGCGCTGCAAGGCGACGATCGGCTCGCGGTGCTGAGCGCGCAGCGCGCGATGGCCGGGATTCCCGCCAACACCCCCGACTGGATTCGCGCGCAGGATATCGCGATGACCTCGCAGAACGCGATTGACGACAAGAAAGACTAGAAAAGATGATCGAACGCCTTGCGGCCAACCGGCTCGCGCTCGCCGGCCTGTTCGTGCTCGCCGCGCTGGTCGGCGCGGGCGCGCTGCTGCTGATCCAGCGCGCGCTGCCGGCGGCAAGCGGCGACCGCGCCCGGATCGAGGCGGTGGTCCACGACTATGTCCTCGCGCATCCCGAGCTGATCCCCGAAGCGATGCAGAAGCTGCAGGACCAGCAGACCGGTGCGCTGGTCGCGGCCAACAAGGCGGCGATCATCGAGCCGGTCGGCAACGCCTGGGCGGGCAATCCGAACGGCGACGTCACGCTGGTCGAATATTTCGACTATGACTGCGGCTATTGCCGCGCCAGCCTGCCGATGCTCGCGGAGCTGGTGAAGGACGATCCCAAGCTCAGAATCGTGTTCCGCGAATTTCCGGTCCTCACGCCCGAAAGCGAGACCGCCGCACGCTGGAGCCTCGCCGCCGCCAAGGCCGGCAAGTTCGAGCAATTCCACCAGGCGCTCTACGCGAAGGGGCCGGTCAGCGATCAGACGATGGTCGCCGCCGCCAGGGACGCCGGGCTCGACCTCGCCAGGCTGCGCACCGCCGCCGCCGATCCCTCGATCGAGGACGAGATCAACAAGAACCTCGCGATCGGCCGCGAGCTCGGCATGACCGGCACGCCCTCCTGGGTAATCGGCAACCGCGTCCTCTCCGGCGCCCTCCCCCTCGACCGCATGAAACAGGCGATCGCCGACGCCCGCGCCGCGAAGGGGTGAGCACCCGTGCTCCTGCGAAAGCAGGAGCCCAGAGTTACAAGCGGAGTCGCTCGCGATTCTGGACTCCTGCTTTCGCAGGAGTACGCCAATGATTGAACCCGACGCCCCCAGCCCCTACCTCCCCGCGAGCAAAGGGGATTTCATGACCGCGATCCTTTCGGTTGCCGGCCTCGGCAAGACCTACGAGTCCGGCCTCACCGCGCTCGACACTGTCGACCTCGCCATCGACAAGGGCGAGATCTTCGCGCTGCTCGGCCCCAACGGCGCGGGCAAGACGACGCTGATCTCGATCGTCTGCGGCATCGTCACGCCGACCACCGGCAGCATCACCGTCGCCGGCCACGACGCGATCCGCGACTGGCGCGCCGCGCGCAGCATGATCGGGCTGGTGCCGCAGGAGATCGCCACCGACGCCTTTGTCTCGGTGCTCGCCACCGTCCGCTTCAGCCGCCGCCTGTTCGGCAAGAGCGCCGACGAACCCTATCTCGAACAGCTCCTCAAGGACCTGTCGCTGTGGGACAAGCGCAAGAGCCGCATCATGGAGCTGTCAGGCGGCATGAAGCGCCGCGTGCTGATCGCCAAGGCGCTGGCGCACGAACCCGAGATCCTGTTCCTCGACGAACCCACCGCCGGGGTCGATGTCGAGCTGCGCCGCGACATGTGGAAGCTGGTCCATCGCCTGCGCGAGCGCGGCACGACGATCATCCTCACCACGCATTATATCGAAGAGGCCGAGGAAATGGCCGACCGCGTCGGCGTCATCAGCAAGGGCCGCCTGCTCATCGTCGAGGACAAGGACGCGCTGATGAAGAAGCTCGGCAAGCGCCAGATGCTGATCGCGCTGCAGGAGCCCGCCGCCGCGGTGCCCCCCGGCCTCGAGGAGTGGCACCTCGACCTCGCCGAGGAGGGCCACAAGCTGCGCTACACGTTCGACGCGCAGGCCGAGCACACCGGCATTCCCTCGCTGCTGCGCAAGCTCAATGAGCTGGGGATCGGCTTCAAGGACCTCGAAACCTCGAAAAGCTCGCTGGAGGACATCTTCGTCGATTTGGTCCACACGCCGAAGGAGCAAACGGCGTGAACCTGGATCAATTCCTACGTCCGTTCGGGCTGAGCTTGTCGAAGCCCGGTCGCGCTGCCAATCGCCCTTCGACAGGCTCAGGGCGAACGGTAGTGATTGGAGATGCTCGATGACCACCCCCCTCGCCAACTGGCACGGCATCTGGGCGATCTACCGCTTCGAGATGGCGCGCGCGCTCAGGACCCTGTGGCAATCGGTGGCGACGCCGGTGATCACCACCAGCCTCTATTTCGTCGTGTTCGGCGGCGCGATCGGCAGCCGGATGCAGCATGTCGGCGGCGTCAATTACGGCAGCTTCATCGTGCCGGGGCTCGTCATGCTGTCGCTGCTCACGCAGAGCATCTCCAACGCCTCGATCGGCATCTACTTCCCCAAGTTCATCGGCACGATCTACGAGCTGCTGTCGGCCCCTGTATCGTCGCTGGAGATGGTGATCGGCTTCGTCGGCGCCGCGGCGACCAAGTCCGTGGTGCTCGGCCTCATCATCCTCGCGACGGCGACCTTGTTCGTGCCGCTCCAGATCGCGCACCCCTTCGCGATGATCGCCTTCCTGCTGCTGACCGCGATCGCGTTCAGCATGTTCGGCTTCATCCTCGGCATCTGGGCCAAGGGGTTCGAGCAGCTGACGATCGTGCCCGCGCTGCTGGTGACGCCGCTGACCTTCCTCGGCGGCGCCTTCTATTCGATCGACATGCTGCCGCAGCCGTGGCGGACGATCAGCCTGTTCAACCCGGTGCTGTACCTCGTCAGCGGCTTCCGCTGGAGCTTCTTCGACAAGGGCGACGTGTCGGTCGGCGTCAGCCTCGCCGCGATCGCCGTGTTCCTGCTCCTCTGCCTTGCGGCGATCACCTGGATCTTCAGGACCGGCTGGCGGCTGAAAAGCTGACGATCGCATCGCGATCGTCATCCCGGACTTGATCCGGGATCCGGAATCGCAAGCGCCACCGCTTATGTCTCCCTGGATCCCGACTTTCGTCGGGATGACGATTGCTATCGCATCACCGGCAGTGAAATCCGCGACGCCTCCTCCGGCCGCGAGCAGACCGTCTGCGTCGCCTTCACATAGGCCTCGGGCGGAGCCTTGGCGATGTTGGGGACGAAGGTCTGCGGGTTGCGGTCGATCATCGGGAACCAGCTCGACTGCACCTGCACCATGATGCGGTGGCCCTTCTTGAACACATAGTCGCGGTCGCGCAGCGGCACGGTCCACTGCGTCACCTTGCCCGGCACCAGCGCGTGCGGCGTCTCGTTGCTCTCCAGGAACCGCCCGCGGCGAATCTCCATCGCCACGGGCAGTTCGTATCCGTCGAGCGTCTTCCGATACTCGCCGAGCGGCGTATCATCCGCGGGCTTCGCCTCGTAATCCTGCGGATAGACGTCGATCAGCTTGACCACCATGTCGCTGTCGGTCCCGGTGGTCGCCGCGAACAGCGTCGCCGCGACCTTGCCCGCGATGCGCAGGTCCTGCGTCAGCGGCGCGCTTTCATAGACCAGCACGTCGGGCCGGTCGTCGACGAAGCGCTGGTCGCCGAACTCCCACAATCGCCAGTCGGGGATTGGATAGGTCGGCGAGATCGGCCGCGGCCGGAACGGCACCGGATTGGCCGGATCGCTGATATAATCGCGGCACCCCTCCCCCGCCTTGGGCGGATCGAACGACAGCGTCCCGTCGGCGTGGAAATAGAGGCTGGTCGCGGTCGCCCCCGCCGGCGGCCATTGGGCATAGGTCCGCCACACGTTCGACCCCGCCTCGAACATCTTCGCCTCGAAATCGGGCCGCGGCCCGTCGCCGTGCAGCCAATAGCGGAAGAACGGCGCCTGGATGTCGTTCTGGAATTCGGTCCCGGTCTCCTGCCCGATCGGGATCGTCCCCATCATGTCGCCCTTGCCGGCCCAGCCGCCGTGGTTCCACGGCCCCGCGACGATCGAGTTGAGATGGTCGGGGTCGTTCGCCTCCTGCCTGGCATAGGTCGCCCACGGCCCCCACGGGTCCTCCTGGTCCCAGAAGCCCGCGACCATCAGCGTCGGCACCGTCGTCCGGCCCAGCGCGTCGCTCCACCGCTGCTTCTGCCAGAAGCTGTCGTAATTGGGGTGCTCGACCATCGCGGTGAACATCGGGATCGAGCCCTTGAAATGATCGCGGTCGATATTCGCCGCATTCCCCTCGCGCAGGAACCAGTCGTAGGTATCGACGTCATCGTACTCGAACGTCGCATCATCGGTCTTGCTGTGCTGGAGCATGTAGAGCCAGTCGGTCGCGTAGCTCAGGCGCATCGCGCCGTAGCGATGGAGGTCGTCGTTCATCCAGTAATCGACCCAGTCGGCCTGCGGGCTCACCGCCTTCAGCGCCGGATGCGGATCGGCGAGCGCCACCGCCGCGGCAAAGCCGGGATAGGAGATGCCCCACATGCCCACGCGGCCGTTGGTGTCGGGGACATGCTTCACCAGCCAGTCGATCGTGTCATAGGCGTCGGTCGCCTCGTCGACGCCCTTGGGATTGTCCTTCCCCACCGCGGTCGAGAAGGTGAAGGTCCCGTCGGACGTGAACCGCCCGCGCATCGACTGGAAGACGAAGATATAGCCGTCCTTCATCAGCGCGCCGAACCGCCCGACCGCATCGGCGGGCGGCGCCTTCGACGGCACGCCGTAGGGCGTGCGCTGGAGCAGGATCGGCAGCTTGTCGGTCCGCCCCTTCGGCGTCAGGATCACGGTCTGGAGCTTCGCGCCGTCGCGCATCGGCACCATCACCTCCCGATAGGTGAAGGGCGATTGCGCGCTCGCCTCGGCTGTCGTCTGTTGCGCCGCCGGCGCCCCGGCGAGCGGCACCATCACCGCGGCCGCCGCCAACAACTGCCAAAGTGCGCGCATCGCCATGCCCCTCCCCGTTCGCCCTGAGCTTGTCGAAGGGCGAGTTCCCAACCGTGCTTCGACAAAGCTCAGCACGAACGGAAGGTTGGCGTCAATCGGCCCGCGGCCGCCGCAGCATCCCCGCGATCGCCGGGCGCACGACCAGCCCGTTGAGGTCGATCGCCGCATGGACCGCCATCGCCACCCACAACGCCCCGCTCTGCAGATAGAGATACGCGAGCAACACTCCGACCGCCCCCGTCGCGACCACGCCCAGCCACCGCTGATAACGATGCGCCAGCGCGAACAGCAGCGTCGCGACCGCGAACCCGGCGCTCGCGCTCCCGGTCAGCTCGGCGATCGCCAGCGGCACCAGCAGCCGGAAATAGAGCTCCTCGGCGATCCCCGCCGACAACGCCGACCCCGCCGCCAGCCACCCCTCGCCGGCCTCGCGCGGCAGCAGCACCGAAAAATCGCCGAGCATCGCCGGCGGCTTGCCCCGCCACCGCCGCACCACAGTCCAGCCCGCGCCGATCAGCGATCCGGCGATCAGCCCGATCGCGATTCCCTCGCCGAACACCGGCGCCGGATAGCCCGCCTCCCGCGCCAGCCCGACGAACGCCCCCGGCATCTCGACCACCGCGCGCACTTGCCCGAGCAGCGCCAGTCCGATCAGCGCGGGCGCAGCGAACAACACCCACGATTTCGCGATCCACACGCGATAGCGCCGCCGCCGCCATCCGCGCGGCTGCACCGCGGCAAGCTCGCTCAGCCGTCCGAAATCGCCCTTGAAGAAATAGACATAAGCCGCCAGCGCCAGTGCGAGGACGACGGCCGCCAACGCCATCAGTCGAGCCGGTGCTCGCCCTTGACCCAGCGCACCGTGCCCGAGCTCGCGCGCATCACCACGCTCTCGGTCGTCATATGCCCGCGCAGCCGCTTGACGCCCTGCAGCAGCGAACCGTCGGTGACGCCCGTCGCTGCGAAGATGCAGTCGCCCTGTGCGAGATCGTCGAGCGTATAGACCTTGTCGAGGTCGTCGATTCCCCATTTGGCGGCACGCGCGCGCTCGTCGTCGTTACGGAACACCAGCCGCCCCTGGAATTGCCCGCCGACGCAGCGCAGCGCCGCCGCGGCCAGCACGCCCTCGGGCGCGCCGCCCTGCCCCATGTAGATGTCGATCGTCGTGTCGGGATTGGTGGTGGCGATCACTCCCGCGACGTCTCCGTCGGGGATCAGCACGATGCCGCAGCCGATCGCGCGCAGCTCGGCGATCAGCTTCTCGTGCCGCGGCCGGTCGAGCACGCAAGCGATGATCCGGTGCGGATCGACGCCCTTCGCCTCGGCCAGCGCGCAGACGTTCTCGGTCGGCGACTTGGTGAGGTCGATCAGCCCTTCGGGATAGCCCGGACCGATCGCTATCTTCTCCATATAGACGTCGGGCGCGTTGAGCAGGCACCCCTTTTCGGCGATCGCCAGCACCGCGAGCGCGTTCGGCCCGGCCTTGGCGGTGATCGTCGTCCCCTCCAACGGATCGAGCGCGATGTCGATCGCCGGGCTGCCGCCGTCGCCGCGCCCGACCTTCTCGCCGATGTAGAGCATCGGCGCCTCGTCGCGCTCGCCCTCGCCGATGACGACGGTGCCGTGCATGTCGAGCGCATTGAGCGCCTCGCGCATCGCCTCGACCGCGGCGGCGTCGGCGGCCTTCTCGTCGCCGCGCCCGACCAGCGCCGAGGCGGCGATCGCCGCGGCTTCGGTGACGCGCACCATTTCGAGGACAAGGACGCGGTCGAGGACATGGCTGGCGGTGGGCATCAAAGGCTCTCCTGACAATGCCGGGGCGATAGGCGGCGCGCGTGACGATGTCGAGACTGCAACCAAGCGATCGCGAGCTTTGCGACCTTCTCAGGTTGCCCTGTCCGGCGGTGCCTTTCGCAAATACGGAACTCCTCCCTCGCCGTCGTTCGTGAACCACGCGCCGGACGTGGTCCTGCTTCCGCGGACAGGAGCCAGCACCGTCTGCACATCGGCCGAGGTATTACCATTTACCCACTTTCCTACTGCGTATGAATTATCCATATAGGTTCAATGACTCGCCTCGATCCCGTGCCGCCCAGCCCAGCTTCGCAGAATTTCCGAGGTGCGGCCTTTCGCGCCTGTTGAGGTATGACTTTCGTGACCTTTCGGCGCTTCCCGCTTCCCTTCGCGCAATTTTCTTGCGACACCGCGTCGATCAGCAAGGAGTCCGAGGGGGAATGATGACCGACCGAACCGGCAAGCCGCTTGCCGAGCTCACGCTGCGGGGCGTCATCCTGGGCGGCCTCATCACGTTGCTGTTCACCGCCGCCAACGTCTATCTCGGGCTGAAGGTCGGGCTCACCTTCGCGACCTCGATTCCGGCTGCCGTGATCTCGATGGCGATCCTGCGCGGGTTCAAGGATTCGACGATCCTCGAAAACAATATCGTCCAGACCGTCGCCTCGGCCGCGGGCACGCTGGCGGCGATCATCTTCGTGCTGCCCGGCCTCGTCATGATCGGCTGGTGGCAGGGCTTTCCGTTCTGGACCACCGCGCTGATCACCGGCATGGGCGGCATCCTCGGCGTGCTGTTCTCGGTCCCGTTGCGTCGCGCGCTGGTCGTCGATACCCCGCTTCCCTACCCGGAGGGCCGCGCCGCGGCCGAGGTGCTGCGCGTCGGCTCGGGCAGCCGCGAAGGCGCCGAGGAAAGCGCCAAGGGCCTCGCCGTGCTCGTCCTCAACAGCCTCGTCTCGGCCGGGTTCGCGATCCTGACCCAGACCCGGCTCGCGGTCGGTGAGGCCGCGGTGTTCTTCCGCACCGGCGCCGGCGCGACCGGCATTTCGGGCAGCCTGTCGATGGCGCTGATCGGCGTCGGCCATCTCGTCGGCATCTCGGTCGGCGCGGCGATGGGGCTCGGCATGGTGATCGGCTGGTGGGTGCTGCTGCCGATCCTCACCGCGCATCACCCGATGCCGGGGAGCAGCACCGGCGAATGGGCCAGCGCGATCTTCTCGCAGGACGTGCGCTTCTTCGGCGCCGGGGTGATCGGCGTCGCGGCGATCTGGACCTTGATCAAGATCGCCGGCCCGGTACTCGGCGGCATCCGCTCGGCGCTGGCGGCGAGCGCGGCGCGCCGCGGCGGCGCGACGCTCGCGCTCGAGGAGCGCGACCTGCCGATCTGGATCGTCGGCGTCGGCAGCCTCGCGATGCTGGTGCCGATCGCGCTGCTGCTGTGGAGCGTGATCGCCGGCGGGCCGATTGCCGGATCGGCGGTCGCGCTGATCGCCGGCGCGCTGGTCTTCGTGCTCGTCATCGGCCTGCTGATCGCCGCGGTGTGCGGCTATATGGCCGGCCTCATCGGCGCGTCGAACTCGCCGGTGTCGGGGATCGGCATCCTGTCGGTGGTCGGCGCCGCGCTGCTGCTGGTCGGACTGTTCGGCCGCGACAATCCCGCCGACACCACCGCCGCGCTGGTCGCCTATGCGCTGATCGTCACCGGCGTGGTGTTCGGTGTCGCCACCATCTCCAACGACAACCTCCAGGACCTCAAGACCGGCCAGCTGGTCGGCGCGACGCCGTGGAAGCAGCAGGTCGCGCTCGTCATCGGTGTAGTGTTCGGCTCGCTGGTCGTGCCGGTGGTGCTCAACCTGCTCAACACCGCGTTCGGTTTCGCCGGCGCGGCCAACGCCGGCCCCAACGCCCTCCCCGCACCGCAAGCGGCATTGATCTCGGCGCTCGCCAAGGGCGTGCTCGGCGGCAGCCTCAACGCCGAGATGATCGGCTACGGCGCGCTGACCGGCGTCGGCCTGATCGTCCTCGACGAGATTCTGGGCAAGCTCCGGCTGCTCCGCCTGCCGCCGCTCGGCGTCGGCATGGGCGTCTATCTGCCGATGAGCTTGATCCTGCCGACCGTGGTCGGCTCCATCGTCGGCCTGTTCTACGACCGCTGGGCCGACCGCACCGCCAACCCCGACTTCGCCCGCCGCATGGGCGTGCTGACCGCGACCGGCCTGATCGTCGGCGAGTCGCTCTGGGGCGTGGTCTTCGCCGGCATCGTCGCCGCATCGGGCAGCGACGCCCCGCTCGCCCTGGTCGGCGAGGGCTTCGCCGGCGCCGCGCTGATCGGCGGCACGATCGTGTTCATCGCCCTGCTCTGGGCACTCTATCGCCGCACGCGCGCATTGGTGCGGGGGTAGTCCGTACCAACGCGCTTACATCGCCGCCAGCAGCGCACTGATCGGCGCAAAGGCAAAGGCGACCGAGGAATCGGCGACGCCATAGGGAATGAACAACGTATCTTCGTGGCACAGCGCGCCGCACGAATAGACCACATTGGGGACATAGCCTTCGCGATCTTCGTCCGCCGCCGCCAGGATCGGCTCGCGAGTTCGGCCGAGCACCTTGGAGGGATCGTCCTTGTCGAGCAGCACCGCGCCGATCGAATATTTGCGCATCGCGCCGACGCCGTGCGTCAGCAACAGCCAGCCTTCGTCCAATTCGATCGGCGGCCCGCAATTGCCGATCTGCACCAGCTCCCACGGATATTCCGGCTCGAGCAACCGCTGCCCGTCGTCCCAATGCGTCACGTCGTCGGACGCCAGCAGGAACAGGTTCTCCCCATCCTGCCGCCCGATCATCATGTATTTGCCGTTCACCTTGCGCGGGAACAGCGCCATTCCCTTGTTGCGCGCCGCCGCCCCGGTCATCGGCACCAGGTCGAACGCGCGGAAGTCGCGCGTCCTCATCAGCTCCGACTGGATTTGGGAACCGTTGTAGGCGGTATAGGTGCCCAGCCATTCGAGGCTGCCGTCCTCGTGCTCGAACCGAACGAGCCGCAAATCCTCCAGCCCGTTCGACTGCGCCTTGGTGATGGGAAAGATCACCGTTCCCGACAGCGTCGAGTCGCGATGCCGATAAACCGTCACGGGCCCTTGGGGCAGCCGGTCCTCCTTGCGGTCCGCGGCGTCCGTGGCGGTGGCGAACGGCGGCTCGGGCGCCAGCTTCAGCTCGCCCTTTTCGGTGATGATCCCCTCGCGGAAGGCGATCGAGGAAATGTGCCCCTCACCCACCGCGCGCATCGACATCAGCACGCGCAAAGACCCCGACGGCATGCCCGACTGGTCGAAATGCGGCACCGCGCTCGGGTTCATCAGCGCGGCGGCGGCATAGCTGTATTCGTGGCAGAAATAAGCACCGATCAGCTGCCGCTTCTCATCACTGATCCGCGCGCCGTCGAGGTCGAGCTCGGCCTCGATCGCGTCGTAGCGGGTCATGAACACGCGCCGGGTCTGCCAGTGCCGCGCCTCGAAATCCTTGAGCACGCGCTCCAGCTGCGTGCGCGCCTCCTCCGCGGGCATCGCCAGCACCTCATGCACCAGCCGCTCGGTGCGACTCGGCGCCGAGCCGTTCGCCTGCCACGCGAGCTGGAACGGCCGCACCACGACTCGCGAGGGATCGGCATGCAGCCGCAACGAATGATAGAAGATTTCGGTCATTCCCGTCCCGGTCCGGCGACAAAGCGGCGCCGCGAACGAGCGATCAAGCCACGGCGCGCTCGGCTCCTGCCACGGTTCCCCCCTCTTTTGAAAGGGCCGAAATCGCACACGAGGCCAATTGCAGCGCGAGAATCGATTCCGCGCCCTGGTTGCGATTGAGCCCGTGCGGCATCAGCCCATCGAAACAACCGCCGTCCTGCGGGGAAACGAGCGGCAGGTCGAGATCGTTCACGCCGAGGAACCAGCGATAGGCGCGCTCGGCCTCGTCGATCCAGCGCCGGTCGCGGGTGACGGCGAAGGCGGCTGCGCACGCGTCGATCGTCGCCTGCGCCTCGAGCGGCTGCTGATCGAACGCCGCGGGATCGGCGTAGGGCCGGCCGAAGCTTTCGGTACCGACAGCGCGGAACCGGCCTTCCGGCGAAGTCTGGCGCTCGACGATCCAGTCGAGCGTCTCCAGCCCGCGTGCGATCATGTCGTCGCGGCCCAGCGCTTCGCCGCCGCGGATCAACGCTTCCGGCAGGCGCGCGTTGTCATAGGCGAGAACGATCTCGAACCACGACCATTCGGGTCGGCGCGCCCGTTCGAGAAGCGCCATCAGCCCCTCGCCGAACCGCGCCGCGATCGCCCGCGCCATCGCATGTTCCGGATGCACGTCGAGCATCGCCGCGGCGCCAAGCATCGCGAACGCCTGTGCGCGCGGGCTACCGAGATCGAGCGCCATGTCCGCCGTCATGTCGAACATCGACCCGGCCCAGTCGCGATGCTTGACGATGCGCGCATCGCGGGCGACGGTCCCCAGCGCCCAAAGCGCACGGCCATTCGAATCCTCCGACCCCACGTCCTCGCACCAGGTCCGGTCGTAATTCATGAAATTGCGGAAGCGCCGCGCTTCGGCGTTCCAGGCGTGCTGGACGAAGGATGCGTAGATCGTCGTGCGGCGGTCGCGCACCTCCTCGGCGAGGTCCTCCATCTGCGTCACCAGCATCAGCGCGCGGGCGTTGTCGTCGATGCAATAGCCGTGCCGGCGGTCGGGCACCGAATAGATCGCGTGCTGCAGCATACCGGTCGCATCGCTCATCCGCTCGACCGCGGCGAGGTCGGGAGCGAGCGGCTTCAGCGGCATTGCGCTGCGCATCAGCCGGCGCGGCTTGGTCGCGACGATCGCGTCGATTTCCCGCAGCGCGGCCTCGGCCAATCGCGGCCAGGTCATCGTGCGGCCACGGGCATAGGCCCGCTCCGAAAGCCGCCGCCGCCCCGCATCATCGGCGAGCAAGGCGGAAATCGCCTCGGCCAGCGCCGCGCAGTCGCCGAACGGCACCAGCCGCCCATGATCGTCCGCCAGGATCTCGCGCGCATGGACGTAGGGCGTCGACACCACCGCCTTGCCGACCCCCACGGCATAGGACAGCGTGCCCGACGTGATCTGCGCGGGGTTGGTATAGGGCGTCACATAGACGTCGGCGGCCTGGAGGTGGTCGATCAGCTCCTCTTGCTCGACGAAGCGGTTGACGAACGCGATGTTGCTTTCGACGCCGAGCTCGGCGGCGAGCGCCTTCAGGCGGTCACGATAGACTTCGCCTTCGTGCGCAACGAGGTTCGGATGCGTCGCCCCGACCAGGACGTAGAGCGTTTCGGGCTCGGCAGCGACGATCGCGGGCAGCGCCTCGATCAGCGTCTCGATACCCTTGCCCGGGGCGAGCAGGCCGAAGGTGAGGACGACCTTGCGCCCTTCCCAGCCGAAGCGCGGTTTGACCGCGTCGGGATCGACCAACGGGCGATCGGGCGCCCCATGGGGAATCATCACCAGCTTGCGCGCATCGACACCATAGACGCGGGTCAAAATGCCGCGCCCGCGCTCCGCCATGACGACCACCCTCGCCGCGCGCCGCAGCAACGCCTCCAGCACGCGCCGCTCGTCGGGATTGGGCCGTTCGAGAACGGTATGCAGCGTCACGATCAGCGGCGCCGAAACATGGTCGAGCAACGCCAGGATCAACTCGCCGGCCGGACCGCCGAAAATGCCGTATTCGTGCTGCAGCCACACCGCCTGCGCCCCGCTCGCCTCGATCGCGCGGGCGGCGTCGAGATAGGCGCGGCGGTCATTCTGGTCGATCGCGCGAGTGACTGCGGGCGGATAGACGTAAGCCCCCGGCCGGTCGTCCATCGCGTAGACATCGACCCTCAGGTCGGGAAAGCGGCGGGTGAGCGCGGTGTAGATGTCCGTCGTGTAGGTCGCGATGCCGCATTTTCGTGGCAGGAAATTGCCGATCAGCGCCAGATGTCTCGTCGCAGGGAACGCATCCAACGGGAACGTCATCTCAATCCTTTCGCGACCGCAATAACGGGAATGGCTCCGCTTAGCTCCTCAATGCCGAACGATTGATCATCACCTTGGTTGCAGCGTTGTTGCACTGCAGCAACGGAGAATCCTCTTAATCTGCGTCAAATCCGCGTCAAGGCGAGTGCTGCGCGCGCTCACCCGCGCCCGCGATATCCGGGCACCCCCTGATCGGGCAGCCACAGCCCCTCCGGAGGCGGTCCCGATTGCCAGAAGACATCGATCGGAATCCCGCCGCGCGGGTACCAATAGCCGCCAATCCTGAGCCAGCGCGGCTTCATCTCCTCGGCCAGCCGCTGCCCGATGCCGACGGTGCAATCCTCATGGAACGCGGCGTGGTTGCGGAACGAGGCCAGGAACAGCTTCAGCGACTTCGATTCGACGATCGTCGCGTCGGGCGCATAGTCGATCACCAGATGCGCGAAATCCGGTTGCCCGGTGACCGGACACAACGAAGTGAATTCGGGCGCGGCGAAACGGACGAGATAGAGCTGACCGGGCCGCGGATTGGGGACATAGTCGAGCTCCGCTTCTTCCGGGGTCGCGGGAAGCGGGCTGGCCTTGCCGAGATGTTTGGGTGTCATGGCTCGCTATGTAAGCGCCGCGCGGGCGATTGGAAGCAGGGCCGGCTCGACGGCGCCCGACGCCGCGGCTAGGGTCGGCCGATGGACTCCCTCGTCACCACCGCATGGCTGGCCGACACCCTCGACGCTCCTGACCTGCGCGTCATCGACGCCAGCTATTATCTCCCGGAGCACAAGCGCGACGCGCGCGCCGAATATGCCGCCGACCACATTCCCGGCGCGCTGTTCCTCGATCTCGCGACCTTCGCTGATCCCGGCAGCGGCCTGCCGTCGATGGCGCCGCCCCGCGAGCTTGCCGAGGAGCGGCTCGGCAGCCTCGGCATCGGCAATGCCACGCGCGTCGTCGTCTATGACGATTCGCCGCTGCACAGCGCCGCGCGCGGCTGGTGGCTGCTGCGGCTGTTCGGCGTCGCCGAGGTCGCGATCCTCGACGGCGGCCTTGCCAAGTGGCGCACCGAGGACCGGCCGACCGCGCACGGCATCGACACCGCTGAGCCCGCCGCCTTCGCCGCCGCGTCGTCGCCCGAGCGTGTGCGCGACATCGCAGCGATGACCGCCAACCTGACTCGCGGCGCCGAGCAAGTGATCGACGCGCGCTCCCCCGCCCGCTTCGAAGGCCGCGAGCCCGAAACACGGCCGAATACCGAGGCGGGCCACATCCCCGGCTCGCGCAACCTGCCTTACGCGAGCCTGTTCAACCCCGACGGCACCTGGAAGCGCGGTGCGGCGCTCGCCCAGGCCTTCGCCGACCGGGGCATCGACCTCGACCGGCCGATGATCGCGACGTGCGGCTCGGGGATCACCGCCGCCGCTTTGGTGTTCGGCGCGCATCTCCTCGGCCATGACGCCGCGCTCTACGACGGCTCCTGGGCCGAATGGGGCGCGACGCCGTCGGCGCCCAAGGCGACGGGGCCGGCATGAGCGGCACCCCGCGCGAGTTGAAGCCGGCAACCCGCGTCGTCGGCGCTGGGCGGCGGCCCGAATGGACGCAGGGCATCGTCAACACGCCGGTGTGGCGCGCCTCGACGATCCTCTACGACTCGGTCGCCGACATGCGCGAGACGGGGCGCGGCGACACGCACCACAAGCTCTATTACGGCCGGCGCGGCACGCCGACGCAATGGACGCTCGCCGACGCGCTGACCGAGCTCGAGCCGGGGGCCGAGGGCACCTTCCTCTATTGCTCGGGCGTCGCCGCAATCGCCGCCGCACTGCTGTCGGTGCTCGGCCCCGGCGACGAATTGCTGCTGGTCGACAGCGCCTATGAGCCGACGCGGGCGATGGCGCGCGGGCTGCTCAAGCGGTTCGGCGTCACCACGCGCTTCTACGACCCGCTGATCGGCGCCGGCATCGCCGAGCTGATCGGCAAGAAGACTCGCTCGATCTTCCTCGAAAGCCCCGGCAGCCTGACCTTCCAGGTGCAGGACGTCCCCGCGATCGTCGCCGCCGCGAAGGCGCGCGGGGTGACGACGATCCTCGACAACACCTGGGCGACCCCGCTCTATTTCCCGGCGATCGAAAAGGGCATCGACCTCACGATCCTCGCCGCGACCAAATATATCGTCGGCCATTCGGATGTGATGCTCGGCTCGGTGACGGCCGGCCCCGGCCATTTCAAGCCGCTGCGCGACACCAGCCTCCAGCTCGGCCAGGTCGCCAGCCCCGACGATTGCTGGCTCGGCACACGCGGGCTCAGGACGATGGCGGTGCGCCTTGCGCAGCATCAGAAGAGCGCGCTCGACATCGCCCGCTGGCTCGAAACGCGACCCGAAGTCGCAACCGTCCTCCACCCCGCCTTGCCCTCGTGCCCCGGCCATGAGCTGTTCGCGCGCGATTTCGCTGGTTCGTCGGGGCTGTTCGCGTTCGCGCTGAAGGACGGCACCGAGCAAAGCCGCGCCGCCTTCATCGACGCGCTCGACCTGTTCGGCATCGGCTTCAGCTGGGGCGGCTACGAGAGCCTTGCGGTGCCCGCCGATCCGGTGCGCTCGGCGACCGCGCCCGATTTCGGCGGTGCGCTGGTGCGGCTGCACATCGGGCTCGAGGACCCGGCCGATCTGATCGCCGACCTCGAGCGCGGGTTCGCCGCGTTCGCGAGCGCCGTCCGGTGAACGACCTCGTCGGCTGGTTCGAGGCGAACGGTCTCGTCACGGCGGACGACCACAAATGGTTCATGATCGGCCTCGCCGCCGCGCTGGCAATCGGCGGGTTGCTGGTCGGCCAGGCGATCGGCCGGCTCGTCGCGTCACGCATCGCGGCGACTTGGTTCGAGCGGCTCGGCAGCCAGACCGAAGGGCTCGGACCGCGCCTGCCCCGGCTGCTGCGCCACCTCGGCGCGCTGGTCGTGCTGGCGATCGTCCTCGCCGCCTGGCCGTGGCGTCCGCTGGCGGCGAGCCCGCTCGGGCTGCTGATCGGGCTCAGCGGCGCGCTGGCGACGGTGCAGTTGCTCCGCGGGCTGCGCCTGCCGCGCTGGGTCGCCTGGCTGATCGCCGCAATCGCCTTCGTCGCGCTGTTCAGCCACGCGGTCGGCGGGCTCAGGCCGATCACGCGCATCCTGGAGGAGATCGGCTTCGACGTCGGCGCGCGCCGCTTCTCGCTCCTGTCGCTGATCACCATCATCGTTGTCGCGGTCGCGCTGTTCGCCGGCGTGCGGCTCGCCAACCGGCTGATCGGCCATTCGATCGGCGAGGCGAGCTCGCTCGATCCGACGCAGAAGCTGCTCGCGCAGAAGCTCGTCGGCATCGCGGTGGTGATCGCCGCCTTTTTTGTCGGCATCGACCTGCTCGACATCGACCTCACTGCCTTCACCGTGTTCGGCGGCGCGCTGGGGCTCGCGGTCGGCTTCGGCCTGCAAAAGACCGTCGGCAACCTGATTGCCGGCATCATCCTGTTGATGGACCGCTCGATCAAGCCCGGCGACGTCATCGTCGTCGGCGACAGCTTCGGCTGGGTCAACAAGATCGGCGTGCGCGCCGTCTCGGTGATCACCCGCGACGGCAAGGAGCACCTGATTCCCAACGAAAACCTGATGACCCAGGAGGTCGAGAACTGGTCCTATTCGGACCGCAACGTGCGCGTGCGGATCGCCGTCGGCGTCTCCTACAACAGCGATATCGAGACCGCGCAAGCGCTGATGATGCGCGCCGCGCAGGAATCGCCGCGCGTGCTGAACAGTCCGAAGCCGACCGTGCGCCTCACCGCGTTCGGCGAAAACGCGGTGCAGCACGAAATCCTCGTGTGGATCGCCGATCCCGAAAGCGGCGTCGGCAGCGTGCGGTCCGACGTGCTCAACCGGCTGTGGCGCCTGTTCAAGGAGCACGACGTCGAACTCCCCTTCCCGCAACGCGACATTCACGTCCGCTCGCTGCCGGCGGCCGGCGGCGGGTTGTAGTCTGTCAGCCCTCCGTTCGCTCGAGCGAAGTCGAGGGCACTGCCGAGCGAACCGAGGTTTGGGCCAAACCGCTCGAATCCGATTGCCCGCTCCGCCGCGCCGTTATAGCAAGGCAACACACATCGATTTTGGGGTGGGACTCATCATGAACATCAAGACTGTCATGCGCCTTTCGACGGGAATCGCCGCGCTTGTGCTGGCCGCCGCGGCGCCCGCTGCGGATACCGGCAAGCCCGAATTCGGCAGCTTCGGCGTCGATTTGAGCGCCAAGGACACCTCGATAAAGCCCGGCGACGATTTCTGGGAATATGCCAACGGCACCTGGGACAAGACGACCCAGATCGCGCCCGACCGCTCGCAGGCGGGGCCGTTCGTCACGCTCGCCGATCGCGCCGAGGAGCAGGTGCGCGGCATCCTCACCGATCTTGCTGCCGATCCGGCCCAATACGGCGCTTCGGGCAAGCAGATCGGCGATTTCTACGCGAGCTGGATGGACGAGGCGGCGATCGAGGCGCATGGCACCGCGCCGCTCAAGCCCTATCTGGCGAAGATCGGCGCGGTGAACGACCGCGCGGGGCTCGAGACGCTGTTCGCCGAAACCGGCTACAGCTCGCCGGTCGATATCGGCATCCTGCCCGATTTCGCCGATCCGACGCGCTACACCGCGATCGCCGGCCAGTCGGGGCTCGGCATGGCGCGCGACAATTATCTGCTGACCGGCGCCAAATACGAGGCCTATCGCGCCGCTTATAAGGCCTATATCGGCCAGATGCTGACCCTCGCCGGCGTGCCCGACGCTGCGGCCAAGGCCGATGCGATCATGGCGCTCGAGACCGAAATGGCGAAGGTCCAGTGGTCGCCCGAGAAGTCGCGCGACATGAAGGCGATCTACAACCCGATGGATCGCGCCAAGATGACCGCGCTCGCGCCCGAGTTCGACTGGGCGGGCATGATGCAGACGCGCGGCCTATCGAAAGTGCCCAGCGTGATCGTCATGCAGACCACCGCGATCGCCGCGATGGGCAAGATGCTCGACAGCGTGCCCTTGCAGACGTGGAAGGACTGGATGACCTTCCACTTCGTCTCCGACCACGCGATGTTCCTGCCCAAGGCGTTCGACAACGCGCGCTTCGCCTTCTATTCGAAGACGCTGAACGACGTGCCGCAGCAGCGCGCGCGGTGGAAGCGCGGCGTGCAACTGGTCAACGGCGCGCTGGGCGAGGCGGTCGGCAAGATCTACGTCGCGCGCTATTTCCCGCCCGAGAGCGAGGCCAAGATGGCCGACCTCGTCACCAACATGCGCGCGGCGCTCAAGGCTCGGCTCGAAGCGAACAAGTGGATGGACGAGCCGACGCGGCAGAAGGCGCTCGCCAAGCTCGCGACCTTCGATCCCAGGATCGGGCATCCGATCAAATATATCGACTACAGCTCGATGAAGGTCGCGCGCGACGACCTGCTCGGCAATGCCGTCCGCGCCGACGAGTTCGAATGGAACCTGCAGCTGTCGCGGCTCGGAAAGCCCGTCGATCGCACCCTGTGGGACATGACCCCGCAGACGATCAACGCCTATTACGATCCGCTGATGAACCAGATCACCTTCCCGGCTGCGATCCTGCAGCCGCCGTTCTTCGATCCCAACGCCGATCCTGCGGTCAATTACGGCGCGATCGGTGCGGTGATCGGGCACGAGATGGGCCACGGCTTCGACGATCAGGGCAGCCAGTTCGGCCCCGACGGCAAGTTCGCCAACTGGTGGACCGACGCCGCGCGCAAGGCGTTCACGACGCGCACCGCCGCCTTGGGTGCGCAATACGACAGCTACGAGCCTGTGCCGGGAACGCACATCAAGGGCCAGCTCACGATGGGCGAGAATATCGGCGACCTCGGCGGCATCCAGACCGCCTATGAGGCGTATCACCGCTCCTTGGGCGGCAAGCCCGCGCCGGTGATCGACGGCTTGACCGGCGACCAGCGCTTCTTCCTCTCCTATGCGCAGGTGTGGCGCGCCAAGACCCGCGAGGGCGCCGAGCGGCAGCATCTGCTCACCGACCCGCACAGCCCGGCCAAATACCGCGTCGATGGCGTAGTGCGGAACGTCGACGCCTGGTACGCGGCGTTCGACGTCAAACCCGGCGACAAGCTCTACCTGCCGCCCGACCAGCGCGTGCATATCTGGTGAGCCGATCGGTCGGGAGCGCGTCGCCACCGCTCTCGGCCCACCGACCTCCGTTTGCCCTGAGTCTGTCGAAGGGCGTGACCGACCAGACACTGGTCTGCGGGAAACGCCCTTCGACAGCCCAAGGCGAACGGGAGTCGGGAACCCTTGCAACGCGCGGCTGGATCGCCGCCGTCACTTCCGCCATGAAGCGCCGATGGCCAAGCTCTACTTCTACTACGCCTCGATGAACGCGGGGAAATCGACCACGCTGCTGCAGGCCGATTTCAACTATCGCGAGCGCGGCATGGAGACGATGCTGTTCACCGCGGCGATCGACGATCGGTACCAAGACGGGACGATCACCTCGCGGATCGGGCTTTCCGCGCCCGCTACCGCGTTCGACGCCGCGACCGACTTGTTCGCCTGTGTTTCGGCCGAGTTCGATCGCCGTCCCCTCGCCTGCATATTGGTCGACGAGGCGCAGTTCCTGACTGAGGCGCAAGTCGCCGCGCTCGCCCGCATTTGCGATGATCTCGGTGTGCCGGTGCTCGCTTATGGCCTGCGCACCGATTTCCAGGGGCGGCTGTTCCCCGGCAGTGCGCGCCTCCTCGCGATCGCCGACGCGCTGATCGAGATCAAGTCGGTATGCACGTGCGGGCGTAAGGCGACGATGAACCTGCGCGTCGATGCGACCGGAAATGCCGTGCGTGAGGGCGCGCAGACGGAGATCGGCGGCAACGACCGCTACGTCGCGCTGTGCCGCAAGCATTTCGCCGAGGCGCTCGCCGGCACCCCGCTCGTCAGCATGGGTTCAGCCGGAATCTGCTAGAAGCGGCTTCGGGAGAAGGTCCTCATGCGCATCGTTTCCACCGTCGTTCTCGCGCTCGCCACGTTTTCCGCCGCCGCCTCGGCCGCCGATCGCCAGCGCCCGATCGGCAAGGAGACCACGATCCCCTTCGCCGCCCATCACGGCCTGCGCGATTGGGAAGCGGGGCCGACCCGGGGCCTGTTCTACGTTCAGGACTATCGCCGCGACTGGTATCGCGTGCGGCTCAGCGGCCCGTGCATCGGCAACATGGCGTCGCTCAGCGTCGCCTATACGACCAGCCCGACCGGCGCGTTCGACCGGTTCTCGCAGGTGTTCAGCACCGATTTTCCGCACATGACCTGCTCGGTGCTCAGCATTCAGACCAGCCTGCCGCCGCCCGAACGGCAGAAGCGCGCCAAGAGCAAGACGGACAAATCCTGACCGCGCCGCTCGCGTCGCTCGGCCGTTACCGCTATGGCCGCGCGCCATGCACGGCTGGATCATCCTCGACAAGCCCGTCGGCCTCGGCTCGACCCAGGCGGTGAGCGCGGTCAAGCGCGCGCTGCGCGAAGCCGGGCTGCCCCGGATGAAGGTCGGCCATGGCGGCACGCTCGATCCGCTTGCCTCGGGCGTGCTGCCGGTCGCGGTGGGCGAGGCGACCAAGCTCGCCGGTCGGATGCTCGACAGCGACAAGGTCTATGCGTTCACGCTGCGGTTCGGCGAGGAAACCGATACGCTCGATGCCGAAGGCGTGGTGGTGGCGACGAGCGAGGTGCGGCCTACGGCGGATGAGGTGGAGGCGGTGCTGCCGCGCTTCACCGGCACGATCCAGCAAGTGCCGCCGGCATTCTCCGCGCTCAAGGTGGACGGCAAGCGCGCCTACGATCTGGCGCGTGCAGGCGAAGCGGTGGCGCTGGCGACAAGGACGGTGACGATCCGCTCACTTGCCCGTCAGCCCGGCCCTGACGTTGCGGAAGAGGCCACGTTCATTGCCCATGTCTCCAAGGGCACCTACATCCGCAGCCTGGCGCGCGACATCGCCCATGCGCTGGGCAGCGTCGGGCACGTCACCATGTTGCGCCGTCTCAAGGCCGGGCCGTTCACGCTCGATTCGGCGATTTCGCTGGACAAACTGGCCGAAATGGCTAAGGCCCGCGCGCTTGAAGACGTGACTCTGCCGCTGACGGCGGGGCTGGACGACATCCCGGCTCTACCCGTCACCCCCGATCAGGCAGGGCTGCTCCGTCAGGGGCGGGTTGTGATCGGGATCGCCGTTGACGATGGCCACTACTTCGCCACCGACGCTCACACGCCGGTTGCCTTGGTAGAGGCTAAGACCCATGAGGTCCGTGTCGTCCGCGGGTTCAACCTGTAAAGCGATGTCGAAGGAAAACGAATGTCGATTACGCAGGAGCGCAAGGACGCGCTCGTCAAGGAACATGGTCGCGGCAAGGGCGACACCGGCTCGACCGAGGTCCAGGTTGCGATCCTCACCGAGCGGATCAGGAATCTCACCGAGCATTTCAAGACCCACGCGAAGGACAACCATTCGCGCCGCGGCCTCCTGATGCTCGTCAACAAGCGGCGGTCGCTGCTGGATTACCTTCGGACCACCGACGGCCAGCGCTATACCGACCTCATCGCGAAGCTCGGGCTTCGCAAGTGACGCAATCGTTACGGCCCGCCTCGGCGGGCCGTTTACGTATTGCGCCATCCCGGACTTGATCCGGGATCCAGGGTCACGAAGCGCATCGCGTATGACTCTGGGCTCCTGCTTTCGCAGGAGCACTTGCCGGACCGCAATTCGGCGATCCGGCACGAGCCAAGACTGGCTCCCTCGATAGGCCCCGGCGGGATCGGCCCGTCGGTCCAAAGGAAACACAATGTTCGATACGAAGAAAGTAAGCATCGAGTGGGGCGGAAAGACCCTCACTCTGGAGACGGGCAAGGTCGCCCGCCAGGCCGACGGCGCGGTGATCGCGACGCTCGGCGAGACGGTGGTTCTGGCCGCCGTGACGGCCGCCAAGTCGGTCAAGGAAGGGCAGGATTTCTTCCCGCTCACCGTCCATTATCAGGAAAAGTTCTCGTCGGCCGGGCGCATCCCGGGCGGCTTCTTCAAGCGCGAGCGCGGCGCCACCGAGAAGGAGACGCTCGTCTCCCGCCTCATCGACCGGCCGATCCGCCCGCTCTTCCCCGAAGGCTTCTACAACGAGATCAACTGCATCTGTCAGGTGCTCTCCTATGACGGCGAGAACGAGCCGGACATCCTCGCGATGGTCGCCGCCTCGGCCGCGATGACGATCTCGGGCGTGCCCTTCATGGGCCCGATCGGCGCCGCGCGCGTCGGCTACAAGGACGGCGAATACCAGCTCAACCCGACCGACGAGAGTGTCGCCGAGGGCGATCTCGATCTCGTCGTCGCCGCCACGCAGAATGCGGTGATGATGGTCGAATCCGAGGCCAAGGAGCTGTCGGAGGACGTCATGCTCGGCGCGGTGATGTTCGCGCACAAGGCCTCGCAGCAAGTCATCGACGCGATCATCGACCTCGCCGAACAGGCCGCCAAGGAGCCGTGGGAACTCAAGGTTTCCGACGACAAGGACGCGGTCAAGGCCGAGCTCAAGGCGCTGATCGGCAAGGACATCGAGGCGGCCTACAAGCTGACCAACAAGGCCGAGCGCCAGGCCGCGCTCGCCGAGGCGCGCGCCAAGGCCAAGAACGCGATGGCCGACAAGACGCCGCAGGAGCAGCTCGTCGCCTCGAAGCTCGTCAAGAAGCTCGAGGCCGACATCGTCCGCACCGCGATCCTCAAGGAAGGGCGCCGCATCGACGGCCGCACGACCACGCAGGTCCGCCCGATCGAGGCCGAGGTCCACTTCCTGCCGCGCGCGCACGGCTCGGCGCTGTTCACCCGCGGCGAGACGCAGACCATCGCCACCACCACGCTCGGCACCAAGGATTCCGAGCAGATGATCGATGGGCTGGGCGGCCTCAGCTACCAGCACTTCATGCTGCACTATAACTTCCCGCCTTATTCGGTCGGCGAAGTCGGCCGCTTCGGCGCCCCCGGGCGTCGCGAGGTCGGCCACGGCAAGCTCGCCTGGCGCGCGCTGCACCCGGTGCTGCCGTCGAAGGAGGAGTTCCCCTACACGATCCGCGTCACCAGCGACATCACTGAGTCGAACGGCTCGTCGTCGATGGCGACGGTGTGCGGCGGTTCGCTCAGCATGATGGACGCCGGCGTGCCGCTGAAGCGCCCGGTGTCGGGCATCGCGATGGGCCTGATCCTCGAAGGCGACGAGTTCGCCGTGCTCTCCGACATCCTCGGCGACGAGGATCACCTCGGCGACATGGACTTCAAGGTCGCGGGCACGTCCGAGGGCATCACGTCCTTGCAGATGGACATCAAGATCGCCGGCATCACCGAGGAGATCATGAAGGTTGCGCTGGCCCAGGCGCATGAGGGCCGCGCGCATATCCTCGGCGAGATGGCCAAGGCGCTGGGCGAGACCCGCTCGGAGCTGTCGGCGCACGCGCCGCGCATCGAGACGATGCAGATCGACAAGTCGAAGATCCGCGACGTCATCGGCACCGGCGGCAAGGTGATCCGCGAGATCGTCGCCACCACCGGCGCCAAGGTCGACATCGACGACGAGGGCGTCATCAAGATTTCGTCCTCGGACCTCTCGCAGATCGAGGCGGCGATGAACTGGATCAAGGGCATCGTCGAGGAGCCCGAGGTCGGCAAGATCTACACCGGCAAGGTGGTCAACATCGTCGATTTCGGCGCGTTCGTGAACTTCATGGGCGGCAAGGACGGCCTCGTCCACGTCTCCGAGATGAAGAACGAGCGGGTCGAAAAGCCGACCGACGTCGTCTCCGAAGGCCAGGAAGTGAAGGTCAAGGTGCTCGAGATCGACCCGCGCGGCAAGGTCCGCCTGTCGATGCGCGTCGTCGACCAGGAAACCGGCGAGGAACTCGAAGACACCCGCCCCCCGCGCGAACCGCGCGGTGACCGCGGCCCGCGTGGAGACCGTGGTGATCGCGGCGGCCGAGGCGATCGCGGCCCCCGCCGTGACCGTGGCGATCGTGGTGACCGCGGCGGCGACCGCGGCCCCCGCCGCGAGCGCGGCGAGCGTTCGGAAGGGGCCAAGGACGACGGCCCCGCGCCGGAGTTCGCCCCCGCCTTCCTGACCGGCGACCGCGACTGAGTTCTAGCTCAACACGCTAGGAGAGGACGGGGTCCGGGCCATGCACCCGGACCCCTTTTCTTTTGGTGATTGTGCACTTTAAGAACCCAAGGTGCGCATGATATGCGGTGTGCATGGAAAAGCGGCGGATTGGTGGGGGTTTACTTACGGCAGCGGGCATTGCCACACCGTGCGTGGCTCAAATGATGGGGCTAACTGTTTCAGCGCCCGTAGGTTGGGTATTGCTGTCCAGTTGCGCCGCCGCAGCCGTAGCGGGTCTCGCAATGGTTTTTTGGCCCTCTAAGGAGGGCAGCGCGGGCGACCAGGAGGGCACCGCGCGCCCTCGCTCCACAACCCTAAGGGCGGACAGTGTGGAGAGGCTTTCCGTCGGCCGAATTGACTCAACAGCGGATGTGCTCGCACACATTCAGAACTCACGGGACGTATTGATGGGGGATTTGAACCATGGACCGAGTACCGGCTAGGCCGAAGTCAAATGGCGGACCGCCTGAAAAACCGAACGGCGGGACCGTCCGCATCGGAACAATCGAGGTGACGAACTGCGGGCAAGTTGGACTCCACCTCAATGGCATATCACGTGTCTCAGCCGAAGAAGTGGTGGTCAGAGGAACACCGGAGGCAGTTGAACTCAGAAACGTCGGAACTGCGAAGTTCGGGCGTATAGAGCACAAGCCTTAGCATCTCGTCACAAACCAACGAATGCCGGCACCATTCTGATGTGGCATAGACCATCCGTACGCCGACTAAGCCCTTCAGCAGGATGAACTCGCCTTCCATCTTGTAACGGTCGCGCATCGGGTGATCTAGGCAGATCGGGGCGCCGAGAGCTCCGATTAACTGCTGAACCACCGGATCGAGCACGCGCTCCATTGCGGCATAGCCATCGGCGATCGGGTGGACGCCGTCGACCGCCATCCCGGGGCGTCATGCCGGCGGCTGCGTTGGTGAGCGGCTCTTTCCTACACGCCCATGTTCTGCTAATGTTCCGATTCAGCTCTTTGACAAATCGAATATCACTATCCGGCGGGAGGCGGGCCTCTTTGATATAGAGGTATGACCATTGTGACCTTTCGTCGGTCTCCGCCTCGCGATGACAGACTGGCGACGGGTCTGTTTCAGCGGCGCGACGATTGCCCGCTGATCCACGTCTCGCGCACGGTGAGATCGTCGTCGGCGAGGACGAGGTCGGCGGCGAGGCCGGCGGCGATTGCGCCGGTGGAACCGCCGAGGCCGAGGAATGCGGCAGGCGTCGCCGATGCCATCGCGACCGCCTGGCGCAGCGTCACGCGGCCTTGCGCGATCATGTTGGCGACCGCGCCCGCCATCGTCAGCGTCGAGCCGGCGAGCACGCCGTCGGCGCTCTTGAGCATGTCGCCCTCGCGGCGGATCGGCCGGCCCTGCAGCATGAAATCGTCGCGATCGGCGCCGACGCTGGGCATCGCATCGGTGACCAGCATGAGGTGCTCGGTGCCCTTCGCGCGCACTGCGACACGCAGCGTCGCCGGGTGAACGTGGAGGCCGTCGACGATCAGGCCGGCATAAGTCGAATCGTCCTCCAACGCGGCGCCGACCATGCCGGGCGCGCGGTTGGCGAGCTGCGACATGGCGTTGAACAGATGGGTGAAGCCAGTGAGGCCGGCGTCGATCGCCCCGCGCACCGTCTCGTAATCGGCATCCGAATGGCCGGCCGAGACGATCACGCCGGCCTGCACCAGCCGCGCGATCTGCGCCGGAGCAGCGCGTTCGGGCGCGAGCGTCACGAGCGTCCGGCCGCGCTTGGCCGACGCAAGCAGGTCGATCACGTCGTCGGTGAGCACGCGCAGCTTCGATTCGAGGTGGATGCCGTGCCGCGCCGGGCTGAGGAACGGGCCCTCGATATGGATGCCGAGCACGCCGGGAACGCCCGCCTCGATCGCCGTATCGACCGCCGCGATCCCCGCCTCGACCACCGACAAATCGTCGCTGATCAGCGTCGGCAGCAGCCCGGTGGTGCCGAAGCGGCGGTGCGCGGCGGCGATCGCCGCGATCGTCTCGATCGAGGGATCGTCGTTGAACAGCCGGCCGCCGCCACCGTTGACCTGCACGTCAATCAAGCCCGGCAGCAACAGCCTGCCGCCGCAATCGACGATCCGCGCGTCGGCCGGCGGGCTCGACGACACGGCGCGGATCCGTGTGCCCTCGATCACCACGCAGACATCGTCGCGCAGCCCGGACGGCAGCATCACGCGGGCGTTGGTCAGCGCGTCGGCCATCAGACGGTCTCGGTCACCTTGGCGAGGTGCGGCGGGCGATCGGGGTCGCGGCCGCGCGCCACCGCCAGCGCGTTGGCGAGCCGGTAAAAGCTTTGGACGATGAGGATCGGCTGAACGAGCGGATCGGCGTCGAGCGTCGGCAGCCCGAGCCCCGCGACGCCGGGAACGCCAGCCCGGATCAGCCGCGCGCCGCGCTCGCCGAACTCGCGCGCCAGCGCGGCGATGCTGTCGAGGCTGCGGTCGGCCTGGCCCAGCAGCAGCACCGGAAAGCCGTTCTCGACCAGCGCCATCGGCCCATGACGCACCTCCGCCGCGCTGAACGCCTCGGCATGGAAGCCACAGGTCTCCTTGATCTTGAGCGCCGCCTCCTGCGCGATCGCATAGCCGGGTCCGCGGCCGACGACATAGAGGTTGGCCGCCTCGGCAAGGACCGGCACCGCTGCCGACCAGTCGAGCGCCCAGGCGTGGTCGAGCAGGTCGGGAAGCGCCTCGAACGCGCTCCGGAAGCGGACGTCGCCGGTCCAGCCGCCGATCAGCGCCAGGATCGCGGCGAGCGTCGCGACGAACGACTTGGTCGCGGCGACGCTGCGCTCTGCCCCGGCGCACAGCGGCAGGCAGAAATCGGCGCTCGCAGCAAGCGGCGAGCCTTCCTCGTTGACCAGCGCGACCACCATCGCACCGCGCGCTTTCGCCGCATCGGCCGCGGCAAGCAGGTCGGGGCTGCGGCCCGACTGCGAAATGGCGAGCATCATCGTGCCCGAAAGGTCGGGCATCGCATCATAGACCGAGGCGATCGACGGCGCGATCGAGCTGGTCAGCACGCGCGCACGCCGCTCGATCAGATAGCGCGCGAAGGTCGCCGCATTGTCTGAGCTGCCCCGCGCCAGCGTCACCACCGCACGCGGCGGCGCGCTGCGCAGCCGGTCGGCGAGCGCGAGAAGCGTGCGGCCGTTCCGCGCCTGCTGCCGCCGCACCGCGGAGCCGGCAGCAGCGGCCTCGCGGAACATCAAGGTGGTTTCGGCGGTGACGGGACTCGGCAACGATACTTCCTCCACTGGCCGCCCCTAGCGCGGCGCGACGCTCAACTCGGCGACGAAATCATAGGCGTCGCCGCGATAATAGGATTTGGTGAACTCGACGGTCCGGCCATCCCGGGCGAAACCGCGCCGCTCGATCTCGAGCCCGGCGGAATTGGCCGGAATGCCCAGCAGTTCGGCCTGCTCGGCCGTGAACAGCACTGCGCGAAGCCGCTGCAGCACGCGCATCGGCCGCGCATCGCCGAGCGCGTCGTAAAGCGATTCGCCGACAGCATCGAGCGAGGACAGCGAATAGGCGGGAACGGTGGCATGCTCGAGCGCCATCGACTCGCCGTCGGCATAGCGGATGCGGGTGAAGCGATAGACCGGGCTGCCGGGGCCGAGGCCGAGCGCCATCGCTTCCTCGGGCGTGACCGTTCCTTCGGTCCGCGACAGCCATTCGCTGTGCGGCTGCCGGCCGCGCGCGAGCATATCCTCCGAGAAGGACGAAATGGTCGCGAAGTTCTTCTCGACTCGCGCGGCGACGAAGGTGCCCGCGCCCTGCCGCCGAGTGAGCAGCCGGGCATCGACCAGGCCGTCGAGCGCCTTGCGCACGGTGACCCGCGAGACCTTGTAGGCCTCGGCGAGGTCCCGCTCCGGCGGCAGCGCCTCGTCGGGCGCGAGCACGCGCCGCTCGATCGCCGAGCGCAGGACGCGCTGCAGCTGGAGATAGAGCGGCGCGCTGCCGCCGTCCTCCAGTTTTCCGATGCGGTCGACGAACATGAGCACCCCCTGCACCTGCATTCTTAAGCGGATCGATAAGGCCTTTTCAATACCAAATGGCAAAAAATTTACATTGGCATCACTTTTGGTATTGCAAATTGATCGAGTTTAGCCGTTAATCCACGCTCGGAAGGCCGATCAGCGATGGAAACCGCGCAAAGACGTGGCTCTGCAGGCGATTTGGTCGTGTTTTGGTCCTGTCCATTCAGGGCTTTTGGGAAGGGGGATGTCATGATCCAGGCTCCGATACAGATTCGCAAGGCGCTGCTCGCCGCCGCGGTGAGCGCGTTGGCGCTGGCAAGCGCGGCGCCGGCTTACGCGCAGCAGGCGGCGAAAGACGACACCAGCACCGCCAACGGCCCCGACGACCAGTCGCAGGACATCGTCGTCACCGGCATCCGCGCCTCGCTGCAGGCTGCGCTCGAAACCAAGCGCAACGCCAATGCGATCGTCGATTCGGTCTCCGCCGAGGATGTCGGCAAGTTTCCCAACACCAACGTCGCCGAGGCATTGACCTTGGTCCCCGGCGTCACCGTCGATCGCCAGTTCGGCCAGGGCGAGAAGGTGTCGATCCTCGGCACCGATCCCGCGCTCAACCGCACCTTGCTCAACGGCCAGACGGTCGCGTCGGCCGACTGGTTCATCCTCGATTCCCCGGGTCGCACCTTCAACTATGCGCTGCTCGCGCCGCAGCTGGTCGATCGAGTCGACGTCTACAAGTCGTCCGAAGCGCGGATCGACGAAGGCTCGATCGGCGGCACGGTCAACGTCGTCACCCGCCGCCCGCTCGAGCTGAAGCCGTTCACCGTCGCGGCGTCGGTCGGCTACCTCTACAACGACCGGTCGAAGAAGGGCGACATCCAGGGTTCGGCGCTGGTGAGCTGGCACAACGCTTCCGACACGTTCGGCGTGCTCGCCTCGTTCCAGCGCGCCAAGGACCGGCTGCGCCGCGACGGGCTGGAAAGCTACGGCACGATCACCGCCGATTTCTGGGACGGCAAGAACGACGGCGGGGTCAGCTCGATCGGCACGGGCAACTGCACCGGCGCGTGCGCGACGACGCTGCTCGCCAATCCGAAGGCCAAGTTTCCCAACGCCTACGGCACCAGCTATTTCGAGCAGGGCCGCGAGCGGAAGACCTATTCGGGAACGGTCCAGTGGAAGCCGGTCGACAAGCTGACGCTGACCGCCGACTATCTGCGCATCGACGCCAATTACGACAATTTCAACCAGTCCGAATATTCGTTCCCCGGCAACACCTGGAACAGCGCCGGCTCGCTGACCGGGCTGACGGTCGAGGACGGAATCGTCACCAACGCGACCTTCAAGCACGCCCTGTCGGTCTATGACGCGCAATATCGCATCGCCGAGATGCACTCGCAGACCTGGCACGGCAAGGCGGAGTGGAACGACGACCATTGGGGGCTGAGCGTCGAGGCGGGCACGTCGAACGCCAATGGCGGCACCAAGCACCAGGTGTTCCTCGAATTCCTCAACTGGGCCGATTACGCCGTCGACATCAGTGGCGCGCCCAAGGTGCCGGGGACGATCAGCTATACGACCGACGTCCTGGGCAATCCCGCCGCGTTCGCGACCGATCCGGGCTGGAGCGGCAATCTCGTCAACAAGCCGACCAAGGACAAGGAACGCTATGCCCAGGGCGACCTGACGCTCAAGTTCGACAGCTCGCTCAAGAGCATCCAGCTCGGCTACAAATACCGCCATCACGAAACCAGCCAGGCATATGCCGGCATCGCCGTCACTGGCGTCAGCGCGCCCACGTCGCTGTTCGACCCGACCGGGGTGAGCGGCAACTACCTGCGCGGATTCGACGGGCTCAACGACCAGATGACCGGACGCTTCAAGATCGACGGCGACACGATGGTCAATTATGTCGAGGGCGGCGATTGGCTCCCTGCCGGCGCGTCGCTGCCCGAGCCGTCCAAGTTCGCCGCGGCCGAGTTCACTGCGGGCAATTGGGACGTCAAGGAGAACGTCAACGCCGCCTACGCGCAGGTCAATTTCGAACAGGGCGCGCTGCGCGGCAATGTCGGTGCTCGCTTCGTCGATACCAAGAGCGTCAGCGCTGGCTATGTCTGCACCCCCGTCGTCGTCGGCGGCGCTTGCACCAGTGAAGCGGACTGGACCTGGGAGACGACCTCCAAACACTATCGCAACGTGCTGCCGAGCGTGAACGTCGCGATCAACCTTAGGCCCGATCTGATCTTCCGTTTCGCCGGCTCGATGGTGATCGCGCGACCCAATTATGCCGACATGACCAACTACTTCTGGCTGTCGGACCAGATCCTGACCGGCGGCGGCGGGAATCCCGATCTCAATCCCTATGAGGCGACCAACTACGACGCCTCGCTCGAATGGTATTTCTCGCGCAACTCGATCCTCGCCGGTGAGGTGTTCTACAAGGATATCGGCAACTACATCCTGCAGACGACCGCGCCCGAGGATCATTTCAACCAGTTCTACGGCAAGGTGACGAGCTACAATATCAGCCGCCCGCACAACGCCGGATCGGCCAGCTCGAAGGGGTTCGCAATCGCCTATCAGCAGAGCTTGCCCTGGGGCTTCGGCGTGCTCGCCAATTATACCTATTCGGACGCCCATGGGCGGGCCGGCGTCGACCTGCCGTACAATTCCAAGCACCAGGTGAGCTTCAGCCCGTTCTTCGAAAACGGCCCGGTCACGATCCGCGGGACGTTCACTTGGCGGTCGAAATACTTCACCGGCATCGACCGCGGCGACAATATGTACGTGCGCAGCAGCGAGAATCTCGACGTGTCGGCAACGTATAACTTCACCAACTATCTGGGCCTGACGCTGTCGGGCATGAACCTGACCGACAGCGAATATTACGCCTATGCCAACACCGTGCGCTTGCCGCGCGGGGTATACCGGAGCGGACGCAAGTTCATGGCGACGGTCAACCTCAACTTCTGAGCGATCGCGGGGACGGCGGCGGCGCCGTCCCCGTTCGGATTGGCGACGCCGGGCGGATTCGCGGTATGTCGTCGACAAGACCGCCTGAGGGAGTCCTGATGCGTATATTCCTGGCCGCTGTCGTCGTGTCGCTGGCCACGCCGGCGGCAGCATCGGCCGAACCCGCTCTCCCCTTGCTGCCGATGCCTGCTCGCGTGGTGCCTCAGGCCGGCAGCTTTTTGCTTTCGGGCGCGCGGATCGCCGCCGCCGATCCCGGCGCGGCCAAGGCGGGGCAGCGTCTGGCCGAGCTTGTCGCGCGAACCGGCGGGCCGGCGCTGGCGTTGGCGGAGAACGGGACGATACGCTTCCGCCGCGATCCCGCGATCGCGGGTGCCGAGGCGTACCGGCTCGTCATCACGCCGAAACGCGTTACCGTTTCGGCATCGACCGATGCAGGGCTCTATTACGGTGCGGAGACTCTGTGGCAGCTGATCGCCGCATCGAAGGACGGCCGCATCCCCGCCTTGACGATCGATGACAAGCCCGCCTTCGCCTGGCGCGGGGTAATGCTCGATTCGGTGCGGCACTTCCAGCCGGTCGCCTATGTCGAGCAGCTGATCGACCGCATGGCGATTGCCAAGCTCAACACGCTCCACTGGCATTTGACCGACGACCAAGGCTGGCGGATCGCAATCGATCGCTATCCGCGCCTGACCGAGATCGGCGCGTGGCGGCAGGAGGCGGGCGCTGCCGGCATCGATCCCAATACCGGCAAGCCGATCCGCTACGGCGGCTATTACAGCAAGGCGGAGATCCGCGCGGTGGTCTCCTACGCCGCGGCGCATCACGTCACGATCGTTCCCGAGATCGAGATGCCGGGCCACGCCACCGCCGCGATCGCCGCCTATCCCGCGCTTGCCTCGACGCCCAATCCGCCGAAGACCCCGAGCAACGACTGGGGCATCCTGCCCAATCTGTTCAATCCGGACGACGCGACCTTCACCTTCATCGACACTGTGCTCGACGAGGTGATGGCGCTGTTCCCCGGCCGATATATCCATGTCGGCGGCGACGAAGCGGTCAAGGACCAGTGGAAGACCAACCCCGCGATCCAGGCGAAGATCAGGGCGCTCGGCCTCAAGGACGAGGACGCTCTGCAGGGCTGGTTCACCGCGCGGATCGGCGCCTATCTGACGAAGCACGGCCGCCGCCTGATCGGCTGGGACGAGATCCTCCACGGCCAGGTGCCGGCGGACGCGACGGTGATGTCTTGGCACGGTATCGACGGCGCGGTCGCCGCCGCGAAAGCGGGGCACGACACGGTGCTGGCGCCGGCGCCGATCTTCTATCTCGACAACCGCCAGAGCGATTCGGGCGACGAACCGCCCGGGCGCGGCGAAATCGTCGATTGGCGGCGGCTCTACGGCTTCGACCCCGCCCCTGCCGCGCTCACGCCCGAAGAGCGCCGCCATGTCCTTGGCCTGCAGGTCAATCTGTGGACCGAGCACGTCCGCACCACCGCTTATGCCGACCGCATGATCTGGCCGCGCGCCGCGGTGCTCGCCGAACTCGCCTGGGCGAACCCGGCGAAGGACTGGCCGGCCTTCTCGCAGCGGCTGCTGGGCGCAATGGCGCGGTGGCGACGGATGGGGCTCGGCTATGACGCAACACCGCTCGAGCCCGAGGCGCGTTTCGGCGGCAGCGATCACGCGCTGACGGTGACGCTGGCGCAGCCCGCGGGTATCGGCACGCTGCGCTACACGACCGACGGTACGCCGCCCTCGCCCCGTTCGCCGGCCTATGACCGGCCGCTGACGCTGGCGCCCGGCACCGCTTTGGTGGCGCAGGGCTTCGCCGGCGACACTCCGCTGGGCACCTCGCGCCGCTGGCTGATCGGCCCCGAGCTGCTCCACACGCGCGGCGCGAGCGAAATGGAGCTGTGCAGCCAGGCGATCCCGCTGCGGCTCGAGGACGACGGTCCGACCGACGGCGTGCGCAAGGTGCATTGGGCGGACATCATGCATCCGTGCTGGATCTGGCGCGGCGCTCCGCTCGACGGCGTGACGCGGCTCCGCGCGACGGTGGGCCGCCAGCCGTTCAACTTCGCGATCGGCGACGACATCGAGAAGATCGTGTTCGAAAAGCCCGCCACCTCCGCCGGCGAGCTCAAGGTACGGCGCGACGGCTGCAACGGGCCGGTGATCGCCACCGTGCCGCTGGCGCCGGCGACCGGGACTTCGGGGGACGCCGTCGTATCGGGCGCGATCGATGCGCAGCGGGGCGCGCACGATCTGTGCATGACCTTCACCCAGAACGGGCCCAATCCCTTCTGGGTGCTCGACCGGCTGACGCTGGATGGGGCGGGCAAGTGACTGACCGTTGGCAAGTCGGTGCTCCTGCGAAAGCAGGAGCACGAGGTTGCCCGCGAGGACGGCGGGCGTGATCGAGGTGCTGAGCCCGCTCGCCGGCTGGGTGACGCCGCTCGAGGCCGTACCCGATCCGGTGTTCGCCGAGCGGATGCTGGGCGACGGCGTGGCGATCGATCCGGTCGAGGGCCGGCTGGTCGCGCCGGGCGACGGCACGATCGTCAGCGCGCACCCGGCGGGACATGCAGTGACGCTGCGACTCGACAGGGGGCCGGAGCTGCTGTTGCACATCGGGCTCGATACGGTGGGGCTTGGCGGTGTCGGCTTTACGCCGAAGGTGCGCGATGGGCAGTGCGTCGCGGCGGGCGACACGCTCGTAGTGTTCGATCTCGACCGCCTCGCCCGCACCGCGCGCAGCCTGGTGACGCCGGTGATCGTCACCAATGGCGAAGCGTTCCGGCTCGTCTCGCGCGCCGGCGAGGGCGCGATCGCCGCCGGCGCGCCGCTGCTGAGCCTCGAAGCAAGCGATGCAATCCGGCGAACGGCCGGTACTGACCGCGCCCTTGGACACCCGCCTGCGCGGGAGCTCACGCTTCGGCTGCCGCTCGCGCACGGCCTGCACGCGCGGCCGGCGGCGCGGATCGCCGCATTGGCGAAGGATTTCGGCGCGGCGGCCGAGATCGTCGCCGAGGACGGCCGCACCGCCTCGGCGCGCTCGGCGGTGGCGATGCTCGCGCTCGCATTACCGCATGGGGCGCGGCTCACGGTCCGGGCCACGGGCGACGACGCCGAACGCGCGGTCGAGGCGATCTCCGAATTGCTCGAAAGCGGGATGGGCGAACGGCTCGCGGTGGTCGATGCCGCGCCGGCCGCGCCCGCAATCACGCCGCCCGGCGAGCTCAAGGGCGTCGTCGCGGTTCCGGGGACGGCGATCGGCCCCGCGTTCCGACTGCGCAGCGCGGCGATCGCGGTGGCCGAGCGCGCCGACGATCCCGCCGCCGAAACTGCCGCGCTCGACGCCGCGCGCGATCGCGTACGCGCCGAACTCGCCGCCGACGCCGCCGGATCGGGGCCCGCAGCCGAGATCGCGGCGGCGCATCTCGTGCTGCTCGACGATCCCGAGGTGGACGAAGCCGCGCGCAAAGCGATCGCCGGCGGCGCGAGCGCGGCCTTCGCTTGGCGCAACGCGATCGAGCGGTTCGCGGAGCCGCTGCGCGCCGCCGGCGACCGCCGCTTCGCCGAGCGGCTCGACGATCTCACCGATCTCGAACGTCGCGTCCTCGTCGCGCTGCTCGGCGACGCGGCCGAGCCGCCGCGGCCGCCCCGCGGCGCAATTCTGGTCGCCGAGACGCTCTATCCTTCGCAGCTGATGGCGCTGGCCGATGCCGGATTGACGGGAATCGCGAGCGGAGACGGCGGCGCGACCTCGCACGTCGCGATCATCGCCGCCGGGCTGGGGCTGCCGATGCTCGCCGGGCTGGGGCCGGCGCTCGCGCTGGTCGAGGACGGCGCCGACCTGATCCTTCGCGACAGCACGCTGACGATCGCGCCCGACCCTGCGACCGTCGCGCGCGCCCGCGCCGAGGCGGCGGCCCGCGCGGCGCGACGGCAGGCGGCGGAGGCGCGCGCGCACGAGCCCGCGATCACCGCCGACGGCACGCAGATCGAGGTGGCGGCCAATCTCGGCGGGGTTGCCGAGGCGCGCGCCGCGGTCGCGCACGGCGCCGACGGCTGCGGACTGCTGCGCACCGAATTCCTGTTCCTCGATCGCGCGGCGCCGCCCGACGAGGCCGAGCAGCGCGCCGCCTATCAGGCGATCGCCGACGCGCTCGGCGATCGCCCGCTGATCGTCCGTACGCTCGACATCGGCGCCGACAAGCCCGCGCCGTGGCTGCCGATGGCCGCCGAGGAGAACCCCGCGCTCGGCCTGCGCGGCATCCGGCTGCAGCTCGCCCGGCGCGACCTCCTCGAAACGCAATTGCGCGCGCTGCTCGGCGTCCGCGCCGCGGGGGCGCTCAGGGTCATGCTGCCGATGGTCGCCGATGCCGACGAGCTGCGCCAGGCGCGCGTGCTGCTCGACCGGCTCGCCGGCGAGATGGGCGTTACCGTGCCCGAGCTCGGCATCATGATCGAAACGCCGGCCGCCGCGCTCCTCGCCGGCACGCTGGCGGTGGACGCCGCGTTCTTCTCGATCGGCAGCAACGATCTCAGCCAATATGCCCTCGCGCGCGACCGCACCAATCCGGCGGTCGCCGCCGGACTCGACGGCCTCCACCCGGCGGTGCTGCGGCTGATCGACGCCACCGTCCGCGGCGGGCAGGCGCACGGCCGCTGGACCGGCGTGTGCGGCGGGCTCGCGGCGGTGCCCGAGGCGGTACCGGTCCTCCTCGGGCTTGGCATCGTCGAGCTGTCGGTGCCCGCCGCGGCGGTCGCCGAGGTGAAGGCGCTGGTCCGCACGCTCGACCTCGGCCGCTGCCGGACGCTCGCGGCGCAAGCGCTCGCCGCGCCCGATGCCGCCGCGGTCCGCGCGCTCGTCATCTCCGTCATGGAGCAAGCCGCATGAGACTCTCGCTGCAATCGCTCCAGCCGCTCGGCCGTGCGCTCATGCTTCCGATCGCGGTGCTGCCGATCGCCGGCCTTCTCCTCCGCCTCGGCCAACCCGACCTGTTCGACATTCCATTCGTCGCCGCTGCGGGATCGGCGATCTTCGACAATCTCGGCCTGCTGTTCGCGCTCGGCATCGGCGTGGGGCTGGCGAAGGATAATAATGGCGCGGCGGGGCTCGCGGGCCTCGTCTGCTTCCTCGTCGCGACGCGCGGCGCAGCGACGCTGCTCACCGTGCCGCCGGATACGGTGGCGGGGCTCGGCAAGGACGCCGCCGCGCTCGCCGCCGACGCCTGGCGGACCAAGGCGATCGCCAAGCTGTCGGTGCCGATCGGCATCCTGTCCGGCCTGATCGCCGGGGGCTTCTACAATCGTTATGCGACAATCAAGCTGCCGGATTATTTGGCCTTTTTTGGCGGGCGGCGGTTCGTGCCGATCCTTGCGGGTTTTGCGGGGTTAGGCCTCGCGCTAGTGTTCGGCGGGCTCTACACACCGATCAACAGCGGGATGGACGGCCTGTCGAAGCTCGTGATCGGCTCGGGCGAAATCGGGCTGTTCTTCTACGGTGTGCTCAACCGGCTGCTGATCGTCACCGGGCTCCACCATATCCTCAACAACGTCGCCTGGTTCATCGTCGGCGACTATCACGGCACCACCGGCGACCTGAACCGCTTCTTCGCCGGCGATCCGACTGCGGGCGCGTTCATGGCCGGGTTCTTCCCGGTAATGATGTTCGGCCTGCCTGCCGCCTGCCTCGCGATGTACCACACCGCGCTGCCCGAACGCCGCAAGGCGGTCGGCGGGATGCTGCTGTCGATGGCGCTGACCGCCTTCCTGACTGGCGTCACCGAGCCCATCGAGTTCAGCTTCATGTTCCTCGCGCCGGCGCTCTATGCGCTGCACGCGGTGCTGACCGGGCTCGCGATGGCGGTGATGGACATGCTGGGGGTCAAGCTGGGATTCGGCTTTTCGGCCGGCTTCCTCGACTATGCGCTCAACTTCTCGAAGGCGACGCGGCCGCTGCTGCTGCTGCCGGTCGGGCTCGCCTACTTCGCGCTCTATTACGGCGCGTTCCGCTTCGCGATCCAGCGTTTCGGGCTCAAGACACCGGGCCGCGAGGACGAGCCGGTCGGCGAGGAGATCGCCAGCGCCCCGGGCGAGCGCGGCGGCGCGTTCGTCGCGGCGCTGGGCGGGGCGGCGAATCTCGCGAGCATCGACGCCTGCACCACGCGCCTGCGACTGGTGGTTCATGACCAGGGCAAAGTCGACGAAACGCGGCTGCGCGCGCTCGGCGCGGCGGGGCTGATCCGCCCCTCTGCGCAAGGGCTACAGGTCGTACTGGGGCCGATCGCCGACGCGGTCGCGATGGAGATGCGCGCCGCCGCCGGACCCTTGTCCGCGGCGGCGCCGGAAGCTGCCCCCGCAACCGCAGCGCAGTCGGTCGATCCGTCGCCCTGGCTCGCGGCGCTCGGCGGACGGGACAATGTGCTCGAGGCGGGCGCGGCGTCGAGCCGGGTGTGGCTGCGGCTCGGCGAGCCGGGCAAGCTCGACGAGGCGGCGCTGCCCGCGCTCGGCGTGCGGATGGTGGCGCGGCCGGGCGGTGATGCCATCCACCTGATCGTCCCCGACGCCGTGCCGATCGCGGCCGCGCTCAAGGTAAACTAACCACCGTCGAATTGTCTGCGTATTCATCGTTGCCCCGCGCGCCGCCGCTTGCTTTAACGGCCGCACGAGAACGGGAGAGCGAGCGATGACGGGCGCATTCGGAAAAATGGCGATGGCGGCGATGCTGATGGCGGGCGGGGCCAGCGCCGCACTCGCGCAGACCAAGGTGCCGGGCGATCCTTATGCCGACGATCCGTCGGGCATCGTCGCCGACCCCTGCCCCGCCCATCCCGCGCCCCAGGACGGCGCGAGCTGGCAGCTCTGGAACCTGCACATGCTGACCCGCGACTTCGGGCAATTGTGCCGCTACGCCGCCGCGGACCGCGAGCTGCTCGCGAGCCACGCCAGGGTCCGCGTCGTGTTCATGGGCGATTCGATCACCGACAATTGGCTGAAGGGCGACGCTAGCCTGTGGACCGACGGCCGTGTCGATCGCGGTATCAGCGGGCAGACGACGCCGCAGATGCTGGTTCGCTTCCGGCAGGACGTGATCGATCTCCACCCGAAGGCGGTCCACATCATGGCCGGCACCAACGACATCGCCGGCAACACCGGCGCAGCGACGATGGCGACGGTCGAGGGCAACATCCAGAGCATGGCCGAGCTCGCCCGCGCGCACGGGATCAGGGTCATCCTCGCCTCGATCCCGCCCGCCGCCGCCTTCCCGTGGAGCCCCGGCAAGCAGCCGGTGCCGCAGATCGCCGCGCTGAATGCGTGGCTCAAGAACTATGCCGCGAAGAACGGCTTCACCTATGTCGACTATCACAGCGCGATGGCCGGCCCCGACGGCGGGATGAAGCCCGGTCTGTCGAGCGACGGCGTCCACCCGACACCTGCCGGCTATGCGGTGATGCGTCCGCTGACGCTCGCCGCGATCGATCGGGCGCTCGGCGCCGGCAAGTGACGGAGGCGCTCCACCACACGACGGTCCGGCGCGTCACATGGCGGCTGATGCCGCTGCTCGGCCTGATCTACATGGTCGCCTATATCGACCGGCAGAACATCGCTTATGCCAAGCTGCAGATGGTCGGCGCACTGGGCCTCAGCGAGGCGGCCTACGGCTTCGGATCGGCGCTGTTCTTCCTCGGCTATTTCCTGTTCGAGGTGCCGTCGAACCTGCTGCTCGAGCGGGTCGGCGCGCGCGCCTGGTTCGCGCGGATCATGGCGAGCTGGGGCCTCGTCACGGTGCTGCTCGCCTTTGCGCACAGCACCGCGGCATTTTATACGCTACGTTTCCTGCTCGGGCTCGCCGAGGCGGGATTCTTCCCCGGCGTGCTCTACGTCTTGACCCTCTGGTATCCGCCGGAGCATCGCGCCCGCGCGGTCGGGCTGTTCATGCTGTCGAGCGCGCTCGCCAACGCGGTCGGCGCAGGGGTCGGCGGGGTGCTGCTCGACCAGGACGGCGTGCTCGGGCTCGCCGGATGGCAATGGGTGTTCCTCGCGACCGGCGTTCCCGCGATCTGCCTCGCCCCGGTGGTGCTGGCGATGTTGCCGCGCGGCCCCGCCGAAGCGCGCTGGCTGAGCGACCCGCAAAAAACATGGCTCGCCGACACGCTGGCGCGCGAGGCCGAAGCGGTTGCCGACAGCGGCTCGGCGTGGCGCACGCTCGCCGACCGCCGGGTGCTGCTGCTCTGCCTCGTCTATATCGGTTATCCGCTCGCCGCCTACGGGCTCAGTTACTGGCTGCCGACGATCGTCAAGGGCTTCGGCGTGTCGAACACGACCAATGGCCTCCTCAACATCATTCCCTGGGCGCTGGTCGCGGTCGCGCTGTGGGGCGTGCCGCGCCTCGCCGCGCGCCGTGCCGACCAGACGTGGTACGCCGCCGGCCCGGCGCTCGCCGGCGCGGTGCTGCTGGTGGCGAGCGTCGTCGCGCCCGGACCGGTGCTGCAATTCGCCTTGCTGTCGCTCGCCGCCGCGGCGATTTTCTCGGGCCAGCCGGTGTTCTGGACGCTGCCGCCGCGCTTCCTGACCGGCGCACGCGCCGCTGCCGGGTTCGCGGCGATCAACTCGGTCGGCAATCTCGGCGGCTTCGTCGCGCAGACCGTCGTCCCGGCGATCCACGACGCGACCGGCAGCAACCTCGCGCCGATGCTGTTCCTCGCATTTTGCCTTGCCGCCGCCGGCCTGGGCGTCGTCGCGATCGAACGGCGGCTGCTACGCTAAATCCGTTCGTGCTGACCGAAGTCGAAGCACGGCCCTTCGATAAGCTCAGGGGGAACGGAGGGGGTCATTTGCCCCAGCCGTTGATCCGGAGCGGCATCCTCAGCACGCGATTGGACGAGGTCAGGAACAGTGTCCGTCCGTCATCGCCGAAGCAGCAATTGGCGATCGCCTGGCCGTCGGCGATCAGCCCAAGCGGCTCGGCCTCGGGCGTCATGATCAGCATCCCGCCGGGCGCCGAGCAGAACATCGTGCCGTCGGCCGCGACCTTCATCCCGTCGGGCAGGCCGGGCGCGCCGCCCGCTATCATCGGCTTGGCATCGAGCAGCACGCGCCGCTCACGCGGCATCCCGCGCGCGTCGAGGTCATAAACCATGATCCGCGGCGCCTGCTCGTCCGACACCGAGACGTAGAGCCGCCGCTCGTCAGGCGACAGCGCGACGCCGTTGGGGCGGGTCAGCTCGCCATCAACCAGTTCCGCCGTGCCGTCCGCCTGCCAGCGATAGACACCGTTATGCGGCAGTTCCTTGAGCGGCGAGGCGTCCCCGTCGGCGAAACCGTAGGGCGGATCCGTGAAGTAGATCGCACCCGATCGCGCGATGGTGAGGTCGTTGGGGCTGTTGAACCGCTTGCCGCGATAGCGATCGACCAGCGTGGCCCGCCGTTTCGTGACCGGATCGAGCCGCGTCAGGCAGCGCCCGCCGCTGTTGGCGATTACCACATGTCCGCTGCCATCGACCGCGAGCCCGTTCGATCCCGGCTCGCGCACCAGCTTCGGATCGGTATCGGCGGCGCCCGAGGGGGCGAGGAAGGTCGTCACCCCCTCGCCCCGCCGCCACCGCCGCATGACGTTGGCGGGCGGATCGGAGAACAGCAGGCAGTTCTGACGCGCGAGCCACACCGGCCCTTCGGCCCATTGGATGTGGCGCGCGACCGTCTCGATCGCCGCATCCGGATCGACGATCCGGTCGAGCCCGGCGCCGAGCTTGCGGATCGCCGGCCGCACCTCGGCCGCCAGCGCCGGCCAGGCGAGCAATGCGGCGCCGCCGGCCATCACTGCCCGCCTCGATATGGTCCGTTCCGTCATCGGCTCGCCCCCTGCAAAGAGGGCATTCATAGCGACACGGCCATGGCGCTGTCACGCGCCACGGCCGGTCAACTGACCCTGTCCGATTTCGCGTTCGTCAGAACGAGAATTGCGACCAGATGCCGATCTCGTCATAGGTGCCGCGATCGACGCCGCCGATCGTGCCGTTCGACGTCGCGACCAGCCCGTTGTCGGCACGATCCCGCTTGTAGACCAGCGCGAGGTCGACGTTCTTGACCGGCTGATAGTCGAGCCCGACGTTGAAGTAATTTTCCTTGAGCGGTCCGTTGGTCTTCTGGTTCGGATTGACCCAGTCGTAGCGGCCGAACACGCCGAGCTTCGGCGTGAAGGCGTAGGAGCCGAACGCCGACCATCCAGAGCTGACGTCGCTCTGCGGCGTGGTCACGTTGTTCCAGTCCCACGCCTTGAAATATTCGACGCCGACCCGCACCGTCTTGCCGGCATAAGCGGCAAGCGCGTCGAAGCGCTTGGCGCGATGCGGCGTGTCGGCCTGGCCGTCGGCGCTCTTGCCGAGCTTGCCGGTATAGCCGCCGACCGCGAACACGATATTCTTGATCGGCTGCGCGCTGATCCGCCCTTCGAGGTCAATCGTATCCGAGCTGCGCGACAGCGTCTTGTAACCGGCGCCGTTGACCGCCGACACGGCATAGCTGACCAGACCGTTCCCGAACGTGCCGCCGACATGCACGCCCCAGTCCGCCGAGGTGCCGTATTTGGTGCGGTCGATCAGCGCGTTCTCGACGAAGCGATAGCCATAGACGCTCTCGACGAACGGCACCCAGGGCAGGTCCGCCGACCCGACGCGCACGAACAGCTCGGGCGCCAGCGTCGCCTGCAGATAGGCCTTCTTGACGTAGAGCGTGTCGTCCTTCGACAGGCCGTTGGTGCCGTAGCGGAAGTCGGTGGTCAGATTGGCCGAAAAGATGTCGCTGAAGCGGTGATCGACCGTCAGGTAGAAGCGCTTGAGCTCGGCCTGCATCCCGTTCTGCGACGACGGCACGCCGTCGGATAGCTGGTGGATGTTGCTGACGTTGAGATAGGCCTTGCCGCCGATCTTGGTGTCGGCGACCCAGCCGGGCACCGAGGAGGCCGCCGGTGCGGCGACAGGCGCAGGCGCCGGTGTCGCGGCCGCGGCCGTCTGCTCGGCCTCGAGCTTGTCGAGCCGCGCCTGCAGCGCCTGCATCTCGGCCTTGAGCGCCTGGACGTCGTCGCCGTCGCTGCTCGACGGGGCGCTCTGCGCCAGCGCCGGGGTGGCGAGCGCGCTCGTCGCCAGCACCGCCGCCAAAAGTATCCGTTTCGTCATCATTTGCCCCGTCGCTCCTGTGGTTTCGGTGAGCGGCGGATAGGGCGATTCGGTGACAGCGCTGCGTAAACTGAGCGACACTTCTGTGACAGCGGCCGCGGTGCCGGGCTGCGTTGCGCGCCCTCTCCCCGTTCATGTCGAGCGAAGTCGAGACACGCTCGGCAACGGTTCTCGACTTCGCTCGAACCGAACGGGCGGTTGTGCTCCAGAACAAAAACGGCGCGCGGGGGAGTCGCCAGCCCCCGCGCGCCGCCCCTTTTGCCGGCAGGTCGCTACCGGATAGTGGCCGCGATATAGGTCTTGATCCGCTTGACCAGCGGCGCCGGCAGCGGGACATAATCCAGGCTCAGCGCCTGCTTCTGCCCCTTCTCGAGGGACCAGCGGAAGAACTTGAGCGCCGCCGCCGAGCGCGCCGCGTCCTTGGGCTGCCGATACATCAGCACGAAGGTCGAGGCGGTGATCGGATAGGCGTTCGGCCCCGGCGCGTTGGTCATCACCAGGAAGAAATCCTGCGCATGCGCCCAGTCGGCGGTCTGCGCGGCGGCCTGGAAGGTCTTGGCGTTGGGCGCGACAAAGCGGCCCGCGGCGTTGCGCATCAGCGCGTATTTCATGTGGTTCTGCAGAACATAGGCATATTCGACATAGCCGATCGAATTGGGGATCTGGTTGACGTACGCCGCGACGCCCTCATTGCCCTTGCCGCCGACGCCCGCCGGCCAGCTGACCGCGGTGCCCTCGCCCACCTTCGCCTTCCACGCCGGGCTGACCTGGCCCAGGTAATGCGTGAAGTTGAACGTCGTGCCCGACGAATCGGAGCGATGGACGACGGTGATCTGGCTCGACGGCAGCTTCAACCCGGGGTTGAGCTTGACGATATTGGGATCGTTCCAGGTCTTGATCCGGCCCATGTAGATCGCCGCGAGTACCGGCCCCGACAGCTTGAGCTGCCCCGGCCGCAGCCCGGCGACGTTGGTCACGGGCACCACCCCGCCGATCGCCACCGGAAACTGCGCCAGTCCGGCGGCGGACAGCTCTTCATGGTCGAGCGGCTTGTCGGTCGCGCCGAAATCGACCGTGCCGGCCTTGATCTGGGCGATGCCGCCGCCCGAGCCGATCGATTGATAATTGATCTGATCGCCGGTCAGCCCCTTGTAGTCGGCCGCCCATTTGGACAGCACCGGATAGACGAAGGTCGAGCCCGCCCCGGTGATGTTGGTGCCGGCCACCGCCACCCCGCTCATACCGAGCGCGAAACCCGCGGCGGCCAGTGTCGTAACGAAACGCTTCATGTCGAAAGTCCCTCCCGTTTGCGTGCGAGTCACGCTTTGGCGGGCTTCGATGACGGCGCCGCGAAACCGTGATGACGATTTCGTGAAAGCCCGCTCCTCCCGAACGCGGCCGGTATGTCGTGGAACGATACAAATGCCGGGCGCGTTACGAGCGAGCACACAGGGAGGAGTCTCGATGGGCAGAACCCCCGACCGCGCGATCGACCGGCGCGGCTTGCTCGCGCTCGGCGCCGCTTTCGGCACCGCCGCCACCGCCGGCGCGCTGTCCGGCGACCAGCAACGCGACGGGATGCTCGCGGGCCCAAGCGAGCGGTTCACCAACGCGCTGCCCTGGCGGGACGGCCTGACCGACGCGCCCGAGGCCGCGGAAAGCGGCGGCTGGCGCTATCTCAACGACGGCGAGGTGGCGTTCCTCACCGCCGCGGTCGATCGGCTGATCCCGCCCGATGAAACCGGGCCGAGCGCGTCTGAAGCGGGCGTCGTCACCTTCCTCGATCGTCAGCTCGCCGGTGACTATGGCAACGGCGCGCATTTCTACCTCGAAGGCCCCTGGGGCAAGGGCACCGACAGCCAAGGCTATCAGAGCCGCTTCACCCCCGCGCAATTCTACCGCCACGCCATCGCCGCGGTCGAGCAGGCGGTCGGCAAATCGCACGGCGGCAAGGCGTTCAAGGATCTCGACGCCGGCACGCAGGATGCGATCGTCAAGGCGATGGAATCGGGCGATTTGAAGCTCGACGGCCCGATCACCTCAAAGGACTTCTTCACGCAGTTCCTGCAGAACGTGCGGGAGGGCTATTTCTCCGACCCGATCTATGGCGGCAACAAGGGCGGGTCGGCCTGGGCGATGATCGGCTTTCCCGGCGCGCATTACGATTATTCGGAATGGGTGACGGCCTATGGCAAGCCGGTTCCCGTCCAGCCCGTCGGCCTGCGCGGCCGGCTCGACTGGCAGCGGGGCTGAGCCGATGGCCAAGGCGATGCCCAAGGTCGATGTCGTGCTGGTCGGCTTCGGCTGGACCGGCGCGATCCTGGCACAGCAATTGTGCGACGCCGGCATGACCGTGCTGGCGCTCGAACGCGCCTCGGCGCGCACCACGCCGAACAACTGGGCGACGACATTCGACCAGGACGAGCTGCGCTATATGTGGCGGCACCATTTGTTCCAGAACGTCAAATATTCGACGCTCACCGTCCGCAACACCGTCAACCAGACCGCGCTTCCGATGCGGCGACTGGGCTCGTTCCTGCCCGGCACCGGGGTCGGCGGCGCGGGGATCCACTGGAACGCGCAGATCTGGCGCTGGCTGGAGACCGACTTCAAGCTCAAGAGCCACAACGAGGCGCGCTACGGCAAGGCCGCGACCGAAGGGCTGACGATCCAGGACATGCCGCTCGGGTATGACGAGCTCGAATCCTATTACCACAAGTTCGACCTGATCTGCGGCACGTCGGGCAAGGCCGGCAACCTCAAGGGCGCGAAGCAGGCCGGCGGCAATCCGTTCGAAGGACCGCGCAGCTCCGACTATCCGACTCCGCCGCTGCCGATGACCTACGGCCCCAAGCTGTTCGAGCAAGCCGCGACGGCCAAGGGCCTGCATCCCTTCCCTCATCCGGCCGGCAATCTGTCGCAGGCCTACACGAACCCCCTCGGGCTGCAGATGGGCAAATGCACCTTCTGCGGCTTTTGCGAGAAGTTCGGCTGCGGCAACTACTCCAAATCCTCGCCGCAGACCGCGTTGATCCCGTACATCCTGACCAAGCCCAATTTCGAGCTAAGGACCGAGTGCGAGGTCCTGAAGGTCGATCGCACTCCCGACGGCCGGCACGCGACCGGAGTCACCTATGTCGATGCCGCGGGCACGGAATATTTCCAGCCGGCGGAGATCGTCGCGCTGACCGCCTATCAGCTCCACAACGTCCACCTGATGCTCGTCTCGGGCATCGGCCAGCCCTACGATCCAGCAACCGGCCAGGGGCAGGTCGGGCGCAATTACTGCTACCAGACGATGAGCTCGGTCGATCTGTTCTTCGAGGACAAGAATCTCAATCCCTTCATCGGTGCGGGCGCGCTCGCCTCGGTGATCGACGATTACAATGGCGACAATTTCGACCATTCGGGGCTGGGCTTCATCGGCGGCGCCTATATCGCCGGGATGATCACCGGGGCGCGGCCGATCGAGATGACGCGCGTGCCCGACGGCGTCCCCAAATGGGGGCTCGAGTGGAAGCGCGCCGTCGCCAAATACTATCTGCGCAACATGTCGCTGTCGGTCCACGGATCGAGCTACGCGCAGGCCGGAAATTATCTCAGCCTCGATCCGACCTACAAGGACCAGTTCGGCCGGCCGATGCTGCGCATGACCTTCGACTTCCCCGAAAACGACCTGCTGATGACCAAATATTGCACCGATCGCGCCGCGGAGATCGGCAAGGCGATGGGTGCGAGCCATGTCCATCCCAAGGTGCGCAAGGGACCGTGGAGCGTCGTCCCTTACCAGACCACGCACAATTGCGGCGGCACCATGATGGGCGCCAGCCCCGCCGACAGCGTCGTCAACAAATTTTCGCAGAGCTGGGACGTCGCCAACCTGTTCGTCACCGGCGCCGGGCTCTATCCGCAGAACCCCGGCTATAACCCGACCGGCACGCTGGCGGCGCTGGCCTTCCTGACCGCCGATGCGATCAAGAGTCAGTATGTGAAGGCGCCCGGCGCGCCGCTGGTGGCGGCATGAGCGCCACGGAGGCGGAGCGGCGCAGCCTGGGATATCGCATCCTGCTGGCGATCATCGCGGTTATCGTCGTGCTGGTTGCGCTGGCGGTGATCACCTGGGCCTGGTTCGCGCTCAACCCGGTCAAGATCGTCGAGCCGCCGCCCGCGCCGATTGCACTGCTCCGTACGCCAATCCCCGACGGGCCCAGCGCCGACCTTATCCGCCGCGGCCGTTATCTGACGATCGCCGGCGATTGCGCGTCGTGCCACACCCGCGCGGGCGGGCATCCGTTCGCCGGCGGGCTGGGGCTCGAGACGCCGTTCGGGGTGATCTATTCGCCTAACCTCACCAGCGACCGTGACACCGGGATCGGCGCCTGGACGCCCGACCAATTCTATCGCGCGATCCACCAGGGCGTCGCGCCGGGCGGCAAGCGCCTCTATCCGGCGCTGCCCTATCCGCACTTCACCAACATCACCCGCGCCGACAGCGACGCGATCCTCGCCTATCTGAAGACGATCCCCGCCCGGCCTTACGACCAGCCCGCCAACCGCCTGCCGTTCCCGATCGACATTCGGCTGAGCCTGATCGCCTGGAACATGCTCAACTTCTCGCCGCACGCTTTCCAACCCGATCCGGGCAAGCCGGCGGCGTGGAACCGCGGCGCCTATCTGGTGGAGGGGCTTACCCATTGCGGCGCCTGCCACACGCCAAAGAACGTGCTCGGGGCCGAGCAGCACGACCAGGCCTATCGCGGTGCGGTGATCGAGGACTGGTTGGCGCCGGACCTCACTGGAAATTCCCGCACCGGGCTCGGCCGCTGGAGCGCCGCCGACATCGCCGAATATCTCAAGACCGGCCGCAACGTCCATTCGAACGCCGCAGGGCTGATGGCCGAGGTCGTTTCCTACTCGACATCGATGCTCTCGGACCAGGACCTGATGGCGATCGCCACCTATATCAAAAGCCTGCCGCCGAGCCCCGACCAGCCGAGCGCCGCGCCCGATCCCGCGGCGATGCGCGCCGGCCACGCGATCTTCGCCGACGCCTGCACCGCTTGCCATCTGATGGGCGGCAAGGGCCAGCCGCGGATGTTCCCACCGCTTCCCGGTAGCGCAATGGCGCAGCAGCGCGACCCGACCGGGCTCATCCACCTGATCCTCGCCGGCGGCCGCACCGCGCCGACGCCCGAGCACCCGACCTTCCAGACGATGCCCAGCTTCGCGTGGAAACTGAACGACCAGCAGGTCGCCGACGTCGCCACCTATGTCCGCAACAGCTGGGGCAACCGTGCGCCGCCGGTCTCCGCCGACCAGGTCGCCGACCTGCGCGGCAAGCTCGGTCTCCGGCACGCGCTGAACCGCGGCGGCCGCTGATCGAAGCTGCCGCTGGCGAGCGCCAGTCGGAGACCGTAGATCGGCTGCCCTTGCGGGCTGGCCGCCGAGCTTTTCCTGCGCAGCGGTGATCGCAAACCTAGCGAACGTTCGCGAGGATGTCGGCTTCGACGATGCTCAACCGCCAGCCGGGCGGCACCTTGTCGGCGCCGACGCTGGCGGCGACCTTGTTGTTCTTGACCTCGACGATCTTGCCGAAGGCGTCGCGGTCGGTCGTCGGACCCGTCAGCCTGACCCGCAGCGCCGAGCCGACCGCCGGCCGCAGCGGCAGCGCGACATAGCCCAGCGACCGCGGCGTCTCTCCGCGATAGACGGTCTTGCCGTCGAGCGTCACCTCGATCGGATACGCCCTGAGGCGCCACCCGGTCAGCTTGAGCGACAGCATCGTCACGCGTTGGGGCCTGGCGAAACGATATTCGATCCACGCGGTTTCGGGCGACCCGTCACTGGTCCACGCCGTCGTCTCATCGTCGTCATGGCTGCGCTGCGCCGCCTCGGCATCGGAGCCCGCGACGATGCGCGCGACCGAAACGGTGCGCAGGCGATCGGCGTAGGACGGTCCCGCCGGCGTTGGCCCGCGCGAAAGATCGACCGGCTGGAAATCCTCCGGGAACACGCCGGACAGGCCGCCGACGCTCGGCACGCCATGCGTCCTCAGATCGAGCGCCGCCGGTTTCAGCCCCGGCGAGGTGGCGACCAGATGGACCCGGCCCGCGCTGGTGGTGGAGCGGATCAGGACGCGATTGAGTCCCAACTCGACGGGAAGGGTCTTCGCGAGGACGTAATTGTCGGAATCCTGCTTCGAGTCCTCAGGCCCGCCTTTCTGGGCGATGCCGCCCTTCCAGACCGCCGCCCCTTCGAGATCGAAACTGACCGGACTGAACGCGGTCGGCACCCGCCGGCCTTTGGCATCGATGACCTCGACATCGACCAGCATCAGGTCGGCGCCGTCGGCGACGAAGCCGCGCGGGCCGGTGTGCGGAGTGAGGCGGATCGCGACCGGCTTGCCGGCGGTGGTCAGCACCTGCTCGGCGGTTGTGCCGTCCTTGAAGGTGGCGACCGCCTTGAGCGTGCCCGGCGCGAAATGCACGTCGTCGAAGGTGAACAGGAACCCGCTCTCGCGTTTGCCCTTGCCCAGCGAGAGCCCGTTGAGGAACAGCTCGACGCTGTCCCCGTTCGACACGACATAGACCGGCTTCACCGTCCCCGCCGGATAGGTCCAGTGGCCGATGATGTGGACGTGATGCCCGCCCGCATTGACCCAGCCGTCCCACATCGCCTGGTTGACGTACCACGGGTCTTTGGGCAGCCGCACCGCGTCGAGCACGCCCGAGCGGCGGTAATTATTGTCGCCGCGGAAGTGCGAGTTCGAATCGGTGAAGCCGATCTTGACCCCGCCCGCGCTGACGCGGTCGCCTGATCCGGGGCGCTGCTCGTAATAATCCCACCAGCGGCGCACGTCCTCGACCGCCATCGATTCGACGTTGCGGTTATAGTCGGGCGAGTCCTTGTGGAACGGCGGGGTGAAGTCGTCCTGATAGGCGCGCGCCGCCTCGTCGCGCGAATATTCCATCGCCCACAGCGGCTTGCCGGCGCTCTTGTTGATATAGAGCATCTCGCCGCCGTACTCCGCGGCCTTGCTGCCCAGCATCTCGCGTGCGCCCATCGCGCGGCCGCCGTGCGGGTCCCATTTTCGCTTGAGCGCGAGCAGTTCCGCCATATGCGCGTCGCTGATGCCGTGGTTGCCGCCTTCGTAGAACAGGATCGACGGATCATTGCGGTTGTAGATGATCGCGTCGCGCATCACCGCGACGCGCTGTTCCCAGCGGCGCCCGCTCGGGTCGCCCTCCGAATCGCCCGCCGGCATCGCCTGGATGAGGCCGAGGCGGTCGGCGGACTGCACGTCCTGCTTCGACGGCGTGACGTGCATCCAGCGGACAAGGTTGCCGTTGCCCCTGGTGATGAGGCCATTCGAGAAATCGCTGATCCACGGCGGGACCGAGATGCCGACCGCCGGCCATTCGTTGGTGGTGCGCTGGGCATAGCCCTTCATTTGCAGCACGCGGCCGTTGAGCCGGACCATGCCATGGTCGAACTCGGTCGAGCGGAAGCCGGTGCGGGTATCGACCGCGTCGATCACCTTGCCGCCGCCGTCGGTAAGGATCCCGGTGACCGTATAGAGATAGCCGTAGCCCCAGCTCCAGAAATGCAGCCCCGACACGCGGCGGCTGGCGCTCAGCACCGCCCGCGCGCCCGGCGCGATCGTGCGGCGCTCGCCGGCGAAGCGCGCGACGACATGGCCGTCGAGGTCGCGGATCGCGACGTCATAGGCCACCGTCGCCGGCGCGGCGCTGGTATTGCTAACCTCGCTCTCGGCGTGGATCGTCGCGGTCGCGGCGGGCAAGTCGAACGCATCGGCCCAGATGTACGGCCCCATCGTGCCGAGGTTGCTGTAGAGCGGCAGCGTCTGGAACACCGGCCCGGTCAGGTGCAGCCGCACCGGCTTGTTGATGCCGCCGTAATTGGCGTAGAAGTTCTTGTCTTCCCACTGGAATTTTGTGTCGGTCGCGCGCTCGCGATAGTTCCAATGCGTATCGACGCGCACCGCGACGACATTGTCGCCGGTCTTCAGCGCCGCGGTGATGTCGAGGCCGAACGCCATCACCCCATTCTCGCTGCTGCCGACCTTCGCCCCGTTGACCCAGACGTCGGCCGCCTGACGCACGCCCTGGAATTCCAGAAACGCGCGGCCGCGCGGGGCGTCGGCGGGAAGGCGGAAATGCTTGCGATACCAGACGATGCCGTCAGACAGCTGATGGACATCGCGCGCGAACGCCTCGGTTTCATTGAAGGCGTGGGGCAGCGTCACCGCGATCCAGCCGCGATCGTCGAACGTAGATGCCGAAAAGCCGGCGTCGTCGCCGACGTGCATCAGCCAACCACGGCTGAACTCATAGCTTTGCCGCGGTGAGGCCACGGCGGTCGAGGCGCGCTGTGCCATCGCCGCCGACGCCCAGCCGGTCGCCATCAGCACCGCCGCGGCGATCCGCCAGAGGAGGTGGAAACGGCGCGCTTTGTCCCTCGCGATTCCCTGACGCTCCGCTCCGATCATCGGCTCCTCCCACGACCCGGCGCCGCGACAAGGACGCCGATCGGGGATGGACGTATCGCCATCGAAGCGGTAATGCCAGTAAAAGATGAGATACCTTACCACATTGTGAATAAGGTAGGACGTCCGGAAGTGCCGATCTTCGTGCCCGGTTGCCGCGGATAGTCGTTGACACCAAGGCAGTCCGTGTCAAAGCGGCCTGACCAAATTTCGAGGACGCCATGGCCCTGATCACCTCCGCCAAAGTCATCGTCACCTGCCCCGGCCGCAATTTCGTGACGCTCAAGATCGAGACCGCCGACGGCACAACGGGGATCGGCGACGCGACGCTCAACGGCCGCGAGCTGGCGGTGGCGAGCTATCTTCAGGATCATGTCATCCCGCTGCTGATCGGCAAGGACGCGCACCGGATCGAGGATATCTGGCAATATCTCTACCGCGGCGCCTATTGGCGGCGCGGGCCGGTGACGATGACCGCGATCGCCGCAGTCGACATGGCGCTGTGGGACATCAAGGGCAAGGTGGCGGGACTTCCCGTCTATCAGCTGCTCGGCGGCGCCAGCCGCGACGGCGTGATGGTCTATGGCCATGCCAATGGCGAGACGATCGAGGACACCGTCGCTGAGCTCGTTCGCTATCGCGACACCGGCTACAAGGCGGTGCGCATCCAGTGCGGCGTGCCGGGCCTCGCCTCGACCTACGGCGTCTCGAAGGACAAGATGTTCTACGAGCCCGCCGACGCCGACCTGCCGACCGAGAATCTGTGGGACACGGCAAGCTACATGCGCATCGTGCCGCAGCTGTTCGCCGCCGCGCGCGAGGCGGTGGGCGACGACATCCACCTGCTCCACGACGTCCACCATCGCCTCACCCCGATCGAGGCTGGGCGGCTCGGCCGGGATCTCGAGCCCTATCGCCCGTTCTGGATGGAAGATTCGGTCGTCGCCGAGAACCAGGACAATTTCCGTCTGATCCGCCAGCATACGACGACTCCGCTCGCGGTCGGCGAGATCTTCAATTCGGTGTGGGACGCCAAGCAGCTGATCAGCGAGCAGCTGATCGACTATATCCGCGCCACCGTGGTCCATGCCGGCGGCATCACCCATTTGCGCAAGCTCGCCGCCTTCGCCGACCTCTACAACGTCCGCACCGGCTGCCACGGCGCGACCGACCTGTCGCCGGTGTGCATGGCCGCGGCGCTGCACTTCGACCTGTCGGTGCCCAATTTCGGGGTGCAGGAATATATGCGCCATACCGCCGAGACCGACGCGGTGTTCCCGCACGCTTATTCATTCGCCGACGGGATGATGCACCCCGGCGACGCGCCCGGACTCGGGATCGAAATCGACGAGGACCTGGCCGCCCGATATCCCTACCGCCGCGCCTATCTGCCGGTGAACCGGCTGCGCGACGGATCGATGTTCAACTGGTAGCGCCGCTCGCGTCAGGGAATCTCGCGCTGCGCGATGCGGCTGCGGTGTTCCCGCGCTTCGGATCGCGCGCGCTCGAGAAGATCGACCTCGGTCGCGGCAAGCAGATCGTCGATGACGCGGCGCAGGTGCTTGCGCATCGCCTCGCGCGCCGCCTGCGGATTGCGCGCGCGCAAGGCGTCGAGGATCAGCCGATGCTCGTCGACGCGCGGCAACACGCCTTCGCGCCGCGCCTTGGCGAAAATGTGCGCGCACAAGGGAGAATTCTCCCGCACCGTCCACAACATCGCGACGACCGATCGGACCAGGCTGTTTTCGGTTGCTTCGGCGATCAGCAGGTGGAACGCGCGATCTGCCTGGAACGCCGCGGGTGAGCCCGGCTCCTCGGCCGCCATCGCGTCGAGCGTGGCCTCGAGCCGGTCGATCACGTCGGGCTCGATCACCGTTGCCGCCAACGCGGCGGCTTCGGCTTCAAACAGCAAGCGGGCTTCGGTCAGTTCGAACGCTCCGACGTCGAGCTCGGCCGGTCCGCCGGCCGTCTCGGGCGCGTCGGTGACGTAGATACCCGATCCATGCCGCGCCTCGACCAGCCCTCTGATTTCGAGCGCGATCATCGCTTCGCGGATCGTCGGCCGGCTGACGCCATATTCCTCGGCGAGGTCGCGTTCGCTGGGCAGGCGCGCGCCGGGGGCGAAGTGCCCGTCGCGAATGGCGCCCGCGATCGCGTCCGAGATCCGCTGATACAGTTTCCGAGCGCCCGCGTTCATCGCCCCCGCTTTCCTTTGTTTGATCCTCTCAGATGGAAGCAGGACCGCGCCGATTCAGCAAAGCCGAATCAAACCCGAAGCCGGCGCGCCTCCGGTCGCGGTGCCGCCCGTCTCGACACAGATGGTCGGGTTTGGGCCTAGGCGTCCGCCGTCGCGCCGGGCGCATCGCCGAACGCCCACATCCGCTCCAGATTGTAGAAGCTGCGCACCTCGGGCCGGAACAGGTGGACGATGACGTCGCCGGCGTCGATCAGCACCCAGTCGGCGTTCGGCAGTCCTTCGATACGAGCGACGCGACCGCATTCGGCCTTGATCTTCTCGGCAAGCTTGGACGCCATCGAGGCGACCTGCCGCGTCGAGCGGCCCGACGCGACCACCATATGGTCGGCGATCGACGATTTGCCGGCGAGCGGGATGGAAACGGTATCGATCGCCTGGTCGTCGTCGAGCGACGCGAGGACGAGCCGGTGCAGCGCCTCGGCGCCTTCGGCGTCGGACGAGCGCGATACATGCGGGGATGAAGCCAAGGGAACTCCTAGGATGATGGCGCGGCCTCGGCCGGACGCGCCAGGAATCGTCGCTGCCATGCGGGATCGGCCTGTCGCAGCCGGGTCGCGGACGTAGGGTCGGGGCGAAAGCGCAACTGCACGAGCGCCGGCAATCTCCACGTCGTCCATTCTTTCGCCTGGCCTGCGGGCCGGACGAAGCGCCGCAGCCAGCCCATCGCGACAGCCGCGTGGGCAGCGCGATCATACCCCGGCCGCGCGATCACCGCAATCGGAACCTCGCACGCGATCCTCCGCCAATCGCGCCAGCGGTGGAACTGGACGAGGTTGTCGGCGCCCATCAGCCAGATGAAGCGACGATTGGGATAGCGCCGTACCAGCGTCGCGATCGTCTCGACCGTGTAGACGGTGCCCAGCCGCGCCTCGATGTCGGTCGGCCGGATCCGCGCCCGCCGCGCCATTGCCCGCGCCGAGGCCAGCCGCGTGGCGAGCGGCGCCATCCCGGCAGCCTCCTTCAGCGGATTGCCCGGCGAGACGAGCCACCACACTTCGTCAAGCTCCAGCGCCGCGATCGCCGCCAGGCTGATCGCCCGATGGCCGACATGCGCCGGATTGAACGACCCGCCGAGAAGGCCGATGCGAGTCATGGCTCGGGACGCCAGTTCTGCCGAACGTGGTGAACGCGGAGGATTTCGACGCCCTGGCCGCGCTCGCGATAGACGAGCACATAATCGAAGCCGCTCACCCGCCACTTGCGCGTGCCGAGCGGCAGCGGCGTGCCGATTCGCGGATTGGCGGCGAGAAAGCGCGCCGCGTCGAGCAAGGCGTGGCCCAGCCGAACCGTGAAGTCGGCGTTGAGCGGCTGATAGTGATCGTCGATGGCGGCCAGATCGGCTCTGGCCTCGACGGTCCATTCGGCGCGGCTCATTCAGCGGCGACGGCCCGGTGCCGCTCGGCGAACCATTGTTCCATTTCTTCCTGGCTGATCACATCGCCGCGATCCGCGGCATCAATCCCGACCTGCAGGAAATCGAGAAAGGCGGCTTCTTCCGCGACATACCGCTCGATCGCCTTGGCGACGATCCACGCACGGCTGCGCTCCAGCTTGCCGGCAAGCGCGTCGAGCCTTTCCGAAAGATCGGGATCGACCCGGGCGGTGATGACGGCCGATTTGCTCATGCAGCAAATGTATACATTCGATACATTCGCGTCAACCGCCGCGCGGCGGCTGTTTCAGCACATTGTCGCGATAACCGCCCTGCAGCGCGAGCATCCAGCCGGGATATTCCGCCGGCAGCCGGCTCACCGCGTCGAGCGTCTTCAGCTCGTCCGCGCTCAGCACCACGTCCACCGCGCCGAGATTGTCGTCGAGCTGGTCGGTGCGCTTGGCGCCGACGATCACGCTGGTGACATGGCGTTGATGGAGTAGCCAGGCGAGCGCGATCCGCGCGATCGACACGCCGTGCCGCTCCGCGATCGGCGCCATCGCGTCGAGCACCGCGGCGCCGCGCGCCTCGTCCACCGGCGGGAATGCGCGCTCCGACCGGCGGCCCTCGCCACCTTCGCGATACTTGCCCGACAGATAGCCGCCGGCGAGCGGGCTCCACACCATCAGCCCCAGCCCTTCAGTCAGCATCATCGGCACCAGCTCGCGCTCGAGGTCGCGCCCGGCGATCGTGTAATAGCTCTGCACCGACTGGAACCGCTCGAGCCCCAGCCGCTCCGAAACGCCGAGCGCCTTGACGATCTGCCACGCCGCCCAGTTCGACACGCCGACGTAGCGCACATGCCCCTGCCGTACGAGATCATCGAGCGCGCGCACCGTCTCCTCGACCGGCGTCGCGGGATCGAAGCCGTGGATCTGATACAGGTCGATATGATCGGTCTGGAGCCGCGCCAGGCTCGCCTTGACCTGGTCCATGATGTGCGCGCGCGACGCGCCGCGGCTATTCGGCCCTTCGCCCATCGGCCCCAGCACCTTGGTCGCGAGCACGACGTCCTCGCGCTTCAAACCGAGGTTGCGGATCGCTTGGCCGGTGATCTGCTCGGAAACGCCCTGCGAGTAGACGTTGGCGGTGTCGATGAAGTTGATTCCCGCCTCGACCGCGCGCTTCAGCAGCGCATCGGCTGCGTCCTGCTTCACCGCGCCCATATAGGCGAAGAAGCCTTCGCCGCCGAAGGTCATGGTACCGAGGCACAGCTCCGAAACGAACAGGCCGGTGCGGCCGAGCGGATTGTAGCGCATCGCATGGTTTCCCTGACTCGAACGGCCCCCGCCGCTGGGCGGAAATGGGGATGCGGACCCGAAGCCGCAACGCCGTCCGTGCTCCTGCGAAAGCAGGAGCGCAGGGCATCGAGCATCCTCTTTTGCGATTTCCGCCTTAAGGCCGCGCCTGCCCCGTCCCGCGCACGATCCACTTGTAGGTCGTCAGCCCCTCCAGCGCGACCGGCCCGCGCGCATGGAGCCGCCCGGTGGCGATGCCGATCTCGGCGCCCAGCCCGAACTCGCCGCCGTCGGCGAACTGGGTCGAGGCGTTCCACATCACGATCGCCGAATCGACCGCCGCCAGGAACGCCTCGGCGGCGCCCTCGTCCGCCGCGACGATCGCATCGGTATGCCCCGACGAATGCGCCGCGATATGCGCGAGCGCGCCGTCGAGCCCGTCGACCATCGCCACCGACGCGATCGCCTCGAGATATTCGGTGTCCCAATCCTCCGCCTTCGCTTCGCCGACCGACGAGTCGATCGCGCGCGCGGCATCGTCACCGCGCAGCTCGCAGCCGGTCGCGGCAAGCGCGCCGATCAGCGCCGGCGCGGCCGGATAGGCGGTGTCGATCAGCAGCGTCTCCATCGCCCCGCAGATGCCGGTGCGCCGCATCTTGGCGTTGACCACCAGCGTCTCCGCCATCGCCGGATCGGCCGAGCCGTGGACGAACACATGGTTGATCCCGTCGAGATGCGCCAGCACCGGCACGCGCGCCTCGGCCTGGACGCGGGCGACCAGGCTCTTGCCGCCGCGCGGCACGATCATGTCGATCGCGCCGTCGGCGGTCAGCATCGCGCCCACCGCGGCGCGATCGGTGGTCGGCACCAGCTGCACCGCATCGGCGGGCAGCCCGGCGCGCACCAGCCCCTCGACCAATGCCTGGTGGATCGCTCGATTGCTCTCGATCGCCTCGGATCCGCCGCGCAGGATCACCGCATTGCCCGACTTGACGCACAGCGCGGCGGCGTCGGCGGTCACGTTGGGCCGGCTTTCGTAGATGATCCCGATCACCCCGATCGGCACGCGCACGCGGCGCAGGATCATGCCGTTGGGCCGCTTCGCCTCGTCGATCACCGCGCCGACCGGATCGCGCAGGCCCGCGACCGCCTCGACCCCGTCGGCGACGCCCGCGACGCGCCCGTCGTCGAGCCGCAGCCGGTCGAGCATCGCCGATGAGAGGCCGGCGGTGCGCGCCCGCGCCATATCCTTCGCGTTCGCCGCGAGGATCGCCGGTGTCGCCGCGCGCAAGGCCACCGCCGCCTCGGTCAGCGCCTTCGCCTTGGCGCTGGCGGAAAGCCCGGCGAGCGTCCGTGCGGCGGCGCGCGCACGCGCGCCCATCGCGGAAATCAGCGCAGCGGGATCGGAAGGTGTCGCGTCGGTCATGGCCGGCCCCTTACCACAGCGGCGGCGGCGCTCAAAAGCGGATGACTTTTCATCGATAGAGGTTAGCTTCATGCGCCATGACAGGGGGATTCGAGGCTGCGGGCGACATCGCCACCGGCGCGCTGATCGGCCGCGCGGTCGAATCGCGCGCCGGCGAGCGGGCGCACGGCGCCGACGGACGCGGCGCCTGCCTCAACTGCGGCACGGCGCTGATCGGCGAGTTCTGCCATGTCTGCGGGCAGAACGGGCACGTCCACAAGACGCTCGCCTCGATCGGGCACGACCTGCTCCACGGCGCGTTCCATTTCGAAGGCAAGATCTGGCGCACGCTGCCGATGCTGGTGACGCGCCCCGGCGCGCTCACCCGCCGCTACATCGCCGGCGAGCGCGCGCGGTTCGTCTCGCCGCTCGCCTTGTTCCTGTTCTCGGTCTTCCTGATGTTCGCGGTGATCCACGCCTTCGCCGGCGAGTTCGACGGCGAGGGGCTCAGCCCCGCGCACCGCGCCGAAGCGGTCCAGAAGCTCGACGCGAAGATCGCCGCCGCCCGCACCGATCTCGCCGCCGCCCGGCGCAAGGCGGCGACCGCGCCGACCGCCGCCGCGAAGGCCGATGCCGCGGACGACGCCAAGGCGCTCGGTTCGACGCTGTCGGGCCTGCAATCCGCGCGCACCGCGGTCGCCGAAGGCGACGAGAACACGACCAATCTCACCAACCTCAAGACCGGCTGGGCCCCACTCGACCATGGCATCGCCAAGGCCAACGCCAACCCCGGCCTTGCGATCTACAAGCTGCAGACGAGCGCCTATAAATACAGCTGGGCGCTGATCCCGATCTCGGCCCCGTTCGTTGCGCTGCTGTTCCTGTGGCGGCGGCGCTACCACCTCTACGACCACACGATCTTCGTCATCTATTCGCTCGATTTCATGACGCTGCTCGTCACCGTGCTGACCGTCGCGGGTGAGATCGGCGTGCCCAGCGGCATCGTCGCGACGATCGGCACCTTCGGCCCGCCGATCCACATCTACAAGCAGCTGCGCGGCGCCTATCAGCTCCGCCGTTTCTCGGCCTTCTGGCGGATGTGCGCGCTGGTCGTGTTCGCCTTCTGCGCGCTGATCCTGTTCTTCACCCTGCTGCTTGGGCTGGGGCTGATGGGCTGAGCTTATCCCGGCTCGGACAGCAAAGCCGTCAGCTTGGCATGAGCCGGTTCGGCCAGCGGATTGATGATCGTCAGGCCACGCGCGACAAAGCCGTGCTGCATGTCTTCGGACAGCAGGATCGTGCAGCCGGCGTCCGCCGCGGCGGTGACGATCAGCGCATCCCAGAATTGCAGCTTGTGATCGACGACGAGATCGGCGGCCGCGAGCATTGTCCGGGCCTCCGACGCCGACGTCCCGAAGGCTTCGGCGAACTCGATCACGATCGCCCGCGCCTCATCGGCGGAAGCGCCGCCGCGGCGAAGCACGACGAACAGCTCGCCGAGCGCCTGCGCGGGCGCGATCAGGTTTGCCGTCGGCGCGAGCCGTGTCGTCATCACCCGGATTTTGCCGATCTTGTCCTCGTCCGCGGCCGTTCGGCTCACCCCGGCGAGATAGACCAGGATGTTGCTGTCGAGCGCGATGCGGGTCATTCGTAAAGATCGGCGCGCGACCAGTCGCCCGCGTGCCGAACCGGCAACCCCGCGACGAAATCGAGCAACCGCTCGATCGCGCGCCGTTCCTGGCTCTTGTCCACAGGCAATACGCGCGCAACGGGTCGCCCGCGCGAGACAACGGTGAAGCTCTCGCCCGCCGCCACATCCCGCAACAGTTCGGAAAAGTGCTGGTTGGCGTCGCTCGCGCTGATTGCCCGATCCATATCGATCAACTTAGGCGATACCACTAGATTCTGCAAGAGATCGCCAAGATCGGGTCACCTCGCTCTGCAGGTGAACACGTCGGTGCTCCTGCGAAAGCAGGAGTCCAGCGTGACGAGCATCAACGCTTGAATACCTGGGCTCTTGCTTTCGCAGGAGCAGTGTTCATCAAGGACAGACGGATTCTAATCGTCCGGCCGCACCGCCGCACCGCCGGTCAGGAACGGCCGCGGGCCGGACGGGAGCGGAACCGCTCCAGCGCTCCCATCGCCCTTCCGTTTCGGAAAGCGCCGCATCAGCCGCCGCAGCGTCGCCGGCGAGAGTACGGTGCGGGCGGATCGTGGCGCGGCATCGCGGCGTCCTTCACGCCCCCAGCGGCTTGGGGGTGCCGAACGGGCCCGACGGCCGCCGCGTCTTGGGGATCGAGGTGCCCGCCGCCGGCACCGGCTGCGCACCCGCCGACGGGCCGGTGTCGCGCTCGATCGGCTCGCCGGCGATCAGCTTCTTGATCTCGTCGCCGGTCAGCGTCTCATATTCGAGCAGCGCGCCCGCCAGCTGATGAAGCTGGTCGATATGCTCGGTCAGCACCGTGCGCGCGCGCTCCAGTCCGCCCTCGACCAGCCGTTTGATCTCCTTGTCGATCAGCTGCGCGGTCTCGTTCGACATGTGCGCCGGCCGCGACATGGCGTAGCCGAGATAGCTGTCCTCGGAGTCACCATATTCGAGTGGACCCACCGCATCGGACATGCCCCATTGCGTCACCATCGAGCGCGCCAGCCGCGTCGCCATCTGGATGTCGCCCGACGCGCCCGAGCTGACTCGGTCGTAGCCGAAGATCAGCTCCTCGGCGACGCGCCCGCCCATCGCGATCGACAGGTGCGCGTACATCTGGTCGCGGTGCATCGAATTCTGGTCGCGCTCGGGAAGCCGCATCACCATGCCCAGCGCGCGCCCGCGCGGGATGATCGTCGCCTTGTGGATCGGGTCCGACGCCGGCTCGTGCAGCGTGACGATCGCGTGGCCCGCCTCGTGATAGGCGGTCATGCGCTTCTCGTCCTCGGTCATCAGCATCGATCGGCGCTCGGCGCCCATCATGACCTTGTCCTTGGCCTCTTCGAACTCGGCCATCGCGACCAGCCGCTTGCCCTTGCGCGCGGCAAGCAGCGCCGCCTCGTTGACGAGGTTGGCGAGGTCCGCGCCCGAGAACCCCGGCGTGCCGCGCGCGATCACCCGCGCATCGACGTCGGGCGCCAGCGGCACCTTCTTCATATGGACCTGGAGGATCTTGACGCGCCCCTCGATGTCGGGCCGCGGCACCACCACCTGCCGGTCGAACCGCCCGGGCCGCAGCAGCGCCGGATCGAGCACGTCGGGCCGGTTGGTGGCGGCGATGATGATGATGCCTTCGTTCGCCTCGAACCCGTCCATCTCGACCAGCAGCTGGTTGAGCGTCTGCTCGCGCTCGTCGTTCTGGTTGCCCAGCCCAGCGCCGCGCGAGCGCCCCACCGCGTCGATCTCGTCGATGAAGACGATGCATGGCGCGCTCTTCTTCGCCTGCTCGAACATGTCGCGCACGCGGCTCGCGCCGACGCCGACGAACATCTCGACGAAGTCCGAGCCCGAGATGGTGAAGAACGGCACCCCCGCCTCGCCCGCGATCGCGCGCGCGAGCAGCGTCTTGCCGGTGCCGGGCGAGCCGACCAGCAGCGCGCCCTTCGGAATCTTGCCGCCCAGCCGCGCGAACTTGGTCGGGTCCTTCAGGAACTCGACGATCTCCTGCAATTCCTCGCGCGCTTCGTCGATGCCGGCGACGTCCTCGAACGTCACCTTGCCTTCCTTCTGCGTCAGCATCCGCGCGCGGCTCTTGCCGAAGCCCATCGCGCCTGATCCCGAATTCTTCTGCATTTGCCTGACGACGAAGAAGGCGATGCCGAGGAACAGCAGGAAAGGCAGCGAATTGTAGAGCAGGTACATCCAGATCGACGGCTCGTCCTTCGGCTGCGCGTTGATCGTCACGCCCGATTTGCGCAGCCGGTCGGTCAGTTCGGGATCCTGCATCGCATAGGTGCGGAAGTGCGAATCGTTGGTGTAGGTGCCGGTGATGACGTTGTCGGCGACATTGACCTCCTTCACCGATCCTTCCTGCACCTTGTCGAGGAAGGTCGAATAGGGAATCGTGCCGGCGGTCGCATCGGCGGTGCGGCCGTTGATCAGCGCGACGAACAGCGCGAGCGCGACAAGGATGCCCGCCCAGATCAGCAATTGCTTCATCCAGGGATTGCCGCCACCGCCGTTGTTGTCGGGGCCGTGCTGCTTGTTGTCGTCCATGCGTGCTGTCGTACCTTTCCAGTCCCCAAGATAGGCTCGCGGAGGTTAATGGCAATGGAACAAAAGCGAGTCGTCCGATCGGCGGTGCCGCGCGCGCGGGCGGCCGATTTCGGTCGTCGTCCGGCGCCCCGGCTTCGGATTGACGGCCGGCGCGGCTGGTGTATTATCATCGCAATACACAAAGGAGGTCATCGATGCGTTCCCTGATGCTGCTTGCGATCCTGCCGCTCGTCGCCTGTTCGGGGCACGGCGTCGGACATGACGAGAACGCCGCGGGGGTGCCCGCCTCGGGCGCGGGGACCGCGCGGACCTATGCGGTGACCGGTTTCACCGGGATCGAGCTCAAGGGTTCGGACGATGCCGAGGTGCGCGTCGGCGACGCCTTTTCGGTGCGCGCGCAGGGGCCGGCGGACATGCTCGACGACCTCAGGATCGAAAAGGACGGCGACACGCTGAAGATCGGGCGCAAGTCGAACCATTTCAGCTGGGGCGGCGGCGGCCGCGACGTCAAGGTGTTCGTGACGATGCCCCGGATCGCTTCGGCGGGAATCGCCGGATCGGGCGACATGACGATCGACCGGGTCGACGGGCCGACCTTCAGCGGCGGCACCTCCGGATCGGGCGAGCTGTCGATCGGACGGATGGCGGTCGATTCGGCCGATCTGTCGATCGCCGGGTCGGGCAATATCGCCGCGTCGGGCACCGCGCAGCGCGTGTCGCTGTCGATCGCCGGATCGGGCGACATCGACGCGCAAGGGCTGACCGCGCGCGAGGCCGACGTTTCGACTGCGGGTTCGGGCGATATCAAGGCGACGGTCAACGGCCATGCCAAGGTGTCGATGATGGGCTCGGGCAATGTCGATCTCGGCGGCGGCGCGACCTGCGACGTGTCGAAGATGGGATCGGGCGAGGTCACCTGCGGGCATTGATCGCGCGGGCGTTCGGTGCGATGCGTCGGGCATGATCCGCCCGCTCCTCGCGCTCGCGCTGCTTGGCCTGCCGGGCGCCGCGCACGCCGCCGACAAGACCTTCCTGGTCGGCAGCTTCACCAAGGTCCGTGTCGACGGCCCGTTCCGGGTGACGATCGCGACCGGCAAGAGCCCCGGCGCGCGCGCCAGCGGCAGCCTCGATGCGCTCAACGCGCTGACGCTGCAGACCGACGGCGACACGCTGGTGGTCAGCATGGGCGCGGGCAACTGGACCACCGACGCGGGCGAGACGGTGACCCCGCCGGCGGTGACGCTGACCACGCCCATGCTGCACTCGGCGCTGATCAACGCCGGCGCGATGCTCACCGTCGATGCGATGAAGGGGCAGAAGGTCAGCCTCGCGCTCAACGGCTCGGGCGAGCTCGACGTCGGCAGGATCACCGCCGACCAGCTCGACGCGCGGATCGTCGGCACCGGGCGGATGACGCTCGCCGGCACCGCGCAGCGCGCGCAGGTGATCGTCAACGGCCCCGGCAGCGTCGCGGCGGGCGATCTCGTCGCGGGCGACCTCGTCGCGCGGTCGGACGGACCGGGGACGCTCGACCTCGCGGCGCGCTATACCGCGAGCGTCACCACCACCGGGCTCGGCGCGGTGACGGTGGCGGGCTCGCCGTCCTGCACCGTCCATGCCTATGCCGGCGGGCCGGTGCGCTGCGGAAAGCAGCAGGATTGAGCCTGGTTCATCTTCCATAAGGCATCGATCCGGCAGTGACGGACACCCCATGACGATCCGAACCACCCTGTTGCGCGGCACCGGCGCGCTCGCTCCACTCCTGCTGCTGGCGAGCGCACCGCCGCAAGCCCAGACCGCCAATCCGGCGGCCACACCGGTCGCCCCCGCTGCCGAGACCGCGACCGCGCCGATCGCGCAGGCGAGCTCGTGGGAACATGCCGGCAGCGACATTCCCGCCGATCCGGCTTGGGTGACCGGCACCTTGCCCAACGGCGTGCGCTATGCCGTGCGCCGGAACGCGATTCCGGCGGGGACGATCGCGATCCGCGTGCGGATGGACGTCGGCGCGCTGATGGAGACCCCCGCCGAGCAGGGCTGGTCGCACCTCATCGAGCATATGGTGTTCCGCGGCACCGAACACTATCCCGACGGCGACGCGGTGAAGATCTGGCAGCGGCTCGGCGCCAGCTTCGGCAGCGACACCAACGCGTCGACCACCCTCACCGCCACGACCTTCAAGCTCGACTTGCCCAAATCCGATGCCGCCTCCTACGGTCAGGCGATCGGCGTGCTCGCCGACATGATGCGCGCGGCGACCTTCGACCCGAAGCTGCTCGATACCGAGCGCAAGGTGGTGATCGCCGAGCGCCAGCAGCGCGTCTCGCCGCTCGCGCGCAAGGTGCAGGACGCCGGCAAGGCGACCTTCTTCGCCGGGCTGACCGCGGGCAAGCGCGACATCGGCGGCACCGACGCGACGCTCGCTGCGGCCAGCGCCGACGCGCTCCGCGCTTACTATCGCCAATGGTATCGCCCCGACCGCGCCGTCGTGGTGGTGGTCGGCGACGCCGATCCCAGGATGCTGGTCGAGGGCCTTAAGACCGCGTTCGGCAGCTGGCAGGCGAGCGGCCCCGCGCCCGCCGAGCCCGATTTCGGCGCGATCGCCAAGCCGCCACAACCCGCCGCAGTGGTCGTCGATCCGCAGGCGCCCGACGGGATCGAGCTCGCCTGGATGCACCCGCACGACGACTCGCCGATGACGATCGCGCGCCAGCAGGCCGAGTTCGCGACCCAGATCGGGGCGGCGATCATCCGCCAGCGGCTGGCGAGCGAAGCGCAGAAGGGGCAAGCGCTCGTCAACGCCTCCGCCGCCTTCCAGAAGGGCCGCCACATTGCCGACCAGCTGACCGTATCGGTAGTGCCGAAGCCGGGAGGCTGGCGGGCGGCGCTCGACGAGACGTTCGGCGTGCTCAATCGCCTCCGCGCGACTCCGCCCTCGCCGGCCGAAATCGCGCAGCAGGTCGCGATCGCCGAGGAGATGCTGCGCAAGTCGGTCGATGCGCGACAGACCGCCAATTCGCCGACGCTTGCCAACGAATTCACCCACGACGTCGACATCGGCGACGTGACGCCGACTCGGACCTTCTACCTCGACCTGTTCAAGGCGGCCGAGCCGACGCTGACCCCCGACACCGTCGGCAAGGCGATCGACGCGCTGCTTGCGCCCGATCCCAGGATGCTGCTCCTGTCGTCGGCGCCGATCGACGGCGGGCAGGCCGCCGCGGTCGCGGCGCTCGAGGCGGCGCGCAAGACCGCCGCGGCGAATGTCGAGCATTTGCGGAAGGTCTCGCTCGACGAGCTCCGGATGCCGTCCACGCCCGGCAAGGTCGTCTCCCGCAGCACGATCGCCGATCTCGGGATCGACCGCGTGCGGTTCGCCAACGGGGTCGAGCTCGTCTTCAAGAAGACGCCCTACGAAAAGGGCACGATCCGGCTGCAGGTCGAGATCGGGCACGGGCTCCACGGGCGGCCGGTCAATGATCCGGGGCTGTTGTGGAGCTCGGGCGCGCTCGCCGGCGCCGGGATCGGGCCGTTCACTCCCGATGAGCTGACTCGGCTCACCGCCGGCCGCCAGATCGGCTTCGGCCTCCAGCAGACTCCCGACGCGCTGACGCTCGGCAGCCGCACCAACCCCGACGATGCCGGCGACGCGCTCAAGCTGATGCTCGGCGCGGTGACCGGGATGCGTTACGCCGAAACCCCGATCGAGCGGATGAAGAACGGGTTCAAGGCGACTTATCAGGCCTATTTCGCCGCCCCCGGATCGGTGTTGCAGGCGTTCGGCGCGCCCTATTTCCACGGCGGCGATCAGCGCTTCCAGGCGCTGCCCTCGCCGCAGCAAGTCGATGCGCTGACGCTGCCCGCGTTCCGCGCCTTCTGGCAGCAGCAGCTCGGCCAGGGGCCGATCAAGATCATCGCGGTCGGCGAGATCGATCCCGACACATTGATCGCCGCCGTCGCGCGCACCTTCGGCGCGCTGCCCCCGCGCCCGGATATCAAGCCGACCGCCGCCGAGCTCGCGGTCAGCGCCAAATGGACCGGCGCCGACCCGGTGATCCTGCGCCACAAGGGCGATCCCGACCAGGCGGCGGTCGCGCGCGTCTATCCGACCACCGGCGTGCTCGCCGATTTCCCCGAAAGCGTCGCGCTGGAAATCGCCGCATCGGTGATCCAGGACCGGCTGACAAACCAGTTCCGCGAGGAACAGGGCGGCAGCTACACGCCGTTCGCGACCAGCACGCAATCGGACGAGCTGCCGAACTACGGCTTCGTGCTCGCCGGCGCGCAGCTCAGCGTCGCGCGCATCGACGATTTCTACAGGACGCTCGACGGCATCGTCGCCGACCTTGCCGCGAACGGCCCGACCGCCGACGAGCTGTCGCGCGCGGTGACCACCAAGCTTTCCGCCTGGGACCGGGCGCAGACCAGCAACGCATATTGGCTGGGCCGGCTCGACCACGATCTCGACGACCCGCGCGTGCTTTCGGCGCTGCGGTCGGTCAAGGACGTGATCGGGAAGACCGACGAGGCCGCGGTGCGCGCCGCGGTGCGGCACTGGCTGGCGGGCGCCGGGCGCGGCTATGCCGTCGAGGCGCTGCCGCAAGGGGCGGACGCAGCGCCCTGAACTCAACCGGTCCGCTCGCAGCGCTGGACACAGGGCCTGTTGTGATCACCAGGCTCCGTTCGGTTCGAGCGCAGTCGGGAACCGCTGCTGCACCAAACCAAGGGAAGCCTGGCAGCGCCCGATTTGGGAAGCGTTGCCGCGAAAAGTGCGATAGGGCTCGCCATAACCGAACGAGAGAGGACGCCGCCCGAAATGGCGATCGAGGAGATGGAGGCGCTGCCGGCGACGGCCGCGCTCGACGGCCAACCCCAATTCATGGGCCACCCGATCGGCCTCTATTACATCGCCTTCACCGAGGCGTTCGAGCGCTTTTCCTATTACGGGATGCAAGTGCTGCTGGTCCTCTACATGGTCAAGCAGCTGCTGCTCGAACCGCATGTCGGGCGGATCGCGGGGTTCGAGGGGTTCCGCACCGCGCTCAGCTATCTCTACGGCTTTCCGCCCAATAACGAGGCGCTCGCCTCGCATATCTTCGGGCTCTACACCGGGCTGGTCTACGTCACCCCGATCTTCGGCGGGATCGTCGCCGACCGCTGGCTGGGCAAGACGCGCACGATCACATTGGGCGCGCTGCTGATGGCCGCGGGCCATTTCCTGATGGCGTTCGACTTCAGTTTCCTGATCGCGCTCCTGCTGCTGCTGATCGGGGTCGGCTGCCTCAAGGGCAATCTCGCCAGCCAGGTCGGCTTCCTCTACCCGCCCGGCGACACCCGCACCGCCGACGCCTTCCAGATGTATTACATCGGCATCAACGCCGGCGTGATCATCTCGCCGCTGATCTGCGGCACGCTTGGGGAGAAGGTCGGCTGGCATTGGGGGTTCGGCGCCGCCGGCGTCGGCATGGTGATCGGCCTCGTCATCTATCTGTCGGGGCGCAAATACCTGCCGCCCGATCCGAAGCTGAATCCCCCCTCCCGCTTGCGGGAGGGGACGGGGGAGGGCCTGTCCGACAGCGCCGTTTCCTTGACAAGCCCTCCCCTAACCCCTCCCGCAAGCGGGAGGGGAATGGAAGAACCGAAGCCCGCGATGTCGCGCCGCGACTGGCAGGTGATGATCCTGCTGCTGCTGCTCATCCCGGTGCTCGCGGTGGGTTCGATCGGCAATCAGGAGCTCTACAACGCCTATCTGATCTGGGCCGACCGCAGTTACGATTTCTTCCTGTTCGGCATCCGGCTGCCGACCACCTTCCTGGCGACGCTCGACGCGGCGACCGGCGTGCTGACGCTGGTCGGGGTGGTCGCCTTCTGGCGCTGGTACGGCGCCAGGTGGCGCGAGCCCGACGAGATCACCAAGGTCGCGCTCGGCTGCTTCGTCTCGTCGACCGCGTTCATCATCCTCGCCGTCGTCGCCAGCCACGCCGCGGCGACCGGCGGCAAGGTCAGCCTGGGGACCGCGGTCGCGATCCACACGATCAACGGGATCGGCTTCGCCAACGTCTTCCCGGTCAGCCTCGCGCTCTATTCGCGCGCCGCGCCGCGGGCGATCGCGGCGACGATGATCGGCATCTATTATCTGTTCCTGTTCGGGGCCAACACGCTGGTCGGCTGGGTCGGCGGCTGGCTCGATCAGATGCCGCCGCTGCATTTCTGGGGGCTGCACGCCGCGGCGATCATCGCCGCGGGCGTGGTCTTCGCCGTCGTCAAGCTCGCGTTCGGCCGCTTGCTCGCCGCGGCCGAGGAGGAACCGGCGGCGCCGGCGATGCCTCAGCCCGCCTGAGGCCGCGCCGACCGAACCGTCCACAGCATTGCGCCGAGGAAGATGGCGGCAATGCCGATGTAGAGCCACAACCCGGCCCACGGGCTCCAGCCCCAATGCTCGGCCGGAAAGTCGCGCAGCGCGCCCCAGCGCAGCCGCTCGGTGACGATCCAGTTCCACACCGGCCAGGCGATCCCGTCGGGCGCGGTGATATCGACCGCGGCGATAAGCAGGTTGAGCAGCATCGACAGCGCAAGCAGCGCCGCCAGCGCAGCCTTCGAGGCGCGGTTGCGGCACCAGACCCACACCGGCCCCAGGCCAAGCGCGAGGAAGCCGATCGCCGGCACCGACAGCCGCGGCCCGGTCGACGAGCCGCCGTCCCAATAGACGTAGGACGCGTTGATCAGCACGACGATCACTGCCGCCGCCAGCGCGAGCAGGCCGAGGTCGCGCGTTGCGCGCCGGCGGATCAGCAGCGCGAGCCCGACCGGCGCGGCGAGCAGGACCGGCGCGACCCAGATCAGCCCCTTGTCGGCGCCGAACAGGATTTCACCGACGATCTCGGGCTTGGGATAGGTGAGGCCGAACAACCCCTGGTGCATCCCGTCGAACCCGACAACGCCCTCATACCCCAGTTTGAACAGCGTCCCGAACGCGATCAGGTTGTAGATCGCGAGCGGGATCAGCGCGACGATCGCGCCGCCGCCTGCGAGCAGCATCGGCCGCCACCGCTCGATCGGCGGATAGCGCCACAGCCGCCACAAGGCCCAGAGGCCGATCGCGAACCCGGTCAGCGCCGCCTGATATTCGACGACGATCGCCCAGCCGATCGCCAATCCCGCGACCAGCGCCGCGCTCCCGTCGGGCGGCCGGTCGCGCGTCCCGCGCCAGATCGCGATCGTCGCGATCAGCAGCAGCGCGGCCGCCGCGGCGTGGCCGAAGATCGTCGTCGACCAGCCCCAGATCGGCGTGCCGAACGCATAGCCAAGGCTGGCGAACAGCCCCGCGCCCATGCTGCCGGTCAGCTCGACCGTCATGCCGAACAGCATCGTCGCGGCGATCGCGGTGAACAGCGCCGACGTCAGCGCCGCCGCCAGCCGCACGCGCGGCTGCATCAGCCGCCCGGCGCCCAGCTCGGGGATCAGGATCCGTTCCTGCCGCGCGTCGGTGCCGGTCAGCCAGTTGGTCGCGGCGACCACCGGGACCGCCATCAGCGTCATGCCCGGCGCCTTGTCCATATAGGTGTGGCCGCCGAACTGGGCCTTGTCGATCGTCAGCGCGGCGTAATCGTCGATCGTCGCGTCATGGTCCTCGACCAGCGAGATGGCCGCGAACATCCGCGTCGCGTTGTTGGGATTGAGCTCGTCGCAGCCGAACCACGCCCCCGACAGCCAGACGAACACGAACAGCAGCGCCGCGATCCGCGCGCGGGCAAGGCGGCCGCGCGCCTGCTCGCCGAGACCCGCGCTCTCCTCCGCCGGCTTCAGCACGTTCCGGCCCGCTCGGCCTTGATCACGGAATGTCCGACTGCGCCTCTTCGCGCGCCTGCCGTTCCTTCTTCGCCGCGCGCGCCGCTTGCGCGAAGCAGCCGGTGGCGCCGCCCGGTCCGACCGTCGAGCAGCTGCCGACCCCGGTCGTGCCGACGTCGCGCAGCGTCTGCTCGCGCGCCGCCCAGCTCTCGTTTTCGGGAGTCACCTGGAACTCGCGCAACTCCTTGGGGATGCGAAATTGCTCGTCGGCGTCGCGGCGCTGGCAGACGACGATCTCGCGGCCCTGCGAATCGGTCGGGCATTTCTGGTTGCCGTAGATCACCAGCACGCCGTTCTGGACGGCGTTCTGCGCCGGCGCCGGCGCTGCGGCGAGCGCGGCGCCGAGGCCAAGCCCGGCCGCGAGGGCATATCGCCGGAATGTCGCCATCAGCCTACTCCTTCGCCCCCATAACGCATGTCGCCGCCTGAACGCGCCCTGACCCGCCTCACACCCGCTTGGCGAGGGCGATCGCCGCGCGGCAGCCGAGCCGGATCATGCCCGACAGCAACGGATAGGCGGGCGCATGTTCCGCTCCGCTCTTCAACGCGGTGTCGCGATGCTCCAGCTCCTCGGCCTGGAACTCGGCGACCGCGTCGCTCAGCTCGGGGTCGTCGTCGCCCAGCGCCTTCAGCTGATCGGCATAATGCTTGTCGATCTCGGTCTCCACCGCCGCGGTGCAGGCCATCGCGGCTTCGGGGCCGATCGCCGCAGTCGCCGCGCCCAGCGCGAAGCCGGCGACGTTCCAGAACGGCTGCAGCAGCGTCGGGCGCACTCCCCTCCGCACGATCATCCGATCGAAAAACGAACGGTGCCGCTCCTCCTGCCGATTCATCCCCTCGATCATCCGCGCCATTCGCGAGCGGTCGCCCATCACCGCGAGCTGCCCGGCATAGATGCGCGTCGCGCCATATTCGCCGGCCTGGTCGACCCGGATCATCGACGCCGTGGCCTCTCGCCGGTCGCCGGGTTTCCAGCCGTTCACGCCGCTTTTCCGCGACTTAGCAACAGCGCGATGACCGCCGCGCCGCCCAGCGAGAAGATCGCGTTGAACCCGGCGAGCGAGATCCCGGCAAGCGTCCATTGCGGCTGGTCGCACCGCACGATCGGCGCCGCCATGATCGCCTTCAGCATGTCGGCCGTGCTACCCCCCGCGGCGATCTCGCTGGTGCATGCCGTAACCCCTTGCCACCAATGGTATTCTGTGCCGGCATGATAGACTCCGATCGCGCCGGAAATCGCGATCGCCAGCGCCGCGAGCCACACCAGCGCGCGCCGGCTCGCCATCGCTGGCACGGCGAAGGCAAGTAACGCGAGCACCACCGCGGCATAATGCGGCCAGCGCTGCCAATGGCACATCTCGCACGGCACCAGTCCGCCGATCAGCTGCGATCCCCACGCCCCCGCGAGCAGCGCCGCGGGAAGCAGCAGCGCGACCCAGCGCGCCAGCAGGAACGGCGCTTCGCTCCCCCCGGCGCGCGATCGGGCAAAGGGCACCGCCGCATCAGCCATGCCGGTTCACTCCTTCTTCGCCGCCGGCTTGGCCTCGACCGCCGGCGCAAGCTTCTTGACCAGCGCCGCCACTTCGGCAGGCCCGCCCAGCCGCGCGATCGTCTTTGCCGCATAGTAAAGCTGGAAGTCGTCGATCCCCTGCTTTTCGAGCTCGTCCGCGGTTGCGGTGAAGCGCGGATCGTCCTTGGCGTCTTCCTCCAGCGCGGCGTCGTCGGCCTTCAGTTCGTTGATCAGATGCTGGCGCAGGTCGTCCTCGCGGAATACCGGCCGATCCTTGTAGTCGGGATCGGAGAGGTCCGGCACGACGACGTCCGGATGGATGCCGCCCTCCTGCACCGACCGGCCCGACGGCGTGAAATAGCGCGCGGTGGTCAATCTCAGCGCCGTATCGGGGCCGAGCTGGATCAGCGTCTGGACCGACCCCTTGCCGAAGCTGCGCTCGCCCATCACGATCGCGCGGTGCTGGTCCTGCAGCGCGCCGGCGACGATTTCGGACGCCGATGCGGTGCCGGCATTGACCAGCACGACAACCGGCAATCCGTGCGCGAAATCGCCGGGTTTGGCGTAATAGCGCTCGATGTCGGTCTTCTCGCGCCCGCGCTGCGAGACGATCTCGCCATGGTCGAGGAAGGTATCGGATACCGAGATCGCCTCGGTCAAAAGGCCGCCGCCATTGTCGCGCAGGTCGACGACATAGCCGAGCGGCTGGTGACCCAGCGCCTTCTGGATCGCCACCATCGCCGCGCGCGTGTCGTCGCCGGTATGATCGGAGAAGGTGTTGATGTTGAGCACCCCGACGTCGCCCATCAGCTGCCATTTGACCGGCTTCTGGACGATGATCTCGCGCGTCAGCGTGACGTCGATCGGCTTGTCCTTGCCGATCCTCAGCAGCTCGAGGCTGATCTTGGTCCCCGGCTTGCCGCGCATCAGCTGGATCGAATCGTCGAGCGGCACGTCATAGACCGACTTGCCGTCAATCCGGGTGATATAGTCGCCCGCCTTGATCCCGGCGCGCGCGGCCGGCGTGTCCTCCTGCGGCGCGATCACCTTGATCAGGCCGCTGTCCGACGTGACGGTCAGCCCCAGCCCGCCGTAATTGCCCTGCGTCTGGATTTCGAGATTCTGATAGTCGAGCCCGTCCTCGTAACTCGAATGCGGGTCGAGCGCGGCGAGCATCCCGTCAATCGCGCCCTTCACCAGCGTCTTGTCGTCGACCGGATCGACATAGTCGGCCTTGATCCGGTTATAGACGTCCATGAACTTGTCGAGCTCGCGATACGTCTCCGTATCCACCTGCGCCATCGCGCTGGTGCCGAGGGGAACGAGAGCCAGCGCGCCGACGATCGCGGTGGCCTGGAGCAGGGAACGGGGCATGGACGCTCGATCTCAAGAAACAGGGGTTGCGGTCACGATAGCCCCATTCGGGCGTGGTTCCTAGGTCCTCGTTCGGTTCCGCCCATCCGCGTTCGCCCTGTGCGCTCACCCCAGCAGCGGCACCATGTCGATCGGCCGCCCGCGCCGGCGCAGCTCGACGGTCAAGCGGCCGTCGCCGGTTGCCGTGCCGATCGCCGCCCCCTGCGCAACATGCGCGCCGCGCGCCACTGCGGCAGCGCCGAGGCCGGTGATCAGCGTCGTCCATCCGTCGCCATGGTCGAGGATGATGACCATGCCATAGTCGCCGAACGCGCGTGCATAGGCGACGCGCCCCGCCGCCGGTGCGACCACCGTCGCGCCGGGCGCGGCGTCGAGCGTCAGTCCGCGCGACCGCACCCCCGCATTCGAAACCTCACCAAATCCCGTGACCAGCCGCCCGGCGACCGGCAGCCGATACGGCGCGTCGCCCGACCAGGCGGAGATCCCCGGCACAGACGCCGAATCGGGCCGCGGCGCCGGATCGGGCAGCTTTTCGAGCGCCGCGGCGACCGCGACGGCATCGCCGATCGCGTCCATCCGGTCGATCGCGTCGCGCGCCGTTTCGCCCATCGCGATCGCGCGGTCGGATTGCGCGAGCGACTCCCGGCTCAGCACCACCGAGCGCTGTCGGTGCGTCATTTCCAGCCGGGCGAGCTTCAGCTGCTCGGCGTCGAGGGCCGCGCGGCTGTCGGTCAGGCTTTTCGCGGCCAGCGCCGCGTTCGCGCGCAGCGCGCGCGTTTCGGCAAGCTTGTCGCGCAGACCCGCCGTGCGCGCCGTGACCGCGGGCGCCACCGTGCCCAGCACCGCGCGGACGTGGACGAGATCGTCGATCGAGCCCGGCTGCGCCACCGCCGCGACTGCCGGACGCCGCGCGAACGCGGCGAGCGCGGCGATCAGCCGCACCACCGGCCCCTGTTGCTCGGCAAGCGCGCTGCGCGCCTCGTCGAGCCGTTCCTGGACCAGCGCGATCCGCGTCTCGGCCGCTGCGATATCGGCCTCGGCCTTGTCGATCCGCGCGGCGACGGCCTGTTCCTCGGCACGCGCCTTGCCGGCGGCGTCCTGTTCGGCCGCAGCTGCGGCGTCGAGGCGTGCGGCGCGCGCCGTGGCCGCCTCGGCCTGCTGCTTGGCCGTGACCAGCCGCTGCTGTTCCAGCGCGAGCGGGTCGGCTGCAGGCGAGGCAAGGGCTGCGGCGCTCGCCAGCGCCAGCGCCGCGGCCCCGCCCAGCATCACTCTCGCCGACATGACCATCGCGCTATCCTTCGCGATGGTAGGGATGGTTGGCAAGGATGCTGGTCGCCCGCCATAATTGCTCGGCGAGCATCGCTCGGGCGAGAAGGTGCGGCCAGGTCGCGCGGCCGAACGACAGCAGCAGGTCGGCGGCGGCGCGCTCGGCCTCGGCGAAACCGTCCGCCGCGCCGATCAGGAACCGCGCCTCGCGTACCCCGTCGTCACGCCAGCGCCCCAGCGTTGCGGCGATCGCGAGAGAGGGCAAGCTCTCGCCCGTCTCGTCGAGCATCACGATCCTGGTCTGCGGTTCGAGGGCCGGCATCTTCCCGCCCCGGTCGGGCAGCTCGGTCATCTTGAACGGCCAGCTCAGCCGCTTGGCGTAGCGCTCGACGAGCTCGGCCTCGGGCCCTCGCCCGATCCGCCCGCGCGCGATGATGTGGAGCAGCATCGTTCGACAATAGCAGCGCTCCGGCAAAAGCGGGAGCCCATGACGCCGGACGAAGTGGCGCTATGGTCGTGCGGCTTTCATATCGTGCTGCAGTCACCCCCGGCGCGCGCCGCCAGGCCAAGCGCAATGGCGCCGAGCGGGCCGGCGTGCTTTCCCAGCGTTGTCATGCCGATGATCGCATCGATATCGTTCGACAGCCCTTCGAGGTAGCCGCCGAGGGAGCTGACCGCGGCGCGGCGCGCTCGTTCGACAAGCCAGGGCCGCGCGCACGCAATACCGCCGCCGAGCGCGATCTTTTCCGGCGATACGGCGAGGATGAGGCTTGCGAGCAGCGCGCCCAGATCATGGATCACGCCGCTCCAGACCGGGTGATCGTCTTCGATATGCTCGCCGGGCATGCCCGCTCGCTGGGCGATGGCCGGGCCTGAAACAAGGCCTTCGATACAATCGCCGTGGAAGGGGCAGTTGCCCTTGAACCTGTCCCCCGGCATCCGGCGCGCCTTCAGGTGGCCGAACTCGGGATGCAGCCGGCCATGCACGGGATTGCCTTGCACGACGATGCCGACGCCGACCCCGGTTCCCAGCGTGACATAGGCGTTGCATGAGGTTCCAATCGCCTCGCCCCAGCGCGCCTCTGCCAATGCCGCAGCATTGACGTCGGTGTCGAAGCCGATGTCTACGCCGAGAAGGCGTCGATACCGGCCGGCGATATCCGCGCCGGCCCAGCCGGCCTTGGGCGTCTGGAGCATGAAGCCCCAGTCGGCACGATCGCGATCGACCCCCACCGGGCCGAAGCTGGCGATACCGAGTGCGTCGGGCTGTCGCTGGGCGCACCAGCCGCCGAACAGCGCGTCGATCGCGCCGAGCGTGGCGTCCGGATCGGTCGTCGGAACCGACACGCATTCGACGATCTGCCGCCCTTCGGCGCGCAGCGCCAGGCACTTGGTGCCCCCCAGTTCGAGGCCGAAGATCACCGGCGCGGTCCTGTCATCTTTTCGGGCGTGACGGCTCACCGCGCGCTGTCGAGCCTGGGCATCACGCGCTGTCTGACCAGATTGGCTTCGGCCGTACATCCCAGCGGTGGCGCCCCGTCCGACCGTAAGGCCGCCATCTCGGCGCGCGCGCGCGCCAGGTCCACCTGATACGCCGGCTTGCTTTCGATCGCCGCCATCGTCGCCGTTGCAGACAGCATCCCGGCCTCGACCGCGCTTTCGTTATGCGCGCCGCAGATGAAGCGGCTGTCGCCATAGGCGCGTCCGCGCTCGAGGATCTGCTGCGCGTGATCGGGAACCAGCGACGCCAGAATCAGCGCATAGGTCCAGCCGCGTGTCGTATGGCCCGATGGGTAATCGTAGCTGACGCGATGCGCCTTGGTGTCGTACAGCTCGGATCGCGCCTGGCAGATTTGCCCTTCGTCGATCGTATAGGGGCGCCGGCGCTGATAGACGGCCTTGGCGTGATCGGTCTGCTCAGCGGTAGCGGCGCTGGCCCGTTCGAGCACGCGGACCAAATTAGGCGCGTTCTGCGGCGTCAGCGCGACACCAACCGAGCAGCTGTAGTCGCTGAGCAGCGACGCGGTGTCGAGCTTGGCGTCATTGGTCGCGAGCGCCCAGCGCGGCGTCCCGACCAGCGCCCGGGTGGCGCGGAAGATCTCGCGGTCGGTCTCGTAGCGCGGATCACCGGGGCGCGGCGCCGGCTCCAGGATGGGCGTCACGTCGAACTCGCCCGCAGTCAGATAGCCCTGAAAGCGATCGGCGCCCCATGCGCCGCCGGCGCATGCCACCGCGAGCGCAAAACCGAACGAAGTCGCAATCCAGTTCTTCATGTTCACCTCAGTCCGTCGTCGGACATGCAAGAGTTATCGGTCGTGGACCGGCAAGGGCGGCAGCTTGGCGGAGGGGAATGCGACCCCCAGTTCGCCCGCGATTGTCGGTGCGATTCGCCGCATGTCGACGACCCCGAGATTCTTTCCCGCGGCGATGTCGGGGCCCATGATGAACAGCGACGAGTGGACGTCGCGGCGGATCGTCCGGCTCGTCAACGCGCCGTGATTGCCGGGCTCGGGCGCCGGCGTGACCAGCGGACCGGTCAGCTTGCTGCCCATTGCATAGCCTTGTTTGAAGCCGACGACGAACGCGGCGTCGGGGGCGATGCCGAGCGCGGCGATCTCGTCCCCCTGGTAGATATGATCGATCCCGGTGCTCGGATCGCGCCCCAGCTTTTGCAGCACGTCGCGCACCTGCGCCTTGGCCCGCGCATCATCGGGGTCTTTAAGGACGATCATCCCCATGCCGCCGTTCCATGCGAACGCCTTCCACGACGCGACCGATTTGCCCGCTGGAGGGCGCATCGTAATCAGCCCCGCCTTCGCCAGCGCAACGTTGAGATTGACCGCGTGCGTCCAGCGATAGAAGCCGTGGTCCGATGCGACGACGATGTCGGCGTCGGGATGGACCGTGCGCTCCGCGGCGATAAGGCGGCCGACCATCGCGTCGAGCGTCTCCAGGGCTGCGAGAGCCTGGGGGCTGTCGGGACCGTGCTCATGCTCTTCGTGATCGAGCGCGCCGAGGTGGACTGTCATGAAATCGGGACGCTTGGATGCGATGATGATCCGCGCCGCAGCTTCGATCTTCGCGTCGTTCTTCGCGACGTTCGACTGGAGATAATAAGGGCCGATCGATTTCTCGATTTGCTCGAGATAGCCCGATGGCTGCGATACCGCCTCCATCAGATAATGATTGCGCTCGGTGCCGTTGCGGCCGAATTCAGGGATATTGTAGTCGATATCGGGTGCATGGGTGGTGACCGGCCAGCACAGGCTGGCGGTGACCAGACCGGCCTCGTGCGCCGCATGCCACAAGGTCGGCGCCTTGATCTCGGCATAATAGGAATACCAGTCGCCGTGCTCCTTCCCGAACGGATCGAACACCGGATTGTTGGTGATGCCGTGTTCCGCCGGATAGACGCCGGTGACCAGCGTCGTGTGGTTGGGGTAGGTCAGCGACGGGCTGACGTTGACGACCTCCTCGGCATAGGCCCCCTTGGCGAGGAAGCTGCGCAGGACCGGGATCGACAGGCGATACCGGTCGGCGTTCAGGACATTGTCCGGCTTCAGCCCGTCGATGGTGATGAACAGGACCGGCCGATGGCTAACGGCGTCCGGAGCGGCCGAGGCCGGTCCCGCCCCGAACAGGCAACAGGCCGCCGCAGCCACAACCAACTTTGTCCAAACGCCGTTCACCGTGTCTCTCCTCCCATGTTTCTCGCAAGTGTGACCGATCAGAAATCGGCCTTGGCCGTGACGTAGAAATAGCGCCCGACCAGGTCGTACATCGTCGAGTTGACGATCGTCGCCGGCAGAAGCGGCGGCTTCTTGTCGGTCACGTTCTTGACGCCGAAGCCGATGCGATAGTGTTTGTTGACGCGATATTGCAGCGAGATGTCGTTATAGAGCGTCGGCGGCACATAATTGGTCGGATAGGCTTCGGGATTGCCGACCTGCTTCAGGTCGTAAGTGCTCGCGCTCATGAACCGCGTCGCGATCAGCGCGCTGAACTTGCCGATGCTGTACCCGGTCAGCAGCGTCGCCCGGAAGCGCGGGTTGAGGTAGTTGCCGTCGGCCACGACGTCGCCGGTCGGATCGCCCGGCGTCGTTTCGGTCACGCGATCGAACAGATAGCTTCCCTTGAACGACAGGCTGAGGCGGCCCGCGCCGAGCCGGTGGCGGTAATTGATCCCGGCGTCGATGCCGCTGGTGTAGAGCCGCGCCGCGTTGAGCTCGTTCGATTCGATCGTGACAGGGCCGTGGGTGACCGGATCGCGAACGATGCGAGCGCAATAGGGATTGTCGATCGAGGGAAGGTCGACGCACAGGTTGAGCAACGTCGTATACGAGAATTCGGTGATGACGTTGCGAATGTCGATCTTGTAATAATCGACCGTCACGTCGAACCCCGGCAGGAATTTGGGCTCCAGAACGACGCCAAGCGTGAGGCTGTTCGACGTCTCCGGCTCGAGGTTGGGGTTGCCGCCGGTAGTCACCGCCGGCCCTTCCTTGAGGTCTCCCAACGGGGTGGTGATGCCAAGCGCGGCGCAGTTCTTGGCGCGATTGGGATTGGCGTAATAGCCGCCGATTTCGCAGGGATCGTTGATCGACCCATGGATCACGGTGAATTGCGGCGTGTAAAGCTCGCCGAAATTGGGCGCGCGGATGCTGCGCGACCGCACGCCGCGGAAGGTGATGCCCGCAATCGGCGACCAGGTTCCCCCGACTTTCCAGGTGTTGGTGCTGCCGAACCGGCTATAGTCGGAATGGCGGAAGGCGCCTTCGAGTTCGAGCCGCTCGAGGAACGGCACGTGCTTCACCAGCGGAACGACGATTTCGCCATATTCCTCGGTCACGCTCGACGAGACGTCGAGCTGGGGCTGCGCCGAAAGACCGCCGCCGTAAACGATCTGCCCCGAGAGCGCGAGCGGATCGTCGGTGGTGTGGAGCTTCTCGATGCGGCGCTCGACCCCGGCGGCGATCGACAGATCGCCGTAAGGCAGCGCGAACAGCGCCCCGCTGACGCTGCCGCCGAAAATCTGCTGGCTGTTGGTCCGCCGCGCATGGCGTGAGGCCATGACGTAATTGAGCAATTCCTTGCTCGGCTGCTCCAGGCTGAAGATGTTGAGCGGGATGCAGCCGTCGGCCCGCGCCGCGGCGTCGCGGCACACCGGATCGCCCGTAACGGGATCGGCGATGACGTCGCGCGCCGCCAGCCAATGGTCCTTCCACGGCACCGGCCCTTCGATCGCCTTGTCCCGCGTCCGGCCATATTGCCAGAAGGCGTTCCAGCTCAGCTTACTGGTCACATCGCCGTCGAGCGTCTGGCCGATCGTGTACGATCGGCGCGAATGGTGATTGTTGCGCTTGGGGAAGTTGCCGTAGGTGCGGTCGATCTTGAGCTTGGTCAGGCCGTTGGCAATCATGAACTGCCTGAGCGAATCCGGCAGATAGGGATTGTCGAGATAGGCGACGCTGCCGCCGGCGCCGTCGAACCAGACCGAACGGCTGTCGTCGCGGTGGAAGCTGTTGTCGCCCTCGCCGCCGAGATACTTCTGATCGGCGAAGGAGAAATACCCGCCGTAGCGAAGAGTGTCGAAGATGTCGTAGTCGTACCGGCCCATGAACGCGAGCGAGTCCTTGCGGCCGCGGAACATGTCCGTGTCGATCAGGACGCGGCCGTCTCCGCCGTCGCCCTTGGAAAATTCTCCGCCGGAAAATTGCGTGTCGTAGACGCCGGGCCGCACGACGCCATTATCTACAATATAGGATTGGCCCTTGTAATAGAAATTCGGCCGGTAATCGTAATAGATCTGATGATAACGCTCGACCCGAATGACATCGGGGATGCCGTCGCCGATTCCGGTGTTCGCCGGATTGGTCGTGTAATGGAGGAAGTACCCCGGATCGTGCCTATCGGTGTAATAAAGCGGCGAGATATGGGCGTAGGTGCCGCCGAGGCTGAACGAGCCGCGCCCCCCGGCGAACTCCGCGCCGGTCGAGAAAGACACCAGCGCCTTGGACGCGTCACCCTGCTCGGAAATGCCGTTGGTCGCGGAAAGATGAAAACCCTTGATGTGGCGTTTGGTGATGATGTTGACCGCACCCGTCACCGCGTCGGCGCCGTAAATTGCCGCGGCGCCGCCGGTGACGATTTCGATGCGGTCGATCATCCCCACCGGGATCATGCCGAGATCGACCGCCGAGGAGGCGGCTGACGCCGACACACGGCGTTGCCCGTCGACCAGCGTCAGGCTGCGGTTGCTGCCGAGGTTCCTGAGGTCGACCGCCTGGATACCCGAATCCCGGGCGTTGGCATCGCTGGTCAGATCGACGCCGTTGCCGATTGATGGATCGAGCGTCAGCGCCTCGGTGGCGCTCACGCTGCCCAGCGCAAGCGCATCATCCATGTTGGTGATGCTGATCGGCATCGCCGATTCGAGCTCGGGCCGGGCGATGCGCGAACCGGTAACGACGATGTCGGTCGTCGGCGAGTTGTTTTGCGCCGGCGCGCCGGTGTCAGCAGCCTGACCGGCTTGGGCCCAGGCCGGAGCGGCGGAGAGCGTTGCGACGGCGATGGCGAATGCGCCGACGCCCGAGCTCAACCAGGACTGTCTCCTATTCATTGCATCCCTCCCATGAAATCGTTTTTGGTTCAGTGGCTTCTACTTGGTCACTCGGTCGAAAAGCTTGAGGTCGATCGCCGCGGCGACGGCGCGGTAGCCGGCGTCGCTGCCGTGGAGATGGTCGCCGGCCTGATAGGCGGCGCGCATGGAGCTGGGATCGGCCGGGTCGGCGAGCGCGCGATCGAAATCGAACACGCCGTCGAACGCGCCGCTGGAGCGGATGAAATCGTTGATCTTCCGCCGCGCGGCGTCGCCTTCGGGCGAATAGTAGCTCGCGCCCTTGTACGGCGCGATCGTCGCGCCGAAGACCTTGATCCCGTGCTGGTGCGCGCGCGCGATGATCTGCTTGTAGGCGGCGATCATCTGCGCCGGATCGGTGAGGCGCGCCTGCAACGTCCTTTGCTCTTCGACGCCCTTGGCCGTCTTGTAATGCGCGTAGGAGCGGCCGATGTCGTTGATCCCCTCGAACAGGATCAGCGCCTTGACGTTGGGCAGCGAAAAGACGTCGCGATTGAGCCGTGTCAGCGCGCTTTCGCCGGTCCCGTCGCCGAGCACGCGATTGCCGCTAATCCCCTCGTTGGCGACGCCCCAGACGCGGCCGTGCCGCCCGAGCAGCCGCTCGGCGAACTGATCGGGCCAGCGTTTGTTGCCGCCCCAGGTCGAGCCGGTGCCATTGGTGATCGAATCGCCGAACGCCACCACCGTCGCGGCGTCGCCCGGCGCGTCGACATCGACCGTAGCGAGGAAAGCGCGGTCCTTGATCGTCGAGGCGGGCGTGAACGGACCGGCGGTGAAGTCGCCGGGGGCCGACACCTCGGTCGTTTCGAGCGCGTTGTTGTGGCAGGTGCAGGGGCCGGTATCGCCGGGCAGGTACAGGCTGATCGCCATCCGCGCGAGCGCCGGAACCTTGAGCTCGACGGTATCGCTCAGCAACGCCGCGCCGCGCGCCATCGTCGCGGTGCGCGCGCCGCCGAAGGTCAGCACGCGGCTGGTGTCGGCGATTTCCTTGCCGCTCGGATCGACGAGGACGATCCGCGCCGCGCCGACCGCCAGCGGCTCGGCGCCGAACGCATTGGTGAAGCGCACGCGGAGCGAATCGCCGCCGGCAGAGAGCCGCACGATCTGGCGCAATGTCTGGTTCGAAAAGGAGGCCGACTTCGCGCTCGGCGGAATCGAGCCCGCCGCCCAGCTGGTGATCCACCGAGCCTGCGCCGCCGAGGCGATACCCGACGCCAAAACCGACGCCGCCAGACAGGTCGTCACGCGCTGAAATCTGGTCATTTTATTCTCCCAGAGTTGCGATGGGGGTCACCAACAGACGTAGCCGCCATCGGCGAGGACGATGCTTCCGGTCATCAGGCTCGAGGCGTCGGAGGCGAGGAACAGGACCACCGCGGCGACCTCGTCCACCTCGCCCATCCGGCCCATCGGCGTGCTGTCGAGCCAACGGCCGTACATGTCGGGCTTCGCCTTCACGAAGGTGTTGAGCGGCGTGTTGATGTAGGTCGGCGCGACCGCGTTGACGCGCACCCCGCGCGCCGCCCATTCGGCGGCCAGCGAGCGCGTCAGGTGATGCACGCCGGCCTTGGAGGCGTTGTAGAAGCTCTGCTCCTGCGGCCGGTTGACGATGAAGCCGCTCATCGACCCGACATTGACGATCGCGCCGCTGCCCTGCTTGAGCATGTGCTGCCCCGCCGCGCGCGCGCACCAGAAGGTGCCGTTTAGGTTGACGTCGATGACATTGCGCCAATGCTCGTCGGTAACGGTCTCGGCGGGCGTCTCGCTGCGCGCGATGCCGGCATTGTTGACGAGCACGTCGATGCGGCCGTGCTCGGCGACGACGGCGTCGATCGCGGCCGTCACCGCACCGGGATCGGTGACGTCGAACACCGCGCTGGAAAGCCGCGCGCCGGGCCGGGCCTGCACCGCCTCTTCCAGCGGCTCGCGGGCTCGATCGGCGATAACGACGATCGCCCCCGCCTCGAGCAAGGCATCGGCGATGGCGAGCCCGATCGCACCCGCGCCGCCGGTGACGAGCGCGATCTTGTCGGGAATGGTGAAGCGTTCGAGGACCATCAGATCACTTCCTCACAAATGTCGGCCGCGAGCGGCGGCAGTGCCTGGTCGTCAGCATCGAAGCGGTGGATGCATTCGGGCGCGAGCCGCAGGCGGACGGCCTGGTCGGGCCGCACCTCGGCATTGAGCAGGCTACGCGCGACGAGATCGTCGCCCGCCGCAGAGCGCAGGTGGACGAAGCTCTCGCTGCCGAGATGCTCGATCGTCTGGACCGTCGCGGGGAGCGCCCCGGCGGGGTCGATCGCCAGATGCTCCGGCCGCACCCCGATCGTCGCGCAGCCATAACCCTCGGCGATCGCGCCCGAGAGAAAGTTCATCCGCGGCGACCCGATGAACCCCGCGACGAAGCGGTTCGCCGGACGGCGATAGATGTCGAGCGGCGCGCCGACCTGCTCGATCCGGCCGCTGCGGAAGACGACGATCTGGTCGGCCATCGTCATCGCCTCGGCCTGGTCGTGGGTGACATAGATCGCGGTGATGCCGAGCTGCTGCTGTAGCCGTCGGATCTCGAAGCGCATCTGCGCGCGCAACTCGGCGTCGAGGTTGGACAGCGGCTCATCGAACAGGAACGCCTTGGGCTCGCGGACCAATGCGCGGCCGATCGCGACGCGCTGCCGCTGCCCGCCCGAAAGCGCGGCGGGGCGGCGGTCGAGATAGGGCGTCAGGTTGAGCATCGCCGCGACGCGCTCGACGCGCTCGGCGATTTCGGCGCGGGGCCGGCGCGCCACCTTGAGCGCATAGCCCAGGTTGCCGCGCACGCTCATGTGCGGATAGAGCGCGTAGGACTGGAACACCATCGCCAGCCCGCGCGCGGCGGGCGCGGTGCGCGCCATGTCGACGCCGTCGATCAGCAGCCGGCCGGCATCCATGTCCTCCAGCCCCGCGATCAGGCGCAGCAACGTGGTCTTGCCGCATCCCGACGGGCCGACGAACACGGTGAACCCACCGTCGGCGATGGCGAGGTCGATCGCGTCCGCGGCGAGGTGATCGCCGAACCGCTTGGTCACGCCTTCGAGGACGATGCTACTCATCGGGGGAACACCCGATCACTCATTTGACAGCTCCGAAAGTCAGGCCGCGGACCAGCTGCCGCTGGCACAGCCAGCCGATCAGCAGGACGGGGGCGATCGACAGGATCGAGGCCGCCGACAGCCGCGCCCAGAACAGCCCCTGCGGGCTCGAAAAGGCGGCGATGAAGGCGGGCAGCGGCGCGGCGTTGGTGGTCACCAGGTTGAGCGACCAGAAGGATTCGTTCCACGCCAGCGTGAAGATCAGGAAGAAGGTCGAGGCGATGCCGGGCAGCGCGAGCGGCGTCAGCACCGTCGCGATCTCCTGCCACAGCGACGCGCCGTCCATCCGCGCCGCCTCGAGGATTTCGCCGGGCACCTCGCGGAAGTTGGAAAACAGCATCCACGCGGCGATCGGCAAATTTCCCGCGGCGAGCAGCAGCGCAACGCCGATCCGGCTGTCGAGCAACCCGACGTTGCGGTAGAACAGGAAGACGGGGATGAACACGCCTACCGGCGGCAGCATCTTGGTCGAGAGCATCCACAGCAGGACGCCGCGGGTGCGTGAGGTGGGGGCGAAGGCCATCGCCCAGGCCGCCGCGATGGCGAGGACGAGCACCAAGGCCGACGATCCGCCGGCGATGATCACCGAATTGGCGAGCGAGTGGAGGTAGCCGCCGTCGGCGAGCACGGTTCGGTAATTGGCGAGCGTCCAGTCGAACGATACGAAGCGCGGCGGCGAGGCGACCGCCTCGAGCTCGGTCTTGAAGCTCGTCAGCAGCGCCCAGAGGAGCGGGAAGGCGACCACCAGAGATGCGGCGAAGGCGAGGGCGGTCGCGATCGCGCGATGGCTGCGCCGCGTCCGCATCAGGCGTCCAGCGAGCGGCCGACCGCCCGGATCAGGAAAATGGCGAGGATATTGGCGAAGACCACCGCGATCAGCCCCGCCGCCGAGGCCGCGCCGATGTCGTACTGGTACATCGACTGCGCATAGACGAGGAAGGCGAGGTCGGTGCTGGCCTTGCCGCCGCCGGTCGTCACCAGGATTTCGGCGAAAATCCCGAGTAGGAAGATCGTCTCGATCATCACCACGATCGCGATCGGCCGGGCGAGGTGCGGCAGCTTGAGGTCGCGGAAGATCGCCACGGGCGACGCGCCGTCCAGCTGCGCCGCCTCGCGTTGCTCATGGTCGAACGATTGCAGCGAGGTGAGCAGGATCAGCGCCGCGAAGGGCAGCCACTGCCAGGCGACGATCAGCCCGATCGACAGCAACGGCGCGCGCGCGAACCAGTCGAACGCGGGCAGGCCGGCGAGGCTCAGCAGCCAGGCGAAGAAGCCCGAAACCGGCTGCATCAGCAGGTTCTTCCAGATGAGCGCGCTGACCGGCGGCATGACGAAGAAGGGCGAGATGACGAGCAGCCTGAGCGCGCCCCGGCCCGCCACCGGCCCGTCGATCAGCAGCGCCAGCGCGAGCCCGCCGACGATGCTCAGCGCGAGCACGAAGGCGATCAGCAGCAAGGTGTTGACCAATGCCGGCACGAACACTGGGCTCGCGGCGAGATCGGCATAATTGGTGAAACCGACAAAGCCGCTGCTGTCAGGGAACAGCAGGCGATAGTCGACGAACGAGAATTTGAGCGTCGCGAATAGCGGCGCGATCGACGCGACGATCAGCAACACCACCGCCGGCGCGATCAGCAACCGGCCCGGCCCGCGCAGATAGCTCCGCTGGCGCATGACGGCGACTGCGGTCATTTGTAGTATCCGGCATCGGCGAGCTGACGCCGCGTCGCCGCCTGCGCCTCGGCGAGCGCGTCGTCGGTGGCGATGCGTCCAGCGATCGCCGCCGAGAATTGCTGCCCGAGTTCGGTGCCGATCCCCTGCCATTCGGGGATCGCGGCATATTGCACGCCGATATACGGCACCGGCTGCGGCGAGGGCGAAGCGGGGTCGGCGGCGTTGATCGAATTGAGCGTGATATCGGCGAACGGCGCGGCCTTGCGATAGGCGGGGTTGCGATACAGCGACATGCGCGTCCCCGGCGGCACCGCAAGCCAGCCGTCATGCTTGGCGACCACCGCGGCATAGTCCGGCCCCCCCGCCCAGCGGATGAACTCCTCGGCCGCGGGAGCTTTCTTCGAGCTTTCCGGAATCGCAAACGCCCAGGTCCACAGCCAGTTGGCGCTGCGCCCCAGTCCCTCGTCGGGCGCGGGCGCGAAGCCGACGCTGTCGGCGACTGTCGAGGTCTTGGGATCGCTGAGGAACGGCGCGGCGACGGTCGAATCGAACCAGATCGCGCAATGGCCCTGCGAGAACAGCGCGAGATTCTCGTTGAACCCGTTCGCAGCGGCTCCCGGCGGCCCCCATTTGCGCAGCAGCCCGACATACATGTCGATCGTCTTGCGCCACTCGGGCGTGTCGAACTGCGGGCGCCACTGCATGTCGACCAGCCGCGCGCCGTAGGAATGCGCCATCGTCAGGATCGAGGCCATGTTCTCGCCCCATCCCGCCTTGCCGCGCAGGCAGATGCCGTAGACGCCGTTCTTGGGATCGTTGAGCTTCTCGGCGTCCTCGGCCAAATCCTCCCAGCTCGGCTTGTCGGGCATGGTCAGCCCCGCCCGGTCGAACAAATCGGTGCGGTACATCGTCATGGTGCTTTCGGCGTTGAACGGCGCCGCGTACTGCACGCCTTTGTACGTCACCGCCGCGCGCACCGGCGCGATCAGGTCGTCGGCCTTGTAGGAGGGGCCGAGATCGTCGAGCGACTTGAGCCAATTCCGCTTGGCCCAGATCGGCACCTCGTACGCGCCGATCATCACCACATCATACTGCCCGCCGCGGATCGCGACGTCGGTCGTGACCTTCTGGCGGAGGATGTTCTCCTCGAGCACCACCCACTTCAACTTGATATCGGGATGCGAGGCTTCGAAGCTCGCCGACAGCGTCTTGAGGCGGACCATGTCGTCATTGTTGACGGTGGCGATCGTCAGCGTGGTCGGGCCCTTGTTGCCCGACGAACAGGCGGTCAGCGCGATCGCGGCCAGCAGTCCCCAACGTGCCCGCATGTCAGCGGCCCCCTCCCATTTTCGCGACCTCACGGGTTCGCCGTTGATCCCTGAATGCGGAGCGAACCTTTCATTATCCTGACAGGGTCGCCGGATTGACGGCGGCCGCGGTTCGCAGGCACAACGCGCGCCCGTTCGAGATTTCGAAACGGAAGAGGCTGGCGTGCGACCGCAAGAGTCGCAGTCCTCGGCGCGGGTCGGCGATTCGCTACCCATCCCAGATTCAGGCTGAGGAGTTCGAGTGCGCATTCTCGTCGTTGAAGACACCGCCGATGTCGGCGAGGGCGTGGTCGAGAGCATCGAGGCGATGGGCCACGCCGTCGACTGGGCGCGCGACGGCGCGGTCGCCGACGAATGGCTGCGCGACGCCGGCTATCAACTCGTCGTGCTCGATCTGATGCTGCCGGGGCTCGACGGGCTGACGTTGCTCAAGCGGCTGCGCGAACGCCGCAGCGACACGCCGGTGCTGATCCTCACCGCGCGCTCGGCGATAGATGACCGGATCGGTTCACTCGATCTCGGCGCAGACGACTATCTGGTTAAGCCGTTCGACTTCCGCGAGCTTCAGGCGCGCGTCCGCTCGCTGCTGCGCCGCCATTCCGGCGACCGCGCCACCGCGCTCACCTTCGGCAAACTGACCTTCGACCGCTGCGGCCAAAATGTCCGCATCGGCGACAAACCCGTGAAGCTGACGCGGCGCGAGCTGTCGCTGCTGGAAATCTTCCTCGCACGGCCGACGATGGTGTTCAGCAAGGCGCAGCTGCTCGACCAACTCTTCGGCTTCAACGCCGAGCCGACCGAGAACAGCATCGAGGTGCTGATCACCCGATTACGGCGCAAGCTGGTCGGCGCAGGCGTCGAGATCACCGCCCAGCGCGGCATCGGCTATCGCATCGTCGAGACATGATCGCGAGCCTCCTCCGCCTTCGCCTTCCCGACTCGATCTTCGGACGCCTGCGGCTGCTGTTCGCGACGGTGTTCGTGATCGGCGCGCTCGGTGCGTTGGTCGCGGCTTGGGCGCTGTCGCGCAAGGCGGCGACGGACGCCTATGATCAGCTGCTGATCAGCTCGGCAGCGCAGATCGCCGAAGCGATCACCGTCGAAAACGGCCGCTACACCGTTCTTCCCCCCGATTCGGCGTTCGAGACGCTGGCACAATCGAAGGACGACCGCTTCTTTTTCGCGGTGCGCACCCCCGCCGGCGGCTTGCTGACGGGCGCGCCGCAATTGCACCCGACCTCCGGGCAGCCGCGCGACGGCGTGCCGGTGCTGGGCTATACCGACGACGGCGGCCACACGATGCGCACCGTCACCGTCTATCGCTTCATCGCCTCGCTCGACGCCAAGGGCTGGTGCAGCGTCGTCGTCGCGCAGACGCTCAATGCGCGCCATCATCTCGTCGCGCGGCTGATGGTGCGGATCGGCGCGCTGATCGTCTTCGTCGGCGCGCTCGGCTTTCTCGTCTCGCTGGCCGCGGTCAAGCGCACCCTGCGGCCGTTCGACCGCATCGGCCGCGCCCTCGCCGCACGCCGCGCGCAGGACATCGGCCCGCTCGAGGTGGAGAGCCCGCTAGAGACGCGCGCGCTGGTCGAGACGATCAACCACGCCTTCCGTCGCCTCAACGATCGCCTCAACAAGCTGCAGAATTTTGCCGGCGTCGCCGCGCACCAAATCCGCACGCCGCTCTCCGCGCTGGGGGCGCAAACCGAATTGCTGCTCGCCGACAAGACCGCGCAGTCGCGGCGCAACCGCGTTGAACGCATCAGAACGCATCTCGCCAAGCTCAGCCGCCTGACCCACCAATTGCTCGGGCAAGCAATGGTCAGCTACCGCAGCGACCGCATCCCGCATCAGGATGTCGAGCTGGTCGAGCTCGTGCGCCACGCGCTCCGCGACGCGATCCCCGAATCGCTCGATCGCGACCTTGCCGTCGATTTCGAACATGAGGCACCCCGTATCGAGGTGCCCGGCGACGACATCAGTCTGCGCGAGGCGCTCGTCAATTTGGTCAACAACGCCGTGACGCATGGCGCCCCGACGCTGCTCCGCGTCGCGATCGACGAGGAGCCGCACCGCGTCTGCATCCGCATCGCCGACGACGGCCCTGGCCTCGCCGAACCGCTCTGGGAAACCGCGACCAAACCGTTCCAGCTCCCCCGCACCGACGGCGAAGGCGCCGGACTGGGCCTGTCGATCGCCGCAGAGGTCGCCAAGGCGCATGGCGGGACGCTGTCCTTCGCGCGGACGGCCGACAACCTGTTCGAGATCAGCTTCGCGGTGGCGCGATCGATGCCGCTGGAGAAAGCGGCGTGAAGCGGCTGCTCGTCATCGCCGTGGCCTTGATCGTGCTGTGCGGCGCGGGCATCGAGATCGCGCGGCAGGTCCAAGCGCGATCCTATCCGGCCGGCGACTATTCGCCGCCCGACGGCGCGGTCGTGACCTATTTCCCGGCCTCCGAAGCCGAGCAGGGACCGCCGCTGGTCGTTTCCGGGTCGATCGAGGCCGGGTTCATGCGGCCGTTCCTGCTCGCCTTCCAGCACCACAATCCGGCGCTGTCGATCGCCTATATCCAGGCGCGCAACGATGCGCTGCTCGATCGCGCGCTGGCGGCGTGCAAGCGGCACGAACGCGCGGCCGACATCTATCTCACCTCATCGACCGACCATCTTGTCCGCCTCGCCAACGAAGATTGCGCCGCCGACCTGCCTTCCGCGATCGGCGGCGCCGCGCCCGCCCAGGCGAGCTGGCGCAACGAGGTCGTCGCCTTCACCGTGGAGCCGGCGGTCTTCGTGTTCAGCCGCAACGCGCCGCGGCCGCTGCCGTCGAGCCACATCGCGCTGCTCGACTGGCTGCGCACGCTGCCCAAGGGGGACCGGATCGGCACCTACGATATCGAAGCCTCGGCCGACGGCTACGATCTCGCCGCATCCGATTCGCGCCAGGACGCGCTCTACGGCCGATTGCTCGAAGGGCTGGGGCGCTCCGACATCCGGCTCTATTGCTGTTCGAACGTGATGGTCGACGCCGTCGATCGCCGCGAAATCGTGTTCGCCTACAACGTCCAGCTCTCCTACGCCTACAAGGCGCAGCGCGCGGGGAGCCGGATCACCGTCATCCTGCCCAACGACTATCAGGCGCTCCAGACCTTGTCGTTCATGCTCCCCAAGCAGTCGCGCGACCCGGCCACCGCCCTGAAACTCGCCCAGTTCCTGGTTTCGCCTGAAGCCAGGGCCATCGCCCGCCGGAACTTGGTGCCGCCGCGACTGCCGTCGCACCTCGCCGTTGCCCAGGCCGATCAATTGCTCGCTCAAGCGTCGGTCACCCCGTTGCTGTTGAGCCTGCAGGATCGCGCGCGCCGCGCGCATCTCGTCCGCGAATGGCGCGAGGCGATCGGCCCGGCGCGATCGGGCATCAAGCGAGCGTCAAGGACCGGCAACTTTGCCAAACGCGCGCCTTGACGCGCCCGCTGAAATCGATGGTGACCCCTACGGGAATCGCGGACTCATTCTAACATCTTGATAGAAAGAGATTATATGAAACTTGAAGCCACTGATACCATCATTGATGCCAACGATTTGATCGGATTATCTGAGCTTCGCTGACAAACCCATTCAGCGTAAAGTGCAAGTCCGATGCGCCCGAACTAGATTCGGTAGGGCCCCTGAACGAATCTCCCATCCCTCAGTAGCTTGGTTAAAGTGAAGATCGCTACGATTCTTGTTGCGCCAGCAGATTTGGCGTGATTGTATCGCTCTACGATCAATCGAGTCGGATCGCATATAAACGGGGGGTTTGCGCAATGAGAATGCGTTTGCTGCTCGGTTGCCTTTTGGTCGCTTTGCCCATGGCGGCGCAAGCGACAGAAACGGTGACTTACACCTATGACGCCAAGGGGCGGCTGGTGAAGGTGGTCCATACCGGCACCGTCAACAATAACCTCACCACCACCTACAGCCACGACAAAGCCGACAATCGGACAAACGTGACGACGACCGGCGCAAGCTGACCGAACAAAGCCCGCCTAAGAGCGGGCTTTTTCATGTCTGGAGAAGATGATGCAAGCACCGCGCTTTCGCGCGCCGGGTCGGCGCGCCGTGATTTTGGTTGCCCTCGTCTCATCGACCGCCCTCGCAACGCCGGCCCTGGCGCAGGTGGCTGCACCGGCTCCCGTGCGTAACAATATAGACGGCAACGGCGTCGATCTATTCCTGGGCACGATGAACGTCGATGGCCCCGTGCTTTCGGCCGGAAAAGGCGCGCAAGGCCTAACCTGGGGTAAGATGATCCGAGGTGGCAATGGCTGGGGCGATACGCTGATCGGCACGCTATCGATCAGCGGCAGCACCGTATACATCTCTTTCGGCGGCATTACTCACCGCTTCACCCAGTCGGGCAGCGTTTATACCTCGACCGAGGGCGATGGCGCGACGCTTACGAACAGCAGCGGCACGTACACCTTCACCGCCGCCGATGGCACGGAGGCGGTATTCACAACGAGCTATGTCGGTGCTTATCCCTATGGCAATGTTCAAGGTGTTGTCAGAAGTGTGGCGAAACCCGATGGCGAGACATTTTCCTACAATTACACTTCACTTTATTATTGTGCGGCATCAAAGCCGGGTGGCCAAGGACAAATTTGTACACAGCACCGATACGCCTACCGTATCGCATCAGTTACGAACAATTCTCAGTACGACCTCACTTTCAACTACGCCAATTATGACCCTACCTTGTTTGATCCGACCCAAGTCCCAGACAATACGGCTTGGCAGGGATGGGGTGACGTTACCAGTGTTACGATGTCCAATGCGGCGGTGTCAGGCTCGACCACGCGGTCGCAGAGTTTTGGTGAGAGCTATACGGGCGGGAACAGCTATTACAACATAACCGACGCTCTGGGGCGAACGACCAAATACCGGATGGTTTCAGGGGAGTGGGAGGTGTCACCCCACCGGGCGCCACAGGCGAGAATGTCACCGTCGCCTACGATAGTTCCAGCCGGGTGGCCTCGGTGACCAATGCCTCGGGCACGACCACCTATTCCTACAGCGACAGCGGCAACGATCGGACGACGACGGTAACGGACGCGCTGGGACACCACACCGCTTATGTCTTCGACATCAGCAAGCAGAGACCGATCCAGATCACCGACGGATTGGGGCATGTCACGACGAAGGCATACGACAGCCTGGGTCGCGTTACGCAGGTTACGCAGCCCGAGAACAATTATACGATCGTCACCTACGACGCGCACGGCAACATCACCGAGACGCAATCGGTTGCCAAATCGGGCAGCGGCCTTGCGACGCTGACTACGACAGCTTCCTATCCTTGTTCGAGCGCGGCGACCTGCGACAAGCCGACGTGGACCAAAGATGCCAAGGGCAACGAGACCGACTACACCTACAATTTGTCGACCGGCACGCTGTCGGCGGTCACCTCGCCCGCACCGAGCTCGGGAGCAGCGCGGCCAACCACGACCTATACCTACACCAGCGTCGGCGGGATCAGCCTTCCGAGCGCGATCTCGACATGCTCGAGCGCGGCGACCTGTGTGGGCACGGTCAACGAGACCAAGACGACGATCGCCTACAACAGCAATGGCCTGACAACTTCGATCACCAAGGCCGCGGGCAACGGCGCGGTTTCCGCGACGACGGCATATACCTATGACGATACCGGCGATGTGTTGACGGTGGATGGACCGCTGTCGGGGACAGCCGACACGACGACGTATCGCTATGACGCCGATCGCGAGTTGGTCGGTGTGATCTCGGCCGATCCGGACGGCACCGGGGCGCTGGTGCGCCGGGCGCAGCGCTTGACCTATAACGGCCTGGGCGAAGTGACGGAGACCGAGATCGGGACGGTGACTGGCGCCGACGATAGTTCGTGGTCGGCATTCGTCTCGAAGCAGCAGCTGGTGACGACCTACGACGCCTATGGCCGCAAGACGCGCGATGTGGTGTCGGCGGGCGGCACGACCTATGGCGGGACCGATTACAGCTATAACAGCGCCGGCCTGCCTGACTGCACTGCGATTCGGATGAACCCGTCGGCCTGGGCGACGGTGACGGCGGCTTGTACGGCGCAGACGGCGGGCAGCGCCGGGCCCGATCGGATCACGCGGAATACGGTCTACGATGCCGACAACCGGGTGACGTCGGTGGTGACGGCCTATGGCCAGAGCTATGCGACGACCGAGAGCCAAGCCTTCTCCGCCAACGGCAAGGTGGCGTCGGTGACGGACGGTGATGGCAACAAGACGACGTATATCTACGACGGGTTCGACCGGCTGTCGAAGACGGAATATCCGAGCCCGACGGCGGGATCGGGGATGAGCTCGACGACGGATTACGAGCAGCTTGGCTATGACGCCAATAGCAACGTGACGAGCAGGCGGCTCAGGGATGGCACCTCGATCGCTTATACCTACGATGCGCTCAATCGTCTGACGGCGAAGAACCTGCCGGGCACAGAGCCAGATGTGACCTATGGCTATGATCTGCTGGGTCACCCGACTTCGGTGAGCCAGTCGGGCAACGCGCTGTCGTTCACCTATGATGCGCTGGGGCATGTGTTGACCGAGACGGGTCCCGAGGGCACGCTGACCTCGACCTGGGATACGGGCGGGCGTAGAACCAAGCTACTGTGGCCGGACGGGTTCTACGTGAACTACGACTATGACACGCTCAATGAGATGACCAAGGTGCGCGAGAACGGCGCGATCTCGGGTGTCGGCGTGCTGGCGAGCTACAGCTACGACAATCTCGGCAATCGCGTGGGGGCTACCTATGGCAATGGCACCACCTCGACCTGGGCGCCCGACGCGGTGTCGCGGCTGTCGAGCCTGGTGCAGAACCTTGCCGGCACGACCTACGATCTGACGAAGAGCTTCACCTACAATCCAGCAAGCCAGATCGCGAGCTCGACCAGCTCGAACGACAGCTATGCCTGGAACGCGGCAGCCAACGTCAATCGTGGCTACACGACCAACGGACTCAACCAGTACACCGTCTCGGGCGGCGTCAGCCTCGGCTACGACACGCGCGGCAATCTCACCACCAGCGGCACCAACAGCTACACCTACTCATCCGAGAACCTGATGAAAACCGGGCCGGGCAGCACCAGCCTTACCTACGATCCGCTGCTCAGGCTCTACCAGGTGACACAAGGCACGGCGACGACGCGGTTTGCTTATGATGGCCTCAACATGGTTGCCGAGTACAATGCATCGAACGCGCTGCAGAAGCGGTACGTGTTTGGCCCCGGCACCGACGAGCCGATCGTGCAATACACAGGCACCGGCACGACGAACCGCAACTGGCTGATGACCGACGAGCGCGGCAGTGTGATCGCGCTGACCGACAGCTCGGGCAACAAGGTAGCGATCAACACCTATGACGAGTACGGCATCCCCGGCACCAGCAATACCGGCCGGTTCCAGTATACCGGCCAGGAATGGCTGCCCGAACTCGGTATGTACTACTACAAAGCTCGGATGTACTCGCCAAGCCTCGGCCGCTTCATGCAAACCGATCCCATAGGGTACAGCGCCGGCCTTAATTGGTATATTTATACTGGAAATGATCCAGTTAACTTCCGTGATCCATCCGGTAACCAGATGGCCGATTTTGACAGCGGGTGGTCTTGCTACGGTGACTGCGGCGGCGGTTATTGGAATTCGAGCCTTGTCGATTCTTTCGGTATCGATAGCGAAACTTACGTCTCGGAGCCGGACGGCTCTCTACAGTGGGTGGGCTCAAGCATTAAATATTATAACGTGTATGCCTATAATCCAATTCCCTCCTTCGGTCCTGGCGGTATTGCATACGGGATGATACAAGAAGTTGGCGGCGGGGATATATATAACGAAGATTATTCCGGGAGGTCGACACCGCGAGGACTGGCGTCGAACACTAACGCGCAGCAGCCGCAAAATGACATCGTCGTTACTGCCAAAAAATACCGTAAGAAATTGCTCCAATGCACCGCCGATCACTACGGGCTAACGGCTGTTGGTTCGGCGCTTGCGGGTGCTGGAGCTAATCTACTCAAGACCGGCGGGAAATTCGCTGGGGCAACACCGGGAACTTCTGTCGCCAGTAAAGCGGCGGGGAGCCTTCTCGGCGATCTGAAGCTTCCGCTTCGACTTCCAACTTTGACCGGATTTCCGGGAATAGGGAATGGCTTGAGGGTTAGCTTCACCGAGAGCGCAGCCCGTTTCGCGGGTAGAGCAGTCCCGGTGGTCGGCTATGCGCTGCTCGCTTACGATGCCTATGAAATCGGGAAATGCGTGGCTCAAGGTGACTAACAAGTTTGCCGTTTATCGTTTCATCGCTCCTTTTCGATCGCGGCTTCAAGGCCGCCTCAGAAGGGAGCGGATGAGCGTCGATGTTGATGCTTTCGCGCATGGACTCGAAGGCGGCGATCGCCGTTCCGAAATTGCCCGTGAGCTATGGGGGATTCTTCGTGACGAGGCGTTCGTTGCCGACTTTAGACCAGACCCGAACGATGATCTGGCCAAGGTTTATGCAATGGGGCCTGAGGAGGTGCGGGACGAACTCATCGAGCCGCTACTAACTAGGCTTGGGCTGAGTGTGAGCGGAATCGACTTCACCGGGTTCGACTTCTCGTCGATCACTACGCCTAGAGGTGTAAGTAGGTTCGTTGTGAAGGTGGCAGATGCCCAGGGCAGAGAGGGCAAACAACGAATTAAGAGTGCAAGATAAAAGGACTGGCTCCCCTGCTAGTTAGCCTGTTGTCTGCACATCGTTTTTAATGAGACAAGCGGCACCGTAGGGGTCACCATCGTCAAGCAGAAAATGGCTAAATTTAGCGCGTGTTGGTGAGGCTCGCGGTAATCACCCCACATCTTGACCCACAGATTTAGAGCGTTTTTCGATCAGTCCGGATCATATCCACACGAACTGAAGTAGTTGGCACATTCCACCCGACGCGATCGAACATCGCCACCCTGGGGCTGGAGGCGAAGCTGCCTGTCTCCCGTCGTCGCGCCACCCAGCGGATCGCTGTCGACGGAGCAACGCCAAACCGAGCCGCTGCCGCTCGGCAACTCAGCCCCTCGTCAATCGCCGCAAGAAGACGAACACGCAAATCCATCGAGAGTGGGTGACCCATCCATGCCGGCCTCCTTCACCAGCACGGATTCTGAATCACACATCAGCCCAGAGGGAATCCCTCTTCGATTCATAGCGATCGAAAACCGCTCCAGGCGGCTCGCGCTGTGCTTGCTCTACGGGCACTGCTCCCATGATTGCTACCGGTCAGAAGGCGGAGACTCTTCTTCGCAGTCCGCCCAAATGAGCTACGGGATTCATTCGATCTTGCGTTGATGGTAGCGTTTCGAATGAGTAGGCGTACTCATCATACCAATCTAAAATAAAGTTACTCCACCATTGTTCTTGCGCCAAAAAGACTCGTGTGATCCTATGATAGCGCGAACAAAAAATGATTCGGCACACAACAAAAGGGGGGTCGGAGCTATGAGGGCAGGTTTGCTGTTGGGATTCGGTTTGGCTGCATTGCCGATAGCGGCGCAGGCCACCGAGACGGTGACTTACACCTATGATGCCAAAGGGCGGCTGGTGAAGGTGGTTCACACGGGTACCGTCAACAACAATCTCACCACGACCTACAGCCACGACAAGGCCGATAATCGGACCAACGTCACGACGACCGGTGCATGATGTGATCGAAGCCCGCTTCGAAAGCGGGCTTTTTTCTTGCGGTATTTCAAACGGGGGAATCCATGGCTCACGGCTCTGCTCGTGCGACTAGTCGACGCACGCTGTTCTTCGCCAGCCTCGCAGCGTCGACGGCGCTCACAACGGGCTATGCGGCGCCCGCATTCGCGCAAACGGCGTCGCTGCTGCCGGTTCGAGCTTATTTGGACGCCAACGGCGTCGATCTGGCAACCGGCTCCTATATTCCCTCTACGGCCTCGATCTCAGTTGGCGGGGCTCATGGGCTCGCTTGGACGGATGGATGGCAGGATACACTTAACGGCCGCGTTTACGAGGTGACCAACGCGACGACCGGCAATCTGGAAGTGGGCATCTACATCGGTGCACACAGGAATGTGTTCGTCAAATCTGGCTCGACCTACACGCCGAAGGAAGGCGACGGCTCTCAGCTTTCGCTGAGCGGCGCGACTTACACCTACAGGTCCTCGGACGGCATCGTGGCTACCTTCCAGCGGATCACTTCGACCGCCACGTCTCCTTTGGCTGATTCTAGCAACGGTTATATAACAAGTCTGACAACGGCTGCCGGAAAGACGATCAATTACCACTACAGCGCAGTCAGTCTCGTCGTCGGGCAGACGCCAGTCGGTTACGTCTATCGGACGTTCCTGCGTCTTCAGGCGATCGACGACAATTTCGGCTATCAAATCCATGTAACCTACCAAGGAGCGACGGCTTCAAGCACGTCGGACATTCCGGCGTGGTTGCAGCGGACCGGACTTGTAGCGCTCGACACCAGCGTCGATCCCTGTGCGGTTACCGCAAACAGCTGCACGACGACGGCGCCTTGGTCACGGGTGAGCTTCTCCGCCGACGGCAGCATCACCGACGCGCTTGGTAGAACGACCTCTATCACTACATCGGCGACGCAAACCCTGATCAAATATCCGGGGAGCACTGCGACCGACGTCACCGTCAATCTGAGTAATCAAATGGTGACCAGCGTCGTCAACGCGGGCGTGACGACGACATACGGCTATGTCGACAATGCCGGCGTCCGCACCACGACGGTAAAGACCGGATCCTTGCCGGCTCGAGTCTACAAGTTTCAGATCGCGAACGGACAGATACTTTCGCTGTTCGATGGTCTGAATACCACGCAATATACCTATAACACGCAGAGCCAACTAACTAGAATCACTTATCCGGAAGGCAACTACGTCAATTATACTCCCGACGCCCGCGGCAACATCACCGAAACTCGCCTGGTTTCGAAAACACCGGGAACGCCGGCCGATATCGTAACGACTGCGAGCTATCCAACGTCGTGCTCGAATGTTGTAACCTGCAACGAACCCACGTCGACCAAAGACGCCAATGGCAATGAGACCGATTACACCTATGATACGACCACGGGCGATCTACTAACGGTCACGTCGCCAGCGCCGACGACCGGCGCAGCGCGGCCGACGACAACCTATACCTATACGACTGTCGCTGGGGTCAGCTTACCCCATACGGTTTCGATCTGTTCGAGCGCCGCGACGTGCGTAGGTGCAGCCACTGAAGCAAGGACGACGATTGCCTATAATAGCAAAGGCTTGCCGACGTCCGTCACTCAGGCAGCCGGCGATGGTTCGGTGTCGGCAACCACCGCTTACACCTATGATGCCGTAGGGAATGTGCTGACGGTCGACGGGCCGCTGACGGGCACCGCGGATACCACGACCTACCGTTATGATGCGGATCGCGAGGCAACAGGCGTGATCTCAGCCGATCCGGATGGATCTGGGGCACTGGCTCGCCGGGCGCAACGGCTGACATACAATGGCCGCGGCCAACTGACCAAGGCGGAGGTCGGCACGGTGACGGGAACCGACGATACGTCGTGGTCTGCGTTCGTCTCGAAGCAGCAGCTGACAACGAACTATGATACCTATGGCCGCAAGACGCGCGACGTGGTGACAGCGGGCGGTGCGACCTATGGGGTGACCGATTACAGTTATGATAGCCTGGGCCGGCTGGATTGCACGGCGGTTCGGATGAACCCGGCTACCTGGGGCACCGTCACCGCAGCATGTACGGCGCAGACGGCGGGCAGCGCCGGGCCAGACAGGATCACCCGGAATACACTTTATGATGCGTTGAATCGCGTCACTCAGGTGACCAGCGGCTATGGCAGCATCAATGCGATCGAGAAAATTGCCTATACGCCGAATGGCAAGACGGCCTCGGTAACCGACGCCGATAATAATTTGACGACCTATGTCTATGACGGGTTCGATCGGCTGTCGAAGACGGAGTATCCGAGCCCAACGGCGGGATCGGGAACGAGCTCGACGACCGATTACGAGCAGCTCGGCTATGATCCGAACGGCAATTTGACAAGCCGTCGGCTGCGCGATGGTACGTCGATCGCCTATACCTATGATCACCTGAACCGTCTGACGGCGAAGAACCTGCCGGGCAGCGAGCCCGACGTCACCTATGGCTACGATCTGTTGGGTCGGCCGACCTCGGTAAGCCAGTCGGGCAACGCGCTGTCGTTCACCTATGATGCGCTGGGGCATGTGTTAACCGAGACGGGTCCCGAGGGCACGCTGACCTCGACCTGGGATGCGGGCGGGCGTAGAACCAAGCTATTGTGGCCGGACGGGTTCTATGTGAACTACGATTACGACACGCTCAATGAGATGACCAAGGTGCGCGAGAACGGCGCGGCCTCTGGGGTGGGCGTGCTGGCGAGCTACAGCTACGACAATCTCGGCAATCGCGTGGGTGCCACCTATGGCAATGGCACGACTTCGACCTGGACGCCCGATGCAGTGTCGCGGCTGTCGAGCCTGGTGCAGAACCTTGCCGGCACGACCTACGACCTGACGAAGAGCTTCACCTACAATCCAGCGAGCCAGATCGCGAGTTCGACCAGTTCGAACGATACCTATGCCTGGAACGCGGCAGCCAACGTCAACCGCGGCTACACGACCAACGGGCTCAACCAGTACACCGTCTCGGGCGGGGTCAGCCTGGGTTATGACACGCGCGGCAATCTCATCACCAGCGGCACCAACAGCTACACCTACTCCTCCGAGAACCTGATGAAGACGGGGCCGGGCAGCACCAGCCTGACCTACGATCCGCTACTGCGTCTCTATCAGGTGACGCAGGGCTCGACGACGACGCGGTTCGCTTATGACGGGCTGGAGATGGTGGCGGAATACAATGCGTCGAACGCGCTTCAGAAGCGCTATGTGTTCGGCCCCGGCACCGACGAGCCGATCGTGCAGTACACCGGCACCGGCACGACCAGCCGCAACTGGCTCGCCACCGACGAGCGCGGCAGCGTGATCGCGCTGACCGACAGCTCCGGCAACAAGGTCGCGATCAACACCTATGACGAGTACGGCATCCCCGGCACCGCCAACAGCGGCCGGTTCCAGTATACCGGCCAGGAATGGCTGCCCGAGATCGGCATATACTATTACAAGGCCCGCATGTACTCGCCCTCCCTCGGCCGGTTCATGCAGACCGACCCCATCGGATACGCCGATGGGCTCAATTGGTATAACTACGTTGGGAGCGACCCGATCAATGGGATCGACCCTAGCGGGATGACGGACTGCAATAATCCCAAAACTTGGGGCACTTGGGGCGACGCGGTTCACTGTGGTGTCAGTGAAGGGAAGGCCTGCGAGATGTTCCCTCAGTCCTGCGTCACCGTCACGGGCCAGAAACCTCCTGCTCCTCCTTCGAACCCGCCATTACCCACGCCGCCGAGTGTGACCTCCCCCCTAGATGGACAGAATGCGGGTAGTTCGGGGAATGCGCCGCAAAACCCGACACCCTGCGCTTATAAAGATTCTCACGGGCATTGCGTTTATGTCCGAGACAAAAATGGAAATCTTCAATTTACTGCAGATGAACAGAAAAAAGTTTGCGAAAATTATGATAAAATGATGAAATCGAACGCTGAGGTGGGGGCTGTAGCTGGTGCCGGGGTTTTTCCGGCTACGGCGAATGCCGCGACGGGAGGTAAGATCGGATGGCTTTCGCGTCTTACTGGCAAACTGGGCGGAGCCTTTATTACCTTCGTTTCAGGTGTAACGGCGATTGTGACAACCATTCAAGGGTTTACCCCACCACCACCAGGATGTAAATGAGTCATGAGCATCAAGCAGATCATCGCCCTATCAGCACTTGTTGGATACCTGACCATTCTTTTACTGTGGCTGTGCGGAAGTCTTTCAAACGGGATGAGCGCAATCTTGATAGGAATCGATACTATTGTCATGGTGATAATCGGTTTCAACAGAATGTGCTTGGAAAATAAGACAATAGGAAAATAGAAAGATAAAAAGACACACTGAACATTGCGGATTTCTTGTCTGACTATTGGTAAAGGCCTAACAGACCTCAATCTCTTTTGCTGAAGACGCTGCGTCGCTGTGTCTCTTCGCAGCCACTTGTCGATGGGACGTGGTGAGGCTTAACAAGGTGATGGCGATTCGGGGAAATTCCGCCGGAGGGGTATTGTGAAATCAGCGTTACAAGCAGGTACGAACTGCGCGACAGCCGCAATAGTATTCGCATGGTCCGCCGCTGCTCAAGCCCAGGATCAGTTCGCCGATCCCGCCGGCTCCGGCCCCTTGGTTGCCGCGGTCCACTGGCTTCAGGGCACGCTGCTGGGCACCATCGCAACGGTGGTAGCGGTGATAGCGGTCGCTGCGGTGGGTTTCATGATGCTGACCGGCCGGATCAACTGGCGCTATGGCGCGACCGTCATCCTCGGCTGCTTCATCCTGTTCGGCGCGGCGAGCATTGTGGCGGGCATCCACTCGACCACACAGCTCGGCGGCTGAGCGATGGGCGGGATCGACCGCGACCAGCTGTTCGTCGCATTGACGCGCCCGCAGATGTTCGCCGGCGTCACCTACAGCTATTTCGTCGCCAATGCGGTGATCGCGACCGAGCTGTTCCTGATCTTCCGCACCGCCTGGGTGCTGCTGGCGGCGGTTGTCATTCATCTTGCCGGCATATTGCTGTGCCTGCGTGAGCCGCGCTTCTTCGACCTGTGGCTGACCCGGGTCGGCCGCTGCCCGCGCATCAAGAATCATTCGATCTGGCAATGCAACTCCTACCGGCCGTAGCCAGCGACCGCCGGACAGTCGCCCGCGAACAGTCGGCCGGCGTCCATCTTCCCTACGCCCGCCAGGTCGACGAACACACGATCGAGACCCGCGATGGCCTGTTGATGCAGGTGATCCACCTGCGCGGCCTGCTGTTCGAGACCGCCGACACCGACGAGCTCAACTACCGAAAGCGCCTGCGCGATGCGATGCTCCAGTCGATCGGCACGTCACGCTTCGCGCTTTACCATCATATCATCCGCCGGCGCATCGACGTCGGCCTGTCGGGAGAGTTCCCCGATACGTTTTCGCAGCGCCTCGACGTCGCTTGGCAAGCACGGCTACAAAGCCGCAAGCTCTATATAAACGACCTTTACCTGACGCTGGTTCGCCGTCCCCTTCAAGGCCGGATCGGTATGCTTGACCGCGTGCGCGACCTGCTCGGCAAGACCAGGGAGGCCACGACTACCACGACCACGCACGAGCTTCGCGCGTTGGACGTCGCCCGCGACGGCCTGATGGCGGCATTGGGCAGCTACGAACCGCGACTGCTGTCGGTCTACGACAGTCCGCAAGGCCCATGCTCCGAGCCGCTTGAATTCCTGTCGAACCTGTTCAACGCCGAGATGCGCCCAGTGCTGCTGCCGATGCAGGATGTGGGGGCCTATCTGCCCTATCGCCGGATCAGCTTCGGCCAGGAGACCGTCGAACTTGGCCCAGCCGGCCCGACGCCGCGCGGCTTCCTCGCGCTGGTGTCGATCAAGGATTATCCTGGCCAAACTGCTGTCGGCATGTTCGACGAGCTGCTGCGGCTGCCGTTCGAACTGGTGATGGCGCAATCGTTCGGCTTCGTCGAACGCCAGGCGGCGCTTGGCCGCATGAACCTGGCGCTGCGACGGATGCGTTCGGCCGAAGACGAAGCGCTGAGCCTCCGTGCGGATCTTGCTCAAGCCAAGGACGATGTCGCCGCCGGCCGCGCAGGATTTGGCGAGCATCACATGACGATCGGCATTCGCGGCAGCTCGCCGGAGGAAGTCGATGCCGGTGCTGCCGAGGTCCAGGCAACGCTTGCCGACCTCGGCATCATCTCGGTTCGCGAGGAGATCGCGCTCGAACCGGCGTTTTGGGCACAGTTTCCCGGCAACTTCAAATATATTGCGCGCCGCGGCCTCGTCTCGACCGCCAACTTCGCTGGCCTTGCCAGCGGCCACAATTTTCCCATCGGCGAGGCGCAGGGCAACCTCTGGGGCGAAGCGATCACGCTCTTGGAAACGACGGCGGCAGGACCGTATTTCTTCAATTTCCACCAGGGCGATCTCGGCAACTTCACCGTGATCGGTCCATCGGGATCGGGCAAGACGGTCGTGCTCAACTTCCTGCTTGCGCAAGCGCGCAAGATCGATCCCCGCATCGTGTTCTTCGACAAGGACCGCGGCGCCGAGCTGTTCATCCGCGCCATCGGCGGCCGCTATGATGTGCTGCGGCCCGGCGAGCCATCCGGCCTCAATCCGCTTCAGCTCGAAGATACCGCCGCCAACCGCCAGTTCCTGATCGACTGGGTGGCACTGCTTGGCCAGGCTATCGACGTCGAAGAAATTGCGATGATCAAGGACGCGATCGACGCCAACTTCCAGCAGCCGCTGCACCATCGGCGCCTGCGCCACCTCGTCGAGCTGTTCCGCGGCGATCGCCGGCCGCGTGCCAACGACCTGTGGTCGCGACTGCGCCCCTGGTGGGGCGATGGCGAGCGCGCCTGGCTGTTCGACAATCCCCATGACCGGACCGATCTCGCCGCCCGGGTAGTCGGGTTCGACATGACCCAGATCCTCGACGATCCGGCGCTGCGTACGCCGGCGATGATGGTGCTGTTCCACCGCGTCGAGGAGCGGCTCGATGGAAGCCCATCGATTATCGTCGTCGACGAAGGGTGGAAAGCGCTCGACGACGACGTGTTCGTCCGTCGGATCAAGGATTGGGAAAAGACGATCCGCAAAAGGAACGGCATCGTCGGCTTCGCCACGCAAAGCGCGCAGGACGCGCTCGAAAGCCGGATCGCCAGCGCGATCGTCGAGCAGGCCGCGACGCAAATCTTCATGGCCAATCCCAAGGCCCGCGGCGCCGATTACATGGACGGGTTTGGGCTAACCCAGCATGAGTTCGATCTCGTCCGCACGCTCCCCGACAGTGCGCATTGCTTTCTGATCAAGCACGGAGCCGAAAGCGTGGTGGCACGACTCAACCTGACCGGCGAGCGCGATCTGCTTACCTTCCTGTCGGGCCGCGAACGCACGGTGCGCCTGCTCGACGAATTACGCGTCGAGCATGGCGATGATCCCGCCGACTGGCTCGAACCGCTGCTGGCGCGCGAATGATCCAGTCGTTCTGCGAGGCCGTTCCCAACGTCGATCGCTTCGCGCCCGGCGTCATCGGCTATCTCGACTGCCAGGCGAGCACGCTCGGCGCACAAGGCTATCAGGCGCTGGCCGCGCCAGGATCGAGCGTGTCGCTGCTCATCACCGGAATGCTGACGCTGTTCGTGGCGTTCATCGGCTATCGCATGTTGTTCGGCCAGCTGCCGACCATCCGCGAGGGCGTCCTGGCCTGCGTCAAGATCGGCATCGTTCTGGCGCTGGCGACGAGCTGGCCGGCCTATCAGCGCGTCATCTACGATGTCGTGCTCCACGAGCCCGCCAACCTGGTCGCCGAAATCGCCGCGCCGGCCAGCTTGCCCGGCAGCAATGGCGGTCTTGTCGATCATCTCGACGCGGTCGACGGTGCTTTTGCCTCACTCAGCGTCGCCGGCGTCGGTGTGCTCGGCAACGAGACCGACTCGCGGCAGATCGCGCCGCCTCTGTTTGCCGGCTTCGACACCTTTGCGCTGGGTTCGGCGCGGGTGTTGTTCCTGGTCGGTGCGATCGGCGCGTTCGCGCTGCTCAGGATCGCCGCCGGACTGCTGCTGGCGCTCGGGCCGTTGTTTATCGCTTTTCTGTTGTTCGAAGGCACGCGCGGACTGTTCGAAGGCTGGTTGCGTGGTCTGATCGCCGCGGCGCTCGGCGCGCTGGCAACGGCGATCGTGCTGGCGATCGAGCTGGCGCTGCTCGAACCGTGGTTGTCGCAACTTCTCGCCCAGCGTGCCGCCACTCTTCCGATCGGCGGCGCACCGGCGCAGCTTCTTGCAACGACGGTGATTTTCGGGGGCGTTCTTGCTGCTATGCTGCTCGTCATGGGGCGGATCGCATTCAGCTGGAAATTGCCGATTTCCTGGCCGGACCTCTGGGCTGGAAACGGCTCGGCCAACCTCGGCAATCCCCGCGCCGTCACTTCGAACAACGCGGCCATCCCCATTGCCGCGCGTTCGCGCGCCGCCGTGATCGCCGAGGCAATTGCTGCCAGTGAGCGGCGGGAAGGCATCGGTGGTCGTTCCATGATCGACGGCGGACCGCGGCGCTTGCCGGCCAATGCCGCACGGTCGCGCGACGATGATCGGCGGGTTGGCGCCGCGGCGCCGCTCGGCCACACTTTCCCGCGCCGCGTTGGAGCGCGGGTCTCAGCGGGCGCAACGACGCGGGATCGCCAATGAAGAAGCAATCGCGCGAAGCGCTCGACGCCTATTTCACCGAAGCCGACAGCTGGGCGCGCGACCGCCAGGATGAGTTGCGATCGTCGCGGCGCATTGCCTGGATCATCGCCGGTATTGCGGCGGCGATCGCCTTGTTCGAGGCGCTCGCCCTGTTGCTGCTGATGCCGTTGAAGACCGTAGTGCCCTATATGTTGATGGTCGACCGCCAGACCGGGTTCGTCCAGGAATTGAAACCCGTCGATGCCCAGCTCGTATCGAGCCGATCCGCGCTCACCCAGTCGTTCCTGGTGCAGTACGTCATTGCCCGCGAAGGCTATGATTATGATTCGCTCCAGGCCGATTACCGCAAGGTGGCGCTGTGGTCGGCGGGTGATGCGCGCCAGAGCTATCTCTCGACGATGCAGGCCTCGAACCCGGAGAGCCCACTCGTCCGCTATCCCCGCTCCTCGATCCTCGATGTCCAGGTGAAGAGCGTGACGATGCTCGGCAAGCAGGTGGCGATGGTGCGGTTCCAGACCAGACGTCACGACGCCGGTGGGCATGACGAACCGCCGCAGCAATGGGTGTCGGTGATCCGCTACACCTTCTCGGACGAGCCGATGAGCGTCGCCGATCGCTACCTCAATCCGCTCGGGTTCAAGGTGACGCGCTATAACCGCAGCGCCGAGACGCTGCCTCAGCCCGAACCAACCACGACACCGGCAATCGCGGCGCCAGCGCAGGCCGGCCCCGCGGCCAACGCTGCACCCACACCGTGAAACTGGCCGCCGCCCTGATCGCGTTTGCGATGGCCGCGTGTGGCGGACCGGCGGCTGGCCAGGTTCTGCCCCAGCCGGGCAACGGCGACCCGCATATCCAGACGGTCCAATATAGCGCCAACCAGGTCGTCCAGTTGCAGACCGCGCCGGGCTACGAGCTGACCGTCGGGCTCGCCGCTGACGATGCGATCGAAAGCGTCGCGGTCGGCGACAGCGCCGACTGGCAGGTCAGCGCCAGCCACAGCGGCGATCATCTGTTCATCAAGGCGCTGCAGGGCGGTGTCGGCACCAATATGACGGTGGTGACCGCCAACCGCGTCTATGTGTTCGATCTCGTGTCGCTGGCCTCGCCGTCACCGACCATGGCCTATACCGTCCAGTTCGACTATCCGACGCCTGCGCCTAACCCAGCCTTGGGCAGTCCCGGCGTCCCGAAGAAAGTCGTCGGCGAATATGTCGTGCACGGGGATCGCTCGCTTCGCCCCGACGCGATCAGCGATGACGGCGAGCATACCTATATCGTCTGGCCGGCGAATGCGGCGTTGCCGGCGACGTACTTCCGCAATGACAATGGCGTCGAGACGCTCGCCAACGGTCACATGCGCGACGGTTCCTATGTGATCGACAGCGTTCATCCGGAGCTGGTTTTCCGCATCGATAAGCACCACGCGCGCGCCGATCGCGTCGAGCCCAGGCAGGCCGATCATGGCGGTTGAGGACAGGAGCGACCCGCGCCGCGATCCCGAGGTCGGCAGCGAGCGGGATATTCGGCCGGTGGTCCGCCGGCCGCGAGCTGGCCCTTCCGGGCTGGCGATCGGTATCGGCATCGCGGTTGCCGCGTTGATCCTGTTCTACATCCTCGATTCCCGGCGCCTGGCGCGGATCGCGCCGGCGACGCAGCCGCAAAGCAGCCTTGCTGCCGAGAGCGCAGCCCCGCCGCCGCTTTATATCCCGCCGCAACCGCCGCCGCCCGTTAGCGCACCAACGCCGGTTTCGACGCCTTTACCAGCGCCCGCGCCATCCCCGGTCACGCCGCCGCCGGTTGTCTATATGCCGGCGCCATCGCCGCCGGCGGCACCGGTGCAACCGGCACCGCCGTCGCGGAATCTGGCCTCACCAGCCCTGGTGGTCGACAATGGCGTGAACGCGCCGGCCGCGAACAGCAATCAGGCGGCGACCAGGCAACCGGCTACCGGAACCGCGGCCGGGCTCGATACCCAGCGGACCCATGCCGCGATGTTCTCCGATCCCGCTGCCACGGTGCCGCAGGGAACGCTGATCCCGGCGATCCTGGAGACGGGGCTCGATTCCAGCCACGCCGGGTTTGCGCGCGCGCTGGTTCAGCAGGATGTCCGCGGGTTCGACGGCACGCACATCCTGATCCCGCGCGGCAGCCGGCTTATCGGCGAATATTCGGGCGGCGTCGCACAAGGGCAGAAGCGTGCGTTCATCGTCTGGACACGGCTGATCCGGCCCGATGGCGTGACGATCGCCATCGGCTCGCCGGCTGCCGATCCGGTCGGTAGCGCCGGCATCAAGGCGCACGTCAACAGTCACTTCCTCGCCCGCTTCTCGGGCGCGATCCTGCAATCGGTGCTCGACCTCGGCGTCAATCTCGCCTCGCGCTCGACCAACTCACCCGTGGTGGTCGCGCTGCCCGGGTCGCTCCAGGGCACCGCCGGCACCGTTGTGCAGCCGGCACAGATCGCGCCGACGCTCAAGGTCAAGCCGGGCACCAGCATCAGCGTGTTCGTCGCTCGCGATCTCGATTTCAGGGGCGCCGAGAAGACGAGTTCGGACCAATGAACGTCGCGGCGATCGACGACTGGGTTTACCTGCGCAGCTATCTCGCGCCGTTCGGTGCCGTCCTCGAGCGCGAAGACGTCACCGACATTTACGTCAATCGGCCAGGCGAACTGTGGATCGAGACCACCGCCGGTGCGATCGAGCGTCATGAGGCGCCGGCGCTCACCACGTCGACGCTCGAGCGCCTGGCAAGGCAGATCGCGGCATTATCGAGCCAGGGCATCAATCGCGAGCATCCGCTACTGTCGGCGATCTTGCCTGACGGCGCGCGCATTCAGGTAATTGTGCCGCCGGCAACGCGCCAGCATCTCGCCATCGCCATCCGCAAGCATGTCGCCTCCGACCTGTCGCTTGGCGATTATGTGGCGCACGGCGCCTTTGCCGAGACGCGCACGGGTGATCAGACGGCGCGTTCGCGGGTTGATCGCGAGCTGGCCGATCGACTGGCCTCGGGCGATATCGCCGGCACGCTTGCTGCCGCGGTCAAGGCCAGGCGCAACATTCTGGTGTCGGGCGGCACGTCGACCGGCAAGACGACGTTCCTCAACGCGCTGCTACGCGAGATACCGGCAGAAGAGCGGCTGATCCTCATTGAGGACACGCCCGAGTTGATCATCCGCCATGACAATGCGGTTGGCCTGCTCGCTGCCCGCAGCGCGCTCGGCGAAGCTGATGTGACCGCCGACGATCTCGTGTCCGCATCGCTGCGTATGCGGCCCGATCGTATCATCCTTGGCGAGTTGCGCGGGACCGAAGCCTATGCCTTCCTGCGGGCGGTCAACACCGGCCATCCGGGTTCGATGACCACCATCCATGCCGACAGTACCAGCGGCGCCGTCGAACAGCTTGTCCTGCTCGTGCTTCAGGGAAGCAGCAGGCTCAGCCGCGAGGATGTCGCTTATTACGTGCGCTCGACGATCGGCATGTTTGTGCAACTGGGACGAACCGGCGGGCGGCGGCACGTAACCGAGGTCGTGCTGGGATGATCGAACGTGACAGTTGGTCGACTGGGCACCTGACGTGATTCTCCAGGCGTCACCATTTCTCAGCGATCCAAGTGGGCAGTCGTCGATCGTTTTAGCCATGGGATGGATCGAAGGAACGCTGCTGGGTTCGATTGCCACTGCCATTGCCGTGGTCTGTGTCGCGACGGTCGGGCTGATGATGTTTTCTGGAAGGATCGATGTTCGGCGCGGGCTGACAGTGGCGCTGGGGTGCTTCGTATTGTTCGGAGCATCAGCTGTCGTTCAGGGGTTCCGGGCAACTCGCGAGTATAGGCGGATCGAAGTCCTTCCCGTGCCTCCACTGCCAACGCCGTCGCCTGCATCTTCTCCTTCACCCGAACTCAGTGATCCTTACGCAGGAGCCTCTGTTATCCGGCGCTGAGTATATCGAATGTCACTGATGCTCAGTACTTTGACGGATGAATTTGGATGCGAGGGTGGCGGCAAAAGGGATATTCCAGAGGGGATCGGAACGTCCCCAAGGCTTTGAATATCAGCTTCTTAATAGCAGGCTGGCGTTCCTGGTTGCCTCATTCAATCCCGCTCCATCCGGTCTCGGATGAGGGACGGGATGAGGGACAAGGATCAGCCGCCATGCCCACTCTCACCGCCCTGAAAGTCAAAAACGCCAAACCTGGCCGATATGCAGATGGCAGAGGTCTATACCTGCTGGTTCGCGAATCCGGCTCCCGCTCCTGGGTGCTCCGAACGCAGACGGATGGCAAGCGCCAGGATTTCGGGCTCGGCTCCGCATCCAGCGTGAGCCTTGCGCAAGCCCGCGCGAAGGCGGCGGGATTGCGCGACAAGGTGAAGGCAGGCGAGCCGATCACGGCGCAAGCGGTCGTGCCAAAACCAACCGTTCCGACCTTCGAGGCTGCTGCGCAAAAATGCCATGAGGCTTTGAAGAGTGGCTGGGCGAATGGGAAGCACCGGGACGGCTGGCTCGCATCATTGGAAAATCACGTGTTCCCTATGCTGGGGGAAATTCCGATCGATGAGATCAACAGCCTCGTCGTGCGCGATGCGCTTGCGCCGATCTGGCTCGTCATTCCCGAAACTGCGCGCCGCATCCTGCAACGGATCGGAGTAACCCTCGATTTTGCTCATATTCAAGGCTGGCGACCGGAAGAGACTTCGCTGCGTTCGGTGCGCAGGGGCCTGCCACGGCAACCGTCGGAGGAAAGCCATTTTGAGGCGATGTCATATGAGGAAGTGCCTGCGTTCGTCGCGCGCCTGCTTTCGCTTCCCGAAACCGCCGGCCGCGATGCCTTGCTGTTCACGATCCTGAACGCCTGCCGTTCTGGCGAAACGCGGCTTTCCGTCTGGCCGGAATTCGATATCACAACCACCCTCTGGTCGGTGCCTGCGAAACGCATGAAAATGAAGAAGGCGCACATGGTGCCGCTGGCGCCTGCCTCTATCGCGATCCTGAAACGCCGCTGGTCCTTGCGTGCCGATGATGAAGGGTTCGTCTTCTCGACCCACGGGACCAAGCCGCTGAGCGACATGACGCTGACCAAGGTGCTTCGCGATCTCGGTTATTCCGCAATAACGGTGCATCGCTTCCGTAGCAGCTTCACCGATTGGGCAGCGGAGAAGACGAGCTTCCCCAAGGAGGTCGTGGACAAGGCGCTGGCGCATAAGCTGCCCGACAGGGTGGAAGCCGCCTACAGGCGGACCGATTTCCTTGAAAGGCGGCGGAAGCTCATGGCCGCGTGGGCGAAATTTCTGATCCCATAGGGTCATCAAATCAAGGCGGGATTGACAGAAATCCACGTTTTCGGCTGGCAGCCTCAAGTCACCTGCCATTCGAACCCACATATTCGCTCCGGAAAGCTTGAAAAGAATTAAATCTTCCTCTTGCAGATAGGCAGGCAAGGTGATCCTATATCGTCGAATTCGACTTCGAGTCGGATTACGGAACGGGGGTCAGCACGATGAGGAAGCGTTTGCTGCTCGGCTGCGTGTTGGTGTTTCTGCCAATAGCGGCGCAAGCGACCGAGACTGTAACTTACACCTATGACGCCAAGGGGCGGCTCGTGAAGGTGATGCACACCGGCACGGCCAACAACAATCTCACGACGACATACAGTCACGACAAGGCAGATAATCGGACAAACGTCACAACGAATGGCGCAACCTAGACTCGATCTCGATCATGTTTGCACATATCCTGAGTGGCGGAGGTAGTTGGCGCACTCGGCGGGGTGGAAGCGTTCGAGGATGAGCTTGAGCGCGGCGACGATGGCGTCGAACGAGCGCGGTGCGGCGCGCCGAAGCAGCGTCTTGAGCTTGGCGAAGACCTGCTCGATGGGGTTGAGGTCGGGGCTGTAGGGCGGAAGGTAGAGCAGCCCCATGCCGGCGCTTTCGAGGCACTGGCGGACGCCGGCGACCTTGTGGGCCGGCAGGTTGTCGCAGACCACGATGCTGCCGGGCGGCAGTTCGGGGATGAGGTGGTCGGTCAGCCATTGCTGGAAGATGCGGCCGGTCATCGGCGCGTCGATCAGCATCGGCGCGGCGATTCCGTTGTGACGCAGCCCGGCGATGAAGGTGGCGGTCATCCAGTGTCCGTGCGGCGTCTTGCCCAAGAGCGACTTGCCCTTGCGGCCCCAACCGCGCAGCCGTGTCATGCTGGTGGTCGTCCCGGTCTCGTCGACGAACACCAGCGAGGTGAAGTCGAGACCGGCCTGGGCAGCCCGCCAGACCTCGCGCGCGATGACGACATCCAGGCGATCCTGCTCAGTGGCGTAGATGGTCCTTTTTTTTGTGCCGCAAACCCAGTTTGCGCACCGTTCGCCAGACGCTCGCATAACTGACCTCGATGCCTCGCTGGGCCAACTCGCTCCTCACCTCGCCCAACGTCAACTCGGGCTTCTCCGCCAGGCGCTCGCCGATCCAGCCCGCCTGCTCCAACAGCTTCGAGCGCCGGTCGCCGCCCATCGGTCGCGCCGCATGGCTGCTTTCGCGCCGATAACGTCGATACCAGTTGCCCGCCGTGCTCGGCGCCACCGCGAACGCCGCGCCAACCTCACGGCAACTCCTCCCCGCCGCCATCGCCGCAACCACCCGATCACGCAGATCGGCCGAATATGCCTTGCCCATCCATGCCAGCCTCCTTCCGGCCAGCTCTTTGAATCAGCAAACCAAGCCCGTGTGAATCCCCTCCGATTCAACTCGGTCGAGTTCGACTCTAGCTGACCGAGTGAAGCCCACTTTGAGAGTGGGCTTTTTCATGTTTGGAGAAGATGATGCAAGCGCTGCGGTTTCGCGGTGCGGGGCGGCGTGTCCCGATTCCGGCTGCGATTTTGACGCAGGCGGCGACATCGGCCCCGTGCGTAACAATATCGACAAGAACGACGTCGATCCGTTCCTCCATAGGATAGAGTACGCCATTCACAGGTATCCTGTTGACGAGAACTTATATAATATTGGTAAAGATTTGAGGGAACGATGCTTCCAATATTTTGGACGAAAGCCAAAAAGATGGTGCTTCAGAAGCCTAGGACAAAATCGCGCCTAGCCTTCATTTTCCTTACAATGGCTATTTCTGGGACTTCTGCGGCGCACGCGCAAGAAACTCTTCCTCTCAGACCAATTATCGACGAGCGAGGAGTAAACCTTACGACGGGGCAAGTAGTTCACTCGGAAACGGATGTATCGATCGGACCATCTGATCACCATGGGCTTCGATACGTCCGATACTGGGGTGGTGTGCAACCTATCTTCGCGACGATAAACGGCACTGATCAATCGCCGGTGGTTACGTTCGACGGACGGTCCGTGCAATTTGATCTTTCTTCCGGCAGCTACGTAATGGAGAATCCCGACGGGAGCTCTCTCAGCAGCGACAGGATGACCTTTACTTCGAGCGACGGTACGGTCATCAAATTTACTCCTCCGCCTGCTTCTGGTCAAGGTTACTTAACGGGAGTTGGCTCTGGACTCGGCACAGTCCAAAGTGTTACTTTTTCGGATGGAACAAAATGGACATATTACTATGATCAATATCAATACTGCACCACATATTGCGAAACCATTTCACGACCGTCCTCTGTCATAAGCAATTCGGGCTACCAAATTAAGTTTAATTATAAATATAATACAATCAACAGTCAAAATATCTTATACAGCTGGGCTAACTTACAATCTGTAATCGCTTTAAACACAAAAATTGAGACATGTAACACGACAGGGCCATGTACGCCGAAAAATAGCTGGCCGACGGCCACCTATGACATAACCGATCAAAATATTCCTTATTCTACCTCAGAAACAATTTCCGTTACAAAGCCTGACGGAAAAACTTTTAATTATCAAAATTACACGTACTATTATGGAAGCGAGGAACTCTATAAGATATCGGGCGAAATCTCACCTGGCTTCTCCATCCCATTTATAAGCTACGAGTACGCCGCCAATGGTACTCAGCTTGTTTCCGCTACTCAGAACGGCGTGAAGTGGAATTACACGTTTGATGCCGGAAAAACGACTGTAACCGGCCCAAACGGCACCACGCGCGTGATAACTTTTGATCCGAACAGTTTGGAAGTCCTGTCAGACAAAGATGAATCTGGTAATGTTACTCAATATAGCTACTGCACGGATAACAGTTCTGGATGTCTTCCGGGTAAAATCAAAGAGATCACATTTCCAGAGGGTAACGCTGTTTCCTTCAAATATGATGCGCGTGGCAACATAACCGAAAACCGAGAAATATCTAAAACGCCGGGTACGCCGGCGGATATTGTCACGACGGCTGGCTATCCGTCGAGTTGCTCGAACGCGACAATCTGCAATCAGCCAACTTGGACAAGAGACGCAAACAATAATGAGACCGACTATGGGTATGATTCGACGACGGGCCTGCCTACGTCCGTAACGGCGCCAGCTCCTGTAGCCGGCGGAGCGCGTCCGACAACTATCTACTCGTATACCAGCGTCGGCGGGATCAGTTTTCCGAACTCAATCTCGACCTGTTCGAGTGCGGCGACCTGTGCGGGCACGGTCAATGAGATCAAGACGACGGTCGCCTATAACAGCAATGGCCTACCGACCTCGGTAACGCAGGCGGCGGGCAACGGCTCGGTCTCTGCCACGACGGCTTATACATACGACAACGTCGGCAATGTGCTGACGGTCGACGGGCCTTTGTCGGGGACGGCGGATACGACGACGTACCGCTATGACGCCGACCGTAAACTGCTCGGTAAAATCTCCGCTGACCCAGACGAATCGGGAGTGCTGGTGCGCCGGGCGCAACGACTCACCTATAACGGTATGGATGAGGTGACGGAAGCCGAAGTCGGTACGGTCGCCGGCACCGACGATAGCTCGTGGTCGGCATTCGTGTCGAAACAGCAACTGGTGACAACCTATGACGCATACGGCCGCAAGACACGCGACGTCGTGTCGGCAGGCGGCGCGACCTATGGCGTGACCGATTACAGCTACGACAGCTTAGGTCGGCTCGATTGCACGGCGGTTCGGATGAACCCGGCGACCTGGGGAACGGTGACAGCGGCGTGCACGGCGCAGACGGCAGGCAGCGCTGGGCCGGACCGGATCACGCGCAACATCGTCTATGATGCTGACAGCCGAGTGACATCGGTGGCAACCGCTTATGGCCAGAGCTATGCGTCGACGGAGAGCACGACTTTCACGGCCAATGGCAAGCTGGCGTCCATAACAGACGGCGACGGCAACAAGACGACCTACGCCTACGACGGATTTGATCGGCTGTCGAAGACGGAATATCCGAACCCGACAGTAGGATCAGGGACGAGTTCAACCACCGATTACGAACAGCTCAGCTATGATGCCAATGGCGATGTGACGAGCCGCCGGCTGCGCGATGGGCAGACAATCGCCTATACCTACGACCATCTCGACCGACTGATTTATATGGATTTGCCTGGCAACGAGCCGGACGTGACCTATGCTTACGACCTGCTGGGGCGCATGACGTCTGCAAGCCAGCCGGGGTATTCGGAGACGTTCACCTATGATGCACTGGGCCGGCGGCTGACCGACGGACAGGGGTTCGGCACGCTGATTTCGACTTGGGATGCGGCGGGGAATAGAACCAAGCTGCAGTGGCCGGACGGGTTCTACGTGAACTACGACTATGACACGCTGGGTGAGATGACCAAGGTGCGCGAGAACGGCGCGATCTCGGGTGTCGGCGTGCTGGCGAGCTACACCTACGACAACCTCGGCAACCGGATCGGCGCCACCTACGGCAACGGCACCACCTCGACCTGGACGCCCGATGCGGTGTCGCGGCTGTCGAGCCTGGTGCAGAACCTCGCCGGCACGAGCTACGACCTGACGAAGAGCTTCACCTACAATCCAGCAAGCCAGATCGCGAGCTCGACGAGTTCGAACGACAGCTATGCCTGGAACGCGGCAGCGAACGTCAACCGTGCCTATACGACCAACGGGCTCAACCAATATACAGCCTCGGGCGGGGTTAGCCTCGGCTATGATGCTCGCGGCAATCTCACCACCAGCGGCTCCAATGCCTATAGCTACTCGTCGGAAAACCGCATGACGGCGGCCAGCGGCGGGATCACGATGTATTATGATCCCTTTGGCCGGATGACTGAATATGACACGACGGTGTCGACCCGGTTCCTGTACGATGGCGACGAGACCGTCGCCGAACTCAACAACCCGGCGAACGCGATTCAGAAGCGCTATGTGTTCGGCCCCGGCACCGACGAGCCGATCGTGCAATATACCGGCACCGGCACCACCAGCCGCAACTGGCTCGCCACCGACGAGCGCGGCAGCGTGATCGCGCTGACCGACGCTTCGGGCAACAAGGTGGCGATCAACACCTATGACGAATACGGCATCCCCGGCACCGCCAACAGCGGCCGGTTCCAGTATACCGGCCAGGAATGGCTGCCCGAGGTTGGGCTCTATTACTACAAGGCTCGGATGTACTCGCCCTCGCTCGGCCGGTTCATGCAGACCGATCCCATCGGTTATACGGACGGCCTCAACTGGTATAACTACGTCAGTGGGGACCCGATTAATATGTCGGATCCCACCGGCCTACTGCATAAATGCAATGACGGGCGCGTTCTAGATGACGCCGCCTATCAGAACTCGCTAACTAGCGGGAATCCGTGCGTCACGACGTCGTCACCCGACATTGTCGTAGAAGGATCAGAAAATAATCAAACACCGCAGGGTGACGACATCATCGTTACAGCTCCAAGGCCAAAATGCGACGATACCTGCTGGGCCAATATAGGTGAGCTTCTCGTGCTTTTTGATCCATTAACAACCATTGGACGCATGGTTTATGGCTACCCCTTAGGTAGCGACGACATGCTCCCAATCCCTTGCTGCTTCACTGCGGGGACATTGGTTGATACGCCAACGGGCTTAAAGCCAATTGAGACGCTCAAGGTGGGGGATTTTGTGATTTCGCGGAATCCAGAAACCGGTGAGACGGCCGTTAAGCCGATCGTCGCAATCACGCCGGCCCATGAAAGGCGCATCTGGAAGGTTATAATTTCCTATAAAAGCCAAAGTGGTTGGCGTGAAGAAGTCTTCGAAACAACAGAAGACCACCCCTGGCGAACCGCCGATAGGCGTTGGGTGGTCAGTAGCTCATTGAAGCCCCATCAAAAGCTGTCTCGAGAAAGCGGCGCTGCCATTGTTCTAAGCGCGGCGGATAGCAGAACTACTAAGCTTACCTATAACTTGACGATCGGTGACTTTCACACTTATTTTGTTGGTAAATCTAAAACCCTAGTACACAATTCATGTTGGGGAAAGGGAACGTTTTCAACTGTTAGCCAATCACTGGATTATCATTTTAATAAGCATAGCAAATCCCTCGGATTGTCGACCGTGGATCAATACAAAAATGCAGCTATAAATTTTTCACATAATTTGTCTGGAGCCAGATCTATTCAGCAGGCTCCTGATACAATTAAGTATATTCAGAATGGTCAATTCATCATTATAAAAAACGGCTTAATTGTTTCCTATGGAAAACGGTGATTATTGTGGATGATTTTGTAGATTCGCCTTTCGATTTTCGAGCGCGCTCCGGCCGGTCGCAGGGAACCAGGATTGAAATTGCTCCCGGTAACATAGAACTTGATGAGAGCAAGCTTATCAACGTGGATGAAAGGCCATTTTGGCTACTTGAGGCCTTTCTATCCGCCAACCTTGAAGAACCAAGGTCTTTCTCGCATTATGGTGAAAATACAATTCCTATGGCGGCATGGCTAAAGACAATCAGGGATACTCATGATTACATAAATATGATTGATTTTCCTTCAAATGAAGGTGAATTGTGGGCTAAAAATGGCTATTGTGAATTGGGGAATGAGTTCGCGATAAGGCCGAATGAAACCTTGTATGGGTTCAGAAACTTTGTTATTCAACTTGGCAATGAAAGCAAAGCTTGGTCCGTCATATATGATATGGTTTTTATACTGGGAATTTAATTATCATAGCTTGTTACGTTACCAGACTTTGAATTATAGATTATATGAACTTTCTTGTTAAAATTTTATTTTTATTTATATCATCAAGATGAAGGCATTGTCTCTGCCCGATCCTATAATCACTTCCAATTATTGAAATCTTGAAATGCCACAACTGCGAAGTCAGTTGACCCAATACGGAAGAATGACAATGGCGTTTTCTTCAAGCTAATAGTACCGACGTAAAGATCATCCGATCAGATGCAGCAGTAATACCGTGCCGGTTGCACCTACAAGCAGCGAACCCACGGCGGTCCAGCAGAGCCACCTCCACTGACGGTCAGCAGTCCGTGCCTGCTCGACCACGCTGTCGATGGCTGTGATCGACATGCGAAGCACGCCACTCGCCTGCCGGATGGTGTTTCGATCGCCAGCCCGCACCGTCTCACTCGCTGTTGCAATGCTCGCGGCAAGAGCCTCCGGCGTCAGCCGCATGGCCGGCCTCTCCGCGATCGCGCCAAGGAGTCCTTCAATCTGTGCGAGACGATTGGAATGGACTTTCAGCGTCGGCGTATAGTCAGGCGCATTCTGCCGCTCAGCGGTGAGCCCTTCGATCGCGCGGCGTAACAGGCTCACCTCGCCGCGAAGCTCGGCAAAGGCGCTGGCGGGGTCGGCGGCCGAGCGTGTCTGGTCGGGGTCGCTGTCCATCGTGAAATCTTACATCCCTATTCCCAGCCCGCGCGAGCGGCCGAGCCATTGTTGGAGGTCATGAGACAAGGATGCGCCGCTCGACATCTTGATACCGAGCTCAGGAAGCCGTTTCCGCAGAAGCGACTCGACCTGCGGGTCGCGCTCGAGGCCCTTCGCCATTGCGCCCATGCTGCTGCGCATCCTGGCCGCGCCCTGATCGTCAAAGACCTCACGATAGCCGCGCTCGTTGCTGGCGAGCCTGCGCCAGTCCTCGACGAACCGATCGGCGCGCCTTGCCGGATTGGTGCGCACTTCGCTTTCCAGCATCATCGCACGGATGGCTGTCGCGGTGCGCCCTTTGGCGGCGGCATCGATCAGCGAAGCGTCGCGGTTGAACGCAGCGCGCAGATCGTCGGCGCCGTGCGGCTGAACGGCATCGAGCGCTTTGCCCGTCTTTTCGAAGGCGGCGCGCTGGTGCGGAAGTTCGGTGTCGCCTTCGCGTCGCGCGGCGATAATCTCGCGGCCGGCACGGGCATAATGTTCGACCGCACGATCCAACGGCGTTCGTTCGACGCTGGTGACGGTTGGCGCGGCACTCAGCCGCAAGCCGTCGAAGGTGCTGCGTCCGGCTGGTCTGTTGCGGACTGACCGGAGATCTAATCCGGCGAAGATATCACGCCGTGGTGCCGGCGGTTCGGGCAGCACGATCGCGCGCCGGTCGGCGAATGGGCGCGTGTAGTCGCTAGAGCGGTTTCCGATCATTCTGCGTCATAACCGGCATTGGCGAAGTAGTTGGCGCATTCTTGAGGCGTGAACAGATCGAGGATGCGGCCGATGGCGTTCCAGAGGCCGTGGATGGTGCGCTCGGCGGCTTTGCGCAG
>DASTWI010000070.1:0-49828 GCA_035776635.1 Sphingomonas sp. | reverse complement strand
TGCGGCCGATCCCGAGCAACCAACCGTTGATCGCGAACACGCTGAGCGACGCCGGCGCGCCGAAGAACCGCGCCGTCACGAATCCGCGCGCCGCTTGGTCGAGGCCGCCGCCGCCGGCAAGCACCGCGAAGGCGAGCGGCGCCAGCGCCACCTGCGCCACGAACAGCGTGAGACCCAGCCCGAAGCCGAGCGCGAGCCCGCGCAGCAGCATCGCCTCGACCTCCCGCCCATCGCCCGCGCCTTCGGCCTGCGCGGTCAGGCCCGTCATCCCCATGCGCAGGAAGCCGAACGCCCAGAAGATGAAGTTGATGATCGTCGAGCCGAGCGCCACCCCGGCGAGCGCCGCGGCGTCGCCGGTGCGCCCGATCACCGCGGTGTCGACCAGGCCGACGAGCGGCACCGTCGTCTGGCCGAGCATGATCGGCCAGGCCTGGGCGAAGATCGAGCGGCGAGTGAGCGGCCGGTCCACCGGCGCTCAGTCGTCGGGGCCGAGCGCGGGATCGAGGTCGCGCGGGCGCACGAACCGGGTGAGCCGCGCCTCGCCGGGCAGCAGCGCGGACCAGCCGCCGACGACGTGGAGCTCGGCGATGCTGGCGGTCGGGTATTTGCGCGCGATTTCACGGCGCAGCGCGTCCTCGGCGCGGTCGGCGGTGAGCAGCAGCACCAGCTCCTCCAGCCCAGGATTATGGCCGATCATCAGCACATGCTCGGCCTCGGCCGGCAGCGCGTGGATCAGGTCGAGCAGCATCGCCGCCGGGGCGAGATAGAGGCGGCGGTCCCAGACCGGCTCGATGCGGCGGCCGTAGCCGGCGCTGAGGTGATCGACCGTCTCCATGACGCGCAGCGCGGGCGAGGCGACGATATGGTCGAAGGCGAGGCCGAGCGCGCGCATCTCCTGCCCGACGACGGCGGCGGCGCGCGCGCCCTTGGCGTTGAGCGGCCGGTCGAAGTCGCGCACGACGGGATCGTCCCAGCCCGACTTGGCGTGCCTCAGCAGCGTCAAGGTCCTCATGGGTGGTGTCTCCGTCAGGCGTCCTCGCGGGCCTCTTGCCCCAAGCGGGCACCGGATGAAAGACGCGATTGGACGCGCGCGACGGCTTCGTCGAGGGTCACGCGGGCGATGCCGACGCCGGGCGGGAAGGCGGTGAGCAGCCGCGAGGGCATCGCCGCGGAGAGCAGCACGAACGCGCCGCGGTCGTCGGCGCGGCGGATCAGGCGGCCGAACGCCTGCGCAAGGCGCGCGCGGACGAGGCGGTCCTCGTAAGCCGCGCCGCCCTCGGCGAGCCGGCGCGCGGCGTGGAGCACGGTCGGCTTCGACCAGGGCACGCCCTCCATCACGACGAGGCGCAGCGACTCGCCGGGGACATCGACGCCGTCGCGCAGCGCGTCGGTGCCGAGCAGCGAGGCATGGGGATCGTCGCGGAAGATATCGACGAGCGTGCCGGTGTCGATCGGATCGACGTGCTGCGCGTGGAGCGGCAGCCCCTCGCGCGCCAGCCGGTCGGCGATGCGGCCGTGGACCGCGCGCAGCCGGCGGATCGCGGTGAACAGCCCGAGCGTGCCGCCGCCCGCCGCGACGATCAGCCGGGCATAAGCGTTGGCGAGCGCGCCGACGTCGCCGCGCTTGACGTCGGTGACGATCAGCACCTCGGCCTGCCCGGCATAGTCGAACGGGCTTTCGGCCTCGAACCGCTGCGCGGGCGCGGCGAGATGCGGGACGCCGGCGCGCGCCTCGGCGACCGGCCAGTCGCCGCCGGCGCGCAAGGTGGCCGAGGTGACGAGCGCGCCATGGGCGGGCTTGAGCACCGCGTCGGCGAAGGGCCGGGTCGGATCGAGCCAGTGGCGATGGAGGCCGATGTCGTATTCGCGGCCCTCGATGCGATCGACCGCGAGCCAGTCGACGAAATCGGGATCGGCCGGGCCGCCGACGCGCGCGAGCAGCGCGAGCCAGGCGCCGACGGTCTCGGCGCGCCAGCCCAGCGAGGCGATCGCCCCCTCGATGCGGGCGCGGGCTGGCCCATCCATCCAGTCGGGCGCTTCGGCGAGCACCGCCTCGAGCCGGCGGCCGAGCGTCACCAGCGGGCGATAGAGCGAGTCGAGCGCGTGGGCGGCGCCGGCGGCGGCGTCGATCAGCGCGGCGTCGGGCTCGGCAAGCTCGGTTTCGAGGCCGTAGCCGGTGTCGCCGGTGGCGGTGTCGCGGGCATAGACCAGGCCGCGCACCGCGGCGAGCAGCGCCTCGACCGCGCCGAACGGCTCGCCCTCGGCGATGCGCTGCAGCCAGCCGTCGGACGGCAGCGCGCGGGCGGCGTCGCCCGCCGCCTGGATCGCGAGGCCGCCCTGCTCATCGTAGCTGGCGACGTCCGAGAGGCGTGCGGCAAGACCGCGGCGGCGGCCGCGGGCGCGCGATTCGGGGCCGAGCACCCACCGGCGGATCTCGATCGCCTCATGGCCGGTGAGCGCGGCCGCGAACATCGAATCGGCGGCGTCGAACAGGTGATGGCCTTCGTCGAACACGTAGCGGGTCGGGCGCGTCGCGGTCTCCCGCCCGCGCGCCGCGTTGACCATCACCAGGGCGTGGTTGGCGATGACGATGTCGGCTTCGGCGGAGGCGCGCGCGGCGCGCTCGATGAAGCATTTGCGATAGTGCGGGCAGCCGGCATAGACGCACTCGCCGCGGCGGTCGGTCAGCGCGGTCGCGCCGGCGCGGCGGAACAAGGTCGTCAGCCAGCCGGGCAGATCGCCGCCGACCATGTCGCCGTCGGCGCTGTACGCCGCCCAGCGCGCGACGAGTTGCGCCAGGATCGCGGCGCGGCCGGCGAACCCGCCTTGCAGCGCATCCTCGAGGTTGAGCAGGCACAGGTAGTTCTCGCGGCCCTTGCGGGTGACGACCTTTGTGCGGCGAACCGCCTCGTCGGGATAGACTCGCGCCGATTCGTGGCCGAGCTGGCGCTGCAGCGCCTTGGTGTAGGTCGAGACCCAGACCGCGCCGCCGGCCTTGTGCGACCACAGCGACGCCGGCGCGAGATAGCCGAGCGTCTTGCCGATCCCGGTCCCCGCCTCGGCGAGGACGAGGTTGGGGGCGTCGCGCACCATGCGCGGGGCGAAGGCCTTCGCCGCGGCCTCGGCGAAGGCGCGCTGGCCGTCGCGCTGCTCTGCGGCCGAGCCGGTGAGCTGCGCGAGGCGCTCCTGCGTCTCGGCGGCGTCGATCGTCACGCTGCGCGGCGCCGGGCGGGGCGCGCCTTCCGACCATTCGGGGAGCTTCGAGAACAGCCAGCGCTCGTTCTCAGCCGGACGGGCGATGCGGTCGGCAAGCGCCGGCGCCCACAGCCAGCGCAGCCGGGCGAGCGATTGCGCGGCGGTCCACGCCCCCTCGCGCTCGGGCCAGTCGCCGTCGGTCACGGCGAGGAGCTTCGCGGCCGCCTCGCGCAGGAACGGCGCGACGTCCGCATCGCGGGTCGGCGGCGCGAGGCCCGCGGCGCGGGCGAGGCCTTTCGGCGTCGGCACCATGAAGCGCGCGGGATGGAGAAAGGCGAACAGCTCGAGCAGGTCGAGGCCGGAGAGGTCGCCATAGCCGAGCCGCTGGCCGACCAGCGGCGCATTGAGCAGCAGCACCGGCGTATCCGCCGCGATGCGGATCGCCTCCCCGCGCCCGAGCGGCCGCGTCCCGCCGTCGGGCGTCGCGAGCCAGATGCCGCCGTGGCTGGCGTGGAGGGCGGGATGGGGGAGCATGTTCCGGCCTTACCCGACGCGGAACGATTGGGGAACGGCGAAAATCGGGCGCGGCGCCGGCGGCAAAGTGAAGGCACATGCGCTGCATCGTTTCACTTTGCCCGATCGGCCGCGCGATCGGCCGCACGGAGCGCGGCGAGCGCCAGCCGGGTCTCGTAGCGATGCGCCGTGCCGACGAAGCGGCCGCCATAGAAACGCGGGCGGGTGGTGCCGTTAATCACCTGATCGAGCACCAGTTCGAAGGCGCGCTCGCGTGCTTCGGTTTCGACGATCGTCCAGGCGCGCGAGAAACTCTCGGCGCCGGCGCGGCGGCGCAGGTTGTAGGCCGAGGTGACGCCCATCCCGACCGCGCGCGCCGCGGCGGCGACGACGCCGGTGCGGGCGAGCGCGGCGATGAACGCGCGCTGCCGCTCAGGCGTCCAGCCGTCGTGGCGGCTGCGCGACAGCGGGACCGGGGTAAAGGCGGGGAGCGGGGTGTCGTCGCCGTCGGCACCGTCACGGGGGATGAACTTGAAAGGCGCCGACTCGTCCACCCACGAGTCTATGCGAAACGAAATCCAACATTGAAAGGGTGGTTTTCGCCCCGGTGCCGGGCATTCGCGCCCTGCCGTCCCTTCCCCGAACCTGCCCGTTCGCCGCGTCCCTGATAAGGGCTGAAAATTCGGGACGCTTGCGCTTCCCGTGCGAGCAGGCTAAACACTGAACCATATGGTTCAGTATTTAAATCCTCCCCTCGATCTTTCGTTCGCGGCGCTGTCCGATGCGACTCGCCGCGGGATCATCGATCAGCTTGGGCGAGGGAACGCGTCGATCACCAGTCTCGCGGACAAGTTCCAGATGACGCTGACCGGCATGAAGAAACATGTCCAGGTCCTCGAGCGGGCGGGGCTCGTCGTCACGCAGAAGGTCGGACGGGTGAGGACCTGCGCCCTTGGGAAACGCGGCCTCGCGGCGGAGGCCGAGTGGATCGAGGCGCATCGCAAGCTGTTCGAGGCCCGCTTCGAGGCACTGGACGAGATCCTCAGCGAAATGACACAGGAGGAAAGCGATGAATCAGGAAGCTAGCAGTGCAGGTGGCGCGCAGAACCGCACGTCGGTCGAGCGCAGAGGGGATCGCGAGCTCGTCGTAACGCGAACGTTCGATGCGCCGCCGAGCACGGTGTTCAGGGCGTGGAGCCGGCCCGAGCTGTTCCGGCGCTGGTGGGTGCCGAAATCGGCATCCGGCGTTTCGCTCGTGTCGTGCGATATGGATGTCCGTACCGGCGGCACCTATCGGCTGGAATTCAGCGCCGGCGGCTCGGACACCATGGCCTTCTACGGCAAGTATCTCGAGGTGGTGCCGAACGAGCGCATCGTCTGGACCAATGACGAGGGCGAAGAGGGCGCGGTCACGACCGTGACCTTCGAGCAGCAGGGTGGGAAGACGCTGCTGAACTTCCACGAGGCCTATCCGTCCAAGGAGGCGCTCGAGGAAGCGCTGCAGGGCTCGGCGGCCGGATTGCCGGAGCAGCTGGAGCAGCTCGACGACTTGCTTTCCAGCATGAGCGGGTAGCGCGGATCGGAAAACGCGCCTCGGGGGAACCTCTGCTCTTGGGAAGCGACTCCACCGGCCTGTCCGGCCGGAGCGTGGCGGGGTCGGCTCGACAGCCTATTCGGTTTTCCGAGACCGCTGCAACCTAGTTGGCCCTCGAACGATTGGATTGGACAATGGCAAGAATGATGAGACTGAAGGCGAGCAGCCGAACGAGAAACAAAGGACTTCGCTCTTCCACAGGGATTTGAGTCGTTGCGAGCCATGTGTAGTTCACGGCAAGGAGGAAGAAGCTGGCGGCGAAGGACAGGAAAAGCCTTTCGCGGGTGCGTCGCCAATACCGCAGGAACAGCAAGCAGGCGACCGAAAATCCCATGACGATCGCGCCGGACAGGAATTGTTCGAACATCATTCCTGCTCCGCTTCCCAAATAAACCCGAACAGCAAGACGCAAACCGCCATCAGCGTCAACGCCTGCCTTACAGGCCTCAAGTCAATGTCGGGCAGCACCAGCAGGTCGATCACGACCATCAGGTTGGACGCCGCCAGCAGTCCGAAACATGCCGCGCTCCACAACAGCAGCGGCGATGATGCGATGCGATATTGGCGAACGAGAAGCAGCGCGCACACCGTGCTGGTGACGAAGCAGAGGAGATACACGAGGCTCGACAACGTCGGCATCTTCCTAATCCTTTCGCAGCCGGAAAGCGTCGGCAAAGGCAGTGAGGCCGGGCGCTTTTCGCGCGATCATGAGCCGGCGCGCGCGCCCCGGAAAGCGATTGTAGAAAGCCACTGCACTCACTGCACATTCCTCGAGTTCAGCATTGACCGGTCGGAAAAACAGCTTGCCGCTCTCGTCGAGGACGGCCAGGCCGCTTGCAACGAGGCTGCGGACACCTTGCTCGATAATGAGGTCGCTCGCGCGCATCCGTTCCAGCAGCATCGCCGAAGTCTGTCCTGTGCCGCGTTGCTCCAGGATCACAGACAGCAGTTCGAGATCCCAGATCGAGGCGAAGCTGTCGCTGATGAACTGCTCAATGTCGCGGTCGGTGGCCATGGCCGACGAAAGGACTCCTTGAATGCGCGATGCGACGCTCACTAGGCGCTGATGCGACGCGACGCAATTTGGCGTTCGTATCACTCTCCAGCACAAAACGAACCCGGAGCGGAACCTTTTCCTCGCCGCCAGATTATCCCCTTGGGATTGGTGTGTCCGTCTCCCGATCGCCCGGAATCGGGCGGTTGGAACTGGGGGGAGAGCAGGGTTGACCTCACAATCAGTGGCTGATTGCGATAAGCTCCGCGACGAGTTGATTGCCGGACTGGCCCAGCTTCGCGCGGGCAATTTTTCGGTGCGCCTGGCGCTCGATTCGGACGATCCGCGCGACCGCAGGATTGCGGAGCTGTTCAACCAGGTCGTCACGACAAACGATCAGATCACAGGCGAGTTCAAGCGGCTTGCGCGAATCGTCGGCAAGGAAGGCAAGATCACCCATCGCGCCGAGGTGAAAGGCGCGACCGGCGAGTGGCAGGCCAAGCTCGACGCGGTCAACGGGCTGGTCGACGACATGGTGCAGCCGACCACGGAAGTGGCGCGCGTGATCGGCGCGGTCGCCGAGGGCGACCTTTCGCAGCACATGGCGGTTTCGATCGATGGCCGGGGGCTCAAGGGCGAGTTCCTGCGCATCGGCAAGATCGTCAACACGATGGTCGACCAGCTCGGCAGCTTTGCCAGCGAGGTCACGCGCGTTGCGCGCGAGGTCGGCACCGAGGGCAAGCTGGGCGGCCAGGCCGAGGTGAAGGGCGTCGCCGGCACCTGGAAGGACCTTACCGACAACGTCAATCTGATGGCCGCCAATCTGACGGGCCAGGTCCGCAATATCGCCGAGGTGACCACCGCGGTGGCGCGCGGCGACCTGTCGAAGAAGATCACCGTCGATGTGAAGGGCGAAATCCTCGAGTTGAAGAACACCATCAACACGATGGTCGATCAGCTCAACGGCTTCGCGAGCGAGGTGACGCGCGTCGCGCGCGAGGTCGGCACCGAGGGCAAGCTCGGCGGCCAGGCGGCGGTGCCCGGCGTCGCCGGCACCTGGGCGGACCTGACCGACAATGTGAACTTGATGGCCGCCAATCTGACCGGCCAGGTGCGGAATATCGCCGAGGTGACCACCGCGGTCGCGCGCGGCGACCTGTCCAAGAAGATCACCGTAGAGGTGCGCGGCGAAATCCTCGAGCTCAAGAACACGATCAACGTCATGGTCGATCAGCTGAGCAGCTTCGCATCGGAAGTGTCGCGCGTCGCGCGCGAGGTCGGCACCGAAGGGCGATTGGGCGGGCAGGCCAAGGTCGAAGGCGTCGCCGGCATCTGGAAGGACTTGACCGACAACGTCAACGAACTCGCCGCGAACCTGACCGGACAAGTGCGCAACATCGCCGAGGTGACGACTGCGGTCGCGCTGGGAGACTTGTCCAAAAAGATCACGGTCGACGTGAAGGGGGAAATCGCGGAGCTGAAGAACACCATCAACACGATGGTCGATCAGCTCAACAGCTTCGCGTCCGAGGTGACTCGCGTGGCGCGCGAGGTGGGGTCCGAAGGAAAGCTCGGCGGCCAGGCGCAGGTGGAGGGCGTCGCGGGCACCTGGGCCGACCTCACCAAGAACGTCAACGAGCTTGCGGCCAACCTGACCGGTCAGGTGCGCAATATCGCCGAGGTGACGACCGCGGTGGCGTCGGGCGACCTGTCGAAGAAGATCACCGTCGACGTGAAGGGCGAGATCGCCGAGCTCAAGAACACCGTCAACGTCATGGTCGATCAGCTCAATTCCTTCGCGTCCGAAGTCACGCGCGTCGCGCGCGAAGTGGGAACCGAGGGCAAGCTCGGCGGGCAAGCGGACGTGAAGGGGGTCGCCGGCACGTGGAAGGATTTGACCGACAACGTCAATCTTATGGCCGACAATCTGACGGGCCAGGTGCGCAATATCGCCGAGGTGACGACGGCAGTTGCCCGAGGCGACCTGTCGAAGAAGATCACGGTCGATGTGAAGGGCGAGATCGCCGAGCTCAAGAACACGGTCAACGTCATGGTCGATCAGCTCAACGGCTTTGCCGGCGAGGTGACGCGCGTGGCGCGCGAAGTGGGAACCGAGGGCAAGCTCGGCGGGCAGGCCGAAGTCCTCGGGGTCGGCGGCATCTGGAAGGATCTGACCGACAACGTCAATCTGATGGCGACCAACCTGACCAATCAGGTGCGCGGCATCGCGGACGTCGTTACGGCGGTGGCGCAAGGCAACCTGCGGCGGAAGCTGACGTTCGACGCCAAGGGCGAGATCGCCGCGCTGGCCGAGACGATCAACGGCATGATCGAAACGCTGTCGACGTTCGGCGACCAGGTGACCAACATGGCCCGCGAGGTCGGTGTCGAGGGCCGGCTGGGCGGCCAGGCGCGCGTTCCCGGCGCGGCCGGCCTGTGGCGCGACCTGACCGACAACGTCAACCAGCTCGCGGCCAACCTGACCAATCAGGTGCGCTCGATCGCCGAAGTGGCGACCGCGGTGACCAAGGGCGACCTGACGCGATCGATCTCGGTCGAGGCGTCGGGCGAAATGGCCTCGCTCAAGGACAACATCAACGAGATGATCCGCAACCTCAAGGATCAGACGTTGAAGAATGCGGAGCAGGATTGGCTCAAGACCAACCTCGCCCGCTTCAGCCGGATGCTCCAGGGCGAGCGCGACCTGACGACGATCTCCAACCTGATCATGAGCGAGCTGGCGCCGCTGGTGAACGCCCAATACGGTGTCTTCTACGTCGCCGGTTCGAACGACGCCGACGCCTCGCTGCTCGACCTCGTCGCCAGCTACGGCGCCGGTGCGCCCGACGCGATCAAACCGCGCTTCGCGCTGCGTGAAGGCCTGATCGGGCAGGCGGCGGCAGACAAGCGGCCGATGCGCCTGAACAATGTGCCGGGCGATTATATTCGCATCGGATCGGGCCTCGGCGACAGCCGCCCCGCCTTCATCAACATCCTGCCCGCGCTGTTCGAGGACGAGGTCAAGGCGGTGATCGAGCTCGCCAGCTTCGAGGAGTTCAGCGAGACGCACCACAGCTTTCTCGCCCAGCTGATGGAAACGGTCGGCATCGTGCTGAACACCATCGCCTCGACGATGCGCACCGAGGAATTGCTCAAGGAGTCGCAACTGCTCACTCAGGAGCTGCAGGCCCGCCAGACCGAGCTGACGACCAAGCAGGAGGAACTGCACAATACGAACGAGGAGCTCGAGGAAAAGGCGCAGCTGCTCGAGAACGAAAAACGTCAGGTCGAGGCGAAGAACTTCGAGATCGACATGGCGCGGCGCGCGATCGAGGAGAAGGCCGAGCAGCTCGCCCTCACCTCGAAATACAAGAGCGAATTCCTCGCGAACATGAGCCATGAGCTGAGGACGCCGCTCAACTCGCTGCTGATCCTGTCGAAGCTGCTTGCCGACAACCAGCAAGGCAATCTCGACGAGAAACAGACCGAGTTCGCACGCACCATCCATTCGGCCGGCACCGACCTGCTCAGCCTCATCAACGACATTCTCGATCTGTCGAAGATCGAGAGCGGCACGGTTTCGCTCGAACTGGGCGATGTGCCGCTTGCCTCGCTCAAGCAGCACCTCGAACGGACCTTCCGGCAGCTCGCATCGGAGAAGAACCTGCATTTCGAGGTGAATTTCGAGCCGGACTTGCCGGCCTCGATCCGCACCGACGAGAAGCGGCTGCAGCAGGTCCTGCTCAATCTGCTGTCCAACGCGTTCAAATTCACGGCGAACGGCACGGTCGAGCTGAATGCGCGGGTCGCGCACAACGGGTGGAGCGAAAAGCACGCTGTCCTGCGCGATGTCAGCGAGGCGCTGGCGATCTCGGTCAGCGATACGGGCATCGGCATTTCCAAGGACAAGCAGAAGCTGATTTTCGAGGCGTTCCAGCAAGCCGACGGCACGACGAGCCGCAAATATGGCGGCACGGGTCTGGGCCTGTCGATCAGCCGGGAAATTGCCGGGCTGCTCGGCGGCGAGCTGCAGGTTCGCTCCACGCCGGGCGAAGGATCGACCTTCACGCTCTACATGCCGCTCAAGGCATCGACCGCGCCAGTCCTGTCACATCCCGTCGCCAGGAAGGGGACGGCCGCCGAGACGGCGGCTGATGCGATGCCGGAGCCGGCCGACGATCGCGAGAGCTTGGGCGAGGATCCGTTCGTGCTCATCATCGAGGATGACCCTGCGTTCGCCGCGATCCTGCTCGAAGCGGCGCACGAAGCAGGGCTAAAGGGTATCATCTCGTCGACCGGCTCGGGCACCGCGGCGATGGCGCGAAAGCTCCAGCCCATCGCGATCACGCTCGATCTTGGGCTCAGTGACATCGACGGCCTGGTGCTGCTCGATCTCTTGAGCCACGAACCCGAGACAAAGGCGATTCCGATACACGTCATCTCGGGCGGCGCGCGCGCCGATCATGCACTGTCGCTGGGCGCCAAGGAGCTGATCGCCAAGCCTGCGACGCGAGACCGGCTGCTCGAACTGTTCCGCGGCATCGCCACAGCGCGCAAGCGCAGCCGGAAGAGCGGCAATTCGGCAAAACACCATGCCGCTGCCGACGCGCCTCCGGTGCTTGGCGGGCGCAAGATACTCATCATCGACGACGATATCCGCAATATCTATTCATTGACGAGCGTTCTCGAGGCACAGGGCGCCGAGGTGCTCCATGCCGAACGTGGCGCGGAAGGCATCGCCATTCTCGAGGCCGATCCCGGCATCGATGTGGCGCTGGTCGATATCATGATGCCGGACATGGACGGTTATGAAACGATCGGCCGAATCCGCGCGACCCGTCACATCAGCGGCATTCCGCTGATCGCGGTGACTGCCAAGGCGATGAAGGGCGATCGGAACAAATGCCTTGAAGCTGGCGCAAGCGACTATATCGCCAAGCCGGTGGACATCGACATGCTGCTGGCGTTGCTCAGGGTCTGGATCGAGCGGTCGGCGGCCGATGAGGAAGGCCCAAGGAAATCGGCGGCGGCGCGTTGACCATGACCGCACCGAATGTCCGAATCCTGGTCGTCGATGACGACGAACGCAATCTCCTCGCATTATCCGAGCTGCTCAACCCGATCGCGGATGTCTCCACCGTATCATCGGGCCGCGACGCGCTGCGCCTGCTGCTCCGCGAGGACTTTGCGGTCATTCTGCTCGATGTGTTCATGCCCGGTCTCGACGGGTACGAGACGGCTTCGCTGATCCGGAACCGCCAGCAGACCGCACGAATCCCGATCATCTTCCTGTCGGCGGTCAACAAGGAGACCGAGCATCTGATGCGCGGTTACGAGATGGGCGCCGTCGATTACGTCTTCAAACCGGTCGATCCGCTGGTGCTGCAGTCGAAAGTCAGCGTGTTCGTCGACCTCTACCGAATGCGCCGGCAAGTCGAGGAACAGGGCCGCGCCGAGCAAGCGCTTCGCGAAGCGCATTATCGCGAACAACTCGGCCGCATGGAAGTCGAGCGGCAGCTGGAGGACAGCGAAAGGCGTCAGGCGTCGATCCTCCGGGCGCTCCCATTGGCGATTTATGAAGCCGAAAGCGACGGCGAAGACATGCTTCGCCGTCGGTTCGTGGGCAGCGACATCTCGCAATTCCTTGGTCCAGCCGCCGCAGAACCGATCAGCGGCGGCCGCGACTGGGAGGACTGGATCCACCCGGAGGATCGCCGGCAACTGGCCGCACCCTCATCGCGATCAGGCGAGTTGACCACAGCGGAATTCCGGTGGGTCGGCCCGGATGGCGTGGTCCGCCATTTGCTCGATCAGCGCGTTGAAATCGACCCGCACGAGGGCCGACGCCGGTGGGCCGGCACATTGCTCGACGTTACCGATCGAAAGCGGCTCGAAGCGCAACTGGTCCATGTCGGCAAGCTCGACGCGCTGGGGCAGTTGACCGGCGGCGTTGCGCACGATTTCAACAATCTTCTCGCCGCTATCCTTGGCGGCATCCATGTTCTCGAGCGCCGGCTCTCCCTTGGTGAACGCGAACAGCGGATCGTCGATCAGATGCGTCATGCGGCAGACCATGGGGCTGAACTGGTTCGGCGGATGATGGCTTTCGCCCGACAGCAGGATCTCACGCCGTCGAGCATCGATCCGGCCGCGCTATGCGATTCTGTGGCCGGGCTGGTCAATCACACCCTTGGGGGCACGGTGACGATCAATTGGCGATGCCCCGACCGGCGGCTTAACCTGTTCGTCGATCGAGGGCAGCTGGAACTGGCGTTGATGAACCTCATCCTCAACGCGCGCGACGCGATGCCCGACGGCGGAGAAATCGTGGTCAGCATCGAAGCGATATCGGGCACGGCAGTGGGCAACCGGGCGCTGCGCGTGCGCGTCGTCGATCGGGGCATGGGAATTCCGCCCGACAGAATAGCCAAGGTGACCGAGCCCTTTTTCACCACCAAGGAAACCGGAAAGGGGACCGGCCTCGGCTTGTCGATGGTGGCCGGCTTCGTTCACCAGTCGGGTGGCGAATTGCACATCGACAGCGACATGAATACGGGCACGACGATCGACATGATCCTGCCGGCGACCGACATGCGCGCATGTGGTTTGCAAGTCGACACCGCAGAGGCGTCGGCGTGGCTCGCCAACAAACGCATGATGCTGATCGACGACGACAATGCAGTACGGGTCGTACTCACGGAACAATTCCGCGACGCCGGGAGCATTGTCGACGAGGTTGCGAGCGGTGAGGAGGCGATCAAGCTGATCGCGGCCCATCCCGAGCGCTATGACTATGTGTTGAGCGATTTTGCGATGCCGGGGCTCGATGGATTTGAGACGCTGCGTCGCGCCAGGAAGCTGGCCCCGACGGCCAAATTTGTCTTGATGACCGGCTATGCCGAAGAGTTTCGCCTGATCGGCAAGAAGGATTTCCCGGTCATCCGCAAGCCGGTCGATATCGGGCAATTAAGCAAAGCCTTCAGCTAAGATCGTTCGGCTGGCACAGATGCGCCAGCCGCCGAGAGGCGCCGGTCTCGCCGCTGACGGCTATAATGGGGGCGGTGCCGCGGCGACAGCCCGGCGCTGGCGCCAGCGCCCGGCTTTCGCTAGATGCGCGCGATCATGACCGACGCATCCGAACTCCGCGCCGAAGCGCTCGTTTCCAAGGCCTGGCCCTATGAGGAGGCGCGCAAGCTGCTCAAGCGCTATCCCGACGGCAAGCCGGGCGGTGCGGCGGTGGTGTTCGAGACGGGATACGGGCCGTCGGGGCTGCCGCATATCGGCACGTTCAACGAAGTGCTGCGCACGACGATGGTGCGCAACGCCTTCCACACGCTGTCGGACGCGCCGACGCGATTGATCGCGTTTTCCGACGACATGGACGGGCTCAGGAAGGTGCCCGACAACGTGCCCAACCAGGAGATGCTGCGCGAACACCTCGGCAAGCCGCTGACGCGGATTCCCGATCCGTTCGGCAGTCACGAGAGCTTCGCGCACCACAACAATGCGATGCTGCGCGCGTTCCTCGACCGCTACGGGTTCGATTACGAGTTCGCGTCCTCGACCGATTATTATGCCTCGGGGCGGTTCGACGCGGCGCTCAGGGGCGTGCTCAGGCATTTCGACGCGATCCTGGACGTGATGCTGCCGACGCTGCGCGCCGAGCGGCGGGCCACCTATTCGCCGGTGCTGCCGGTCAGCCCGAAGTCGGGCGTGGTGCTGCAGGTGCCGGTCGAGGTGGTCGATGCCGAGGCCGGGACGATCGCGTTCGAGGACGAGGGCGAGCGAGTGGTGCAGTCGGCGCTCGGCGGGCTTTCCAAGCTGCAGTGGAAGGTCGATTGGGCGATGCGCTGGGTCGCGCTCGGCGTCGATTACGAGATGGCGGGCAAGGATTTGATCGATTCGGTGATCCAGTCGGGCCGAATCGCGCGCGTGCTCGGCGGCCGCCCGCCCGAGGGCTTCAACTACGAAATGTTCCTCGACGAGAATGGCGAGAAGATCTCGAAATCGAAGGGCAACGGCCTGTCGATCGAGCAATGGCTGACCTATGGCCCCGAAGAGAGCCTCGCCTTCTACGCCTATCGCGAGCCGAAGAAGGCGAAGCAGCTCCACATGGGCGTGATCCCGCGCGCGGTGGACGATTATTGGCAGTTCCGCGGCGCTTATCCGGATCAGGCCGCCAAGGAGAAGCTCGGCAATCCGGTCCACCATATCCACGACGGCGCGGTGCCGGGCGAGGAATTGCCCGTCACGTTCGGGCTGCTGCTCAACCTCGTCGGGGTGATGGGGGGCGAGGCGACCAGGGAGCAGGTGTGGGGCTATCTGGGCAATTACGTCGCCGACGCCTCGCCCGAGGCCTATCCCGCGCTCGACCGGCTGATCGGCCATGCGCTGGCCTATAACCGCGATGTCGTCGCGCCGACGCTGAATCGCCGCGCGCCCGAAGGCAGAGAAATCGCTGCATTGAAGCTATTGGACGCCGACCTAGAGGCCTTACCGCCAGGAGCTTCCTCGGAGGACATACAAGATCGAATTTACGAAATCGGCAAAATTTCCGCTTTTGAAAATCTGCGCGACTGGTTCAGGGCGCTCTACGAGACGCTGCTGGGGTCGAGCCAGGGGCCGCGGATGGGGAGCTTCGTCGCGCTTTACGGGGTGGAGAATACCCGCAAGCTGATCGCCGAGGCGCTGGCGCGGGCGGGGTGAGGAGCGCCCCGTGCTCCTGCGAAAGCAGGAGCCCAGAGTCATGGGCGATACGCTTGTACCCTGGGCTCCTGCTTTCGCAGGAGCACGGTTTCATCAAGGACGGGCAGGCCTAGCCCAAGTCCGCGCGGATGAAGTCGGCGCAGCGCTCGCCGATCATGATCGACGGCGCGTTGGTGTTGCCCGAGATCAGCTTCGGCATGACCGAAGCGTCGGCGATATAGAGTCCCCCGACCCCACGCACGCGCCGCTGCGGATCGCAGACCGCGGCCTCGTCCGAGCCCATCCGGCAAGTGCCGACCGGGTGATAGACGGTGTCGGCGCGGGCGCGGATCATCGCCTCGAGCGCGGCATCGTCGTCGAGGTCGAACGGGTGGCGGTCGCGGCCCTGGTGGCGCGCCATCGGCGGCGCCTCGAGGATGCGGTACATCGCGCGCACCCCGGCCTTCATCACCGCCATGTCGCGGTCGTCGGTGAGGAACGCGGGATCGATCAGCGGCGCCTGGTGCGGATCGCCCGAGGCGAGCGTGACGCTGCCGGCGCTTTCGGGGCGCAGCACGCAGACGTGGCAGCTGTAGCCGTGCGCCTTGACCGCGACACGCCCGTGATCCTCGAGCGGGGCGATGACGAAATGGAACTGGATGTCGGGCGCGGGGGATCCCGGCATGACGGTCATGAACCCGCCGGCCTCGGCATAAGGCGTGGTCATCAGGCCCGCGCGCGACAATATCCAGCGGCCGATCGCCGTCGTGACGCCGAGGCTGCCCGCCAGCGAGCGGCCCATGAAGGCCTTGCCCGGCGTTTCGAAGCTGGCGACGTAATCGATGTGGTCCTGCAGGTTCCCGCCGACCGCGCTGCGATCGAGCCGGACGGGGATGCCGTGCTCGGCGAGGTGCGCTGCCGGGCCGATGCCGGAGAGCATCAGCGTCTGCGGCGTGCCGAACACGCCGCCCGCCAGCACCACCGCGCGGCGGGCGCGGATGGCGTGCGGCTCACCGCTGCGCCGATAGGCGACGCCCGAGGCGCGGCCGTCCTCGAACATTATGCGCTCGACCAGCGAGTCGGTGAGGATGGCGACGTTGGCAGGCGGCTGGCCGTCGCCGAGATAGGCGCGCGCGGCGGTCCAGCGTTCGCCGTCCTTCTGCGTCACCTGATAGAGGCCGAGGCCTTCCTGGGTCGCGCCGTTGAAATCGAGGTTTTCGGGGATTTGCAGCTGCCGGCCCGCCTCGACGAAGTCGCGTGCGCCGGGGTTCGCCCAATGCTGGTCGCTGACCCAGAGCGGGCCGGATGCGCCGTGGTAGCGATCGGCGCCGCGCGTGTTGTGCTCCGACCGGATGAAGTACGGCAGCACGTCGTCCCAGCGCCAGCCGGTCGCGCCCAGCGCCGCCCAATTGTCGTAATCCCACGGGTTGCCGCGAATGTAGAGCATCGCGTTGATCGCCGACGATCCGCCCACCCCTTTCCCGCGCGGCTGATAGCCGCGCCGGCCGCCGAGCCCGGGCTGCGGCACGGTTTCGTATTGCCAGTTGGTCGCGGGGGTCTGGAACGCCATGAAGCCGGGGCAGTGCGTGCGGATCGTGCGGTTGGGCCCGCCCGCCTCGAGCAGCGCGATCGTGTATTTGCCGCCTTCGCTGAGGCGGCCGGCGACGGCGCTTCCGCCCGATCCGGCTCCGACGACGACGATATCGGCTTCTTCCATTCCGCCTCCCCCGCTTTATCGGTTCACCCTCACCCTTCCGGCGCTTCGCGCCTCCCTCCCTCTCCCATTGGGAGAGGGAAGGGGCCCGCTCGGCGCAGCCGAGTGGGAAGGGTGAGGGTGAACAGGTTCGGCATCCACCCTGACTTCCCGCTCGGCCCAGCGCGCGCGGATCGTCGCCGAGGTATCGCGGCTGCCGTCGTGGCTCCAGCCGGGCTCGCGGACGATGTAGCTCAGCTTGTTGCCGAGCCCCGGCGCGCGCCACACGTCGCGCGCGATTCCGACCCATTCGTGGACCGCCGCCCACAAGATGTTGAACGAGCCGAGGTTCTTGACGATGCCGTAGCGGGGCCTGTCGTCGTCGCGCTCGGGCTCGAAGGTGCCGAACGCCTTGTCCCAGACGATGAACACGCCGGCATAATTGCGGTCGAGATAGCGCGCGTTGGTCGCATGATGGACGCGGTGGTGCGAGGGCGTGTTCATGACGGCCTCGAACCAGCGGGGCATCCGGCCGATCACCTCGGTGTGGATCCAGAATTGGTAGATCAGGTTCACCCCGGCGACGAAGAAGACCATCGCCGGCGGGAAGCCGATCAGGAACAGCGGCAGGCGGAAGATGAAGGCGAGGCTGATGAAGCCGGTCCAGGTCTGTCTGAGCGCCGTCGAGAGGTTGTAGTGCTGGCTCGAATGGTGGATGACGTGGCTCGCCCAGAACCAGCGGACGCGGTGCGCCGAGCGGTGGAACAGGTAATAGGCGAAATCGTCGAGCACGAAGGCAAGGGCGAACCACCACCATCGATAGCCGATGTCGAACAGCCGGAACTGCCACACCCAGGTGGCGAGCGCGAACACCGCGCCGCCGGTGATGACGCCGGCGACCGTGCTGCCGGTTCCCAGTGCGAGCGAGGTCAGCGTGTCCTTCGGTTCATAGCGGCGCTTGTCGCGTGCCCAGGCGACCAGCATCTCCGCCGCAACGAGCAGCACGAAGGCGGGAATCGCGAAAGTAACGGGATCGGGCAATTCCATGCCCGCTTGCTTACACCCGTGTCAGCGAGGGCGCCAGCCGCCGCACGTCGAGCACGCTGACGCCGGTGACGGTGACGGCGCCGAACCGCCGGTCGCCGGTTTCGACCAGCATACCGTCATAGACCGCGCGGACCTTGTCCCAGCGCACTTCGCGCGCCGCGAGCCGTGCGCCGTGGCGCTTGATGACGGCGACGCGGCCGCCGCGGCCGGCGACCAGCGCTGCGGCGCGGTCGTCGCCGACCAGCGCGCCGATCGCGTCGAACCCGGCGAGCGCCTGCTCGGCGGCCTCGGAGGCCGACTCGGGATCGTCGATCGACGCCTCGTGCCCCGCCCGGCCGAGCTTCAACGCCCAGGCGAGGCCGGCGAGAATCAGGATCGCGGCGAGCGAACCCGCCAGTTGCAGCCAGTTCATCGCGGATCAGCTCGAAGCGTCGGCCGACAGCGCGTCGAGCGCCGGACGGAGACCGCGGAGGTCGTAGCCGGCGGCGGCGGCCTTGGCGGTGATCGCCTCGGGGTCGCCGCCCGCCTTGGCCTCGGCCAGCGCCCACAGATTGGTCGAGCGCGTGCCCGAGCGGCAGAAGGCGAGCACCGGCCCCGTGGCGGCGTCGAGCGCGGCGCGCATCGCGTCGATCTGCGCGTGGGAGAAGCCGCCGGCAATGGGGATCGCGGTGTAGGCGAGGCCCATGGTTTCAGCCGCGAGGCGGATCGGTTCGCCCTCGGGCTGGCCGGCCTCCTCGGCATCGGGGCGGTTGTTGACGATCGCGGCGAAGCCTTGCGCGGCGAACGCCGTCACGTCGGCGGGGTCGATCTGCGGGGAGACCGAGATGCGCTCGTCGAGTCTGCGAATGTCCATCACGCCGTCTCGCGGATCACCTGGAGGAAGGCGCCGCCATAGGCTTCCAGCTTCTTCGCGCCAACACCTGAAATAGTGCTCATCTGGGCGAGGCTGCCGGGTTTGAGCGCGGCCATCTCGCGCAGCACCGAATCGTGGAAGATGACATAGGGCGGGACTTGCGCTTCCTTGGCGAGCTCGCGGCGCTTCTCGCGCAGCGCCTCGAACAGCGGATCGCCGATCGGGTTGGCGATGGCCGCGCCGTCGCGCGTCCGCCGCTTGCGCTCGCGGCGGGGCGGGAGGACCAGGGCGACCTCGGACTCGCCCTTCAGGATCGCGCGCGCGGCGGGGCCGAATTCCAGGCCGTTGTGCGGATTGGTGCGCAGCGCGTCGCGCAGCAGGAGGGCGCGCGCGACGGGCCGCAGCAGCGCCGCCTCCTCGCCGTCGACGATGCCCCAGACCGACAGGCGCTCGTGGCCATTCATAAGGCTGCGCTCGCTCGAGCGGCCGGTCAGCACCTCCTCGATATAGCCGACGCCGAACATCTGGCCGGTGCGGAACACCGCCGAGAGGAATTTCTGCGCGGTCTGCGTCGCGTCGATCGCGGCGGGCGGGGCGAGGCAATTGTCGCAATTGCCGCAGCGTTCCGGCGGGTCCTCGCCGAAATGGCGCAGGAGGATCGCGCGGCGGCAGCCGGCGGTCTCGACCAGCGCGCCGAGCGCGGTCAGGCGCGCGCGCTCGCCGGGCTGGCGGTCAGGCTCGACCTCCGCAATGCGCTGGCGGGCCTTGGCGAAATCCTCGGCGCCCCAGAACAAATGCGCCACCGCGGGATCGCCGTCGCGGCCGGCGCGGCCGGTCTCCTGGTAATAGCCCTCGATCGACTTTGGGAGCGCGGCGTGGGCGACGAAGCGGACGTCGGGCTTGTCGATGCCCATGCCGAACGCGACCGTCGCGCAGATCACCATGTCTTCCGAGGCGACGAAATCGGCCTGGTTCTTCGCGCGGATCTCCGGGTCGAGGCCGGCGTGATAGGCGCGGGTCGGGCGGCCGGTCCTTGCCAGCGCTTCGGCGAGCTTTTCGGTGGCGGCGCGGGTCGGGGCATAGACGATGCCGGGGCCGGGCGTGTCGCGGATCAGGTCGGCGAGCTGCTGGGTGGTGCCGGCCTTGGGGCTGATCGCATAGCGGATGTTGGGGCGGTCGAAGCCGGCGACGACGAGGCCTTCGCGCGGAATGCCGAGCTGGTCGAGGATATCGGCGCGGGTGTGCGCGTCGGCGGTGGCGGTGAGCGCGAGGCGCGGCACATCGGGGAACGCGTCGAGCAGCGGGCGGAGCAGGCGGTAGTCGGGGCGGAAATCGTGGCCCCATTCGCTGACGCAATGCGCCTCGTCAATCGCGAACAGCGAGAGCGGCGCGCGGGCGAGCAATTCGCGGAAATGGTCGGCCGAGGCGCGCTCCGGCGCGACATAGAGCAGGTCGAGCGCGCCTTCGCGGAAGCGCGCGATCGTCTCGGCGCGGTTGGTATCGACCGAGGTCAGCGTCGCGGCGCGAATGCCGACCGCTTGCGCCGCGCGGAGCTGGTCGTGCATCAGCGCGATCAGCGGCGAGACGACGACGCAGGTGCCGTCCATCATCACTGCCGGAAGCTGGTAGCACAGCGACTTGCCCGCGCCGGTCGGCATCACCGCAAGCGTACGTTCGCCGGCGAGGACGCGCGCGACGACACGCTCCTGCACCCCGCGAAAGTCGGAGAAGCCGAAGGTCGAGCGGAGGACGGAGCGCGGGTCGGAGGTCATCGCGCCGTGCTCCTGCGAAAGCAGGAGGCCCGGGAATTATGCATTGCCCTTCGTGCTCCTGGGCTCCTGCTTTCGCAGGAGCACGGGTATTTTCGCTCCTTCATCATCCAAGGTCCTTGCGCCGATCCGACCGCGATGCGCAAGGTGCGCGCATGAGCCAAGGCAATGTCCGCGACAATCGCGCCGAGCAGGAATTCGAGCTGGAGGTCGATGGCCATCGCGCGATCGCCGCCTATCAGCGCGAGGGCGACCGCATCGTCTTCACGCACACGCATGTGCCCAAGGCGATCGAGGGGCGCGGGGTGGGAAGCAAGCTGATCCGTGCGGCGCTTGACCAAGTGCGCGACGAAGGGCTGAAGGTCGTGGCGCACTGCCCGTTCGTCGCGGCGTTCATCGAGCGGCATCCGGAATATCGGGACCTTCTGGTGCGGGGTTAGAGGCTCATCCGTTCGCCCCCGGCCTTCGCCGGGGCAGGCTCTGAGCGAAGTCGAAGGGCAGGGCGTGTCCCAAGTGCTTCGACTTCGCTCAGCACGAACGGGTTGGAGTGGTTCCGATCCGGACGAACGGGGGGCTTCGACTCAGCCTTCCACCCCCAATTGCCACAGGACGAAGGCGTGCTCCTCCGCGGCTTCGCGCAGGCTTTCGAAACGGCCGGATTTGCCGCCGTGGCCGGCGCCCATGTTGGTCTTGAGGAGCAGCACATTGTCGTCGGTCTTGGTCGCGCGGAGCTTCGCGGCCCATTTGGCGGGCTCCCAATAGGTCACGCGCGGGTCGTTGAGGCCGCCGGAGATGAACAGCGGCGGATAGACCTGGGCGCGGACGTTGTCGTAGGGACTGTAGCTGCGGATCAGCTCGAACGCGGCCTTGTCGGTGATCGGGTTGCCCCATTCGGGCCATTCGCCGGGGGTGAGCGGCAGCGTCTCGTCGAGCATCGTGTTGAGCACGTCGACGAACGGCACGTCGGCGATCACCGCGCCCCACAGGTCCGGGTCCGAGTTGACCACTGCGCCCATCAACTCGCCGCCCGCCGAGCGCCCGGCGATCGCGATGCGGCCCTTCGCCGTATAGCCGCGCTCGATCAGCCCCTTCGCGACATCGACGAAATCGGTGAAGGTGTTGGTGCGCTTGGTCAGCTTGCCGTCGTGATACCATTGCTGGCCGAGGTCGTCGCCGCCGCGGATATGCGCGATGGCGTAGGCGAAGCCGCGGTCGAGCAGGCTGAGGCGGCCGGTCGAGAAGCCCGGCGGGATGGCATAGCCGTAGGCGCCGTAGGCATAGAGGAACAGCGGGCGTGAGCCGTCCCTTGGGAAGTCTTTGGGATAGACGATCGAGACGGGGATTTCGGTGCCGTCGCGCGCTGCGATCCTGAGGCGTTCGGTTGCGTATTTCGAAGCGTCGTAGCCCGAGGGGATTTCCTGGACCTTGAGCGTTTCGAGCTCGGCCGTGGCGAGGTGGTAATCGAACACGGTCCCGGGCGTGACCATCGATTCATAGCCCATGCGCAAGGTGTCGACGGCGTATTCGGGAGTGTCGCCGAGACCCGCGGCATAGCTCGCCTCGGGGAACAGCACGCGGCGCGGGGCGATTTCGGGGTCGTAGGAATGGATCTCGACCTGATCGAGGCCGTCCTCGCGACCCTCGACGACGAAGAAGTCGGCGAAGCAGGCGACGCCGGTCATGTAGAAATGCGGATTGGGCGCGATCCGCTCGGTCCATTCGCCGGGCCTGTCGATCGGCGCCGTCACCAGCCGCCACATCGGGTCGGTGTCGTTGGTGTGGATGAACAAGGTGCCGTCATGCTCGTCCACGTCGTACTCGCGGCCGGGCTTGCGCGGCGCGACGAGGATCGGTTCGGCGGTGGGGTCGTCGGCGGGGACGAGGCGGACCTCGCTGGTGACATGGTCGCCGGTCGCGATGACGATCCACTTGCGCGACTGAGTTTCGGAGACGCCGACGCGATAGCCCTCGTCATGCTCGTGATAGAGCTCGATATCGTCCTCAGGCCGCGTTCCGAGGCGGTGGAGACGGGCATTGTCGGTGCGCCACTGCGCGTTGGCGAGGCCGTAGAAGAAGGCCGAATCGTCGGCGGTCCAGACGATCTCGGACAGCATGTCGGGGATCACCTCGGGCAGGTGCTCGCCGGTCTCGAGGTCCTTGACCCGGATGGTGAAGCGTTCCGAGCCATTGTCGTCGATGGCATAGGCGAGCAGCCTGCCGTCATTGGAGACCGAGAAGGCGCCGAGGCGGAAATAGTCCTTGCCCTCGGCGAGCGCGGGCTCGTCGAGCAGGAGCTGGTCGGGGCCGCCGGCGACGGGCTTGCGCCACCATTTGCGATATTGGCCTCCGGTCTCGAACGCGGTCCAGTAGAGCCAGTCGCCGTCCTTCTGCGGGACCGAGGAATCGTCTTCCTTGATGCGGCCCTTCATCTCTTCGTAGATACGCTCGACCAGCGGCTGGTGGGGCTTCATCACCGCTTCGAAATAGGCGTTTTCCTCAGCAAGATAGGCAAGCACGTCCTTGTCGGTGACGTCGGGATAGCCGGCATCCTTGAGCCAGGCCCAGGGATCGTCGATCGTGTGGCCGTGGGCGGTGAAGCTGTGCGGGCGCGTCGCCGCGACGGGGGGCTTGGGAAGGTCGGTCATCGCGCGTGCCTATCGCGGCGAGGCGGGCGGCGTCGAGGGGCAAAGCGGACCAAGGGGCCGTTCGCGGGGCGCACAGTGTGGGCGCTGCGCGTCAGGCGGTCCGCTTCCGGCCCGGCAGCTCGGCCATGATGCGGGCGCGATCGGCCTCGGCGAGCGTGGTCCAGCGGGCGATTTCGTCGATCGTCCGCGCGCAGCCCCGGCAGCGGCGAGTGGCAGGATCGATGCGGCAGACGTTGACGCAAGGGCTTGCCAGCGCGCGCGGCGGCACCCGCTCGATGAAATCGTCCATCGGTCGGATCAGAGGTCGATCCGGGCGTTGAGGAATTCGGGGACCGGACCGTTCCAGCCGCCGCGGTCGGGAGCCTCGGCGGCCGGCGCCGGGGAGGCCCGGCGATCGGAAGCGGCGGGACGGCCGGCGTCGCGCCGGCGGCGGCCGCGGCGAGGGCGCTCTTCCTCTTCCTCGATGTCGGCGGCAGGCGCCGGGGACGTCGGCAGCGCGTCGCGCCGGGGAATCTTCTGCCCGGTCAGCTTTTCGATATTGGCGATATTCTCGGCATCGTCGTCGGTGACGAAGGTATAGGCGGTGCCGCTCGCGCCGGCGCGCCCGGTGCGGCCGATGCGGTGGACGTAATCGTCGGGATGCCACGGCGCGTCGAAGTTGAAGACGGTGCTGACGCCCTTGATGTCGAGCCCGCGCGCGGCGACGTCGGAGGCGACGAGAATGTTGACTTCGCCGGCCTTGAACAGCTCGAGTTCGGCAAGGCGCTGCGGCTGCTCCATATCGCCATGGATCTCGCCCGAGCGGAAGCCGGAGCGCTTGAGGCTCTTGTTCAATTCGCGCACGGTCGTCTTGCGGTTGCAGAAGATGATCGCGGTGCGCACGTCCGGCTGCCCAAGCAGCGTGCGCAGCGTGGCGCGCTTGTCCGCGGCCTTCACCGGGACCAGCCATTGCTGGATGTTGGTGGCGGTCGTCGCCGGCCGCGCGACCTCGATCGTCTTGGGATTGTCGAGGAACTTGTCGGCCAGCTTCTTGATCGGCGCCGGCATCGTCGCGGAGAACAGCAGGGTCTGGCGCTGGCGCGGCAGCTTGGTGCAGATCGCCTCGATATCGGGGATGAACCCCATGTCGAGCATCCGGTCGGCCTCGTCGATCACCAGCAGCGAGCAGCCGGTGAGCAGGATGTTGCCGCGCTCGAACAGGTCCATCAGCCGGCCCGGCGTCGCGATCAGCACGTCGACGCCCTTTTCGAGCGCCTTGACCTGGTCGCCCATCGAGACGCCGCCGATCAGCAGCGCCATGTCGAGCTTGTGATGCTTGCCGTATTTCTCGAAATTCTCGGCGACCTGCGCGGCGAGTTCGCGGGTCGGCTCGAGGATCAGGCTGCGCGGCATCCGCGCGCGGCTGCGGCCGTGGGCGAGGATGTCGATCATCGGCAGCACGAACGAGGCGGTCTTGCCCGTGCCGGTCTGGGCGATGCCGATGATGTCCTTCATCATCAGCACCGAGGGGATCGCGCTCGCCTGGATCGGCGTCGGCTCGCTATACCCGGCCTCGTCGACCGCGCGGAGAAGTTCGTCAGAAAGGCCGAGATCGGCAAAGTTCATGGTGTGTCCGGAAAACCGCGCCGTGGGTCGGCGCGTGAAAGCGCCTTTCGCGCTTGCGGATTTGATCGCCGATGTCAAGGCGGGGAGTGCCTCGATATGCTGCCTCGCAGCCAGTCGGCACGAACGGGAGAGGGACGGTTGCCCGCGCGACGCTCAGCGGTCGGGGACGAGGCGGCGGAACTTGTCGATGCCGCAGTCGTCGCCCGATCGGGTGCGGATCGAATCGCGGTGCGCGCAGACCCGGCCGTCGTGGCCCGCGGTGACGTAGAAGCCGGTGTAGAAATCGAGCGTGCGGCATTTCTTGTCGAGCCGCGCGCGCAGCCGCTCCCCGCCGCGCAGCATCAGGTCGACGCGATCGTCGGCAGGGATCGTCGCGGCGATCAGGTCGTCGCTGGCGACGCACTTGGGCCCGTCCTTCTCGTGCCATTCGACCGATGCCGGCGGCGGATCGGGCGCGCGCATCGGCTCGGCGACGGGCATCCGCGGAATGCGGATGACGATATGCTGATGGAGCAGCATCTGCCCCATGCCCGGGTCGAGCACCGGCGCGGCAGGCGCGGCGAACAGCAACAGCAGCGCGGCGGAAAGGAGCGGGCTCGTCATGGCGGAAGCCCCACCATAGCAAAGCCGCTTGAACAATCCATGAATTGGACGCGTGCGCCGGCCATGCTACCGCCCGTGCCCATGACGCCCGAGCAAACCCGCCTGATCGCCGCGCTTCGCGAGCGGCTGGACGGCAAGGCGATCGTCACCGATCCCGCGAGCATTGCGCCGTGGGAGACCGACTGGCGCGGCCGGTTCCACGGACGGGCGCCGGCGCTGATCGCCCCCGCCTCGCGCGATGACGTCGCGACGGCGGTGCGGCTGGCGGGCGAAGCGGGGGTGCCGCTGGTTCCGCAGGGCGGCAACACCTCGATGGTCGGCGGCGCGACCCCGCCCGCCGACGGATCGGCGCTGATCCTGTCGACGCGGCGCCTCAACCGCATTCGCGCGGTTTCGGCCGAGGCGAATCTGGCGGTGGCCGAGGCGGGGGTGATCCTCGCCGATTTCCACGCGGCGGCCGAGGCGGCGGGACGGCGCTTCCCGCTGACGCTCGGCTCGCGGGGGAGCGCGACGGTCGGCGGGCTCGTCTCCACCAATGCGGGAGGCACGCAGGTGCTGCGCTGGGGAACGATGCGCGCGCTGGTCGCCGGCATCGAGGCGGTGCTGCCCGACGGGTCGATCCACGACGGCCTCGCGGCGCTCAAGAAGGACAATCGCGGATACGACCTCAACCAGCTGCTGATCGGCGCCGAAGGCACGCTGGGCATCGTCACCGCAGCGTCGCTCAGGCTGGCGCCGGCGATCGTCGCGCGCGGCGTCGCCTGGGCGGGACTGGCAAGCCCGACCGACGCGCTGGCGCTGCTCAGGCGGATGGAGCGCGCGACCGACGCGATCGAAAGCTTCGAGATCATTCCCGGCGATTCGCTTGGCCTGGTGCTGGAGCATGTCCCCGGCACGCGCGCGCCGCTTGCCGGCACGCACCCGTGGCATGTGCTGATCGAGGCGGTGACGAGCGATCCCGCTGCCGAGCCGCCGGCGCGGCTGCTCGAACGGCTGCTCGCGCCCGCGCTCGAGGACGGACTGGTCGCCGACGCGGTGATCGCGGCGAGCGAAGCGCAGGCCGAGGCGTTCTGGCGCATCCGCGATTCGCTGTCGGAGGCCGAGCGCGCCTCGGGCCCCGCGGTGCAGCACGACATTTCGGTGCCGGTCGAGACGATGCCGCGGTTCATGGTCGAGGCGGCGCGCGCGGCGGAAGCGCGCTTTCCCGGCACGCACGCCACCGCGTTCGGCCATCTCGGCGACGGCAACGTCCATTTCCACGTCCGCGCGCCGGCCGGCGTCGACCGCGATCGCTGGTATGCCGAGGACGCGCCGGTCGTCACGCGGTTCGTCCACGATCTGGTGGTCGCGGCGGGCGGCTCGATCTCCGCCGAGCACGGCATCGGGCAAATGAAGCTCGCCGAGCTCGAACGCCTCGCGCCGCCCGCGCGGCTGGCCGCGCTGCGGGCGATCCGGCGGGCGCTCGATCCCCGCGGCATCATGAATCCCGGCAAGCTCGTGATGCTTGCGCCCGACGCCCCGGCCCCGTAGAGCGCGTCCTTCACGCGGCCGGCGGCCGTCGATACCAGTTCCACGGAGACCCTCATGGCCAGCGCGCCGCAGAATCAGCTTCCGCTCTTCTACAATGCCCTCGAGCCGCTCTCGAGCCAGGTCCATGCCAATTATCGCGCGCGCACCACCGATTCCGCGCCGTTCCTGGTCGGGCAGCACGCGATCCCGGTGACGGTCGACGAATTTCCGCTGCTTCAGCGCTTCATGCCGATCGTCTTCACCGTCGGACCCGATTCGATCCCGATCGCGCTGATGGGGCTGAACGAGGGCGTCAACGTGTTCGTCGACGGCGAGGGCAAGCTGACCGAGCAGGTCTATGTTCCCGCCTATATCCGCCGCTATCCCTATATGCTGGCGCGGCTGAGGCCCGACACCGACGAGATGTCGCTGTGCTTCGATCCGACCTCCGAAGGGATCGGCGAATTCGACGAAGGCGAGAAGCTGTTCGACAATGGCGAGCCGACCGAGGTGACCAAGAACATCCTGGCGTTCAACGAATCGTTCGAACAGGCCGGCGCGCGCACCGCGGGGTTCATGAAGGAGCTGGGCGAAATGGGCCTGCTGATGGATGGCGAGATGAGCATCCAGCCCGAAGGCGCGCAGCAGCCGTTCGTCTATCGCGGTTTCCAGATGGTCGACGAGAAGAAGCTGACCGATATCCGCGGCGACCAGCTGAGGAAGATGAACCAGTCGGGAATGCTGCCCCTCATCTATGCGCACCTGTTCTCGCTGAGCCTGATGCGCGAGATTTTCGGCCGGCAGATGCAGCAGGGCAAGATGCCGCAGCCGCAGCTCGCGGTCTGATCGAGGGGACGAACCTATGGCCACCGCCGCGGCACCCGCCGAGCGCTACAGCACCGGCGCGATCTGGTTCCACTGGGTGATCGCGGCGCTGGTCGTCTTCAACATCGTCGTAGGGCTGTTCCACGAAGGCGTGCCTGCCTTGCGCGCGCTGATGGGGGCGCACAAGGCGGTCGGGATCACCGTGCTGGTCCTGACGCTCGGCCGGATCGGATGGCGGCTGGCGCACCGGCCGCCGCCGCTGCCCGCGCACCTCGCCGCATGGGAAACCGCCGCGGCGCGGCTGGTGCGGGCGCTGTTCTACGTGCTGCTGCTGGCGATGCCGCTGTCGGGCTGGATCATGGTTTCGGCGAGCACGCATCCGCGGCCGCTGTCGTGGTTCGGGCTGTTCGACATCCCGCTGCTCGGCGTGTCGCACGCCGCAGATTCGCCGGCGGGCACGACGCACGCGGTGCTCGGCTATCTGTTCGCGGCGCTGGTCGTGCTGCACGTCGCGGCGGCGCTGAGGCACCATTTCGTCCTGCGCGATACCGTGCTGGGCCGAGTCATCCCACGGTTGCTGCCGCGCGGCTAGGACCGGGAGCGCCAAATCACTCAGCCCGTTCGTGCTGAGCTTGTCGAAGCACGCCCGCGAGACGCCCTTCGACAAGCTCAGGGCGAACGGGTCAGATCGAGGGAGCGTGATCATTCGGCAGAGCCGAAACGCACCCTCCCGAATGCGACGAACCGTGGCGCGCCGACTGCCGACGGCCCCTTGAAGCGTCAGAACCCCGGTCCTATATTCGTCTTGTACGGGCGCCGTGTCCCCCCTTTCGCGGACCCGTATGGCGCGCCTTCGGGCGTGTCTCCTCCCTGAACCTCGGCCACCTCGTGCCACAAGCACGAGGTGGTTTTTTATTCCGCGGCAAGCCGCCGTGCGCCGCCGGCCGCCTCGTCGGCGAGCGCCTCGATCATCGCGCCGAGCGTCGCGGCGACGCGGGCAAGCCCGGGGCCGGGCACGTCGAGCGCGGCGTCGAGATAGAGCGCGCGGCTCCATTCGATCTGGATGGCATGGATGCCGTGCGCGGGATCGCCGTGGCGATCGAGGATATGGCCGCCCGAATAGGGCGTGTTCAGCGCATGGGCGAAGCCGGCGGCTTCCGCCTCCGCCTCGATACGATGGACGAAGCGCGCCGCGGCGGTGCGGCCGAAACGGTCCCCGAAGACGATCTCGGCAGTCCCCGGCGGCGGCATCGAATGGACGTCGAGCAGCAGCGCGATCCCGAACCGGCGCCGTGCGGCGGCCAGCGCCTGCGCCAGCGCGGCATGATACGGGCGATGATCGGCGCGGATCCGCGCGGTCACCTCGGCATCGCTCAGCCGGCGGCGCCACAGGTCGCCGAGCCGTCCGGCGCGCCGCGGCACCAGCCCGAGCCCGCTCCGCAACTTCGCCGAATCGATCGGCCGCCCGCGCGCGGAGGCGCCCTCGTCGAGCCGCGGGTCGCGCTCGGTCTCGGCGCGGTTGAGGTCGATCCACGCACGCGCGGGGCGCTGGATCAGCAGCGTCTCGCCGCCGCGCGCAGCGCACGCGACCGCATCGACGTGGCGATCCTCCAGGATCGTCAGCGACTCCACCGGCACGCGCAGCGCGGCGCGCAACGCCAGCGGATAGTCGCGGCCGGCATGCGGCACCGACAGCACCACCGGACTCGCCGGCGCATCGAGCGAGCCAAGGACGTCGAACGATTGCGCAGCGCTGGCCATGCAGTGAGGTTAGGCCGCGCCGGCGCGTCCCGCAATCGGCCGATCGGCTCATCGTGAATCGCTGGAAAATATTAAGTCCGGCGCGCATAAGGAGGGGCGTTATGGGGGTTGCGCGTCGATGATCAGAATCCTGCTGGCCGAGGACGACCAGGTGATGCGCGAGTATCTGACGCGCGCGCTGGAGCGGTCGGGCTATGCCGTGCGCGCGGTCGACCGCGGCACCGCGGCGATTCCGCTCATCGAAGCCGAGCGATTCGACTTGCTGCTGACCGACATCGTGATGCCCGAGATGGATGGCATCGAGCTCGCCCAGCGCGCCGCCGAGATGGCGCCCGACATGCGCGTCATGTTCATCACCGGCTTCGCGGCGGTGACGCTGAAGGCCGGCAAGACGATGCCGCAGGCGCGCGTGCTGTCGAAGCCGTTCCACCTGCGCGACCTGGTGCTGGAGGTCGATCGGATGTTCGGGATCGAGAGCCTGTCGGGCGGGAAATAGCCGGCGCAATCGCGCTTGCCACCGCCGCGGAGTGCCGCTAAAGCGCGCCCCTCACGGGCGTGTAGCTCAGTGGTAGAGCACTGTGTTGACATCGCAGGGGTCGCAAGTTCAATCCTTGCCACGCCCACCAGTTTAAAAGCCCCGGAAACATCGCGTTTCCGGGGCTTTTTCATGCTCGGCGCGTCGCCGCCGTCGATCTGCCAGTCCCGTGCCAACATTCGCAGGCTTCGGCCGCGGAATGGGGGTTCGCGCGGATCCCCCGGAGCTGCCGGCCGGTCACCCTCGATCGTCTAGCGACCTTGATGCCCGTTGCTGCGCGCTCGGATGCGACGACCCCGCGCTGCTGTTCGCCGGCTGGCTTGCATGGCGGGTGGGCGAGGTCACGCCGGCGCTTCGTCGAGCAGCTTGCGGATCGGCTTCAGCACCACGCCGAGCGGAATGGCGCGCACCGCGAGATCGCGGATCATCGCGAGCGCGGCGTTGCGCCGGAACATCAACCGGGCGAGCTGCCGCGAACTGTCCTGCGCGGCCTCGATGCGCGGACGCTGGCGGCGCTCATAGTCAAGCAAGGCATCGGCGACCGACTCGCGCGGCACCCCGGCCAGCGTCCGCGCGAGCACGCCGGCCGATTCCATCGCCATCCCCGCACCGATTCCGGCGGTCGGCAGGAACCCGGCTGCGGCGTCGCCGAGCAGCGCGACCCGGCCGATCGCCCAGCTTTCGGCGCGACAATCGGTGAGCTGCCAATAATAGGGGTCGCGATCGACGGCGACGCGCGCCAATGCCGCGTCAAGCCAGGGGTCGAGGCGGCGCAGGTGGCGGCGGATCGCGGCGACGAAGGCGGCGTGGCCGGCGCGCATGTCGGCGCGATTGCCGCCGACGAACACGCCGGCGCGTCCCTTCACCGGATAGACGCCGACGAAGAAGCCGTTTCCCCAGATTTCATCGCCGCGATCGCTATGGTCGGCGTCACCGTCCATCCATACCACCCAGCCGGCCCAGCCGGTATCGTAGACGGCGGTTTGCTCGGGACGTAGCACCAGCGCGCGGCTCGCCGAGTGCAGCCCTTCGGCGATGATCACCGCGTCGAACGTTGCGTCGATCGCCTTGCCGTCGCTCTCGACCGTCACGGCGGCGGCGGCGCCGTTCTGGCGGATCGCGGTCAGCGCGGCGCCATGGCTGATCGGCGCCCCCGTGCCGGCCAGCACTTCGAGCAGCGAGCCGCGCGCGAGGCCGCGATACTCGCCTGTCGCCGACAGCAGTGTATCGATTTCATAGCTGCGGAGCCTTTGTCCGTGGCGGCCGTGGAGCACGTAACGATGGAAGGGCTCGCTCGCGGCACGATAGGCTTGCGTGACGCCAAGGTCGCGGATCACGCGCTCGACCAGCGGCATCAGCGCAAGCATGTAGCCCGCCTCGCCTGATCCGGCGGCGCGCTCGATCAGCACCGGATTGAGCCCCTCCGCACGCAAAAGCTGCGCCGCGGTCAGGCCCGCGGGGCCCGCGCCCGCAACCAGCACGCGGAGCGGATCGCCATGCTGCCGCGCCAGCTGGTCTTCGAACGAAGCGGGAATGAACATCAGCGGCTCTCCTTATTGGACCACACGGTCCAGTCGCCGCCCTAAACCATCTGGACCGATTGGTCCAGTCTGCTAGATCGAGCGCATGGACGATCGCTACATTCCGCCCGAACGCCATCAACTGCTGTTCGAAATCGCAGCGCGCGAGTTCGCCGCACACGGATTCGAGAACGCCTCGTTGAATGCGATCATCCGCGCGTGCGGGCTCAGCAAGAGCTCGTTCTATCATTTCTTCGCGTCGAAAGAGGCGTTGTTCGATCGCGTCGTCGAGGCGGCGGCGGCGGCACTTGCCCGCGACCTCGCCGCGCCGAATCCCGAGACGTTCGCGGGGCCGCAATTCTGGGATCGCGTCGCCGCGTTCACGGGCGAAGCGCTGCTGATCGCCTCGCGGCAGGCATGGTATGCTGATTTCGGCAGGCTGTTCTACCTCCCCGACCACGCCGCGAGCCGCAGCAAAGTGCTTGCGCATATCCTGGCCGAGGTCGCGGACTGGGTCGCACGCGTGATCGCCGTCGGCCGTGCGTCGGGAGCCGTTGGCGACGATCTGCCCGCCTCATTACAAGCCGAACTGGTGTTCGCGGTGCTGCAGGCGATGGACCGCTGGTCGCTGCACCATCTCGAAGACCTGGACGAGACGACGCAGGCCAATCTGCTGGCGAGCCAGTTCGACGCACTGCGCCGCCTTCTGGCTCCGAGGCTTTGACTTAGTCCGGCTGGCGCCGAACAGTCATAGGTCAATCGCCGCTCACCCGCGCGAGAGCGCGACCGCGCCGGCGACGACGTGGCGAAGCGGCCGAGGCGGCGGAACACCCGATTGCCGTCCATGCCGTAAAAGGGCTTTTCGATCTGGAAGACGTCGGGGACCAGATTGACCCCGCTCCCGATCGCCCAGCGCACGCCGCCGTCGATCTGGCGGGTGCGGATCGCCGGCGGCGCTTCGTTGCGGTTGACCGCGACCGCCGGCGCGACGTCGCTTTCCTCAAGCCCGCGGCTGATGCTGGCGTAAAGGCTGATCGTCTTGCTGACAGTGACCGCGGCCGCCGCGTTGAACAGCCACGGCCTGTCGCGCGAGACCACCCCGCGCTCGCCCGGTGCTGTCACGCTTTTCATAGCTCGTCTTCTGGATGTCGAACCACCAGTTATTATCATATTTATCTTGCCTATATTCACCATTAGGCGCAGGATCGCGATCGAACGCCAGCACCGTAGATGGAGGAAAATGGGTGAACCGTCGCAACTTCCTTACTTCTATCTCGGCAGCCGCGCTCGCTGCGGCAGGCGCTTCCGAAGCCCTGGGCGAGCTGACACCTTCACGCCCGCAGCCGCAGGCGAAGCCCCGCGGTCCGGCGACGCCTGACCAGCCCAATCTTCTGTTCATCATCAGCGATCAACATCGAGCCGGCGTCAGCAAACGCAGCGGCTATCCGTTCGACACGACGCCGACGCTCGATCGCCTTGCTGCTCGCGGCATCGATTTCCAGCGGAGTTATTGCACCAGCCCTGCCTGCGTGCCGAGCCGCGTTTCGATGCTCACCGGGCGCTGGCCGGATGCCCACCGGGTTCGCATGAACCTCGATGCCAAGGAAGCCTTTTTCGAGAAGGATCTCTATGGAGTTGCCCGCGAGCAAGGCTATATCACCGGGCTCGCGGGGAAGAACCATACCTATCTGACCCCCGATCGCGTCGATTTCTGGCGCGAGTACGGCCATTCCAAGGGCTATATTCCGCCCAACGCGCCGCCAGCCTATCGAGAGTTCGAGGAGTGGTTGGGCGACACCGGGTTCAACGTCACCCAGCAGCCAACGCCGTTCCCGCTCGAAGTCCAGCATCCCTACCGCATCGTTTCCGACGCCATCGAATTCCTCGACAACGCGGGGGCGCAGCGCTTCTGCCTGCAGGTCAGCTTCCCCGAACCTCACGATCCCGAGCAGGTTTCGGAGCCGTATTGGAACATGTTCCCGCCGGAATCGCTGCCCGATCGGCTGGCCGGCCCGGAGGCGCTGAAGCGGATGGGCTTCAGGGAGAATTGGCTGCACCAGCTCGCGCTCACGACATTTCCCGACAGCGACACGGCATGGCGCCGATACGTCTCGAATTACCTGGGCGCGCTGCGAATGATCGACGATCAATTGAAGCGCCTGCTCGATCATATGGAGAAGACAGGGCAGATCGAAAACACGGTGATCGTCGTGCTTGCCGATCACGGCGATTATCTCATGGAATACGGCCTGCCGCGCAAGGGAGTCGGGCTTCCGGAGTGCCTGACGCGGATTCCGATGGTGTGGGCGGGGCCGGGTATTCGCCCCAACGCAGACCTCAACGCCGACGCCCACGTCTCGATGGCCGATTTGATGCCCACCTTCTGCGAGTTCATGGGGGCGGCGATCCCGCATGGCGTTCAGGGCCGCAGCCTGAAACCGTTGCTGCTCGGCCAGCCTCTTCCGAACGACGAATTCCGCAGCGTCTATGTGACGGCGGGTCTTGGTGGCCTCTATTACGACGAGAAGGACAAGGTCCCTTACTCGGTTGCGAGGCGCGGCACGTCGAATTGGGACGAACTCAACATGGTGACCCAGAGCGGCAATCAGAAAATGGTTCGCATGGGCGACTGGAAGCTGATCTATGACATGATGGGCTATGGGCAGCTTTATCACCTGCCCAGCGATCCGGCCGAGCTGACCAACCGCTTTGCCGATCCCGATGCGGCCAGGCCGCGCGAAGCCCTGCTCGCCGAATTGCTGATGTGGACCATCCGCAATCAGGATTCGCTGCCGACAGGACCGCAGAACAGGAAATACGAGACGAAATGGCCGGCCGCGCACAATTGGTACGCGCCGTATCGCAAGGTCGATCCGGGCATGCCGTTCCGTCCATGACGAGCGCCGCAGCGAGAACCGGCCTTTCCGGATCAAGGATGCAACAGAAGCGGGACGGACGGCATGAACAAGCGTGAATTCCTGGGAATCACGTTGCTTGCGGTCATCGCCTCTGCGGAGCTGCCGAAGGGACAGGCGAAGGCGCGACGACCCGTTCCCACCGATAAGCGGCGCAACCTGCTGATCCTCACCGTCGACGACATGGACGTGTCGCTGATGGGGTATATGGGAAACCGCCATGGCTTGACGCCCAACCTCGACAGACTCGCGGCCCGCTCCCACGTCTTTGCCCACAACCGCGGCGCGGCGCCGATCTGCATGCCGTCGCGCCAGGCGTTCATGAGCGGGCTGGTGCCGCATCGCAATAGCCTTGGGGGGTTCACCCCGATGTACGAAGGCACCCCGTCGATCTGTTCGATCCTGCACAAGGAAGGCTGGTATTGCGCGGCGAGTCACAAGACCGAGCACATGCAGCCGGAAACGTCGTTCCCCTGGGATGCTCACGTCGATGCGAACGACCGCAACGTTCTCGACCATCAGGTCGCGTTCAATCAGGCGGTCGCAGCGGCTAGGGCGGCAGGACGCCCCTTCTTCATCAATTGCAACATCAACGATCCGCATCGCCCTTTCTATGGCAGCGCGCCGGCGGCGAAGCGCGATCGCGACGATCAGGGGCCTTACGGCATTCCGCGCCCGGTCGGCCCGGACGACGTCGAGGTGCCGCCGTTCCTGGAAGATCTGCCCGATGTCCGGCTCGAGCTTTCGCAATATTGGAACAGCGTACAGCGCGCCGATATCGCCATCGGACGCGTGCTGAAGGCGCTGCAAGAAAGTGGGGAGGCCGACAATACCGTCGTCATCTTCTGCAATGATCACGGCATGCCGTTCCCTTATTCCAAGGCGACCGGCTACGATCACGGGACGCGGGTGCCGGCGCTGGTCAGTTATCCCGGCATGGACGCGCCGCGGCGGTTCGACACTCTCGCCTGCAATGTCGACATCATGCCGACGGCGCTCGACCTGCTCGGCGTGCCGGTGCCCCAGGGACTCGACGGCCGGTCATGGCTGCCGCTCATGCGTGGCGAGCCGGTGGAAGAACCGGAATTCGTCGTAACGTACGTCAACGGCGTCGATAACGGCACGAACTTCGCGACGCGCGCCATCCAGGACCATCGCTATTCATTGATTTATCAGCCCTGGTCCGACGGGAAGTTGAGGCTGCGCGTCGATTCCACCAACGGGCTGACCCTGGCCGCCATGGAACGGGAAGGTAACAGCGACCCGCGGCTGGCGGAACGCGTCAGGAACTACGTTTTCGGCGTGCCGGCGTCCTTTTTCGATCTTCAGGCGGATCCCGGTCAGCGGAACAACTTGATCGATGATCCTCGGCATCGGGTACGGATTGCACACATGCGCGATGCATTGTTGCGCGAGATGGAGCGAACCGGCGATCCTCAGCTCGGCAACGTCCGGACCATGATCGCCGGCGGCAAGCCCGTGGTGGTCCAACCGGCCCACAAGGGACGTCAATACCGTGTACCGGTGCAACGCTACGGCCCGCCGCGGCCCGCGGCGTGAACTTGCCGCCGTCGGCACGCCTGCAGGTGTGCCACAACGTGCCTGGTTGATTTTCGACCGGTGGTGCCCGGGCGCATTGGACCTGGGCTACCGTGTCCGAGCGCGAGCCGCGGTCAATCGGGACGGGTGCGGTCGGACTTGAGGATTGCGTCGAGCCGGGTGAGCATTGCCCTGGTGCGATCGGGATAGCGCTCAGCCATATTGACCGTCTCGCCGGGATCTTCCTCGAGATTGTAGAGCTGCGGCGCCGGCTCGCTGCCGATGTCGTTGCCGTGGAACGAGGCGACCGGATTATGCGGTTGGATGACCTTCCACTTGCCGACCACCAAGGCGATGATGCTGTCGCCGTGGTCCTTGAGAGTCGCCTGCTCGGCGTTGATCGTGCTGGTGTCCTCGACGACATAGGTTCGGCCCGCCTCGCTGCGGCCGAGCAGGACGGGCGCAAGGTCGAAGCTGTCGACCGCCGATGTCCTGGGCAGCTTCTGGCCGACGATGTCGGCGAAGCTGGCGAAGAAATCGACATGGTCGATCAGCGCGTCGGACGTGACTCCGGCGGGAATGGCCTGCGGCCAGCGCGCGATCGTCGGTACCATCAGCCCGCCGTCGTAAATACCGTATTTGCCGCCGCGGAAGAAGCCGGACGGCCGATGATTGCCGACCCGCGTCACCGCGCCGTCGTCATAGCCATCGTTGAGCACCGGGCCGTTGTCGCTCGAAAAGACGATCAGCGTATCGTCGTCGAGGCCGAGTTGCTTCACCGTGTTGACGATTTCACCGACCACCCAGTCGAGTTCGGCGATCGAATCGCCGCGCGGGCCCATGTCGGTCGCGCCCTGGAAGCGCTTGGCGGGCAAGCGCGGCACGTGGATCTCGCTGGTCGCGTAGTAGATGAAGAACGGCTTGTCCCTGTTCTTCTCCATGAATGCGCGAGCCTTGCCGAGCAGCGTGTCGGCCATGTCCTCGTCGACCCAACGCGCGGCGTGCCCGCCCTGCATGAAGCCGATCCGGCTGACGCCGTCGATGATCGTGCCGTTATGGCCGTCGTTCCACTGCATCTTGAGCAGTTCGGGATGCTCGAGCCCGGTCGGGTCGTCGCCGACCTTCTCGGTGTAGCTGACCTTGATCGGGTCGCTGGGATCGAGCCCGACGACAGTGTGATTCTCGATATAGACGCACGGCACGCGGTCCAGCGTCGCCGGGAAGTAAAAGCCGTAATCGAAGCCGATCTCGAGCGGGCCCGGCGCGATCTTGCCGTTCCAGTCGAGATCGCCGTCGCCAAGCCCCATGTGCCATTTGCCGATTACCGCACTGGTGTAGCCGGCGCGCTTGAACATCGATGCAACCGTATCCTGACCCGGCTTGATCAGCGCCGGCGCGTCACCTGGCAGGATGTGGGCATGGGGGTTGCGCCAGGCGTATTCGCCAGTCAGCAGGGCATAGCGCGACGGGGTGCAAGTCGCCGACGGGCAGTGTCCCTGGGTAAAGCGGACGCCTTCGGCCGCCAGCCGGTCGATATTGGGCGTCTTGACTTGCTTCGCGCCGTAACAGCCGACATCGCCGTAGCCGAGATCGTCGGTATAGATCACGATGACGTTGGGCGGACGGCGCCGCACCGCCGCGCCAAGCGGCCCCGACAGACACGAGATCGCCGTCACCGCGGCAGCGCTCGACAGAAGTTCACGCCTCGTCGGTTTCATCGGTGTGCTTTTCCCCTCCCCGAAAGATCGTGAGACGTCCTCCGATCCGCGGGCGCTCTTTCAACGCGTTTGCCGCGATCCTTATCGTGACGCCGATCAAATGCAACACTGATATGACAAATATGTTTTATGGATTTGAAGTGCAGGGACCTGTGGCTTTCGCATGAACCGACCTGGACATGCCGACGATCTGGTCGACCGAGATGTTCGCCGCGATCAGCGACACGCCGACCCCGCCCCGGCAGGTTCTTCGACGCGAGGGAGTAGTCGGTCGAATTCCTTGCGTGCCTAGCTTTGTCGCGTGACGCGAACTGCGCAAGTCCGAAGATCACCACGAAATAGACCAGCACCACCACGGCATTGATCGCCGCCGGCTGAATCCGTCAGTCTTTCTTTACCGACTACTCTTGCAATAGCGGGCAAACGGTCCTTTTATATCATTGTTCAGATTAGATTGTACCCGAAGGAGGAAATCCCGTTGGCCGCCGATCCCCAGGACATGCGCACCGCGCTCGGGCGCAACCTGACCTATGGTATGCTCGATGCGATCGGAAAGGCGATCGTCACCGGCGCTTATGAGGACAAGCACTTCCCGACCGAGGCGGAGCTTTCCAAGCAGCATGCGGTAAGCCGCTCGGTGACGCGGGAGGCAGTCAAAATGCTGACCGCCAAGGGGTTGCTGTCGGCGCGGCCGCGACAGGGGACGATCGTCCAGCCGGTGAGCAGCTGGAATTTGTTTGATGCCGATGTCCTGCGCTGGCTCCTTGACCGCAAATTCTCGGTCGATCTGTTGCGTCAGTTCAGCGAATTGAGAATCGCGATCGAGCCCACCGCCGCCGCGCTGGCCGCGCGCGCCGCCGATGCCGAAGGGCTGGCGGCGATCCGGGCCGGCTTTGCCCGGATGCAAGCCGCCGAGCGCGGCGAGGACGATCCGCTCGACGCGGACATCGCCTTTCACGTCGCGATCCTGCGCGCCTCGGCCAATCCTTTCTTCGCGCAGTTCCGCGACGTGGTGACGACCGCGCTGCGCACCTCGATCCGCTTCACCAACCGGATCAAGGGCCGCACCGCCGACCTTGTCCAGCACGGCGCCGTCCTTAAGGCCATCGAGGACCGCACGCCCGATGCCGCGCAAGCAGCGATGCGCGCGATCATCTCCGACGTGGTCGAGCTGATTGACCAGGCGTGAGGATAGGCTGGCGGCGCGGCTCATCGTGTGCCGCTGGTCAGCCGATAGGTGATCGTCTCGGCGCGCTTTGCGCGGTCCATTTCCCGCGAACTCCACGGCAGCCATTCCGCGCTGTGCAGTGTCAGTTCGTCGCCGAACTGGCGGGCGGCACGGTCAGGATGCGAAACGCGTCGAACCAATACGGGTTTGTTCCCGCCTTTCCGTCGGCTGCGGGACGTACCGTGCGCGAGGCAATCACGCTGTTGAGCAGCCATGGCACGCTGTCCGGCCCAAAGCGGCGCGTCATCGAGCCGCCCTGTTTGAAACCGTACGTCGCGACCGCAAGACGGCCGGTCCGGCGAAACATCGCGACCTGGTCAGCAAGGTAATTGCGTTGTGCGCTGAACCACGGACTGGCAGTGAGCAGGTCGTCCCACTCGCGCTGCGGAACGGGCTTGGCGATCGCCTCAGCGATTTCCTGCCAGATTTTGGTGTTCGCCGGCACGTCATAGCGAGCGGCGAAGCTCGCGGGCACGAGGTCGTCGAGATGCTGACGCCAGTACCAGACCAGCGAGAATTCGGTGGCGATGAATTTCTGGTCCGGGCGCAGCCGCGGCAGGACGTAGTCGAGGAACGCCTTCGACTCGTCGAGCGAGCGAATGTGCGGATGGATGTCCACGCCTGCGATCTCGGGAGTTTCGCGAACGAAGGCGAGCCAGCGATCGGTCGCCGCCGTGCGCCACGCGGGATTGTTGAGCCGGTTGAGCGCGCCCATGAACAGCCGCGTCCGGCACGCCCCCGGGCAATGCTGCGCGCGATAGGCGATCACGCGACGTGCCATCGCCTCGTAAAAATCGTTGAGGACGCGATTTTGCTGGCTCTTGGGCGACTCGATGAACGGCTCGTTGCCGATCTCGAGGATGTCGACCTTGCCGACTGTGAGCGGCAGCACGGCGTCCACCGCGCTCAGGGCACGCTCGAAGGCCGGCGTTCCCGCTCGCGGAATGCCGGTCTTCTTCATCGGGAATTTGAGCGTCAGGATGGTCGCAAATCCTTGCCGCTCGGCTTCCAGCGTGGTGGCGATCGCCGGATGTGCGCCGGGGTTGCCAAGATCGACCTGGGGCATGGGAAGAAAACCGCGGATCCAATGGTCATTGGCGCGCCGCAGCTGCGCGAAATCGACGTCCTCGTAATGCTCGTTGAAATTGGCGCCGAGCGCGCCGTCGAGCGGTGCCGGCGGCGCAGCAGGGGATAGTCCCGCGCTCGCCAACAGTGCGGCTATGGTCGTCACCAGAATGTTCATTGTCCCACCCCTTCCTCGTACAGCAGCCAGCGCCGTTCACCGCGTGCGCCGTCAATGATCCTTGTTGTCGACTGAGCCGAAGCTGGGCGGAATCGGTCTTTCCTCAAGGTCGAGGACCGGATCCGCCGCGATCACGCGGGCGTCGCGCAGGCTGGCAACGGCGCCGTCGGGCCAGAACAGGCCGTTGGCCGTTCCCTTGAACCGCTGGACCTTCAAATAGGCGCGCTTGACCATCAGCGACCAGAAGAAACTCCCGATCGGATAGCTACGTACGATCGGGGCCAGCGAGGCATAGTCGATCCCCGAATCCGACGACGCGACCTTTTCCTGACCCCAGCCGCTGCCGCCGGAGCGGACGCGCTGCCATTCGGTCAACCAGACCGGCAGGCCGACCGACTTCCCATAGGCAATTGCCTGCTCGATGCGGCCACGAAATTCCTTTTCGCTCGGCGGGTAATTGTCGTGGAATTGGATCACGTCGAGCCCGAGCGGAACGAAATCCGCGGCGATCTCGATCAAGTTGGTGCCGACGGTCAGCGGCACGGTATCCTGCAGCGATTTGGCGGTGACGAACATCGCCTTGGCGAACGGCACGGTGGCCGCTCGCTTACCGGCCTCGTTGGGTTCGTTCATCACTTCGATCGCCAGGAGCCGATCGTCGTTGCCATAGCGCTTCATGAACCATTCGACGAACCGGCGCGGTTCCTCCCATCCCGATTTCGGTCCAGCGGCGATCGCGCGGCCGGGCGACTGGATCGCGAATGCCTTGCGCGGATCAGTCGTCCACATATTGGCCGGAGTCGGGGCGACGCCGTCATTCTCGAACAGCGAGACAAGGATGCGGATATGATGCTGCTCGGCGATGGCCAGAAACGTGTCGAACTCCTTGCCGAACCGATCGGGATCGGTCTTCCAGAATTCGTAGCTCGCCCATATGCGCAATGCGTTCAGGTTGATCGCGCGGGCATGGTCGAGGTCGCGCGCGGTCTCGGCCGGATTGAAATTCTTCCACATTTGCGGCGCGCTATATGCTTCGGCGGGAACGTAGACGGCGCCGCGGATCGTCGCAGGGTCGTCGTGACGCACCGCGGCCCAGGCGGGACCGGAAGCCATGGTCGCGATGAGCGTCGCCAAAACGGCAACGCTTTCGAGCGCGCCGAACCGGTATTTCATCAACCTCTCCCTTCGGTCGCGGGTTTGCTTCAGCCCCACTTGCTGATTAGTCTGATATATACTACCGAATGTTTTGCCAAGCTGGAATTCGCATTGCGCGCTGACGTGCTCTGCGCTGCGCCACGCAGGCAGCTCGCGGAGCGACAAGGAGAATCCATGCCTAAGATTGCTTTCGCTCTTTCCGCGGCCGCCCTGGCGATCGTGCTCGCTTCGCCGGCGGATGCGCGCCCGCGCTGGACGCCGGCCCAGGCCAAGACGTGGTACGCCAAGCAGCCTTGGCTAGTCGGGTCCAATTACCTGCCGTCCGACGCGATCAACCAGCTCGAGATGTGGCAGCCGACGACATTCGATCCGAAGCGCATCGATCAGGAGCTTGGCTGGGCGCAGGCCATCGGTATGAACACGATGCGCGTGTTCCTGCACGATCTGTTGTGGGAAGAGGATCCCGAAGGTTTCAAGAAGCGCATCGATATCTTCCTGACGATCGCCCACAAGCATCATATCAAGCCGCTTTTCGTCTTGTTCGACAGTTGCTGGGATCCCCATCCTAAACTCGGCCCGCAGCATCCGCCGATCCCTGGCGTGCATAATTCGGGTTGGGTGCAATCGCCCGGCACCGACGTCCTCAAAGATCCGGCGCAATATCCGCGTCTCGAGGCCTATGTGAAAGGCGTCATCGGTGCGTTCGCAAAGGACGATCGCATCCTCGGCTGGGATGTGTGGAACGAGCCCGATAACGGGGCGCGGCAATATCCCGGCCAGCCGAAGAACAAGGCGGAGCTGGTCGCCAAACTGCTGCCTCAGGTATTCGCATGGGCGCGCAGCGCCGATCCGACCCAGCCGTTGACCAGCGGTTTGTGGGGCAAGGGATCCAACTGGTCGCGCGATACTCCGCATAATCCGGTCCAGACGGTTCAACTCGATCAGTCCGACGTGTTGAGCTTCCACGATTATGGCTGGCCGGAGAGCATGGAGGCGCGGATCGACCAGCTCGAGACCTACGGTCGACCGATCCTCTGCACCGAATTCATGGCGCGCGGCGCCGGCTCGACCTTCGACGGGTCGCTACCGGTCGGTTGGCGCCACGACGTCGGCATGATCAACTGGGGGTTCGTCAAGGGCAAGGAGCAGACTTGGCTGCCCTGGGACAGTTGGGATCGGCCTTACGTGAAGAGCGCGCCGACCGTTTGGTTTCATGACGTCCTGCATGAAGACGGCCGGCCCTATCGCCAAGCCGAGATCGACCTGATCCATCACCTCGCCACGACCCCTCCGCCGGCGGTCGAGAATCAATCAGGGCGCCAGTGACCGGCTGAAGAGAGCACGCCCGCGCTGCGCCGTAGCCGCGTCCCTCGATCATTGGCCTGTTCCGCGCCGCCAACCCAGGCGCGGGCAGGGTGTCGTCCCGGTTTCGATCTCGAGCGCGCGATGATCACTCACGCAGGCGAAAGCTGTCGATCCATTGATAGTTGAACTGAGGCAGGCCGGTCGTGGGATTGGGGACGCAGCTCCTGTTGCAATAAAGCGCGTTCAGCATCCACGGATCGGTGGTCGGGCCGATGCTGCTCTGCGACTGGCGTAGCGAATAGGTTGCGATGACCAGCCCTTCGGAATCGAACAGCGTGTCGGCATTCTCCAGCGCCAAATGGTGGCTCATGAACCAGTCGCTGCCCTTCAGGAAATCGACCCATTCCGGGCGCGGCCGGGGATTCTGAAGCGAGTAATTGAGGTACTGATAGACTTTCCATGACGGATCGACGTCGTATTGCGCGGCGAACGTCGGGTCGATCGTCTTGCCCAGCTGGTTCTTGAAATAGTTCTTGATCGAGAATTCGGTGCTGATGATCGCCTTGCCCGAACCAAGCTGCCCCTTTGCCCAGTCGATCGCCTGCTGCATCTCGGCGACCGACGCAGTGTGCAGGTGGAGATCGATCCCGGTCACTCCGGGCGTGTTCCTGGCATAGGCGATCAAATCCTTCGCCGGCTGCGTCTCCCAATCGGGTTTCTGCAGATTGTTGAACGCGCCGACGTAGAGCGGAATATTGCGCCCGCTGCTGCGGTTATAGGTAATGACGTGGTTGGCCATGTGTTTGTAAAACAGCACGAGATCGTTGTCGCGATCGGCCGGGTCGCTTTCGATGAACGGCTCGTTTCCGACGACGATGATGTCGACCGAGGGGAAGACCTGGTCAAGCAATTGGGTGGTGAAGGCGCGTAGGTCCAGGAACGCCTGGCTGTTGGGGTCGCTCGGGAAATCCGAGCCGGTGAAATTGTATTTGAGATTGAGAATGACCTTGAAGCCGTCATTGTGCGCATTGACTAACCCCATCAGGTCCGGGTCGGTCGCGACCGTCGACGAGCCCTGCTTATAGAGCCTCATGACATCGACGAATGCCCTGACCCATTTCGCCCCGGTCCGGTCGACATCGCTTTTCTGATAGTTCCGCGTCAGGCCATTGTAGTTGACTCCAAGAGTCGAGCCATGAGCTGCCGTTCCCAATAATGCTGCCGCAATTGCGGCACGAAGAAATGCCCTCTCCTTCATGTCCCCCTCCTCTTATTGAGCTATTTATCTGATATGTCATTTATGTCATTTCAGCTGCTCTGTCCAGGACCGTGGCGCGAGGGAGGCCCCGCTCCTCAATGAGAGCTCGCCGTTCAAGTTGCCCTTGCTCTTAATGCGCTGACAGACGTTCGCGTCGGTTCCTGGAAAGCTCCGGCCGGCCGAGCTGAATTGGAAAAAGCAGAATTATATGATTCATCTTGTCAATCGTGCCCCGGCAGGATAAGGGATCCTGAAAACAGCGCCGTAGTCGGCGCGCCAGGGGGAGGTGAATAGTGCGTCGTTCCTACAAATTTTCGGCCGTGCTCACGGCATCGCTGATCGCTATCGCGGCTTCTTCCGCGCAGGCACAGGAGGCGCCCTCGGCGAATGCACCGGCACGGCCGGCGAGTCCGGATATCGTCGTGACTGGGACGCGAGCCTCTCTGGAGAACGCGGAAGCCGTGAAACGCGCCGCACCGGTGCTGATCGACGGCATCAATGCCGACGATATCGGCCAGCTCCCCGACGTCTCGATCTCCGAGGCGCTGATCCGGATTTCCGGCGTCTCGTCCAACGATACGGTGCGCGGCTCAGACCAGGTCGCCATACGCGGGCTCGGTCCCGACCTCGTCTCGACAGAATATAACGGCCGCGTACTGCCCACCGCGGACGGCGCGACCCGCCGTGTCGGCCTCGCCGGGCTGCCCACAGAGGGCATCAGTGCTGCCTATGCGCAAAAAACGCCCGACGCGCAGACTATCGAGGGTGGTGTCGCCGGCATTCTCGAACTGCAGACGGTCAAGCCGCTCGATACCCGCCGCCATGGTTTGACGCTGGTGTTCCGCGGACTCTACAGCGACACCGCCAACGCCCTCAAGGGCGCCAACAAGGTCAGCCCGTTCGGCGGCCGCGCCGAAGTGACGTATATCGGCAAGCTGACCGATAATTTCGGCATCTCCGTTTCGTACGCCGGCATCAGGCAGTATGCCGCCGAGACCTCGTATCAGCTCGACGGCTGGCGCCTCGGCACGGCGACGCGTGCCGATCTCAACGGCGATGGCGTCGACGACGCGCTGCCGACCACCGCCGGGCCATTCGCCGGCTTCTTCAAGACGCATCGCGATTCGGTGATCGCCACCGCGCAATGGGACGCGAGCCCGGCCGTGCGCGTAACGGTCGATGGTCTCTATGACCGTGATCATTATGTCCAGGGAACGCGCCGCTATTTCGCGTTCGGCCTGTTCAATGGCGCCAATGGCGCGCCGGATGCCGCGACGGTCGAGAAAGACGCCGCGACCGCGTTCAGCGGTAAAGCCGCCGGCTATCGCGGCACGCTGGGCCTCTCCGCTCGGCATGACTATACCTATGAGGGTGGCCTCAATGTCGCGATCGACGATGGTGGCCCGCTAACCGCCAAGTTCGACGCTTCTTATGCCAAAGCGACGCGCGATCGCTACTCGCCCAGCGTCAATTTTGAGAACGCCGCCGCAACCGGCCCCGCTCAGCGCCAGCCTTTCGCCTATGACGTCACCGACCCGTCCAAGCCGTCGTTCACCTTCGCATCGCTCGGTCCGGACGATTACGCGATCCAGCTCGCCAACACGACCTATCAGAATTCGACCGACGTTATTCAGGCGGTGCGCGGCGATTTCACATACGAGCTCGGCGGAGGATCGTTCTTGAAGGGCGTCCAATGGGGGTTCCGCGTCGATCATCGCCGCCACACCCAAGCGGTCGACAACACTCAATATACCTTCCCGAATATCGCCGCACGGCCCGGGCTCGACGACAGCTATCTGGAAACGGCGACCAATCCGTTCACCAGCAGCCCCGGCCGCTTCGGCGGCGACAGTGCGGTGCAATTCCCCTATTACGATTTCGATTCGCTGCTGGCGCCCGCTATGTCGGCGCCCAATGTCAAGGTGAACGACCAGTTCGCCTCCGATGTCGGCGCCGGGGCCGACGTGCGCGAGATGAGCTACGAGCTCTATAGTCAGGCGAACATCGAATCGGGGCCTTTGTCGGGCAATGTCGGGCTACGCTACGTACTGACCGACGAAAAGGTGCTCGGCGTGGCGGGCACGACGCCCGAAAACGCGGTGCCGCAGCGTTTCTCGAACAGCTATCATTACCTGCTGCCGTCGCTCAACCTGCGCTATGAGATCACTCCGTCGCTGCTCGCCCGTTTCGCCGCTTCGAAGACGATGGCGCGCCCTGCGTTCAATGAATTAACCGTAGGGTCGGCCGCCGACCTGACGACCGTGCCGACCGACGGTGTGGTCCGGATCACTCGCGGCAATCCCAACCTCAATCCGTTCACTTCGAAGGGGATCGACGCCGATCTCGAATGGTATCCCGATCGCCACACCAGTTTTGCGGTCGCCGGCTATTACAAATGGGTGAAGAACTTCACCACGCAGGACACCGTCGCCACCACGGTGACGCTGGCCGACGGTACGGTGCTTCCTGCGTTCGTCACCACCAGCATCAACGATCCGGCGACCAAGCATTTCAAGGGACTCGAAGTGCAGGCGCGGCGGGACTTCAACTTCCTGCCCGGTTTCCTCGCTAATCTTGGCGCGCAGGCGAACTGGAACCACAACTGGACCGACGAGCGAGAGAACTTCACTTCTCTGGTCGGCAGCACCGTTCCGGTCCTGCCGATCAACTTCTCGAAGGACGTTCTCAACGCGCAGCTGTTCTATAGCGTCCGCAAGCTCGATTTCCGGCTCGCCTACCGTTATTACAGCGGCTATTCGCGGCGATTTGCCAATGGCTATCAGTTTAACCCGAGCGGCCAGGTCGACTTTAATGCCGGTGTCACGCTGCGTCGCGGGATTCGGTTGATTGGGTCGGTAACGAATCTGTTCAAGGCGAAAGTGTTTCGCACCACCGCCGACAGTCGCGATCTGAAGAGCCAGTCGTTGTTGCAACATTATGCTTATCAGGGGCGGCAGTTCACCTTCGGCATTCGCGCGCAGTTCTGATCGCGGCAGGGCTTGCGTTACGCGTTCACGCCATTGACCGATGCTGCGGGCGTTTTCGCTCGCGGCTTTTGCCGGGCAGGACGATGGTGAGCACGTTATCGTTGAACTCGTGCCAGCCTTATCTGGCTCGATAGAACGCGCGCCAGCTCGAAGCGGCTGGTATCCGGCTTGTTTCCGAGCGGCGGCTCAGAAGTTGGACGTCACGCTCAACGAGACCCTCGGGCTTTTGTTGCCGCTGTCGTAGCGGACCGCCTTGAGGGGAAATGCGGTCTCGAGTTCGAAATTGAGATGTGGAGCCAGGTTGAAGCGTGCGCCGGCCCCGGCCGAATAGAGATCGCCCGTGCCGAACTCGGTCTCGAGATTGGTGACATATCCTGCGTCAGCGAACGTGTAGAGCTGAGCCCATCGCAAAAAGCCGGTGCGCCGGTCGAGGAGTTGCGCGCGCACTTCGGCGGAACCGAGCACACCCTGATCGCCGGTCCGCTCGCTCCAATTGTATCCGCGGCCGAAATAGGGGCCGCCGATCGTCATTTGCTCGACTGCCGGTAACGGATCGCTCGAGATCTGGCTGGCGGTCGCGAGACGGGCGCTGAACGGACCGGTGAGATCGCCCTGCCAATTGGCCCAGGCGCTCAGCATCGTGAAGCGGGAACCCGCGTCGTAGCGCGATGCCAGCGGATTGTCGCGCCGGGTCGCGCCGAGCGCGAGGATCCCCTGGGCGATGCCGCCGCCAGCGCGCAAGCGACCGCCGGCCAGCGGAGCATAGCCGTTGATCGAAGCGCTTATGGTGGTCACGCGATCGCGCCGGACCAGCGCGCCGTCCCACCATTCGTCGACGCCGATGCGATCAGCCTCAGCCATGAGCCACAGGCTCGCCTTCGCGCTGCGCAGAAGCGGCTGGGCCACGCTCAAGCCGATGCTCTCGCTCTCGCCGCGCGGATCGTGAGCGCGCCAGCGGCCGCCCGAATGCGTCTCTCCATAGGTGCCGTAAACGGCGAACTCGGTGCCGGCCGACGTCGGCTGAATCGCATAGCGTCCATAGAGGGCGAGCAACTCGTGAGGTTCGATCGGCGTCGCCAATCCCTGGAACGTCACCTCGTCGCTATGGGACAAGAGCCCGGCGAGATTGACCGACAAGCGCGCGCGCTCCGGTCCCAGCGCCTCGAGTCCGCGATTGTCGAGCGTTGCGCTGCCGTTGATCCGATCGTAGCTGACAGGCACGATCAGCACGCCCTTGCCCGACTGTATGGCGTAGCGGACGGTGCCGATCGTGACGCCGGGAAGGTCGCTGGCCAGCATCAAACGACGCTCGACCTCGTCGCGCTTTGGCGCGTGCCCCTCCAACGGCCGCAGCACATCGGCGACCGCCGAGCGCGCGTCGCCGGTCAGCCGCACCTCGTCGACATGACCTTCGTCGAGCGCGACACGGAGCACGCCCGCGGCCATCGTCTGCGGCGGGATCGCGCTATGCGCAAACAGATAGCCGTGCGCGCGGGCGATACCGGAGACGGCGGTCAACAGGTCCTGCACGTCGTCGGCCGACAGGCGATGGCCGATATAGGGGGAAATCGCCGCCATCATCTGGTCGGCGGGCAGATCGTCGCCGCCCTCGACGCGAATCGCTCCGGCCATGATGCGCGCTGGCAAGACGCCGGGCGAGGCTTCCGGCGGAATCTCGATCGTGGCGACCGGAGACGGCGGGGGTGCCGTGACCGGCTCCTTCACCTCCCTGGTTGCGATGCCGGGATCGATCCGTTGCGGAGCATTCTGGCTTTGCGCATGGGCGATCGACGGGCCGGCAACGCCGATCGCGAGCAGCAGGCGGAATGAACGGCGGCACATCATGGTGACTGCCTGCTTAACCATGAGTGGTTGCCAAATCTTTTACGCAAACTCCTATCGTAGTGGCGGAAATCTAATCTCGATCAGGAATGACACCGGGCGCTCGAAAGACAGGAAAGGCCTCGACCATGCGGCTGTTCAAACTTGCACTGCTGAGCGGCGTTTCTCTCGCGACCGCGGCACATGCCGCTTCCCCGGGATGGACCATTTCGGAGGCATCTTCGGGCGTGATGGTGGTTCACGCCGGCGTTTCGACAATTGCCGCGCGCGGGGGACACCTCAAGCCCGGCGACATCGTCACCACGGGCCAGAACGCCCGCGCCGTGCTGGTCAACGGCGATCAATATGCGGTGATTTCGCCCAACAGCCGGCTGGAGATCGCCGATCCGCGGCCGAGCGGCGGGCTCATGCAGTTTGTCGAGAAGATCGGCAACGCCGTCTTCAGCGTGAAAAAGGGCGGCACGCCGCATTTCGGCGTGCAGACGCCGTATCTCGCGGCGGTGGTCAAGGGCACGACGTTCAGCGTCACGGTCGATGACAGCGGTGCCTCCGTCCAGGTTGTCGAAGGTGCGGTCGAGGTCGCAACGGTCGACGGCGGAGCGCATCAATTGCTTCAGCCGGGCGCGATTGCGACGGTCGGCGCCGCCGATCTCGGGCGCCTGACGATTCAAGGCAAAACCACGCAAGTGCTGCGGTCGCCCAATTCGCCGGCGGCGGGATCGGTGAAAAGTGGGGCAGCACCTGCGGTTCACGCGACGTCGAGCGGGCCGGCGTCGGCAGTCCTTGCCGAAGCGGCCGGCGAGGGGATTCCAGGCGCCGCGCCGGCGCCCGTGCAATCGTCTGCTGCCGAGCCGGTGACGATCGGCGCAGCGATCGAAGAAGCGCCCAAGTCGATCGGCCAGATCAGCGGCGGCCTGGTATCGGGTACCACCGCAATGACGGTTGCCGTTGCATCGGCTGCGGCAGCCCCGGCAGATGCTGCTCACCCCGGCGCCTCCGGACCCGGCGCCGGCGCTCCCGGCAAGGGCGGTGCGCCGGGCGGGGGCGGCGACTCCGGCAAAGGCGGTAACGGGAACGGCGGCGGCACCGGGAACGGCGGCGGCAACGGAAACGGCGGCGGCAACGGGAACGGTGGCGGCACCGGGAACGGCGGCGGCACCGGGAACGGCGGCGGCAACGGAAACGGCGGCGGCAACGGGAACGGTGGCGGCACCGGGAACGGTGGCGGCACCGGGAACGGTGGCGGCAGCGGGAACGGCGGCGGCACCGGGAACGGCGGCGGCACCGGGAAC
>DASTWI010000069.1:0-11192 GCA_035776635.1 Sphingomonas sp. | reverse complement strand
GTCAGCCGCACCGAGCTGATCGAGCATATCTACGACCAGGATTTCGACCGCGATTCGAACACGATCGAGGTGTTCGTGACGCGCATCCGCAAGAAGCTCGGCCAGGACGTCATCACCACGATCCGCGGCCTCGGCTACAGCCTCGAGGATCCGGATGAGGCGTGACGCTCCGTCTGAAGCGGTCGCTGTTCCTCCGCGCAGGCGGGGGTCCAGGGTAACCCAGCGCTGCGCCGGCGACTCTGGATTCCCGCGTTCGCGGGAATACTGGGCCTAAGCCCCATGGCCACCGCCGCCGACACGCGCCCGCCGCGGCGGTCCTTGTGGCAGCGATTCCTGCTCGGCCGCCGTCAGCTCAAGCAGCGCACCAGCGGCTCGCTGAGCCAGCGCATGATTCTCGTCGCGGCTTTGTGGATCGGGGTGCTGCTCGCCGGCGGCGGGTTCGCGCTCGACCGTGTGCTGACCGGCGCGCTGACCAGCTATTTCGACCAGTCGCTCGATACCGTGCTGCGCGCGCAGATCCTGTCGGCCGAGATCGGCCCCGACGGCGAGGTGATGTTCAACCGCACCGCCGCCGATCAGCGGTTCCTCGAACCCTATTCGGGACTCTATTGGCAAGTGAGCGGCGCCGGGCACGAGGATTTTCCGTCGCGCTCGCTGTGGGACCGGCAGCTCGACTTCGGCGACCCGCAACGCCACACCGAGCCTTACGCCTTCGACAGCAACCAATTCCCGACCGAAAAGCTGCGCATCGTCGCGCAGGACGTGAAGCTGCCGGGTTCGGACACGTGGTGGCGCTTTCAGGTTGCGGAGAGCCGCGACGGCCTCAACGCGCAGATCGCGGTGCTGCGGCGGACGCTGGTGCGCAGCTTCCTGCTGCTCGGGCTGGGGCTGATCGTGATGGCGGCGCTGCAGACGCTGTACGGTCTCTGGCCGCTCAGGAAGGTGCGTCTGGCGATCGCCAAGATGCGCGCCGGCCGCGCCTCGCGGATCGACGAGCCGATGCCGATCGAGGTCGCGCCGATGGTCGACGAGCTCAACGCGCTGATCGAGCATAACGAACGGCAGGCAGAGGAAGCGCGGCGCCACGCCGGGAACCTCGCTCACGCGCTCAAGACGCCGCTCACCGTCATCATGAATGCGGCGACGGCCGAGGCCGACGATCTGTCCGAAACCGTGGTGCGCGAGGCGCGGACGATGCGGCGGCAGGTCGATCACCACCTCGCCCGCGCTCGCGCGGTCGGCCGGCGAGGCCACGCTCACAGCCGCGCCGAGGTGTGGCCAAGCCTCGAATCGGTCGAGCGCGCGGTGTCGCGGCTCTACCCGCACGTCCGCTTCGACATGGACGGGCCCACCGACCTGCAGGTCCATGTCGAGCGGCAGGACCTCGACGAAATGCTCGGCAATTTGATCGAGAACGCCGCCAAATACGGCGGCGGCAGCGTGTTCGTGACGGTGCGCGCCGAGGCAGGCTATGTCGAGTTCCTGGTGGAGGACGACGGCGCCGGGATCGCCGAGGAGGACCGTCAGCGGCTGTTCGACCGCGGCGCGCGGCTCGACAGCGGCAAGCCGGGAACGGGACTTGGCTTGGCGATCGTGCGCGACGTGGCGGAAATCTACGAAGGCACCGTGGGGCTGGAGGAGAGCGAGGACCTGGGCGGCTTGCTCGTGCGGCTGAGGTTGCCTGCGGCGAGCTGAACGGCGGAACGGCGGCGGCCGCCATCGGTTGCTCTTGTCGAAGGAGAGCATCGATGAGCAGGCATGATCCCGACATTCCTCCCGCTGCGGGTAAGCGCCCGCCGCGCGAGGACCAGCCCGACCCGCAACGCGGTCCGGTCGGAACGGGCAAAGGCTATTCCGGCCAGGAATACGACAGCGTCGGCCAGCACGAATGGCGCGAGAAGGACCGCGCCCAAAGCGTGCCGCACGACGGCGAGATCGAGGGAAGCGGCGTCGGCGGCGAACGCGAGGAATATGACGTCGGCACCTCGACCGGCGCGTTCCGGGGCGACAGCGCCGGTTGAGGCGTCTTACCGCGTCATCGCCTTGGCGGTCAGCGCAAGGCTGCGCTTGCGCGCGTCATGATCGTAGATCGCGCTGGCGATCATCAGCTCGTCGGCCCGGGTGCGCTCGACGAAGGCGGCGATCTGGCGGGCGATCGTGTCGCGGGTGCCGATCGCCGAGCATTGCAGGACATGGTCGAGGATTGCATTGCCCTGCGCGCCGAGGCCGGCACGATACCCCTCGACTGGGGGCGGGAGCTGGCGGGGGTTCCCGGTCCGGAGCGCGACGAACGCCTGCTGCTGCGAGCTGGCGAGGAACTCGGCTTCGGCTTCGGTCTCGGCGGCGAAGACGTTGAAGCCGCACATGACATACGGCTCGTCAAGCTGCGCCGAGGGACGGAAATCGCGGCGATAGATCGCGAGCGCCTGATCGAGCGCGTCGGGTGCGAAATGCGAGGCGAAGGCGTAGGGCAGCCCGAGCGCGGCGGCGAACTGCGCACCGAACAGGCTGGAGCCGAGGATCCATAGCGGCACGCGCGCGCCGGCACCGGGGGTGGCGCGAATGCCGGTCTGGCCGTCGTCGGCGAAATAGCTCTGCAGCTCGATCACGTCCTGCGGGAAGGCGTTGGGATCGCTGTCGAGCGTGCGCCGCAGCGCCCGCGCGACGCGCTGGTCGGAACCGGGCGCGCGGCCCAGGCCGAGATCGATGCGGCCGGGGAACAGCGCCTCCAATGTGCCGAACTGCTCGGCAATGACCAGCGGCGCGTGGTTGAGCAGCATGACGCCGCCGGCGCCGACGCGGATCGTGGCCGTCGCCGCGGCGACATGGCCGATCACCACCGCGGTGGCCGCGCTGGCGATGCCGGCCATGCCATGATGCTCGGCGCACCAGTAGCGAATGTAGCCGAGCGTCTCGGCATGGCGCGCGAGGTCGGCGGCATTGGCGAGCGCCTGCGCGACGCTACCGCCTTCGACGACGGGCACGAGATCGAGGAGCGAATAGGCTGTCATGGCGGCCAAGATGGGGGCGAGGCCAGCCAGGGCAACTATTGTGCCGCGCTGACCCGCCAGATGGTGTTGCCGACATCGTCGGCAACCAGCAGGCCACCCGCGGGACCGATCGCGACGCCGACCGGGCGGCCATAGGCCTTCTCGCCATCGGGGCTGAGGAAGCCGGTCAGCACATGAGTCGGCTGCGAGCCGCGCAGCGGAAAGCCGTCGGGCCCGAACGGGACGAAGACGACCTTGTAGCCCGAAATCGGCTTGCGGTTCCATGAGCCGTGCTCGCCGACAAATGCGCCGTTGGTGAAATCGGGGCCGAGCTTCGCGCCCTTTGCGAAGGCGAGGCCGAGCGCAGCGACATGCGGGCCCATCGCATAGGCGGGCCGCTTCGAATAACGCTGCAAGCCGGGGTTCTCGGGTTCGACGCGCTTGTCGGGATAACCGCCCCAATAATACCAGGGCCAGCCGAAATCGTCGCCGAGCTCGACGTCGGAGATGTAGTCGGGGACGAGGTCGGAACCCATCATATCGCGCTCGTTGACCGCGACCCACAGCCGGCCCGATTGCGGTTCATAGGCCATGCCGTTGGGATTTCGGATACCGGCGGCGTAGATCCGCGCGGTCCTGGTATCAGGAAACACCTGGAGGATGTTGGCGCGGTGGTCCTCGGCGTCAATGCCGTTCTCCGCGATATTGCTCGAGGACCCGACCGCGACGAACAGCGACTTGCCGTCCGGCGCCGCCAGCACGTTGCGCGTCCAATGGCCGCCGTTGTGTGGGAGGTCGATCACCTTCTCAGGTCTGGCGGTGATCTTCGTCTGCCCCGGCGTGAAGGGCACCCGAACCAGTGCGTCGGTATCGCCGATGTAGAGATACCCGCCCATCAGCGCCATGCCGAAGGGCGAGTTGAGGCCCGAGATCAACACCGACCGTGCCTCGGCCACGCCATCATGGTCGGCATCGCGCAGCAGGGTGATGCGGTTCGCGGACGGCACCTCGGCGCCGGCCTTGGCCATCAGGCGGCGCTGAAACCAGTCGAAGACGCCGCCGCCCTTGTCGGGCGGGCCGTTGGTTTCGGTGACCAGCACGTCACCATTGGGCAGGACATAAAGCCAGCGCGGGTGATCGAGCCCGCGCGCAAAGGCGTTGACCGCAAGGCCCCTGGCGGCCTTCGGTTGCTGTCCGGCGGGCCAGCCCGCGGCATCGGCGATCTCGACCGTGGGGATGACTTGGTTGCGCGGTTTGGTGATCTTCGGATGCCACCCGGTCACTTCGGCGAGCGACAGCCGGGCGGTGTCGGGGCGACTGAAATAGAACAGCACCGCCGCGACGAGGATGACGACGATCAGGACCACGCGGGCGATGTGCTTGAGCATCGCGCGTTTCTACGGTCTGCCCCGACCCGCGGCAATGCCCCGGTGTTGCGTCACCTCGCGCGCGCGCCTATGAGCGCGGGAAGGGCAGCCGGGGGCTGCCTTTTTCCTTTGACGAGGAGTTCGATCGATGACGATTCCCGCTTTGATGCCGGTTTACCCGCGGTGCGACGTGCGGCCGGTGCGAGGCGAGGGCGTCTATCTGATCAGCGAGGACGGCCGCCGCTTCCTCGATTTCGCCGCCGGCATCGCGGTTAATGCGCTCGGCCATAGCCATCCGCACCTGATCGGCGCGATCCAACACCAAGCCGAGACGCTGATGCACGTCTCGAACATGTACGGCAGCCCGCAAGGCGAGCATTTCGCGCAGCGGCTGATCGATGCCACATTCGCCGACACGGTGTTCTTCACCAATTCGGGCGCGGAGGCGGTCGAGTGCGCGATCAAGACCGCCCGGCGTTACCATTATGCCGACGGCCATCCCGAGCGGCACGACCTCATCACCTTCTCGTCGGCGTTCCACGGGCGCACGCTGGGCACGATCTCGGCGACCAACCAGGCCAAGATGCGCGACGGGTTCGAACCGCTGCTGCCCGGATTCAAATATGCCGAGTTCAACGATCTCGAAGGCGCGCTGGCGCTGATCGACGAGAATACCGCCGGCTTCCTGGTCGAGCCGATCCAGGGCGAAGGCGGCATCCGCCCGGCGACGCCCGAGTTCCTGCAGGGCCTGCGCAAGGCGGCGGACGAGCACGGGCTGATGCTGGTGCTCGACGAGGTGCAGGCGGGCTACGGCCGTACCGGCAAGCTGTTCGCGCACGAGCTCTACGGCATCACGCCCGACATCATGGCGGTCGCCAAGGCGATTGGCGGCGGCTTCCCGCTCGGAGCATGCCTCGCCACTGAAAAGGCGGCCAAGGGCATGGTGTTCGGCACCCACGGCTCGACCTATGGCGGCAACCCGCTCGCCATGGCGGCGGGCGAGGCGGTGCTCGACGTGATCCTCGAACCGGGGTTCCTCGAGCATGTCGAGGCAATGGGCGAGCGGCTGCGCTCGAGCCTGGAGCAACTGATCCCCAACCACGACCATCTGTTCGAGAGCGTCCGCGGCAAGGGGTTGATGCAAGGCCTGAAGCTCAAGCACCCGAGCCGCGACTTCGTGGCGCATCTGCGCGACAATCACGGGCTGCTGACCGTCGCCGCCGGCGACAACACCGTGCGCCTGCTGCCGCCGCTGATCATCGAGGAAAAGCACATCGCCGAGGCTATCGAAAAGCTGTCGGAAGGCGCGCGCACTTACGCACCGCCCAGCGATGATTGACGACAATGCCAGTTTCCGTTCGTGCTGAGCTTGTCGAAGCACCGTTCTTGTCCTCAGTCGACGTGAGGAGGACGGCCCTTCGACAGGCTCAGGGCGAACGGTGGGAGGTTTTCTGATGACCTACCGCCACTTCCTTTCGCTCTCCGATGCGGGCGCAGACGGGATCGCGGCGATCCTTGCCGATGCGCTGGATCGCAAGGCAGCGCGTGCTGCCTGGCCGAAAGGTAAAGCCGACGCCGACGCGCCGCTCGCTGGCCGCGTGCTGGCAATGGTGTTCGAGAAGAATTCGACGCGCACACGCGTCAGCTTCGACATGGCGATGCGGCAGCTTGGCGGATCGGCGCTGGTGCTCGATGCCGGCACGTCGCAGCTCGGCCGCGGCGAGACGGTGGCGGACACCGCGCGCGTGCTGTCGGGCTATTGCGACGCGGTCATGGTCCGTACCGACGACCATGCCAAGCTTATCGAAATGGCGGAATATGCCTCGGTTCCGGTGATCAACGGCCTGACCGACGCGTCGCATCCCTGCCAGATCATGGCTGACCTGCTGACGATCCTCGAGACGGGCACGTCGCTTCCCGGGCTCAAGGTGGCGTGGCTCGGCGATGGCAACAACGTGCTCGCCTCGATCGTCGAGGCGGCAGGGCTGCTCCAGTTCGACGTGGTTGCCGCCTGCCCGCAGGGGTTCCAGCCCGACGCGGCAGACATCGCCCGCGGCAATGGCCATGCGCGCGTTGTCGGGAACCCGCGCGAGGCGGTCGAGGGCGCCGATGTGATCGTCACCGACACCTGGATCTCAATGGGTCAGCGCCAAGCCGACACTAAGCTTGCCGCGATGATGCCGTTCCAGGTCACGGCCGAGCTGATGGCGGCGGCCAAGCCGGACGCGAAGTTCCTTCACTGCCTCCCCGCGCACCGCGGCGAGGAAGTGACCGCGGAGGTGATCGACGGCCCGCAATCGCTGATCTGGCCCGAGGCGGAGAACCGGCTCCACGCGCAGAAGTCGATCCTGCGCTGGTGTTTCGGGCAGGTGGGTTAGTTAGGCTTCGGCCACCATTTTCGTTCGTGCTGAGCTTGTCGAAGCACCGCTCTTCTTATCCGCGGAAAAGGAAGAACGGCCCTTCGACATGCTCAGGGCGAACGGGCCTTATTGATGCGCCGGCACTGCATTCGCCGCGCTGAGCACCGCGCGGACCGAGGCGGTGGCGATATCGGTATCAGTGCCGACGCCGAACACGGTCTCGCCGTCCGGCGTGCGGCATTCGAGATAGGCGGCGGCCGCGACGTCCGAGCCGTGACCGATCGCGTGCTCGTTGTAATCGACCACCTCCAGATCGACCCCGACCGCCTCGCGCAACGCCGCGATCACGCCCGAGATGAGCCCGTTGCCGCGCCCGCTGACCGAGCGCTCCTCGCCGTCGATCGCGAGGCGGCCGACGAACACGCGCTGTCCCGCGGCGCCGGTTTCCTCGTAGTCGACCAGCGCGAACCGGTCGTCGGGGGCGGGGAGGTAGGTGCGCTCGAACAGCGCCCAGATGTCGTCGGCGTTGAGCTCCTGGCTGGTCTCGTCGGCGAGGCGCTGGACGTGGCGGCTGAACGCGGCTTGCAGGCGCTTGGGCAGCTTCAGGCCCTTGTCCTGTTCGATCACCCAGGCGACCCCGCCCTTGCCCGACTGCGAGTTGACGCGGATCACCGCCTCGTAGTCGCGGCCGAGATCCTTGGGATCGATCGGCAGATAGGGGACTTCCCACAGTTCGTCGTTGCGCGCTTCCTGCGCGGCGAAGCCCTTCTTGATCGCGTCCTGATGGCTGCCCGAAAAGGCGGTGAACACCAGGTCGCCGGCATAGGGCGTGCGCGGATGGACGGGCAGGTTGGTGCAGTAATTGACCGTGTTCACCACCTCGTCGATGTCCGAAAAATCGAGCGCCGGGTTGATCCCCTGCGTGTACATGTTGAGCGCGACCGTCACGAGGTCGCAATTGCCGGTGCGCTCGCCGTTGCCGAGCAGGCAGCCTTCGACGCGGTCGGCGCCGGCCATCAGTCCCAGCTCGGCCGCGGCGACGCCGGTGCCGCGGTCGTTGTGCGGGTGGAGCGAGATCACCACGCTGTCGCGGCCCCGGATATTGCGGCAGAACCATTCGATCTGGTCGGCATAGACGTTGGGCGTGGCCGCCTCGACCGTCGCCGGCAGGTTGAGGATCAGCGGCCGCTCGGGCGTGGGGCGGAGCACCTCCATCACCGCCTCGCAGACCTCGACCGAGAAATCGAGCTCGGCGGTCGAGAAGGTCTCCGGCGAATATTCGAAATGCCAGTCGGTATCGGGCTGCTTCGCCGCCTCGTCGCGCAGGACCTTGACGCCCTCGACCGCGATCCTCTTCACCTCGGCGCGATCCATCCCGAATACGATACGCCGCCAGGCGGGGCTGATCGCGTTGTAGAGGTGGACGATCGCGCGTCGGGCTCCGCACAGGCTCTGGAAGCTCGTCTCGATCAGGTCGCGCCGCGACTGGGTGAGAACCTGGACGGTCACGTCGTCGGGAATGCGCCCGGAGCGGACCAGGCCCGAGATGAAGTCGAACTCGGTCGCGCCCGCTGCAGGGAAGCCGACCTCGATCTCCTTGATGCCGACCTTGACCAGCAGGTCGAAGAAGCGCTGCTTCTTCTCGGCATCCATTGGGTCGATCAGCGCCTGGTTGCCGTCGCGCATGTCGGTCGAAAGCCAGCGCGGCGGCCTGGTGATCGTGCGGCTCGGCCATTGCCGGTCGGGCAGGGCGACCTGCGGAAAGGGGCGGTATTTGACGCTCGGATCGCTGAGCATGATGCTTCCTCGGGACTCACGGGGCAGCAGGGTTCGCGCTGCCGGATGGCGTTCGAAGGTTCGAAGGAAAACCCTTAGGCGGGAATGCGCTCGCGCGCCGACGGTCCGCCTAAGGGCGGATAAGTCGCAGGGTAAGGCCGAGCGGATTCAGCATCACGGCGCATCCCATGCCGCAGCCGCGGGCGATTGTCCAGCCTCAGTCGCCGCCGAACAACCGGTCGATCCGGCTCGCGGGCAGGAACCAGAAGGCGGCGACCAGCGCGGCGCAGGCGATGCCGAGCCAGGGCGAAACGACCGTCAGCGCCAGCCCCGTGAGGTAAACGGCCATCGCGAACCAGCCCTTGCGGATCGTGCGGACGTGGTAGCGCCTTGCCGCGGCGTCCTGGCGGCCGGTGCGCCGGATCGTGCGTTGCAGCGCAATATAGGCGAAGGACGGCAGCAGCAGGACCGCGAGATAGAGCCACGTCGCTTGCCGCGAGAAATGCTGCTCGCCGAGGTAAGCGGTCGCGAACGGCACCAGCGACAGCGCGAACAGCAGCGCCATGTTGGACCAGATCAGCGCGTTGGTGACGCGCGTCGCATGGCTGAACAGCCGATGGTGGTTGGCCCAGTAGAGCGCGACATAGACGTAGCTCAGCGCATAGGCGAGGAAGATGGGCCACAGCCGCCAGACATGCGACCAGCCGGCCAGCTCGGGCGGGTGTAGCTCCAGCACCATGATGGTGACGATGATCGCCACCACGCCGTCGGAAAAGGCCTCGACGCGGCCGACGCCGGGACGGCCCTCCGCCTCGTCGGCCTCGCTCACTTCTTGGCGAAGGCGGCGTTGATGGTCAGCAGCACGTCGTCGGAAACCAAAGGCACGCCGTAGCCGAGCCCGAAATCGCTGCGCTTGATCGTCGTTGTCGCCGCGAAGCCGATGTTCGGGACGGGCGGCCCCATGATCATGTTGCCGGCGCCGACGAAACGGACATCGAGGCTGACCGGCCTGGTCACGCCGTGGAGCGTCAGGTTGCCGTCGATCGTCGCCGCGCCCTGGCCGGTCACTGTCACTTTCGTCGAGACGAAACGACCGGTGGGGTATTTGGCGGCGTCGAAAAAGTCGGGTGTCTGCAGATGCTCATCGAGCGCCGCGACGGTGGTGCGCACCTTGGCGATCGGGAAGCTGACATCGACCTTGTCGTTGGCCGGATTGGGGGGATCGAGCGTCAGCGTGCCGGTCGGCTCGACGAACATACCGGTATATTCGCTGAAGCCGAGATGGCCGACGGTGAACAGCACTTGGGTATGGTCGGGATCGACCTGATAGATGCCCGCGACGGCGCGAGACGGATCGGGCGCGCCGGGCGCCTCCTTGGGCAGGTCCTGCGCGAGGACGGGGACGGCGGCGAGGGCGAGCAGGCTGGCGAGGACGAGACGCATGGGCACGACTCCCGATTGTTGCGTGCCCGTCATAGCGCCTCTCGTCATCGCCGCGGAAGCGGGAATCCCGCCGTCTTTTCCTCGAAAGAAGGAAGAAGCGGGATCCCCGCTTTCGCGGAGGAAGACGGAGAGGGCTTAGTTCTTCTCCTTGTCCACCAGCTTGTTCGCGCCGATCCAGGGCATCATCGCGCGGAGTTCCGAACCGATCTTCTCGATCGGGTGCGCCGCGGCGGCCTTGCGGCTGGCCTTGAGTTCGGGCTGGCCGGCGCGGTTGTCGAGCACGAAATTCTTCACGAACCGCCCCGCCTGGATGTCGGCGAGGACGCGCTTCATCTCCGCCTTGGTTTCGTCGGTGATGATCCGCGGTCCGGTGGTGATGTCGCCATATTCGGCGGTGTTCGAGATCGAATAGCGCATGTTGGCGATGCCGCCTTCGTACATCAGATCGACGATCAGCTTCACCTCGTGGAGGCATTCGAAATAGGCCATTTCGGGGGCGTAGCCGGCCTCGACCAGGGTCTCGAACCCGGCGGTGATGAGGTGGGTGAGGCCGCCGCACAGCACCGCCTGCTCGCCGAACAGGTCGGTCTCGCATTCCTCGCGGAAGTTGGTCTCGATGATCCCCGAGCGGCCACCGCCGACGCCCGAGGCGTAAGCGAGCGCGATGTCGTGGGCGTTGCCGCTGGCGTCCTGATCGACTGCGATCAGGCAGGGTACGCCGCCGCCGCGGACATATTCGCTGCGCACGGTGTGGCCGGGGCCCTTGGGGGCGATCATGATGACGTCGATGTCGGCGGGCGACTCGATCAGGCCGAAATGAACGTTGAGGCCGTGCGCGAAGGCGATCGCCGCGCCGGGGCGGATGTTGGCCTTGACGTCGGCTTCCCAGATCGCCGCCTGATGTTCGTCGGGGGCGAGGAACATGATGATGTCGGCCCATTTGGCGGCTTCGGCATTGGTCATCACCGTGAAGCCGGCGGCTTCGGCCTTCTTTGCGGTCGCGGAGCCTTCGCGCAGCGCGATCGCCACATCCGTGACCCCCGAATCGCGGAGGTTCTGCGCATGGGCGTGGCCCTGGCTGCCATAGCCGATGATCGCGATTTTCTTGGTGGTGATGAGGTTCAGATCGGCGTCGCGATCGTAATAGACACGCATGGTAGGGTCCCTTCGATTTGCGTGTCCCCGCGAAGGCGGGGACCCAGAGTCTTTGCGGAGCTGGGCTCCCGCCTTCGCGGGAGCACCATGGTTGTCGGATG
>DASTWI010000068.1:0-3079 GCA_035776635.1 Sphingomonas sp. | reverse complement strand
CAGGCTGACCGAGCGATCGATCGGTTGACAGCGAGTGCCTGCAGCAAGGCGCGCAAAAGAGCGGCCAGGTAGTTGAGGATGAGGCGGAGGTTGTAGCCGGCGCCGCACAGCAGGGCGTTGATCGCGTCGCCGATTGAGCCGGCGAGGAAGTTGCGGCCGAGCCGACCGTCATTCTTCATGTGGCCGATCACCGGCTCGATCGCACTGCGCCGTTTGAGCTCGCGCTTGATGGTCGGCGTGAGGCCGCGACGCTGACCCGCGATGAAGACGTGGCGTTCGGTCAGCCGATGGCCGCGATAGCCGCGATCGACGTAGCCGCGGGCGACGACGACGCCGGTGAGGCGCTCGACCTGGGCGAGCGCCGGTGCCAGCGTGTGGGCGTCGTAAGGATTGCCGGGCAGCGCCAGCATGCCGAGGACGAGGCCCTCGCGGTTGGTGGCCGCGACCGAGACCTTGACGCCGAACTCGTAGCGCTTGTGCGCCTTGCCCTTGGCGAGACACTCGACCTCGGGCGCATGCAGCGAATAGAGCTTGCCGCGGTCGCTCTTCTGCTGGGCCAGCAGACGGTCGACGAGGGCGAGCGGCCGCTCGAAGCGGGCGGCAAGCGCGGGACGATCGGCGAGCTTGCGCGCGACGTCACGCGCGACGCGGCCGAGAAACGTCTTGAGCCGCTTGATCTCGCGGCGCGCGCGGCGCATCTGGCGCGCGTGCGCGTAGCGGTTCGCCAGGCGCAACGCCCGCTTGGCCAGACGCTGATAGCTCTGACGCAGGCGCAGCCCGTGCCTGGCGGCGAGCCGGACCAGGATCTCGCGGCCGCGGTTGTAGAGCCGGGAGTCCACGGGATGCGCGATCGCCTTCGGCTGCACCGTGGTGTCGACCGTCACCCGCTCGAGGCTGGCCGGCTTCGCCGCGCCGGCGGCAAGCGCCGCCTCGACCGTGGCGGCGAGCAGCAGCTCCATGCCGCTCGCGCCGATCCGCTCGCGCCAGCGTGTCAGCGAGCTCGGATCGACCGGCAAGCGGTGCTGCAGATAGTCGAAGCCGCAGAAGAACTGCCAGTACGGGTTCTCGACCCAGCGCTCGCACACCGCCTCGTCGGAGAGGTTGTAGGTGTGCTTCAAGTAGGTGAGCCCGACCATCAGCCGGGTCGGCTTGCCGGGGCGGCCGGTCGCCTCGTGATAGAGCGGTCCGAACGCCGTCTCGAAACGCTCCCAGTCGATCACCTCGGCCAAGCGAACCAGTGCGTGCTTGAGATCGAGCTGGCTGCTCAGCCGGGCGCGAAAAAGATCCTCGGAACTCTCTCCCTCTGGCCTTCTTGGACGCATCGCAAATCACCGGAAAACACCGCCGCAAGCGGCAATTCCGCGATTCTACGATGCTTCGTCACGCACAAGAATCCGTTCTCTCGCAATGACTTGTGCCTTTTTCAGGGCCGACTAGCTGGCGGCCGACCGGCGTCGGGTCGGGTCCCAGAGCTCGCGCGCCGAGAGCACGGCGCCGCCGACGATGAGGAAGCAGGCGAGGGCGAGGGCGAGGCTCGCCGCCGCGCGCCCGGTCGCGACGAGCAGCAGAGTCGAGAGTAGCGGGGTCGCGTAGGAGAGGCCGCCCAGCGCCTTGATGTTGCCGTGCTTCACCCCGACGTCCCAGGCGAAGAAGGCGAGCCCCACCGGGCCTAGGCCGAGCGCGAGGAGCGCTGTCCATTCGCCCGGCGTCGGGGTGATCCAATCTTCGAGCCCGAGGTGACAGAGGAACGCCAGCGCCGCCGTCACGAGGCAGAAGGCGCCGACGGCGTCGGTCGGCACCGCCGCGAGGCGGCGGCTCAGCACCGAGTAGCTCGACCAGGTGAAGGCGCAGCCGATCGCCAGCGCGTAGCCGAGGGCGTGCTCGATCCGGAGCGCGACCGCGCCCCCGCCGGTCACCAGCACGATCGTGCCGGCAAGGCCCATGAGCGCCCCCGCGACGTGCCACCAGCCGAGGCGCTCGCCCGGCAGGAAGGCCGCCAGCACGACGATGAGCAGGGGCCAGAGATAGGCGATGAGGCTGACCTCCACCGCGGGCGCGTGCTGCATCGCGAAGAAGTAGAGGAAATGGTAGCCGAAGAGCCCGCCCACCCCGACCGCCCAGGCCGCGGCAGGCTGGCGGAAATGCGCGAGCGGGGCTTCGCGGTTGAGGAGCCACTTGGCCAGCGCGAGGAGGAAGGCGATCGCGAAGGCGACCGCGGTCACCTCGAACGGCGGCAGCCTCGTCGTGAAGCTGGCGAGGAGGGCGAGCGCGGCCCAAAGCAGGACGGCGACGGTCCCGATCGCCGTGGCGACGCGTACCCGCCGAGTGACGGGCGTCACAGGCTCCGCCCCCTCGGCCCGAGATCGCCGCGATGCCTCTGCCGCCGCCGGCGCCATGCCCTTCGCGTTCTCCATGTGCCGCGACGTCCCTCATCTCCGCGGAAAACCGGCACTCTTCGCGATTTCAGCAGAGCAAGTCAAATGCGCTTCGCTTTGCAGGGATGTACTTGAAAGCTCGCAAGATGATCTCCTTTGTTACTCATTCGATTTTTTTGGATTGCGATTTTAGTACTTGGAAGGCCGGTGTCGTCCGAAGATGCGTTCCTGAATTTCAGGAGACGCATCCCATGCACGTGGTCGCCATAGCGTCGCAGAAGGGCGGGTCGGGCAAGACCACGCTGGCGGGCCATTTGGCCGTGCAGGCCGAGCGCGCCGGCTCGGGCCCGGTCGCGCTCATCGACACCGACCCGCAGGGCAGCCTCGCCGAGTGGTGGAACGTCCGCGCCGCCGAGACCCCCGTCTTCGTCCAGACCGACACGGCGCGGCTCGGCGAGGACGTGGTCCGCCTGCGCGAGCTCGGCGTCAAGCTTCTCGTCATCGACACGCCGCCGGCGATCGAGCTGACCATCGCCGAGGTCGTGCGGATCTCCGACCTGGTGCTTATTCCGGCTCGGCCCAGCCCCCACGACCTCCGCGCCGCCGGCGCCACGGTCGAGCTGGTCGAGCGCGTCGGCAAGCCGCTGGTCTTCGTCATCAACGCCGCCATGCCGCGCGCCCGGATCACCGCCGAGGCGGTGTTC
>DASTWI010000067.1:0-95721 GCA_035776635.1 Sphingomonas sp. | reverse complement strand
ACGTGATCGAGCGTTTGTTCAACAAGCTCAAGAACTGGCGACGCATCGCCACACGCTACGACAAAACCAAAGAATCCTATCTCGGCTTTGTCAGCCTCGCCTCAATCAAGCTATGGCTACCCTTTGTCCACGTGGCCTAGTAGGCCGTCGAACATACCCCGCGGACTGATCCCCATTGCAGCTTCGAATTCGCCGTTGGTATCATACTCGTCGTAGTGAGAACGAAGGCCGCAGATAAAGCGATTGTGGTAGTTGGCGAGCCATATCAGTTTCCTGCGCGCCTTGCCCGTTGCTGAGATCAATCCCTCCTCGACGACGTCACGATGCCGAGCCAGAAAAGCGAACCTGCCGATCTCACCGTCGTCGAACTCGCCGGCGTCAGCCGCGTTCAGATAGTCCAGAAAGTATGAGCCGTCCTCGCTAACGCCAATATACCGTCGCGCCATCTCCGCATCATTTCCGTCAAACTGACCGTGCTGCCAGAGGGATGAATCGGTGAGGAAGGCGACAATGGCATCGTCGTCGATCATGAGGCGCGGATGAACGGCCTCGCCCTGCTCGATTTCGTAGGCGCGGACCATGGCTTCGCCGAAGATGGGGCCCCGACCGTCCAATCCCACGTGGGCTCGGCCGATTGTCATGCCGCCGCGAATGAGTATCCCGCGGTTCACGCATTCGATCTGCGCATGCATCAGGTCGAGAAGTTCGTAGAGGAATGGGCCATCGAGCGATTGTGTGTCGATGGTCCGAACCCTCACCACCGCGTCTGACACCGATTCCGAGAAAGCTTGGCTGTAGAGCCTGAATTCATCCGATCGTCGCGGCGGCTCCTCGTCGTCGCCATCGCCGCGCGTGAACTTCCGCAACGCCCGCAAAGCTTCGAGAATATCCGAACTGTGCCGGGTCTTAAGCAACTCCCGATAGCCGAGAATGTCAACGAATGTGACTATACACCGTTCGTATCCGCGAGCCCGATCGTTCTCGTCCGTTGTGTCATCCGCTTTCGTCATGCCGCGCATATGGACATCGAAAGCGCCTGTTTCGAGACCTTCTACGCCTATTACTAACCGAATGCCTGAGCCGCTACGGATTGCCTTTGGTAGTCTTCAGGCGGAGCTTCCCGGCTTCTGCACGAATGACTGGTTTCGGGATCGGTCGTCGGCACGCAGAACGGCGGCAATGGGGCGTATTGTGTTGAAAAACTCCCGCTTGCGATCGTGCTGACGTCCTGATTCAGTTTTCCGCAGGCAAGCGGAGACGTTGCGATGATGGGCGAGCGGACGGTGATGGAGGAGGCGCTGTTCTACAGCTTCCGCATCGAGGATCGTGTGCTGGCGGATCACCTGCTGCGCTCGATCGATCGGTTCGTCGATCTGTCCGGTATCCGCGAGCATCTGAAGCCGTTCTACAGCGCGACGGGGCGGCCCTCGATCGATCCCGAGCTGATGATCCGGATGCTGATCGTCGGCTATTGCATGGGTATCCGCTCGGAGCGGCGACTGTGCGAGGAGGTGCATCTCAATCTCGCCTATCGCTGGTTCTGCCGGCTCGATCTCGACGGCGCCGTGCCTGATCATTCGACGTTCTCGAAAAACCGACACGGCAGGTTCCGCGACAGCGACCTGTTGCGTAAGCTGTTCGAACTGACCGTCGAGCGCTGCATGGCCGAAGGGTTGGTCGGCGCCGAGGGGTTCGCGGTCGATGCCAGCCTGATCCGTGCTGATGTGCATCGCCAGCGATCGGTGCCGGGCGAAGAAGGTCTGCCGCCTGAAGCGGCAGGGCGCGCCGTTGCCGAGTATCTCGACCTTCTCGACGATGCCGCGTTCGGCGGATCGACGCCGGTGATACCCAAGCGCATCAACCTGACCGATCCCGCCTCGCGCTGGACCGCGGCGACACGCGGATCGGCGTTCTACGCTTACTCGACCAACTACCTGATCGATCTCGACCATGCAGTAATCGTCGATGTCGAGGCGACAACCGCGATCCGTCAGGCCGAGGTGACCGCCCAGCGCCGGATGATCGAGCGGACGCAGGAGCGCTTCGGCCTGTGGCCCGAGCGGCTCGTGGCCGATACTGCCTACGGCTCTGCGCCGAACCTTGCCTGGCTGGTCGAGGATCGGGGCATCGAGCCGCACATCCCGGTGTTCGACAAGTCCGCCCGCAGCGACGAGACCTTCGAGCGATCGGCCTTCACCTTCGACCATGAGGATGACAGCTACATCTGCCCTGACGGCAATCGCCTGCGCCCATCGAACCGCAACTTCAGCACGCCGCGCCCGCTCGCTAATGCCGACGGCTTCATCCGCTATCGTGCCCGCGAGAAGGACTGCGCAGCCTGCGGGCTCAAGCAGCGGTGCACCCCGAAGATGGCCGCGCGTAAGATCATGCGCTCGGTCCATGAAGGCGCGCGCGACATGGCCCGCGATATCGCCACCAGCGACGCCTACCTCGTCTCACGCCGCCAGCGGAAGAAGGTCGAGATGCCGTTCGCCCACCTCAAGCGCATCCTGAAGCTGGACCGCTTGCGCCTGCGCGGTCCGAATGGCGCTAAAGACGAGTTCCACCTCGCCGCCGCCGCCCAGAACCTCCGGAAGCTGGCGAAAATGCGGTCGATGCCGGGGCTCGCAGCCGCCTGAGCGGGTGCGGACCCGCGTTCGACCGCCATCAAGACCTGCCGCAACCCGCCGCCAGCAGCGACTTCTTCAACAGAATAGGGCGCGAAGCAGACGCGACCGGATAGGTAACCCTCTCGAGGTGGTGTCACCTTCAGGCACCCGCCGTCACCAGACAGGCTCTCGCGCCGACACGGCATTTGATCGACTTTGAGGGCTCCCCAAACTGAGGAGTCTGTCCGTGCTCATTCACTTCGGATCTCTAACCCGCAAATATCTGATTGCTGGCACCCTCAGCGTCGCCGCCGCCGGTTCGCTGATCATGGGACTAACCATGTCCAGCACTCCGGCTCAAGCGCAGCTCACGGTCTTCGACCCCAGCAACTACAGCCAGAATTTGCTGACCGCGGCGCGCACACTCCAGCAAATCAACAATCAAATCCGGTCGCTTCAGAACGAAGCGAATATGCTGACCAACCAGGCGAAGAACCTGAGCCGGATCGACTTCCCCGAACTTCAGGCACTCACGCAATCATTACAGCAGGTCGATCGACTGATGGGCCAGGCCCAGGGCATCCAGTTCCACGTCTCCGGCCTCGACCAGCAGTTCCGTCAGCTCTTCCCGCAGAGCTTCTCGTCTGCGCTGCGGACCAATGACCAAGTCATCGCTGCCCGCACCCGGCTCGACACGGCGATGACCGCCTATCAGCATACGATGACGGTGCAGGCTCAGGTGGCGGAGAATGTTGCCGCCGATGCCCAGACGCTATCGGCGATCGTCGCAAAAAGCCAGGGCGCCGAAGGATCGCTACAGGCCAGCCAGGCCACGAACCAACTGCTCGCGCTGACCGCCAAGCAACAGTTCCAAATCCAGAACATGATGGCGGCGCAATATCGCGCCGAGACGATCGAGCAGGCGCGCCGTGCCCAGTCTGAGATCGACGCGCGCGCCGCAACTACGAAATTCCTCGGTTCCGGCTCGGCCTACAGCCAATTGCCCCCAGGCCAGTAGCGCCGCCGGACAGGGCGGTGGTGGCGTCGCCTCCCTCCATCGTCCGCCGCGGGGCGGGGCTTCGCTCCCCGGTCTCGCTCCGCGGCATCTCCCTTCTCGCAGGAAATCACACACGTGAATGATCTCAACGTCATCGACCGCTTCCTGCAGGCCTTCATCCGCTACATCGACAGCGGCTTCGGTCTGCTCGGTGGTGATGTTCATTTCCTGACCGCGACGCTGATCGGAATCGACATCACACTCGCCGGCCTATTCTGGGCTATGGGCGGCGACGACAATGTCATCGGCAGGCTCATCAAGAAGATCCTGTATGTCGGGGCGTTCGCCTTCATCCTGAACAGCTTCTCGACGCTCGCCGACATCATCTTCCGGTCATTCGCCCAGGCTGGCCTCACTGCCGGCGGCGGCACGTTGATGGCCGACGATCTCCTGAAGCCCGGTCGGCTGGCGGGCACCGGCTTCTCGGCGGCGTGGCCGCTGCTCGAGCAGGTTTCGCAGTTGATGGGGTTCACGACCTTTTTCGACAATTTCCTGACGATCGCCGTGCTTCTGTTCGCCTGGGCGATCGTGATCATCACCTTCTTCATCCTCGCGGTGCAGATGTTCGTGACGATCATCGAGTTCAAGCTGACCTCGCTGGCCGGCTTCATCCTCGTGCCGTTCGCGCTCTGGAATCGGACCAGCTTCCTAGCCGAGCGCGTGCTCGGCAACGTCGTATCTTCCGGCATCAAGGTGATGGTGCTCGCCGTCATCGTCGGCATCGGGTCCAATTTCTTCACCGAGTTCACGACGGCGCTGCAGGGGCAGGAACCGGACATCGGACAAGCGATGAGCCTGACGCTTGCCAGCCTCACCATGTTCGGACTCGGTATTTTTGGTCCGAGCATCGCATCGGGTCTTGTCGCTGGCGCTCCTCAACTCGGCGCGGGCGCGGCGCTCGGCACGACCATCGGCGCAGCCGGCGTCACAATGCTCGCAGGCGGCGGCGCCGTTGGCGGCGCACGTGCGCTGGCCGGCGCTGCGCTTGGTGCAGTCCGCGCTGGCACATCGATGGGATCGGCGGCATCCATGGCGTACAGCCTTGGCAAGGAAACTGCGCCGGCGCCGACCATGTCGGCTGGCCTCGGCGGCGTTGCCCGTGCCGCCGGTAACGCCGCCCGTGAACGAGCGTCCAACACTCTCGGCTTTGGCGAGGCTGCGTCCCAGGGTCGCGCAGCGGCATGGAATGCGCTCAACCTTACCGGCAGCGGCACTACGTCGCTGTCTCCTAATAGCGACGGCGCACCGGCATGGGCACGCGCGATGCGCGGGCAGCAGAGCGCCCGACATCACCGCCAGATCGCGCTGCACACCCTCCAGCAGGGCGATCGCGGGGGTGCCTCCGCCACTCCCGATATCAAGGAAAGGGATTAGCCGATGATCTTCAAGCGCGCCGTCCAGCGCTACGGACGAACCCCCGAGCCGGAAACGCCGTACCAGCGCGCCGGCCAGGTCTGGGACGAACGGATCGGTTCCGCGCGCGTGCAAGCGCGCAACTGGCGACTGATGGCGCTTGGCTGCCTTGCACTGGCGGGCGGTCTTTCCTCCGGCCTCGTCTGGCAATCTGCACAGAGCCGCGTCACTCCCTATGTCGTCGAGGTCGACCGGCTGGGCGAGCCGCGCGCCATCTCCAAGGCCGAGGCGGACTACCATCCGACCGACCCGCAGATCGCGTGGCATCTCTCGCACTTCATTGCGAACGTCCGTGGTCGTTCACTTGACCCGGTGCTGGTCCGCCAAGGCTGGCTCGAAGCCTATGATTTCACGACCAGGCGCGGCAGCCAGTTCCTTGGCGACTATGCACGCGCTGCTGATCCCTTCGCCAATATCGGCGAGCGGACAGTGTCGGTCCAAGTCACCAGCGTGGTGCGGGCGTCCGATCGTTCGTTCCAGGTCAAGTGGATCGAGACCGCTTATGAGCGCGGCGTCGAGGCCGGGACATCGCGTTGGACCGCGATCCTGACGGTGGTGATCAAACCACCGAGCGATGCCGATACGCTCCGAAAGAATCCCCTCGGCGTCTACGTCGATGCGATCGATTGGAGCCGCGAACTCGACCCATCGACACCGCCACCTTCATCCGCGTCCCAGTCGTCGGCACCGACTGTTGCGACCGGTGTGGCCTCGGACACGTCCTTCGATGCCAATCCCGCTGCGCCAGCGCAGCCTGCCCAGGAGCCTCGCCCATGAAGATCATTCTCGCCGCATCGGCTTTCGCACTCTCGATTACACCGGCGTCCGCGCAGAACCTCATCTCGCCACGATCGACGACCGCGGCCACCACTTCACCGGCTCCGAAGTCAATGGCCCGCCATACCCGGGCCAAAAAGTCGATCAGCGCCAATGTGGCTCGCGTCGCGACCGCCAATCGGGCGGCAACACGGGAACCGCAGACACAGGCGTTCATGAACGCGGTGCAGGTCTTCCCGTTCGCCGATGGAGCCATCTACCAAGTCTATACCGCGCCAGGCGCGGTGACTGATATCGCGTTGCAGCCGGGCGAAAACCTCATCGCCGTCGCGGCGGGCGACACCGCGCGCTGGATCATCGGCGATACGACCAGTGGCAGCGCCACCGAGAAGCGGACGCATATCCTGGTGAAGCCATTCGCATCCGGTCTCGCGACCAATCTCGTCATCACCACCGATCGCCGCAGCTATCACCTCCAGCTCACGGCGACATCGCACACCGCCATGGCCGCCTTGTCGTGGACCTATCCGGCGGACCAGCTGATCGCGCTGCGCCGCGCGGCTGACCAAGCTGCGGCCGCAGCACCGGTCGCGGACGGACTGTCGATCGAAAATCTGCATTTCAACTACGCCATCAGCGGCGACCAGGCGACATGGCGACCGCTTCGCGCGTTCGACGACGGTCGGCAAACCTTCGTCGAGTTTCCAGCCAGCATTGCGGTCGGCGAGGCGCCGCCGCTCTTCATCATTGGCCAGACGGGCGAGGCGGAGCTTGTCAACTATCGCGTTCGTGGCCGCTTCTATGTGGTCGACCGCATCTTCGACGCGGCCGAGCTACGGCTAGGCACCAAGAAGCAGCAGGTCGTCCGCATCGACCGCGTTGTCGAAGGCAGCGCGTCGCGGAAGGGCAAGCGTTCATGAGCGAGCCTGTCATATCGCCACCCCCGAAGGTCGACCCTGAGACGCTGGCGATCCGAAGCAAACCCCCTCGCGCCATCCGCTTCCGCCGCGGCGTCATCATCGCGATCGCCGCGTTGGGATCGGTCAGCCTGATGGCGGTGGGCTGGATGGCGTTGAAACCGCAGGTATTCAGCACCGCTCCTACCACCCAAGACCTGTCGGAACCGAGCAATCGGCCGTCGACCGACGCCTTGAACGGATTGCCTGCGACCTACGGCGATGTTCCCAAGCTCGGCCCGCCGCTGCCAGGAGACCTTGGCCGGCCAATCCTCGAGCATCAGCGTGCCATGGCGACGGAAGACGGCATGAGCGGCGGTCCATGGGGACAGATGGCGGCGCAGGAACATGAACGCCAACTCGCGGAACTCAAGGCGGCGCGTGAGTCCAGCGTCCTGGTTCAAGATCATACGACCGCGTCGACAGTTTCCGTCGCGAATGCCTCAGACACGCCGACAGCGCCGACAGCAAAGGCTGCGCCTGCAGCGCTCGATCCCAATCGCGATCCGAATGCGCAGGGTCAAAAGGCGAAGTTCGCCAGCGCGCTCGATCAATCCGGCGACGTCAATCCGCATACGCTGACCGCAGCGCCGTCGCCCTATCTGCTTTCTGCGGGCAGCGTCGTTTCGGCCAGTCTGATTACCGGACTGCGTTCCGACCTGCCGGGCCTGGTGACGGCACAGGTGACCAGCCCTGTGTACGACAGTCCGACAGGGCGCATCCTCCTCATTCCGCAAGGGTCGCGGCTGATCGGCAGCTACGACAGCGTCGTGGCGTTCGGCCAGAAACGCGCACTGATCGTGTGGCAGCGGATCATGCTCCCCGACGGCAGCTCGCTCCGGATAGACAATGTCCCGGCCACCGACGCGTCAGGCTATGCGGGTCTCCAGGACAAGGTCGACTTTCACACTTGGGCTTTGCTCAAAGGAGTCGCGCTCTCCACAGTGCTCGGGGTGGGTTCGGAGCTTACGGTCACCGGCGAGAGCGACCTGGTACAAGCGATCCGGGAATCGACCCAGCAGAACGTGTCGCGCGCCGGCGATCAGTTCACATCGCGCAATCTCAATATTCAACCGACGATCACCATCCGGCCCGGCGCAATTGTCCGGCTGGTCGTTCACAAGGATCTCATTCTAGCGCCCTGGCGCGGCTAGGAGCAGGACATGCCCGAATTGAAACTGGCGAAGCTGCCGGACCGGACACCGATTAAGCTGGCGATCACCGTCACTCCCGATCTGAACCAGATGCTGCAAGAGTATGCGGCGCTTTACGCCGAAGCATATGGCCGCGAGGAATCCGTTGCCGAACTCGTTCCGGCCATGCTGGCGACATTCCTTGAGAGCGACCGAAATTTCATGCGTAGCCGCTCGACCAGCAAATGAGCGACGAGGCCGGCGTACCCGATCGCTTTGTTAGGCTCGATGAGGTTAAGCGCCGCGTCGGGTTGGGCAAGTCGATGATCTATCGCCTGATCCAAGAGGGGAAATTCCCCGCGCCATACAAGCTGTCACCCTTCGCGTCACGCTGGAGCGACCGTGAGATTGTGGCTTGGATCGACGACGTAAAGGACGGCTTCGAGGGAAGGAAGCGCAAGGTCTAGGCCGATCTCGCTGTCAGTTCGTCCGCCCGCTACTATTGAGGCCGGCCAGCAAATCCTCGAATACGCCCTGGTTGCCGCATCGTCGGTGCACCGGCAAAATCGCTGAGGTCAGGCTGGCAATCCACGCTTGATTCGCCCTGAGGGTTCGATTACCAAGGCGTCCGTCGAACTGATCCTGCAAGGCGCTGGTTTCAGGCGAAAAAGTTGCCGTGGTACATTCCGTGGTATGCGGTCGGAAATCTCGAATCTAGGTCGCGATAAATCAATCGCTTGGCGCCTGAGTTCGAATCCCTCCGTCTCCGCCAAGCGCCATATTTCGGCCCGTTGGCTAAAGATGTGCCTTACGCCATTTTGAACGGCGCCGAGGGAATGCTCCGCCAAGTCGCCCCCCGGGCGGCTCAGAATCGGTTGGCGCTGCGTCGTGCAGGCCAATGCGGTCGCAATGGTCGTAAATGTCGGCCTGGATCAATCGTCTGCGCCGCGGATTTCGCGGACCCAGATGTTGCGGAAGCTGATCGGTGCGCTGGCGTCGCCATGCGCCTGCAGCTTGATCGGCGCGCGGTCATAGGCCGAATAGCTCGGCTTTCCGATATAAAGTGTCTCGCCGCGCAGCTTGGCGTCGTCCTGTACGAGCACGCCATTGATGAAGGCGGTGACGTGCGCCGGGCGCGTCACGCTGCCGTCGGCGGCGAAGATCGGCTTGTTCCAGACGACGTCGATCGTCTGCCATTCGCCCGGCTTGCGTACCGGATTAGCGAGCGGCGGATACTGTTTGTAAATGCTGCCCGCCTGCCCGTTGACGTAGGTATCGTTCCGATAGCTGTCGAGAATCTGAAGCTCGTAGCCCTTGTCGCCCTTGCCGGTCGAGGCGAGGAACAGACCGCTGTTGCCGCGCGCCTGGCCCTTGCCGGTGATGTTGGCGGGGATGCGGTATTCGAGGTGGAGCTGATAGCTGCCGAACGACTGGCGGGTCTGGATGTTGCCCGCGTCCTTCGCAACGGTCAGGATGCCCCCGGCCACCTTCCAACGTGCCGGTGAGCCGTCCTCGACCGACTCCCAATGATCGAGCGAGGTGCCGTCGAACAGGGTGATCGCGTCGGACGGCGGCGCGGTGCTGGCGAACGGGGCGGGGATGACCACCGGCACGGCGGGGGACCATTGCTCGGTGTCCTCGGGCCTGGGCTTCGATTCCTGTGCGGCCGCGACCGTGGGGAGGATGAGCAGCAGGGCCGCTGCGCCGAAAAGAACCGATTTCATAATTCCCACCCCTGTCGATACGTGCGGTCGAGATAACGGTTGACGTCTGGCGCGTTGGTGATCCGGCCTGCAGCGCCGTCATAGTCGATCGGCTGGCCGGCGCGCATCGCGACGATGCCGAGCAGCATCGTCTCGGTGAGCGGCACCGCGACCGCAAAGGGCGAGGAAATCCGCTCCTCGCCGCGGATAGCGCGGATCCAGTTCATCTCGTGGCCGTGGAGGCCGTCCCGGATGCGCGGCAGCGATTGCGGGATCGCCGCGGCGCGCTCGGCGGCGCCGTCGCCGATCAGCACCGGCTTCTCGCCATAGGTTTCGTGCATCAGGATGCCCCGGCTGCCGACATAGAGCACGCCGCCATCGGGGTTCATCACTGTGCCGGGCGGAAGCTCGCGCGGGGTCGGCGGCATCAGCCCGCCATCATACCAGGTGAGCTTGACCGGCCCGCCTTTGGCGTTGCCGAACTCGTAATGCGTGACGGTGGCGAGCGGATAGCTGCCGCGCTGGTCGCCCTCGGGGATGCCCTGCGGCCGCTCGTTCTCGCCCCAGGCGGAGTGGCGCGTCTCGATGCGGGTCGGCAACCCCGGCTCGAGCGCCCAGACCGGAAAGTCGATCAAATGCGCGCCCATGTCGCCGAGCGCGCCGCACCCGAACGGCACCCAGCCGCGCCAGTTGAAATGCGCGTAGATCGGATTGTAGCCCCAGCCGACCGGCGAGGGCCCCATCCAAACGTCCCAATCGAACCCCGCAGGCGTCGGCACCGCCGCCGGCCGCGCGACGCCCTGCGGCCAGATCGGGCGGTTGGTCCAGACATGCACCTCGCGCACGTCGCCGATCGCACCGCCGCGGATCAGCTCGACCACGCGCCGGCCGTCGTCGCCCGAATGGCCCTGATTGCCCATCTGCGTCACGAGCTGCGGATTGGCCTGCGCAAGCTGGTTCAGCACGCGCCCTTCGCGCACGGTATAGGTCAGCGGCTTCTGGACATAGACGTGGAGGCCCCGCTCCATCGCCATCTTGGCGGCGACTGCATGGTGCTGATCGGGGGTGGCGATGACGACCGCGTCCAGATCCTTGCGGGTGTCGAGCATCCGCCGGTAATCGGCATATTTGTCGGCCTTGTCGTAAGCCGCCTTGAGCGTCGTGCGGCTGGCGATCGGCGCGCCCTTGTCATCGACGAAGGCCTTGGCGACGTGCGACAGATCGGGGTCAGCAATCGCGACGATATTCTGGCTGGTGAGCCGCTCCATATTGGCGGCGCCCATGCCGCCGGCGCCGATCGCCGCGATATTGACCCGATCGCTGGGCGCGATCCTACGCGGGTGTCTGGCGGCAAAGGCCGGGGCGGCAGCGAGCCCCGCGGCGGTGGCGGCGGCTCCCTTGATCCACGAACGCCGGTCGATCACTTCGCCCCTCCTGTCGCCCCTTGTCGGGCGCTTTCCCTTTCGTCGGCCGAAGGGTTATGAAATCGATCTCACGCCTAAAAGGGGGGAGTGCGATTGTCCAGACTGTCCGCCTCGATTCCAAGCCGCTAAGGGTGGGGCGATGACGACGATCAGAGATGTCGCGACGGCCGCCGGCGTATCACGCGCCACCGCCGCGCGCGTGCTGTCCAATCCCGAACTGGTGGCCGAAAAGACAAGGCTGCGCGTGCTCGATGTGGTGCAGCAGCTCGGCTATAGCCGCAATTCGGTCGCGGCCAGCCTGCGCACGACGCGCACCGGGCGCATTATCGTCACCGTGCCTGACATCTCCAACCCTTTCTTTTCGCGAGTCATCCGCGGACTCGAGGAGGCGGCGCAGGAGGCCGGCTATGCCGTGCTGCTCGGCGACACGCGCAACGAGCGCGAGCGCGAGGAGCAATATGCCGAAATGCTCAACCGCCGCGAGGCCGACGGGATCATCTTCCTCGGCCACCGCCTGCCGACGACGCTCGCCAGGGTGCTTGAGCGCGACGGTGGCCGTGCGCCGATCGTCAACGGCTGCGAGTTCACGCCGTCGCTCGGCGTGTCGAGCGCCCATATCGACAATGCCGGCGCGGCTTATGAGGTGATGGAGTCGCTCTACGCGATGGGCCACCGGGACGTCGCGCTGATCCTCGGCCCACAGGACAGCCCGCTGACCCGCGACCGCCTGATCGGCGCGCAGCGCGCGGCGGAGGACCGCGGGCTGATCGGGCGGTTGACCGTCGAGCAAGGCGACTTTTCGGTCGAATCGGGCCGCCGTGCCGCCAACGCCCTGCTGTCGCGCGAACGCCCGCCGACGGCGATCTTCTGCTTCAGCGACGAGATGGCGATCGGCACGCTGGCGGCGGCGCGCTCGGCGCAGGTCGCGGTGCCGGAGGCGCTGTCGGTGGTCGGGTTCGACGACATCCAGATGGCGCGCTATGTCGATCCGCCGCTCACCACCGTGCGCCAGCCGATGGCCGAGATCGGCCGCAAGACGGTCGAGCTGCTGCTCGACATCCTGCAGGGGCGTCAGACCGCTCCCGTCTCGGCGACGCTGCCGCACCGGCTCATCATCCGCCAGAGCGTCGCCGCCGGGCCGCTCGCGCGCGCCGCCGGCTGATCAACAGAATCAGCTTGCAATGAGATCGGTCTCATGGTTGGTTCGCGCCAACCCGGCATAGACCGGGCGAGGGGCGGGATCGCAAAGGGCATTTCTCCAGATCGCCCGGATTTCGTCGAGACGAGCCGCCGGAGCCCGCGCTCCGGGGCGAGGACGGGGTGGCTAAGGCGATGGCACAATGGTGAAACTGCGCCTCTCGGTGATGATGTTCGCGCAGTATTTCGCGTGGGGCGTGTGGCTGGTCCCGCTCAGCACCTACATGAGCAAAGGCCTCCATTTCGACACGATCATCGGCACCACCTTCGGGCTGATCGGGATCGCGACGATCCTCTCCACCCTGTTCATCGGCATGGTCGCGGACCGCTTCATCGCAGCCGAGAAATTGCTGGGAATCCTGTCGCTCGGCGCCGGCGGGGCGCTGTTCTGGGTCTCCACGATCCATAACTCGCCCTCGCTGTTCCTGTTCGGCTGCCTGCTCCACTTCCTGTTCTACGCCTCGACCATCCCGCTCGCGACGGCGATCGCCTTCAACGCGATCGAGGACACCAGCAAGGAATTCCCCGCGATCCGCGTGTGGGGGACGATCGGCTGGATCGTCGCCGGGCTGCTCGTCGGGATCATCAGCGGCGCTGCCGAGACCGCGCTTCCCATGCAGATGGCGGCGGCGGTCTATCTGCTGCTCGGGGTCTATGCCTTCACGCTGCCCAACACCCCGCCTCGCGCGCGCCACAAGGTGGTCAGCGTCGCGGCGATCTTCGGGCTCGACGTGATCTTCCGCCATCGCGAGGTGGCGTTCTGGGTGTTCATCGCCTGCACGCTGGCGCTGATGATCCCGAAGAGCTTCTACGACACCTACGCCAACGCCTTCTTCGCCGACAAGGACCTCCACATGACTCTGTTCGGCGGGCGGCTGGAGGCGACCGGCATCCAGACCGCGGGACAGATTTTCGAGACTTTCTTCCTCATCAGCCTGCCCTTCCTGCTCGCCCGGCTCGGCATCAAGCGCGTGCTGGTGATCGGCATGGGCGCCTGGGCGGTGCGCTTCCTGCTGTTCGGCTTCGGCTATCATGGCGGCACCGCGATCATGCCGATGCTGCTCCTCGGCATCATCATCCACGGCATCTGCTACGACTTCCTGATCGTCTCGGGACAGATCTACGTCGACCGCAAGTTCGACCCCGAATCGCGATCGCGTGCGCAGGCGTTCCTGACGCTGATCACTCAGGGGATCGGCATCGTCGTGGGGTCGAACATCGCCGGCTATGTCTATGGCCTGCACACCGACGCCGCGGGCGGGCATGACTGGCGCGCGATCTGGATGGTGCCGGCGGTGATCGCGTTCGTGACGATGGTGCTGTTCGCGCTTGCGTTCCGCGAGAAGCGGATGACGCCCGCACGGGAAACCGGCGCCGTAGCGGCCGCCCAGTCCTGACGGCGCGCGGCATGGCTCACTCCATTCTTCGGCTCGGCCTCGTCGGCGGCGGCCCGGGCAGCTTCATCGGCCCGGTCCACCGCATGGCGGCGTGCCTCGACGCGCGCTTCACGCTGGTTGCCGGTGCGTTCAGCCGCGATCTCGCCAAATCGCGGATCCAAGCGGAGGCCTGGGGCCTCTCCCCCGAGCGCGCCTATAACGGCATTGAAACGATGCTTGCTGGCGAACGTGCGCGCGAGGACGGCATCCAAGCGGTCGCGATCGCTACCCCCAACGCCAGCCACTTCGCGATCGCCAAGGCAGCGCTCGCAGCCGGCGTGCCGGTGATCTGCGATAAGCCAATGACCGCGACGCTCGCCGAGGCCGAGCTACTCGCTCCGATCGTCGCCGCGAGCGGGCAACCCTTCGTCCTCACCTACACTTATACCGGCTATGCGATGGTGCGAGAGGCGCGCGCGCGGATCGCCGACGGCGCGATCGGCCGCGTGCGCAAGATCGTGGTCGATTATCCGCAAGGCTGGCTGGCGAGCCCGATCGAGGCCAGCAACACGCAAGCGAACTGGCGCACCGACCCCGCGCGCGCGGGCCAGGGCGGCGCGATCGGCGATATCGGCGTCCACGCCTTCCAGCTCGCCGAATATGTTAGCGGCCTGCGCGCGACAGAGTTGATCGCCGACCTCCCCCGCGTGGTCGCCGGCCGCCGGCTCGATGACGATTGCAACATCCTGCTGCGCTTCGAGGGCGGGGTACCCGGCGTGCTCACCGCGTCGCAGATCGCCGCCGGCGAGCGCAACGGTCTGCGCCTGCGCATCTATGGCGAGAAGGGCGGCATCGAATGGGATCATGACGTGCCGGGCAAGCTGACGCTGCGCTGGCCCGATGCGCGCAGCGAAATCCTGCACAGCGGCGGCCCCGGGCTGCATCCGACCGCCGAGCGCGCGACGCGCTTGCCCGCCGGTCACCCCGAAGGGTTCATCGAGGCTTTCGCGACGCTCTATGCCGGCTTTGCCGACGCCGTGGTGGGCAAGGACGATGACGTGGATGGCCTGCTGCCGGGCATCAGCGACGGGCTGCGGTCGATGCGCTTCATCGACGTCGCGGTCCGCTCGAACGAAGCGCGCGCCTGGTTGCCCTTTCCGGAAGACAGGCCATGAAGACGATCAAAGGTCCGGGCATCTTCCTGGCGCAATTTCTCGGCGACGCGCCCCCCTTCGACACGCTCGACGCTCTGGCCGAATGGGCGGCGGGGCTCGGCTACAAGGCGGTGCAGATTCCCTGCACGCCGCGGCTGATCGATCTGGGGACGGCGGCCGAAAGTCAGGCCTATTGCGACGACCTCGGCGCCCGCCTCGACCGTTACGGGATCGTCGTCAGCGAACTCTCGACGCACCTTCAGGGCCAGCTCGTCGCCGTTCATCCCGCCTATGACAGCCTGTTCGATGGCTTCGCGGCGGAACATGTTCGCGGGAATCCCGCTGAACGGCAGGCCTGGGCCGTCGAGCAGGTCAAGCTGGCGGCGCGGGCGAGCCGACGCCTTGGCCTGGCGGCGCACGCGACCTTCTCCGGCGCACTCGCCTGGCCCTATGTCTATCCCTGGCCGCAACGCCCAGCGGGCCTCGTCGAGGAGGCGTTCGCCGAACTCGGCCGGCGCTGGCGGCCGATCCTCGACATGTTCGATGAGAACGGGATCGATGTCGCCTACGAACTTCATCCCGGCGAGGACCTGCACGACGGCGCGACCTACGAACGCTTCCTCGATGTGGTGGACGGTCACCCGCGCGCGCGGCTGCTGTTCGATCCCAGCCATTTCGTGCTGCAGCAGCTCGATTACCTCGCCTTCCTCGACATCTATCACGAGCGGATAAGCGCCTTTCACGTCAAGGACGCCGAGTTCCGCCCCACCGGCCGCTCGGGCGTCTATGGCGGCTATCAGAATTGGGTCGATCGGCCGGGGCGCTTCCGCTCGCTCGGCGACGGCCAAGTCGATTTCGGCGCGATCTTTTCCAAAATGGCTGCCTATGATTACGACGGGTGGGCGGTGCTCGAATGGGAATGCGCGCTCAAGCATCCGGAGGACGGTGCGCGCGAGGGCGCGCCCTTCATCCGCGATCACATCATCCGGGTGACGCCGCACGCCTTCGACGATTTCGCCGCGAGCGGGGTCGATACCGCCGCCAATCGCCGGCTGCTCGGGCTGGGTAACACGTCAGGAGAGTTCGAATGAAGTTGCTCTACGGGATGACGGCTATTGCGCCCGTGATCGTCGGCTTGACCGCCGTCGCGGCGCCGTCAACAGCACAGAGCTCGGCAACCGGCGCGGAGACCTTTGTGATGTGCAAGGGCTGCCACACGCTCGAAAAAGGCGGCCGCAACGGCATCGGGCCGAACCTCTCGGGCCTGTTCGGGCGCAAGGCGGGCACCGCGCCGGGCTACACCTACTCGCCGGCGATGAAGAAATCCGGGTTGACGTGGGACGAGAAGACGCTGAGCGCATTCCTCGCCGCGCCGACCAAGACGGTGCCGGGTACCAAGATGCCGATCAGCGTCGCCGACCCGGCGAAACGCGCCGCGTTGATCGACTATCTCAAATCGGCGACCGCCAAGTGATGCCGTCGCGCCGCTCCGTCCTCGCCGCCTCCGCGCTGGGGCTCGGCGCCGCGACGGTGGCGCGCGCCGGCGCGCCGCTCGGCAATGCCGCGCGTTTCTCCCTGAAATATGCGCCGCACGAAGGGAGCTTCGCCAGCCGCGGCGGCCTGGTCGAGCAAATCGCCTATGCCGCCGACCAGGGCTTCACCGCCTGGGAGGACAATGAGGCGGTCAGCCGTCCCGTCGCCCAGCAGGAGGCAATGGCCAAGGCGCTGCGGCAACGCAGCATGACGATGGGCGTGCTGGTCGCCAGCATGCCCCGATGGGCACAGTTCCGCCCGATCCTCGGCGCTGACGACGGCGCCGAGCGCGAGGCGATGCTGTCCGACCTCAATGCCGCGCTCGAAGTCGCCAAGCGCCTCGACGCCAAGTGGCTCACCGTCGTCACCGGCTTCATGGACCCCAAGGTTCCGCTCGATCTGCAGACCGCGCGGGTGATCGAGCTGATGCGCCGCGCCGGCGACATCGCCGCGCGCACGGACCGCGTGCTGGTGATGGAGCCGCTCAACACGATCACCAACCACCCCAACATCTTCATGCGGACGATCCCGCAGGGCTATCTGGTCGCCAAGGGCGCCAACAGCCCGGGGGTGAAGGTCCTGGCCGATATCTATCACGCCCAGATCCAGGCCGGGAATTTGATCCCGACGCTCGACAGCTGCTGGGACGAGATCGCCTATATCCAGTTCGGCGACAATCCGGGCCGGCTCGAACCGGGCACCGGGGAGATCAACTACAAGACGATCGTGCAGTGGCTGCGCAACCGTGGCTACGCCGGCGTGATCGGCATGGAGCACGGCAATTCGCTCAAGGGCCGCGCCGGCGAGGACCGGCTGATCGCCGCCTATCGCGCGATCGACGCGGCATGATGCTTTCGGGAGACAGAGAATGATCGATCGGAGAAGCGCGCTGGCGGGCATGGCAGCGCTGTTCAGCGCGCCGCTGTTCGCGCCGATCGCGCGCGCTGCCGGACTCGCCGGAAAGGCGATGCGTCCGGTCATCAGCGACGGGCCGCCGAGCGTCCAGGTCTTCACCGCAGGCCAGCGCGAGCTGATGACGGCGCTCAGCGAGCGCGTCCTCCCAACCACCGATACGCCCGGTGCGATCTCCGCGGGCGTTCCGGAGTATATCGAAAAGCTCCTCGCCGACTGGGCCTGGCCCGACGAGCGGCTGCCGATCGTCGCCGGTCTCGACCTGCTCGACGCCAAGAGCCGCAAGGACAACGGCGTCCCCGCCGCCAAGGCGGCGCCCGAGCAGCAGGACGCGCTGCTGACCGCCGCGATGAACGATCAATTCCCGAACGGCGCGGCGTTCTTCGAGCATTTCCGGCAGCTCGTCCTCACCGGTTACTACACCTCGGAGATCGGCATGACGCAGGAGCGCGAATATCTCCCCGTGCCCGGCGAGTATCACGGCGATTACCTCTATTCCACCGTCAACAAGGTGTTTTCGGCATGACGATGAACAGACGCGCCTTCATCGCGGGCGCCGGCGGCGTGATGGCGATGAGCGGGCTTGGCATGGCTGCGGCGGCGCGCGCCGCGCGGGTTCGCGCGGTCGGGCTGCAGCTTTATACCGTGCGCGAGATCTTCGCGAGCGATCCGATCGGCACGCTGGAGAAGGTCGCCCGCATCGGCTACCGCGAGGTCGAATTCGGCGGCGGCAATTACGATACGATGGACCACGCCAAGCTGCGCACAGCGATGGACCGCCTGCAACTCCGCGCGCCGTCGGCGCATGTTCCTTATGACACGATGGCGAAGGACTTTCCCGCCGTCGTCGCGATGGTGAAGACGCTCGGCGCACAGACGATCGTGCTGCCGTGGTTGGCCGAGGACCAGCGCACCGAAGCGGGATTCGGCGCGGTGATCGCCGGTATGAGCCGCTTCGCCGCCCAGGCGCAAGAGGCGGGGCTCGGCTTCGCCTATCACAATCACGATTTCGAGTTCCTCACGCAATCAGGGGGCAAGACGCTCTACGACCGCCTGCTTGGCGAGACCGACCCAGCGCTGGTGAAGATGGAGCTCGACCTCTATTGGGCGGTTCATGCCGGGGCGGACGCTGCCCAGCTCATCGATCGCCTGTCCGGCCGCCTCTATGCCTTCCATGTCAAGGACATGAAGAAGGACGGGTCGATGACTGCGGTCGGCACCGGGATGATCGACTTCGCCGCCTTGTTCAAGCTCCCCGGGGCAGCGGGCGTCGAGCATTTCTATGTCGAGAATGATCAGGCGCCCGCGCCCTATATTCCCGACATCACCACCAGCTTCAGGAACTTGAGCGCGCTGCGCTTCTGACGGTAATTCGAAAAAGGCTTGCAGAATGGCATCGACCAACACGTTCGACGCGATCGTCATCGGATCCGGGGTCAGCGGCGGGTGGGCCGCCAAGGAGCTGACCGAAAAGGGGCTGCGGGTCCTGATGCTCGATCGCGGCTTCATGGTCGAGCACGGTTCCGGCTATCCCTATGACGGCACGCCCCCGTTCCAGCTTCCCGCGCGCGGCGACGTTCCCCCGCAAATCGTCGAGAGCGACTATTTCATCGCCAAATACGGCTATCTCTCGACCAGCAATCTGCAATTCTACAACGACGATCGCCTCAATCCCTATGCGTATGACGAAGGCGCCAAGTTCCGCTGGATCCGGCCCGCGGCGTTCGGGGGCAAATCGTTGATCTGGGGGCGCTGGTGCTTCCGCTGGAGCCCGGCCGATTTCGAGGCCAACCTGCGCGACGGCGTCGGAGGCGACTGGCCGATCCGCTATGACGACGTGGCGCCGTGGTACAGCTATGTCGAGAAATATATCGGCGTTTCCGGATCGCACGAGAACCTTCCCTATCTCCCCGACAGCGAGTTCCAGCCGCCGATGCCGATGAACGTCGCGGAGAAATGGCTGAAGCAGCGGCTCGAAGCGCAGTTCCCGGGACGCAAGCTGATCCCCGCACGCCTGTCGAACATGACCGAGGACAAGCCAGAGCAAAATCGTTCCAGGTGTCAGTTTCGCGACCAATGTTCGAACGGATGTTCGTTCGGCGCCTATTTCTCGACGCAGGCGGTGACGCTGCCGGCGGCGCGGGCGACGGGTCGGCTTACAATTCAATCGGATGCAGTCGTCTCGAACCTCGAATACGACCCCGCCCGCAAGCGCGTGACGGGCGTTCGCTACATCGATGCAAAAACCGGGCAAGCGGTGATAGCGAAGGCCGACCTCGTGTTCCTGTGCGCGTCCGCAATGGCGTCGGTGCAGATCCTGATGAACAGCCGCGCGCCGGGATCGGACCGCAGCTGGTTCGACACCAGCGGCACGCTGGGGCGCTATGTCATGGATCACATCTTCCGGACCAATGTCTCCGGAGAAATCCCCGGCATGACCGATTATATCGAATATGGCCGCCGCCCCGGCGCGGTGTACGTCCCGCGCTTTCGCAACGTCGGCACAGACGACGGCGTCGGGTTCAAGCGCGGCTACGGCTTTCAGGGCGGCGCGGGCCGTTCCGGAGCGAGGCCGGAGGGGTTCGGCGCCGCGATGAAGCACGGGATGCGCAAATACGGTCCCTGGCGCTTCTCGATGGGAGCATTCGGCGAGTGCCTGCCCTATGAAGACAACCATGTGTCGCTGCACCCGGGAAAGGTCGATCGTTTCGGCATCCCCCAGCTGCTGTTCAACGTCACTTTCCGGGACAATGAGCTCCGGATGATGGCCGATGCGCGCCAGCAGGGAGAGATGATGCTGCGGCAAGCCGGCCTGATCAACGTGACGAGCAGCGAGAACGAGCATGTGCCCGGCGAGGCCATCCACGAGATGGGCGGCGCCCGCATGGGCGCGGACCCGCGTGCGTCGGTTCTCAACAGATGGAACCAGGCGCATGAGGCGCCGAACCTGTTCGTCACCGACGGCGCACAGATGAATTCGACGTCGTGCGTGAATCCGTCGCTCACCTATATGGCGATGACGGCGCGAGCCGCGGATTACGCCATTTCCAGGATGAAAGCAGGACCGCTCTGAGCGGCTGAGGACCCCGCAAGCCTGAAGAGGAAGGTGCGGCCTCCAACTAGATGGTGGCTCGGCTAGACTGGGCGCGCGGCAGTCCACGATCGGGGACGATCGCTGGACAGCGTGACCGTCAGCGTTGCCGGTGCGCCCTTTCGCAGGCTCAGCCGCGTCGATTGGCTGCCGGACTTGACCGGTTCGACGACAGCGCCCACTGCAGTGATGCGGTCGATGCCGTGGCGGACGACCAGTACGACCTGCTGGTCGCGCAGCGAGTTGACGGCAAGATCGATCCGACGCGCGTCGAGATCCCAGGCGAGAGTGTCGATCCGCGCGAAGGTGCGGGCGCGGATGCCGCGCAGGCTGCCCTTGCGCAATGCTTCGGGCAGCGCCGGCAGCAGCTCGATCCGCCCGGCGCGGGTGGCGCACAGCATCTCCATGATGATCGACGGCACGCCGCCTTGCGCGTCGGGCATCGGTCCGTTGTAGGGATTGTGCGAGCTGCGCAGCGCGGTGTTGAAATAGCCCTCGTTGAGCAGGCGCTTGAGCTCGTAGTCGACGATGTAGCGGTCCTTGAGCCGCGCTCCCGCCAGCGCGCGGTGCAGCAGGCCGTGCGCCGACGTATTGGCCGGGCCGCGCTTGCGGTCGGCGAGCAGCGCGGCATGTGCGAGCTCGGGCGTGGTGTCGGGGTCAATCTCGTCCGACGGCCACGCGCCGTAGAGGTGCGAGACATGGCGCTGGTCGTAATTCTCGTCGAGCCCGGGCCAGCCCCATTCCTTCAGCGTGCCGTCCGCCGTGGTGCGGTACGGCGGCATCTTCGCCAGCATCGCACGCCAGCGGGCAACCCCGTCGACATCGGTGCCGAGCGTCTCGCACGCCTCGATCAGATGCGTCAGCACCTCGCGGCAGACCATGACGTCCATCGCCGCGTTGACCACGAACGGCGCGGGCGGCGCCATGTGATAGGCGTCATAGATCGTGAGCGGCCAGACCGGCGGCGGCAGCGGCTCGGCATTGAGCGGCCAGTTTTCCGGCGAGAAGGAGGGAACGAAGACGTAGTTGCCGCGCTCGTCCTCGACCGTCAGGAAATCCTCGTAGAAGGCAGCGAGCTCCTTGAGGCCGGGAACGATGCGATCGCGCAGGAAGTCCATGTCGCCGGTGACGAGGTAATGGTCCCAGAACGGGCTGTAGAGCCATCCGCCGGCGGCGGTCCAATAAGGGTGCGGCCAGACGCCGGCGCCTTCGGTGCGGGCGTAGTGGAAGCTGACGCCGATCCCCTTGTTGGGCAGCACCGGATAGACCGCACCGCGCGCGCCGAAGATGTTGCGCGCGTTGTTGCGGCAGTCGGGCAGCAAGCTCTCGACCCAGTCGTGATAGGCCGCCATCGCCTCGGGCACGTCGCCGATCGTGCCGTGCGACACCTGCAGGTTGATGTTGATGTTGACCTCGCCCGCCATCGGCTGGACCGGGAAGGTCCCCGACGAGACGAACAGCCAGTAACGGCCCATGTCGAGGATACGCTCGAGCAGCGCCGGGGCGTAATCGGGCCGGGTGCGCTGGTCGGTGAGCAGCTCCTCGTTGGACATCCAGCGCTGGGCGGCGCCGCCGAAATCGACCGCGACGCGGCCGACGACCCCCGCCTGGCGGTCGCGCTGGCGCTTCAGAAGCGCCGCATAGTCCGGCACCACCCCGTCAAGGCCGTGCGCCAGCGCATCGACCTGATGCTGGTCGAAATCCTCGAACCAATCGATCCGGGTGAGCAGCGTCACCGACCGCGCGCCGCGGACGGTCAGCCGATCGCCCTCGACCGCCGCGCTGCCGCCGTCGCGGATGACCCGCACCACGCCGGCATAGCCGTTGCCGTTGACCGACGGATCGAACCTGCCGGTGAACACCAGCCGATCGGTGCCCGGCACGAAAGCGAACGTCACCGGCCCTTCGTGCCGGCCGACGGTCGGCTGGTGCAGCGCGATCGACAGGTCGAGCGCGCCGCCGTCGGGCGCGGCGAGCTGCTGCACCAGCACATTGTCGGGGCGCGAGGCGAAGGCGCGCCGCCGCCACGCGCCCTTGTCGTCGCGCCACGCCACCTGCATCTCGCCGCTTTCGAAGTCGAGCGTGCGCAGATAGTCGCGCGCCGCGCCGGCGGCGGGCGTCTCGATCCGCATCGCGAAGGCGGGGATGGTCGGGTGCGCCTTGGTGTTCACCTGCAGTCCGGCGTCGGTCATCGCCTGGAAGGCGTAATCGGCGCCTTCGCGATATTTGCCATCGAGCAGCAGCTTGCGGATATGGGGCAGCGCATCGGCCACCTTGGGCGCCTCGAACGGGCGGCGCCAGGGCAGCATCAGCCGCTCGTGGTGGAACAGCAGCTCTTCGGCCCATGGATGGCCGGTGAGCTCGAACAACATCGCGCCGCTGCCGGAGATCAAAGTCTCGCGAAACGGCGTGCCGGGGGCGGTGCTGCACATGCCGCGCGCCGGCACCGCATTGCGGCGCTCACGCTCGACCCGAGTCATCGCGACGATCGGCGGGTAGGACGTGTCGCCGGCGATCGGCAATGGCGGCTTGGGGCTAATCGCCGAACCCAGCGGCACGAGCGGCTTGCCGGCAGGCCCTTGCGGGCTGGAGGCGGGTGCGGCTTCGGCCTCGCGCGCAGTCAGCGGCATCGCGCCGGCCAGCGTCGCCAGAGCCGCGCCGGATTTTAAAACGTCACGCCGCTCCATTGCTCGTCCCCTCCCCGCTTTCGGGCGGAGAATAACTGTCCGAGGGTCGGCGTCAATATCAGAAGGAGAGACAGAAATATCAAATGGACGTCAACGGCTAACAAGAATGAATTGACGAGGCCGCCGGCACCGGATCACCCACCAAGGTGATGACGACGCCCAAACGGGCAGCTTCTGTAATGCCGGAATGAGATCAGGTCGGTATCAGCGTTGCACATCATTGGCGCCGCCGCAGACGAGGCCGGCGCGCCGTTTGCACGAAGTTGCAGGCCTCCGGCCAAGCTACGCTCGGCAAGCGTCGATCAGCCGAATCCCAGCCATCGCTCCATTCGGTCCAGCTCGAAGCCGAGGGCTTCGTGCGTGTGCTCCGGCGCACCGGGCTCGAGATGGACGGACCGGACGATCAATCGCTTCGCCTGGCGGTCGGCCTTGAGGTCGACACGCGCGACAAGCCGGTCTCCGAGCAGGAAAGGAAGGACGTAATAGCCGTGTTGCCGCTTCTCCGCCGGCACGTAGATTTCGATACGATACCGGAAGCCGAACAGCCGCTCGGCGCGGTTGCGTTCCCAGACGAGGGGATCGAACGGAGCCAAAAGCGCGCGCGCGTCGATCCTTCGCGGCCGGCGGGCGTCGCGGTGCAGCCACGCCTGTCGCCAGCCCGGCACCGTAACGGGGATCAGCACGCCCTCTTCGGCGAGACTCTGGATGGCGGACCGCGCGTCGCCCGGTGCCTGACGGAAATAGTCGCGCAGTTCGGCGTCGGTCGCGATGCCGAGCGCCGCCGCGGCGCGCTCGACGAGGCCGCGATGCGCCTCGGCATCAGTTGGCGTCGCTCGAGCCAGCACGTCTGCGGGGACGACGCGTTCAGTAAGGTCATAGACGCGCTCGAAGCTGCCGCGGCGGGTGGCGGTGGTGATATGGCCAGCCCAGAACAGCCATTCGAGCGCTCGTTTCGTGTCGCTCCACTCCCACCAGCCCGATTGGCCCTTGTGGCTCTCGAAATCCGAAGCGGCGAGCGGCCCGTCGGCGCGGATCCGGTCGAGCAGCGCCATCGCCTCGGCGCGGCGCTCGGTCGCATAGACGCGCATCCGGCCCCAGCCGGCCTCGCCGCGGTCGGCCTGCGCCATGCGCCAGCGCAGCAGCGGATGAAGGTCGAACGGCAGCAGCGACGCCTCGTGCGCCCAATATTCGAACAGCTTGCGCTGGCGCTTCGGCCCCCAGGCGAGCCGATCCAGGTCGGTCCGGTCATAGGCGCCGAGCCGCGAGAAAGCGGGAAGATAATGGGCGCGCGCCAGCACGTTGACGCTGTCGATTTGATGGAGATTCAGCCTTTCGATCGTGCGGCGGAGATGCACCGGGCCCGGCGTTTCGGGGCGCCGCGCGCCGAAACCCTGCGCGGCAAGGACAATGCGCCGCGCAAGCGGGAGGCCGATCCGTTCGACGACCATCAACCCTGCCGCATTCCGGGACTGCGCGGGGACTCCGCGTCGGCCGGTCGCTCCCAACCGAAAATGCTGCGGCCGCCATAATCGTGCGAACGCGCGGATTCTTCGGCGATGATCGCCTCCACGGAAGGTCCCGAGGCATTTTCCTCGAGCCGGCGGGCCTGCGCGTCGAGCCGCCGGATCGCCCCCAACTCCTCATCACGCCCCAGCTTCGCCTTCAGCACGGCCGACTTCATGACCGCGATCGAGCGGTCGTAGACCTTTGTCGGCACCGGATACGGGTGCCGGTCCTTCCCGCCATGCGCGAGCGAGAAGCGCGCCGGATCGCTGAAGCGGCATGGTGAACCGTGGACCACCTCGGCCACCAGCGCCAGCGCGCGAACCGTGCGCGCACCGACGCCGGGGGCCAGCAGCAGCTCAGCGAAATCCGCCGGGCCGCGATCGGCGGCAGCGGCCAATGACGCGTGGAGCCGCCGGTCGACGATATCCTCGGCGCGCACGTCGTGGTGGTCCGGCATGACGAGGTGCGGGAGAAGCGGCTCCGCGGCGGAAACGGTGGCCGCCTTGCCGTCCAGCCGCGCAAGTTCACGCGAAATCCCCGTCGGACCGACGCCGACGAGCAGCTCGAGCTGGCGGGCCCGCGACTCCGCCGCGCGTCGGTCGGCCAGGTTGACGATCGAGCCCTGACGGCGCCCCTCGATGGCCGCGTGCGGCGCGTCGACGAAGCTCTCCAGGCCCTCCGACAGCCAGTGATAGCGTCGCGCCTGCCGGCGTTCCCCGTTCATTCCTTGCTGGACGACAACCCAATGACCGTCGTCAGTGACGATAAAGCCGTGGAGATAGAGATCGAACCCATCCTGCACGGCAGCGCTGTCGACCTTCGCGACCAGCCTGCTGGCCCGGCCAAGCGCAGCTCCATCGATGCCGACGCGATCCCCGACCGCCGCAAGCTCCTCCGGAGTGGCTCGGCTGTGCCGACCTCGGCCGCCGCAGACATGGATGCCGAGCTCACCCGATAACGGCGCCAGCCCCCGCTTCAGCGCGCCGATGACGCTCGTCGTGATGCCGGACGAATGCCAATCCATGCCCATCACGGCCCCGAACGACTGGAACCAGAAGGGATGGGCTAGACGCCGCAGCAACTCGTCGCGCCCATATTCGAGGACGATCGCCTCGACGATGACGCTGCCGAGCCGAGCCATACGCCGGCCCAGCCAGGCAGGGACACGCCCGCCGTGGAGGGGGAGATCGGCGCTGCCGGCACGCTGCCCCATCACGCCGCTCGTGCCGAAGGCCGAGGCACAGCTTGTCTCAGATCCGCCGGACGAAACATCATTGGCGGCTGTTTAGCACTCATAGAACATGAAGGGAACAACCGGGTGCCGAGCAAGACGGCAGCCTGGTCCAGCGCCATCATGGCACAATCGCGCGATATGCGGCGATGACCTCGGTCAATGCGGACCAGGCGAGTGTCACAGGGTCGCGCGTGCGCGGAAGCAGTCCCACCGGTCCCCGCACGCGGGCGATCGCATCCTCCGATACGCCGTCAGCCGCCAGCGAGGCTCGCCGGAGCTCGTGGGTTCGAGGACTTCCCATCGCGCCTATCCAAAACGAGGAGGTTTGAAGCACCCTGGTGATGAGGGGCGGCTCCCAATCGTGGTCGTGGAACAGGAACAGGAAGGCCGTCCAGGGGTCGCCCTGCAAGTCCACGGGGCCATCGGCGGATTTCAGGAGCGTGGCCGCGACGCCTTCGGCGATGCCGGTCTGGATGATGTGTTCGTCGGGCGAGTAAAGCTCGACCTCGGCGCCGAAAGCGCGGGCAAGCTTGAGTGAAACCAACGTCTCCGCCCCATGGCCCAGGAGCACCAGCCGCAGCTTCGGCGCATGTCCGATAGCGAACGCACCATATTCCCAGCGCGCCGTTCGGAGCGGAGCGTTGCATCGAACGCTGAGGTGGCCAGCGGGATTCAGGTGAAGCTGCACCGACCGGCGCGCGTCGAGACAGGCAAGCGCACTCTCGATGACATCAAGCGCCGGGTCGGCGAGAAACAGGACGTCCATGCTGCCCCCGCACGGCAGCCGTATGTCGATGTAGGGCGAGTCCTGGCCAAAACGTACCGAGCGGGAACCGCCAGTGCGGAGCACATCCAGCGCCTCGGCGACGATGGCCGCCTCCACGCAGCCGCTCGAGAACGAGCCGGCGCTGTCGCCATTCTCGAGCACGGCCATATGCATGCCGACGGCCCGCGCGCCCGTCCCGGTAAGGTCGATGATGGTGGCCAGAACGCCCCTGCGCCCGACTCGCGCCCCGTCGACGAGCAGGCGGAGCACCTCCGCCGTCGCCGCCGCCGGTGCATTCATATCCCGGTGCATCTTCGATTTCTGCCGCCGATGCCCTGGCTGAGGCTTATACCGATATTGAGGATGCACCGGACAAAGGCACCGACGGTGCGCCGCCCGCGCGTTTCGCGGAGACCGGGGCCGACTCCGCCTGCGAATACAACCCCGAAAGCGCGCATCGAACGGTGCCGTCTCATACCACCCTCGACGCCAACAGGTCCTCGATATGCACCGGCAAGTCGCGCACTCGCACGCCAGTGGCGTGATACACGGCGTTGGTAATCGCCGCAGCCACACCCGCGAGGCCGATCTCGCCAATGCCTCGCGCGCCAAACTCGTTGAGGTGAGTGTCGGGATAGTCGAGGAAGACCACATCCATCGGCGGCGTGTCGGCGTGGGTCGCCATGATGTAGTCGGCCAGATTGCTGTTGACCGGCATCCCGTTGCGATGATCGTAGTGGGTCTCCTCGAACAGCGCCATTCCGATCCCCATCGTCACCGCGCCTTCAATCTGGTTGCGGCCGGTGAGCGGATTGACGATGCGTCCACCGTCGATCACGCTGAGCGTGCGGTTGATGCGCAGCCGGGCGATCTCCGGCTGCCAGGCCACCTCGACGAAATGCGCACCGAACGAGTGCATCGAAACGGTCGGGTTCTTGTCCCTGAACGTGCCTTCCGATTTGCCGCGGCCTTCGACATGGCTCAGCCGCGCCGACGCCAGGACCTCTTCGAAGCGCTCGCCCTCGCCGGGCGGCTGGTCTTTGCGATGGACTCGTCCCTCTTGGAAATCGAGTTGTTCGGCGGGGATTGTTGCGAAATGGCCGCCGCCTTCGCTGGCGGCGGCGAGCAGGTTCTTGATCGCCTCGCGCGCGGCCTGCGCGACGGCGGGGATTAACGAAGCGGTCGCCATCGAGCCGCCGGACAACGGGCCGGGCGGCAAGCTGCTGTCGCCGATCACCACGTTGATCCTGTCGATATCCACGCCGGTCAATTGCGACGCCATTTGCGCCAGCACCGTGTAGGTGCCGGTGCCGATGTCCTGCGTTCCGCTGGCGACGCGCACCGTCCCGTCGGCATTGAACATCACGCTGGCCTGAGCCGACCAGCGCGCCGCCATCCAGGTGCAGGCCGCCATGCCCCAGCCGAGGATCGCGCCGCCGTCGCGCATCGAGCCGATTTCGGGCGTGCGCCGCGACCAGCCGAATTGTTCGGAGCCTGTGGTCAGGCACTCCTTGAGATGGCGCGAGGAGAAGGGGATGTTCTTGCTCTCGTCGATTGCCGGTTCGTTGGCCAGGCGCAGTTCGATCGGATCCATCTTCAGCGCGACCGCCAGTTCGTCCATGGCGGATTCGAGCGCGTACAGGCCCGGAACCGCGCCCGGTCCGCGCATCGAGGTGGGGACGCCGACGTTGCGGGTCGCGAAGGCTTCGGTGACGCGCAGGTTCGGCGTCGAATACATGAAGCCGCTCGATTCGCCGCAATTCTCCCTGTAATCGCTGAGCAGTGCGCGCGAGTAGGTGTAGTCGTGCCGCAGCGACACCAGCTTGCCGTCCTTTGTAGCTCCCAGACGGATTCGTTGCTGCGTATGCGGCCGGTGCCCGGTCGATTCGAAGTCCATCTGCCGCGTCACGACCAGCTTGACCGGCCTCAGCAGGTCGCGCGCGGCTGCCGCGGCCAGCAGGGATTGCGGCCAGGGCCATAGCTTGCCGCCGAAACCGGTGCCCAGGTATTCGGTAACGACCCGGACGTCTTCCTTCGGCACGCCCAGCATCTGCGCCAGCACTTCGTGGAAATTCGCGACCGCCTGCGTGGTTTCGTACAAGGTGAAGCGGGTGCCGTCGAATGTCGCGACGCTGGCGTGCAGTTCGATCGAACTGTGCGTTTCGAACGGCGTGGTGTAGGTGTGATCGACCTTCACGGGCGCGGAGGCGAACACCGCGTCGGGATCGCCGCGTTCGGTTTGGACCTTGGGAACTTCCTCAGGCGAAAGCGCCGTCGAGATTTCGGGCTTGGTCGCGCGATAACCGACCTTGACCTTGCGCGCGGCCGCGGTGGCGTGCTCGAAGGTATCGGCCACCACCAGCGCGACATATTGGCCGTAGTAGCGGACCGTGTCGTCTTCGAGCGGCGGGCGGCGCTCATCGATCAGAGCATCGCTCGACGCGGGCACGCGATAGAGTTTGCCGATATTATGGCGGGTGTAGACCTTGCGCACGCCCGGCATCGCTTCCGCTGCCGTGGTGTCAATTGCGTCGATCGTGCCGCTGGCGATGGTGGCGCCGACCGGCACCGCATACAGCATGTCCGGAAAGTGAAAGTCCGAAGTGTAGCGCGCGGCGCCGCTGACCTTCAGCGGCCCGTCCACACGGACGACCGGGCGGCCGACGGCGGGTTGCGGAGCGGCGGTGACGTCAGAAGACATATCCGTCCCCCTATGCTGCGACTGTGCTCAGCGCGCTGGTCAAGCAACGCTTCGCAAGCTCGATCTTGAAGCCGTTCTGGCTTTGCGGCTTCGCGTCGCGCATGGCCGCTTCGGCCGCGGCGGCGAAGGTAGCGCGCGTCGCGGGCTTTCCGAGCAACGCCCGTTCGGCTTCCGGAGAGCGCCACGGTCGCGTGCCGACACCGCCGAGCGCCACGCGCGCATGACGGATTGTGCCGCCATCGCTGGAAAGCACGACCGCGGCGGAGGCCAGCGCGAACTCGTAGGACGCACGATCCCGCAGCTTCAGATAATGCGACCGCCCACCGTCGTGCGGCGGCGGTACCAGCACATGGGTGATCAGATCGCCCGGCAGCATCACCGTTTCGCGGCTCGGCGTATCGCCCGGCAGCAGGAAGAAGTCGCCGATCGACACCGTGCGCTCGCCTCGCACACCGTGAATGACGATCATGGCTTCCAGCGCGGTCAGCGCCACGTTCATGTCGGAAGGGTTGCTGGCGATGCACTGCTCGCTCGTCCCCAGCACCGCCAGGTTGCGGTTGAAGCCGTGGATCGCCGAGCAGCCGCTGCCCGGCTCGCGCTTGTTGCACGCCGTATCGGTATCGCGGAAATAGACGCAGCGCGTGCGTTGCAGCAGGTTGCCGCTGGTCGTCGCCATATTGCGCAACTGCCCCGACGCGCCCGACAGCAAAGCCTGGGAGAGCACGGCGTAGTCGCGCTGGACGTCCGCATTGTTGGCCAGATCCGAGTTGCGCACCAGCGCGCCGATCTTCAGGCCGCCATCGGGCGTCCGCTCGACCTTCGCCAGCGGCAAATGGTTGATATCGACCACCCGCGACGGTGTTTCGACATCGAGCTTCATCAGGTCGATCAGCGTGGTGCCGCCGGCGACGAAGCGCACTTCGGCGCCCTGCTGAGCGGTGGAGGCCGCCGCACCCGCCTTGATGGCCTGGACAGGATCAGCGGCGCGCGAGAAGGTGAAGGGTTCCATGGGGTTGCTCCTTCACGCCGTTCGAACCTGGCGGATTGCAGCCAGGATGTTCTTGTAGGCGCCGCAGCGGCAGATGTTGCCGCTCATCGCTTCTTTAATCTCGGCATCGCTTCCACCCCAGGGCTCCTTCAGCATCGCGACGGCGGACATGATCTGGCCGGAGGTGCAATAGCCGCACTGATAGCCGTCATGCTCCAGGAACGCCTGTTGCATCGGGTGCAGGTGATCGGGATCGCCTAGCCCCTCGATCGTGATGATGTCGGCGCCCTGGGCCACTGCCGCCAATGTCAGGCATGAGTTCACGCGCCGCCCGTCCACATTCACAGTGCAGGCGCCGCACTGGCCGTGATCGCAGCCCTTCTTTGTGCCGGTCAGGTGCAAATGCTCGCGAAGTGCATCGAGCAACGTCGTGCGCGGATCGAGCGAAAGGCGGTGCTCGGTGCCGTTCACCCGAAGCGAGATATCCATAAATCCCCGTCCCGTTTGTGCCGGCTCTGCTGCCGAGGCCGCCTCAGTCGGAAACGAACCGCCGACAAGAGCGCCCGTTCCCACGGCTGCGGCCGTCAACATGTCTCGTCGAGTGAGTTCGTTGCTGGTCATCTGCATCGCTCTCCTGTCGGTCGGGGGCCGGATCCGGACGGCGGGCAGGTGGTAACACGCCAAGCCCACAGGGGCGGCGACTATAAGATGAGAGGCTCTGTTCGATTACCTGCCGTAAATTTCATAAGATCATGAGCCCCATTCATGAATGTCGTCCCGCCGCCGCTCGCAAACCTGCCAACCCTGGCTACTCGGTCCACTCGACTGACGTCGATGGCAGGGGCGACAATTCTATCGTGCGTCTTTAGCGCTCAAGGGCGTCTCCGAGTTCCTTGCGCGCGGCAAACGGACCTTTCCCGTTGTTCGGAAGGCACTTCAGCCTGGACCTCAACGGATGGACTATTCCGTCGAAGCACCGGCGCGATAGTCCTCGTCGGCGACATGCTCCATCCACTCGACCATCTTGCCGTCGAGGGCTTCCTGGACGGCGATGTGGGTCATCGCGGTGGTCGGAGTAGCGCCGTGCCAGTGACGATGACCGGGCGGGCACCAGATGACGTCGCCGGCGCGGATTTCGACCACCGGCTCGCCTTCGCATTGCGTCCGGCCCACACCGTCGGTGACGATCAGCGTCTGCCCGAGCGGATGGGTGTGCCAGGCGCTGCGCGCGCCGGGCTGGAAAATGACGCGGGCGGCGCCGTGGCGAGCGGGTGCAGGCGCGGTGTTGAGCGGCTCGATTCGCACCGATCCGGTGAACCATTCCGCGGGTCCCTGCTGCGCGGGCCGGCTGCCCTTACGATAGAGTTTCATCGATTGTCCTCCTGATGCCCCGGGTCGCGCTCGTAGAGGCGCCCGCCGACACGGCCATAACGCGCTTCCGTCATGCGAGATGCCGGCGAAAGGGCGTCGACTCTCCTCACCGCGCGGCAACACCCAAAATGGCGAGTTTGGCGGCACATCGATGACGATTGTCCGGCATCGCTTCGCAAGAAACCGCGGGTTTGAGCTTACGATGCGTCCGCTGCCGTGACGCGCGTCCAGTATTGCGTTCTGCACAGGAACAGCACGCAGCCGGTAACCGCCAACCGGCCGTCGTCACCCAGTGACAGGCGCGCGGCGTAGCTGCGACCCGACGAGGGATCATAGGCGCGGCCGTGGCGCCAGTCGTCGCCCTCGGGCATGAAATCGGAAAGGATCCGAAGGCCGACGAGCCGCCGCTGGCGCAGCGCCCGATCCGGATTATGCGTGTCGAGTTTCGGCGCGGCCGGGTCGAGCACCGTGGCGACCGTGCCGCACGCGCGGGGGCCGCATCGCTCGATCGACACGATCGCCTTGCCGTCTCCAGTTCGCCAGCGGCCGAAGATCGACTGTCCCTGCCGGGCGCCGGCGGATGCCAGCAGCGCCAGCAACAGCAAGGTACGTGCCATGGGCTTGTTTCCGATCATTCCGGTCGGCGGCGGGCGTTGCTGCCTCGATGTGTCCGCCGCGCTTCGCCGATGGTTCAGTCGTGCGCGCATCACATTCCGGCGGCACCTTCGGCGGCCTGTAGGGGCATAAAACCTTTTTTGCAGGCGCCGTCTCTAATGCTGTAGACAATGGGACGGCACAAAGGTGAACGGACGAGCGATGGTGACCGAACAGCGCACCACGTCGGGTCAGCAGCGCGACGACGAGGACATGCGCCTGATCGCCCGCATCCGCGCGAAGGATATGGCGGCGTTCGAAACGCTCTACCGCGGCTATCACGTCCGGCTCAGCCGTTTCCTGCTCAGACTGGTCAACCGGCCGCAGCTGGTCGAGGAAGTGCTCAACGACACGCTGATGGTGGTGTGGGAGAAGGCTGCCAGCTTCAACGGCGCGAGCAAGCTGTCGACCTGGATCTTCGCGATCGCCTATCGCAAGGCGATGAAGGCGCTGCGCAAGCAGGACGAACCGGTCGACGACGACGCGGTCGCCGAGCGCGTCAGCCTCGACCCTACCCCCGAGGAGGATTTCGGCAACGATCGGCGCCGCGCGCTGCTACTCAAGGCGATGGAAGCGCTGTCGCCGGAGCATCGTGCGGTGATCAACCTCACCTATTTTCACGAAATGGGCTATCGCGAGATCGCAGGCATCATGGATTGCCCGGTCGATACCGTGAAGACCCGCATGTTCCACGCGCGCCGCCATCTGAAGCGGCGCATGGCCGGCGAACTGCCGGACTGGGTTTAGGACCAACGCATGGGTAATGTCATCCCTCTTGCCGGCGACCGTCACCAGCAGGTTCAAAGCCTGCTGCCCTGGTACGTCAACGGCACGCTCGCCGAGGACGAGGCGGCTGCCGTCGAGGCCCACCTCGCCGAATGCGACGAGTGTCGCGCCGATCTGACGACTGAGCTGGCGCTCGGCCGCGAGGTGGCGGTTGCGTCGATCGACGTCGATCAGGGCTGGACGGCGATGCGCGACCGCATCGAGGGCGGCGGACATGCTCCCGCCACTCCACAGCTGCCGGAGAACGTCGTCCCGATGCGACGCAAGCCGCTGTTGCGGCGGTCGATTCCGATCGGCTGGGCGATCGCCGCCCAGGCTGCGGCGCTGACGCTCGTCGTCGGCGGCGTTCAGCTCACGCGGACGGAGCCGACGCACGTCTATCACACGCTCGGCTCCGCGCCGGCGCCGGCGGCGGGCAATGTCATCGTGATCTTCCGGCCCGATACGACCGAGCGGGCGATGCGCGCCGTCTTCACCCGCAACGGCGCCCGTCTGGTCGGCGGCCCGACCGCGAGCGATGCTTATGTTCTCCACGTCGATGCGGCGCGCCGCGCGGATGCGCTCGCGGCGCTGCGCACCGACCACAATATCGTCCTCGCCGAACCGATCGACGCGCCGGGGCTGCCGTGACCGCCGTTCCGCCCTGGGTTCGCCGGTTCGCGCTGGCGGCGCTGGGTGTGCTCGTCCTGCTCGCCCAGCCGGCGTCCGATGCCGTCGCCCAGCCCGCTCGCCCGCCGAGCACCAGCGCCGATCGCGAGATCCTGGTGATGCTGCGGCTGACGCCGGACCATTACCGGCCAAACGCGGCCTATGGCGGCGGCTATGGCGGCGGCGTGACCGCCAGTATCCGCCGCCGCGCCGCCGCGCGAATCGCGCGCCACAACCGGCTGACCCTGGTCGGCAACGGCTGGCCGATGCCGGTGCTCGGGCTCGATTGCTACGTGATGCGCGTGCCCGACGGGGTCAGCATCGAAACGGCGATCGCGGAAGTATCGCGCGATCCGGCGGTGTCCTGGTCGCAACCGATGCAGGTCTATCATGCACAAGGAGGCGGGCCGGCAGCCGACGACCCTTTATTCGCGGCCCAGCCGGACGCTCGGCTGTGGCACCTCGCCAACCTCCATCGGATCGCCACCGGACGGGGGGTGACGGTGGCGGTGATCGACAGCAGGGTTGATACGACTCACCCCGACCTCAAGGGCCAGTTCGTCGCCAGTCAGGATTTCGTCACCGGCCATCCGAACGGCCCCGAGCGGCACGGCACCGGCATCGCCGGCGTGATCGCCGCCAAAGCAGGAAACGGCATCGGCATCGCCGGGGTCGCGCCCGACGCCCGCCTGATGGCGTTGCGCGCCTGCTGGCAGACGGGCGCCGGTGCCGCTGCGCCGACGCTATGCGACACGCTGAGCCTCGCGCGCGCGATGCTGTTCGCGATCGATCATCATGCCGACATCATCAACATGAGCCTCTCCGGGCCCGACGACCGGCTGCTCGAACGGCTGGTCAACGTCGCGCTGCAGCGCCGCATCGCGGTCGTTGCCGCATTCGATCCGACGCTCGCCGGCGGCGGCTTTCCGGCGTCGATGCCGCGCGTCATCGCGGTCGCCGACGAAGATATGGCGTCGCTTCCGGCGGGCGTGTACGGTGCCCCCGCTCGAGACGTGCCAACCACGCAGCCGGGAGGAAAATGGTTTCTGGTCAACGGCAGTTCCTATGCAGCTGCCCATGTCTCGGGGTTGCTCGCGCTGGTCCGGCAGAACCATGGAGCTGAGGCGCGCGCGACCCTCATCGCCGCGCGATCGACAGGCGGCGCGATCGACGCCTGCGCGACGCTGCTCGGGCGCGCCGATCCTTGCCACTGCGCCTGCCCGCCCGGCGAGGTCGCTTCGGCGGCCCGTTGAATTTCTCTCAATCTGGCTTGCGGCAGCTGTCCTGATTGCGGCGCCTGCAACGCCAGCGGCGGCACAGGTCACCGGCAGCCTGGGCGTCCAGAACACGTACCGGCTACGCGGCTATTCGGTCAGCGGCGGCCATCCGGTCGCCACGCTCAACCTCTATTACGATCATCCGTCGGGCATCTACGTCAACCTGTCGGGGCTCGGCGAGCTCGACCACGGCGCAACGCCCGAGGCGCTCGGCTATATTGCCAACGTCGGCTATGCGCGGCGCATCGGTCCGCAGCTGTCGATCGACGGTGGCGCGGTCCGCACCCAGTTTTCGCATTACGCCGTCGGCCGCAACGCCGGCGCGCATTATACCGATTTCTACGTCGGCATCGCCGGACGCGGGCTGTCGTCGCACCTGCACTATTCGCCCGATTATTACCGCCACGGCGCCTCGACCCTTTATGGCGAGATCGACGGCGCGCTGGCGCCTGCCGAGAACTGGCAGCTCACCGGCCATGTCGGGCTGCTTGGCTATCTCGACTATCCTGCGTCGGCGCCGGGTTATCGGGCCTCGCGCCAGCTACGCTACGACTGGCGGGCCGGCATCGCGCGGCAGCTCGGCGCCTTTTTGATTCATGCCGACCTCTCCGGCGGCGGTCCACGCGGCGAGGCGGCCTATTATCGGCCGACGGCCCGCCAGGGCACGGCACTGACGATCGGAGTCACTTGGGTGTTCTGATCGCCGGGCGCGAACAGCTCGGATTAAACCTTTCACGCCTGCGCACGGACAAAGGATCGGATCGCACCAGCAAGGAGACCCGATCATGCTTCCCGGCTCGACGACGACGCACCGTTCCCTTTTGCTCGCCGGCGCCGTTGCGATGGCGCTCCTCTCCGCCCCAACCGCCGCGAGCGCCGCCAATCACGTCGTCGCCATGGCCAACATGAGCTACGGCCGGTTACCGTCGGATATCAAGGTCGGCGACACGATCACCTGGGTCAATCAAGATTCGGTGCCGCACACCGTCACTGCCCGCGACAAGAGCTTCGACCTCAGGCTCGCGCCGGGGCAGAAGGGCACGATGACCGCAAGCAAGCCGGGCAGTTTTCCCTTCTACTGCATCTATCACGCGACGATGCGCGGCGTGCTCAAGGTTGCTGCGAAATGATCATCTGCGGCGGCTGCCGATCGTCCGCCGCCGCGGCGCCGCGCGCCATCTCGACACAGGCAAGCGCGAACACCATCGCGGCGAGCGGCGTTCGCAGCGGATAGTCGACCAGACTCGAAACCATCAGCACCGACGTCGCGGTCAGCGCCGCGACCGCCAGCGCGCGACGCCGTGACGCCTGCGCCCGCCAGCGCACGATCCGCCACGCCGTGCGCGCCCACCACAGCAGGAACAGCGCGAGCAGCGCCAGCGCCGGCACGCCGCCCTCGATCGCGAGCTGCATCGGCTCGTCATGCGCCTGGTTGAGATAGATGGTCGACAGCAAGGCATCGGGCTCGAACCGCCGATAGACCGGATCGAACGTACCGAACCCGGCGCCCACCGGCATATACGCCGCCGCCGTCCGCGCGAGCGGCGTCAAGGTCAGCAGGCGGATTTCGCTCAGCCAGTCGGTGGCCGCGAACCGGCCGATCGCGCCGCCCGCGATCGCCGCGCCGCCGACCGCGACCGCCAGCCCGAGAGTAATCGCGAGCATTGCCAGCCGCCGCCTGCGCCCGCGGCCCGGCAGGCGAGCGCCGGAAGCGCGGAACGCCGCAATCCCTCCGCCAGCTCCGATCGCCGCGAGAAGCACTCCCATCCGCGATCCGGTAAGCATCAGCGCGAGCAGCATCAGCAGCGCCGCGCCGAGCGCCACGCCCAGCACCAGCCGCGGCCGCGCGCCACCGCGCAGCCTGAGGCCGGCGCTCGCGCCGACGGCGGGCAGCAGCGCAGCCAGGAACGCGGCATGGTGGTTGGGATTGGCGAACAGCCCTACCGGCGCGTCGGGATCGCTCGCGCTGTAGAGGTGCAGCGCCAGCCCGCCGGCGGCGAGCTGCATCAGCCCCAGGACTGCGCTCGCCGTCGCCAGTGCGGCGAGCGCCAGCGCGAGCCGCATCCGGCCGCGCATATCAAGGAACAGCGCGGCGATCACCACTGCCGTCCCCGGAAGCAGCGCGAACAGCGCATTGACGGTAAGGTCGGGGACAAGGCTCAGCGGCCGCCATCCCACCGCCCCCGCGGTCTCGGCGATACCGGCATAGAGGTCGTGTCCGGGCAGCGCCGCCCACCATGCCGGCGGCATCGGCACGAGCTGGAGCGAGATCAGCAGCCAAGCAAGCGCGATCCCGACGAGCAACCGCGCGTGCCGGGCCAGCGGCGCGAGGTCGAGCGGCCACAGACTTGCCGCCAGCGCGGCGATCGCGGCGAGCCGGACCACCGACTGGGTCGGCGAATCATAGCGCGAGGTGCCGCCGGCACCGGCGATCGCCGCGCCGAGCAGCACGACGATGGCGAGGCGGACGTCTCCTTTCGGAAACGCCCGCCCCGCGCGACCGGCCAGCCGGTCGAGCGTCGTCGCGAGAGGCAGGGTCAAAATAATGCGTCCCCTCGCGGCCACACGTCAGTTGCTGGCCGGCATGCTGCCGTGGTGATGGCCGGAGCCAAGCGCCACCGCGCCGCCGATCACCGCGGCGCCAGCCAGACCGGCGATCACGATCGTGCCGGTATGGCTGTTGCGCGGCGCAGACGAGCTGTCATCGTCGCTCGTCTGGGCGGCGGCAGGCTTGCCGTTGGCGAGCGAGAGGCTCGCCGCCGGATTGGCGGCCGCGAATACCGGCGCCGCGACGAACGCGGCGACGGCGGCGACCGCCGCAAGTCGACTCAAACGCATCTCAGGTTCTCCTTCGGCTGTGGGGACAAGCCCTGCCATTGGACCCCTCGCGCGCGGGCGCGGTTCAATCGAGCGGCGGGCTTGAACCGCGCGGGCGGGCGCGCGGCACTGAACGATGTCATGATCCGACAGGCCTCTGCCCCCCGTCCGCTCGATCCGGCCGAAGGCTACCGCCGCTGGGCGCCGACCTACGCCGACGAAACGGCGATTTCGGACCTCGAATGCAGGCTCGTCGCCGCGCTGACACCGCCGCTCGCGGGCCTGCGCCTGCTCGATGCAGGGTGCGGCACCGGCCGCCGCCTTGTTGGCTGCGGCGCAGCGACGGCGGTCGGCGTCGATGCCAGCGCCGCGATGCTCGACGCCGGAATCGGCAGTGGTCCGCCGCTGCCCGGCGTCGTCACGATGGTCGGCGATGTACGCGCGCTGCCGCTTGGCGACGCTGCGTTCGACGTGATATGGTGCCGGCTGGTGATCGGTCACCTCGCCGATTGCGCGCCCGCCTATCGCGAACTGGCGCGAGTCGCCGCGCCGGACGCTCGCGTAATCGTTACCGATTTCCACCCCGCCGCCTACCTCGCCGGCCATCGCCGCACCTTCCGCGAAGGCGATACGGTCCATGAGATCGAACACCATGTCCACGCAGCGGAAACGCAGATCGCCGCCGCGCGCGCCACCGGCCTGGTGCTGACCGAAGAGCGCGCGGCAGCAATCGATGAAACGGTGCATCCATTCTATCGGCGCGCCGGCCGGGATGACCTGTTTGCGGCTCATCGCGGACTGCCGGTGGTGCTCGCCCTCGCCTTTCGCCACGAGAGCTGAGCGATGCGGCTGCTGATCGCCGCGCGCAACCGTACCGTCGGACTGGACGGCGGCCGCGTCGTCGCGCCCGAGGGGCGCTTCGACACCACCCTGTCTTTTCCCGATGCCGAGGTGCGCCCCGGCCTGATCAATGCCCATGACCACCTTCATCGCAACCATTACGGGCGGCTCGGCGTGCCGCCCTATCGAAGCGCCTATGCCTGGGCGCACGACATCCAGGCGCGCTACGCCGCGCACATCGCCGAACGGCGGGCAGTGCCGCGGCGCGAGGCGCTGTTCGCGGGCGCTTGGAAGAACCTGTTCGCGGGTGTCACCAGCGTCGTCCATCACGACGCATGGGAGGCCGATTTCGAGGCCGGCTTCCCGCTCCGCGTGGTCCGCGTGCAGAGCGCGGATTCGCTCGGCATGACTCCCGCAGTCGCGCCACCGCCGCGGGGCCTGCCATTCTGCCTTCACCTTGCCGAAGGCATCGATCCAGCCGCCGCCGCGGAGGTGGGGAGCGCGGCAGGACGCGGGCTGCTCGGACCCGATCTGATCGCGGTCCACGGCGTCGGCATGGACCAGGCGGGAATCGCCCGCTTTCGCGCGAGCGGCGCGGCGCTGGTCTGGTGCCCGACGTCGAACCTGTTCCTGTTCGGCCGCACCGCGCCCGCCGCGCTGCTCGCCTCCGGGCTCGACGTCCTGCTCGGCAGCGATTCGCGATTGACCGGCGCGGGCGACCTGCTCGACGAGCTGCGCCACGCCCAAGCGCTCGGCCTGATCGACGACCAGCGGCTCGAGGCCGCGGTCGGCACGGTGGCGGCGCGGCGCCTCGGTTTCGCCTCGCCGTCGCTCGAGCCGGGCGCGCGCGCCGACCTCGTAGTGCTCGCCCGGCCGTTGCTCGTGGCCTCCGCCCGCGACGTGCTGCTGGTCGTCGCCGGGGGAATCCCCCGCGTCGCATCGCTCGATCTTGCGCCGGTATTGAACCGGATCGCCCCCGGCGGCGCACCCATGCGCATCGGGCCGGTCACGCGCTGGACCTACGACATGACCGCGACCGAGGGAGGTTCTTGAGATGACGCAGTCGCCGGTTCTTCGACCGTGGAGTCGGTCGGGTCGCTGGAAAGGTGGCGTCGCATTCGCCGCGGCGACCTGCTGCTGGCTCGCAGCCACCCCCGCCCACGGCCAGGATGCGAGCGATCCATCTCAATCATCCGCGGCACAGACGGACACGCAAAACGGCGTCGCCCCGGCGACGCCCGGCCAGGACCAGCCGGCCGATGCGGCGACCGGGCCCGATGCGATGCCGCAGCAGGCCGGCGATGCCGCGGAGAACCAATCCACTTCCGAAACCGACATCCTGTCGAAGAACACGCTATCGCTGATGCTCGACGCCCGGCTGGTCGTCGCCAACGGCGAGCGATCGTTCGTCCACCACGGCTTCGGCAAGACGCGGTTCCAGGGAACGAAGGACGGCGACTATCGCGCCCGGTTCGTTCCGGTCGAGGCCGACCTCGTGTGGGAACCGCGCTTCACCGGATCGCTCAGCGCCAACGTGTCGGCCGCCTATCAGCACGACCACGATCCCGATTTCGACCTGATCGAGGCGTTCGTGAATTATCTGCCGCAAAGCACCGCCAACGTGTTCGTCTCTGCGCGCGCCGGTCTGATGTGGCCGGAAATCTCGCTCGAGCATTCGACCGGGGGAGCATGGAGCGTCGTCAACACGATCACGCCCTCGGCCATCAATTCGTGGGTCGGCGAGGAAACCAAAGTGGCCGGTGTCGAGGGCACGCTGCACGTCACCTTGGGCCAGCATCAACTGCTCGCAACCGGCGGGGTGTTCGGCTTCAACGACACCTCGGGCACGCTCCTGTCCTTCCGGGGCTGGGGCCTGCACGATGAAAAGGCGACCGCGTTCGGGCATTTCCCGCTGCCACCGCTCAACCCGTTCATCGCCAATATCCAGGCCGACAGGACGCGCTCGACGATCGATCTCGACAAGAAGCCAGGCTATTATCTCAGGCTCGACTGGCGGCCGCCTGCGCCGTTCGATCTCAACGTCTTCTACTACGACAATCGCGGCGAACCGAAGGCGTTCTTTCCCAAAACGCTGCAATGGGGCTGGCGGACGCGCTTCTGGAATGTGGGGCTGAGCGCCGATCTCGGCCCCAACACCAAGCTGCTCGCGCAAGGCATGTCGGGCTCGACGATCATGGGCTTCAAGGAAGCGAACGGTCAGCCTTGGGTGCATACCTATTTCCGCTCGGCCTATGTCCTGATCGCTCAGCGGCTCGATGACAGGACGCAAGTCACGGGACGGGCCGAGGCGTTCGGCACACGTGAGCACGGCAGCGAGATGTCGGCCGCACTCAACGACGAAGACGGCTGGGCGCTGACCGCCGCGGTCCGCCATAGCTTTTCGCCCAACCTGACCGGCTTCCTGGAGGCGCTCAACGTGCGCAGCCGGCGTGGAATGCGCAGCGTGCTCGGCACCGATCCGTTCCAGCCGCAGACCGTCTTCCAGGCCTCGCTCAGGTTCCGCATATGAGCCCGTCCCGCGCCCGCTGCGCACTGATCGCCGGCGGCCTGATCGCCGCGCTTTCCGGGTGCGCCGACACGCCGCCGCTTGGCCGCAGCGGCGAGCCGCTCGCGGTCACCGAGATGACGGAACTGCCGCCGCCGAGCGGCGCCGATCTCGTCGCGGCAACCGCGCCGTACCGGATCGGCCCGTTCGACAAGCTGAAGATCGCAGTGTTCGGCGTGCCCGATCTGAGCGACGTTCTCCAGACCGACGCCGCGGGCCGCCTGTCGATGCCGCTGGTCGGCGAGATCGACGCCGCCGGCATGACGCCCGGCGAACTCGCCGACACGATCGCGGGCAAGCTGCGCGGCAGATACGTCCGCGACCCGCAGGTAACGGTGAACCTCAAGGAGACGACCAGCCACGTCTTCACGATCGACGGCCAGGTGACGCAGCCGGGCAGCTATCCGGTCATCGGCACGATGACGCTGATGCGCGCGGTCGCCGCCGCCAAGGGAGTGGGTGAATACGCCAAGCTCGAAGACGTGGTGGTGTTCCGCACCGTCGGGGGCAAGCCGCTCGCTGCTCTCTACAATCTCGGCGCTATCCGGCGGGGTCTCTATGCCGACCCGCAAATCTATCCCAACGATGTCGTCATTGTCGGCGATTCCAAGGCTCGCCGCCTGTTCGCGCAATTGCTCCAGATCGGACCGCTGCTGACGACGCCGCTGATCCTGGCGCTGGAAAAGTTCAACTAGGGGCCGACCGGCATGGACAAGATCGCTCCTCACATGCTGGCGTTCGGTCCCGACATCTCCTCGACGAGCGGCCCAACACAGCCTGCCGGTCCGCGCGTGCGCATGCCGCCGGTGCGCCGCCTGTTGCGACTCGCGATGCGCTGGCGCTGGGTGCTGCTCGGCGGCGCGGCGGTCGGCGCATTCGCCGGGCTTGCGCTGACGCTGCTGATGACCCGGCAGTATAGCGCGTCGGTCCGCCTCGAAATCGCGCGCGAGGCGCCGCACGTCACTAATATCGAGAGCGTCGAGCGCGACGCTGGTTTCGCCAACCAGGAATTCTACCAGACGCAATACGGCCTCCTCCAGACCAAGGTACTTGCCGAGCGGGTCGCGCGCGACCTCAAACTGGTCGACGACCCCGATTTCTTCGGCATGTTCGGGCGCAAGGACGTGCTCGCGGCCGGCACCGGCCCGACCGATCCCGCCACTCGTGCGCATCGCGTCGAGGTCGCCGGCCGCATCCTGCTCGATCATGTCGGCGTCGCGCCGGTGCGAGGATCGAGCCTCGTCGATGTCACCGCGGTGACCCCCGATCCGGCGCTGTCGCAGCACATCGCCCAGACCTGGGCCAAGGACTTCATCGCCAGCAATCTCGAACGCCGCTTCGACGCTTCGAGCTATGCGCGGCATTTCCTCGAAGACCGGCTGGCGCAACTGCGCGACCGGCTTGAACGCTCCGAGCGACAGGCTGTCGCCTATGCTGAGGCCCAGGGCATCATCGATCTTCCGGGCGGCAGCGATAATCAGGACGACAGCGACGGCGGTAGCGGCACCCGTTCGCTGGTCACCGAGAACCTCGCGCTGCTCAACAGGGCGCTGGCCACCGCCACCGCGCAGCGCATCGAGGCTGAAAGTCTTCTCTCCCAGGCGCACCATGCCGACGCCAGCAGCGAAGCGCTCGACAATCAGGCGATCGGGGCGATGCGTGAGAAGCGCGCCGAAGCCGCGTCCGACTATGCCAAGCTGATGTCGCAGTTCGAGCCGGATTACCCGCAGGTCAAGGCGGCCGCCGCGCAGGTCCGCGCGCTCGACGGCGCAATCGCGCGCGAGGAAGGGCGGGTGCGCACGTCGCTCGAACAATCCTATTATTCGGCGGTGCAGCGCGAACAGGATCTGCTCGCCAAGGTCGACACGCTCAAGGCCGGCTTCACCGACCTGCAGCGCCGCAGCATCCAGTATAACATCTACCGCCGCGACGCCGATACCAATCGCCAGCTCTACAACGCACTGCTGCAGCGCTACAAGGAGATCGGCGTCGCGGGCGGGGTCGAGGACAACAATATCCAGATCGCCGATCCGGCCAAGCTGCCCGACCGTCCATCCTCCCCGCGGCTCATGGTCAACCTGATCCTTGCGACACTGGCGGGGGGGCTGCTGGCGATCGCGCTCGCCGCCGTGCTCGAGCAAATCGACGAAGGGATCAACGATCCCGCCGAGGTCGAGGAAAAGCTCGGCCTCCCGCTGATCGGCACGATCCCGCGGATCGCCGACGACCCGCTGGCCGCATTGGGCAAGCCGCATTCGTCGCTGGTGGAGGCCTATCTCGCGGTGCAGGCCAATCTGCAATTGTCTACCGCCCACGGCATGCCGCGCTCGCTGGCCGTGACCAGCACGCGGCCGCGCGAGGGCAAGTCGACCACCGCGCTGGCGCTGGCGCAGTTGCTTGCGCGCGCCCATCGCCGGGTGGCGCTGATCGACGCCGACATGCGCTCGCCCTCGATCCACGAGGCGTTCGGCATCGCCAACGACCGCGGGGTCAGCAATTTCCTGTCGGGCTCCGACGATGCACTCGGCGCGCTGCAGCAGACCGCGCATGACGGGCTGTCCGTCCTGCCTGCCGGCCCGCAGCCCCCCAACGCCGCGGAATTGTTGACTGGGGCGCGGCTCGAATTGCTGATCGAGCGGCTGTTCGAGCGGTTCGATCACGTCATCGTCGATTCGCCCCCGGTGATCGGGCTGGCCGATGCGCCGCTGGTCGCCGCGGCGGTGGAGAGCGTCGTCTATGCGGTCGAGGCGCGCTCGATTCAGGCCGGCACCGTCCGCATTGCGCTCGACCGGCTGAGGACCGCCCACGCCAATGTGATCGGCGCAGTGCTGACCAAGTTCGATGCCCGGCGCTCGACGCTCGGCTATGGCTATGATTACGGCTATGGCTACGGGTATCGCGACGAGGAGAGATGAGCCGGGCCGGGCGGATCGCGGCGCGCGGCGCGATCCTCGCGCTCGCGCTCGTGCTGGCCGCGAAGGTCACGCTCGACGGCCTCGCAACGCGGTTCGAGACACGCGATCCGCTGCTCGCCGCAGAGTTTGCTCCCGACAATGCCGAGATCGCCGTCGCCGCCGCCGCGAAGCGCGCAGGGGCCAATTCGGGCACCCGTGATCCCCGCGTACGGCGGCTGGTCAGCTCGGCGCTGGCGCGCGGCGTCGCCGAGCCGCCGGCGATCGAGTTCCGCGCGCTCGAAGCCGGCGCCGACGGCGACATCCGGAGGGAAGCGGCGCTGTTCCGCCTGTCGGACGCGATCAGCCGCCGCAGCCTGCCGACCCGATTGTGGCTGATCCAGGATGCGGTGCAGCGCGGCGACGTCGCCGGCGCGCTCGGCAATTTCGATATCGCGCTGCGCACCTCGACCGACGCTCCGGCGACGTTGTTCCCGATCCTCGCCTATGCCACCGCCGACCCGACGCTGTCGGTCCCGCTCGCCCGCCTGTTCGACCGTCCCAGCGACTGGCGCGCGCTGTTCTTCCATTTCGCCATCGACGCCGACGCCGCCCCCGGCCTCGCCCGCGTGGTGCCGCTGATGCGCGATAGCGCCTGGATCAAACGGAACGGCATCGACGACAGCCTGATCGGCCGTCTTGTCGCCGACGGCGATTTCGCCGCCGCGCGCCGCATCTACCGCCTCTATCACCATGATCGCCGGCCCGGGGCGCTCATTCGCGACGGCGATTTCGCCGATGCTGGCGCGGTCTTCCCGTTCGGGTGGCAATTCGTCCAGAAGGGCGAGATCGGCGCCGAGCGCAGCCTGATCGGCGGGCGGCCGATGCTGGCCTTCCAAGCGCTGTCGGGAGGCGATGGTGTCGTCGCCAGCCAGCTCCTGATGCTGCCGCCCGGCCGCTATCGCCTGTCGATCCGCACCGGCGCGACTTCGACCGACGCCGACGCGCCGCCCTATTGGACGATCACCTGCGCCGACGGCCGCGGCCAGCAGATCGCGCTGCTCGACATGTCGGTGGTAAAGGACGGCATCGTGTCGGCGAGCTTCGCCGTGCCCGACGTATGCGCCGCGCAGTGGCTGGCGATGGCGCTGAGGGGCAGCGACAATCCCGGCGGGCAAGCGGGAGCGGTCGCGGCGGTCGCGGTCGCGAGCGCAGCACCATGAGAATCCTGGTCCTCGGCATCACCGGGATGCTGGGCAGCACCGCCTTCCGCCTGCTGAGCGCGCGCGGCGATGCCGAGGTGTTCGGCCTCGCGCGGAGCGAATCGGCACTTCGCTGGTTTCCCGGCATTTCCGCCGACCGCATCCTGGCCGGGATCGACGCCGCCAGCCCGGACCGGCTGGCCGACGCGATCGCGCAGGTCCGCCCCGACGTGGTGATCAACGCGATCGGCATCATCAAGCAGATCGACGCCGCGCTCGATCCGCTAACGACGATCCCGATCAACGCCGAGCTGCCGCACCGCCTGGCGCTGCTCTGCGCCTTGTCGGGCGCGCGGCTGATCCATGTCAGCACCGATTGCGTGTTCAGCGGCCGCACCGGCGGCTATCGCGAAGACGACCCGCCCGATGCCACCGATCTCTACGGCCTGAGCAAATATCTCGGCGAAGTCGACCAGCCCCACGCGCTGACGCTGCGAACCTCGATCATCGGGCCCGAGCTCGCAACGCGGCACGGCCTGCTCGAATGGTTCCTGTCGCAGCGAGGCAGCGTGCGCGGCTATGCCGGGACGGTGTTCTCAGGACTGACCTCGGCCGAGCTGACCCGCGCCATCGCCGAATACGCCATTCCGCATCCCGAATTGCACGGCCTTTATCATGTCGCTGCCGCGCCGATCGCCAAGCACGACCTCGTGCGGATGATCCGCTCCGAATACCGCCACCCGGTCGCCATCGAGCGCGTTGCCGAGCCGACCATCGATCGCTCGCTCGACGGCGACCGTTTCCGCGCCGCGACGGGTTATGTCGCGCCGGCCTGGCCCGAGATGATCCGCCAGATGCATTTCCTCGACGAACGCGCCGTTCGCCGGATGGAAAAGGCAAGCTAACCCTCGTCCGGCACGAAACGCCCGGCAAGCGCGATGCCGAGCGGGCGCGTGCGCCGGCCGATACCGACACGCGCGAACCCGGCACGCTCGATCAAATGGACCGACGCGACGTTGGCTGCGTCGACCACATACCACAATCGCCGCGCGCCGGCGCCCGCGCGGAGCGCCTCGCCGATCGCCGCCCAGGCGAAGCCGCGGCCCCGCGCGTCGGGGGCGGTCCACACGTCGCCGATCTGCAGGTCGCCATCCGCCATGAACGGGAAACGGTGCCAGCGCGGCGTCAGCACCAGCCGATGAAGCGCGCGCCCTCCGCACCACAGCGACAGTTCGGCGAAGCGACGGTCGGCGAGCAGCCCGAGCCGGTGGAGGCCCCACCAGCACAGGTTGCGGCCGCGATTCGGCCCGCGTGGCGGCAGCCCGTCGAGTGCCGGCCGCCACCAGCGGAGGCCGACATCGGCCGGAAGCGCGGCATCGAGCGGCGCGGCGCCGGCCGGATCGATCGCGTAGAACAGAAAGCTCATGCCACTGCCCCCGGCGCGGGCACCGGCACCAGCGGATCGCACCGTAGACTCGCGCGGCGCACCGCGTCGGGGGCGTCCCAGCGGGCGAGGATCGCCGCGACACCGCGCAGCACCGCCGGCCGGGCAACCAGCGCCAGCGCGGTCAACGCGACGATCCGGCAATCGTCGGCGAGTCCGGCGCGATCGATATAGAGCAGCCCCAGCCGGCTCTTCCATGGCCGGATCACCGCGTCATAGAGCGCATCGGGATCGGCGGCGCCGTCGAGAATCTCGGCCTCGTCGGCGAATACGATGGACGCGAGATCGGTGATCCCCGGCCGCACCGTCAGCAATCGCATCTCCGCCGCGGTATAGCGATCGACGCCGCCGCGCCGGCTGTTGGGGCGCGGGCCGACGACGCTCATGTCACCGGTCAGCACGTTCCAGAATTGCGGCAGCTCGTCGAGCTTGGTGCGGCGCAGCCACCGCCCGACCGCAGTGATCCGCGCGTCCGACCTGCTGGTCGAGGCGGCGCCGAGCCGATCGGCGCCGACGGTCATCGTGCGCAGCTTGAACATGCCGAAATTGCGATTGTCGCGCCCGACGCGCACCGCCCGATGGAGCGGCGGTCCGCCGTCCGCTGCCCACACCGCCAGCATCGCCGCCGCGAGCACGGGTGATGTCGCCACGAGCACCACCACCGACAGCAAAACGTCGAACACGCGCTTCATCGTCACACCCCGAGCAGGCCGCGCACGGCCGTCTCCACGGCATCGGCGTCGATCCCGTAGTGCGCGCGCAGATAGAGCTGGTCGCCGACCACGGTCGGATAGCGATCGGCGAGCCCGATGCGGCGGAAACCGCGCAGCGCGACGCCGCCCTCGAGGCACGCCTCGGCGATCGCGGAGCCGAGCCCGCCGACGACGGTGTGCTCCTCGACCGTGACGACGTAGCGGCATTCGCGCGCCGCCGCCGAGATCGTCTCGACGTCGAGCGGCTTGATCGTATGGACGTCGATCACCCGGAGCGCGATGCCGTCTGCGGCGAGCCGGTCGGCCGCCGCCAGCGCCTCTGCGAGCACGCCGCCCGTCGCGAATACCACTGCATCGTCGCCATCGCGGACGGTACGCGCCTCGCCCAGCGCGACGGGCGTCTCGGGTAGCCCCGCATTCGCCTTGTCGAGCCGCAGATAGGCGGGGCCGCCGCGAGCGTGGAGCTGGCGGGTCAAGGCATAGGCCTGCCACGGGTCCGACGGCGCGACGACGGTCATCCCCGGCAGCGCGCGGAGCATTGCGAGGTCCTCGATCGCGAAATGCGACATGCCGAGCGGGCCATAGGAAAAGCCGCCGCCGATCGCGACGATGGTGACGTCGGCATGATGATAACAGACGTCGTTGCGGATGTGCTCGAGGCACCGGAGCGTCGGGAAATTGCCGATCGAATAGGTGTAGGCGCGCGCACCGGCGAGCGCCATGCCGCACGCGACCGCGGTCATGTTCTGCTCGGCAACGCCGGCGTTGACATATTGACCCCGTCGGTCGGCGATGAAATCGGCCAACACGCCGAAGCCGAGATCGCCGTTGACCAGCATCACCCGCGGGTCTTCCGCCGCGAGCTCGGTCAGCGCCCGGACGAAGGCGTCACGCATCGACCCGCTCATCCAGGCCGAGCTCGCGCATCGCTGCGGCATATTCCGCCCCGCGCGGCACACGGTAATGCCACAGCACCTGCCCTTCCATCATCGAGACGCCGCGGCCCTTGACCGTGTCGGCGATGATGCAGGTCGGCCGATCGGGCGCGCGCGCAGCGAAGGCGCGGTGCAGCGCGCGATGGTCGTGGCCGTCGATCCGCTGCACCGCCCAGCCGAAGCTCCGCCATTTGTCGGCGAACGGCTCCAGCGCGATCGTCTCGGCGACCGGGCCAAGGCTCTGCAGCTTGTTGTGGTCGATCACCGCGCAGAGGTTAGCGAGCCGCTGGTGCGCGGCGAACAGCGCCGCCTCCCACACCGACCCTTCGTCACACTCGCCGTCGCTCAGCACGACATGGACGTCCTCGCCACCCCCCGCGCGGCGCAATTGCAGCGCCATCCCCGCGCCGATGCCGAGCCCGTGGCCGAGCGACCCGGTCGACAGCTCGACGCCCGGCACGTTCTTGTGGCTGACATGGCCCGACAGCTGCGAACCGTTGCGGTAGTGCCGGTCGAGCAGGTCGACCGGAAAGAAGCCCCGCTCGGCGAGCGCGGCGTAAATACATGCCCCGGCATGGCCCTTGGAAAGGATGAAGCGGTCGCGCCCGGGCCATGCGGGATCGGCAGGATCGACCCGAAGCACGGCACCGTACAGCACCGCGACGATATCGGCGACCGACAGGCAGGACCCGACGTGCGCGCTGCCGCCCAGGCTGCACATCCGGACGACATGGCGGCGCAGCCTGAGCGCCAGCGCCTCGGTATCGGCGATGCTCATGCGAAGAAGCCGCGGACCGCGGCGATCACCGCGCCGACCTGACGGTCGTCGAGCAGGTGGTTCATCGGGAGCAGTAGCGCGCGCTCGAAGAAGCGGTCAGTCTCCGGCAAGTCCCGGTCGATGCCGAGGCCGGCGAACTGGTGGATGCCGATGCCGCCCCATTGCACGATCGTGCCGATCCCGGCAGCGGCGAGGTGCGCCTTCAACGCGTCGCGGCGGTCGCAGCCGATCTCGTAATTCTGGAAGACGTCGAAGCGCCGCGCGTCGCCGTCCGGCGCCGGCGGCAGGTCGAGCGCGTCGATCGTGACGAAGGCGTCGTGGTAGCGCCGCGCGATCGCACGGCGGCGGGCGACCGCCTCGCTGTACCAGCCGAGCTTATAGTCGAGGATCGCCGCATGGAGGGTGTCGAGCCGGGCATTGGTGCCCCAGACGGCCAGCTCGCGCCGGATCGTCTTGTCGGGGCCGGCGCCGTGGTTGCGCATCGCGCGGACGCGTGCCGCCAGCGCATCGTCGTCGGTGACGAGCGCGCCGGCGTCGCCGAAGCAGCCGAGCGTCTTCGACGGGTAGAAGCTGAACGCGCCCCACGCGCCGAACCGGCCCGCCGCGCGCCCGTCGAGCGTGGCGCCGAGCGCTTGCGCGGCATCCTCGTAAAGCGCGAGCCCATGCTCCTCGGCGATCTCGGCCAGCGCGTCCATCGGCGAGACGCGGCCGTTGACATGCACCGCCATGATCGCCTGGGTGCGCGGGGTGATCGCGGCGCGCACTGCGGCGGGATCGATCAGCCGCTCGGCCGCGTCGAGCTCGACCGGCACCGGCACCCCGCCCGCGAAATGGATCGCCTGCGCAGCGGCGATGAAGCCGTGACCGGGCAGGATCACTTCGCCGCCCGGCGCGAGCCCTGCGGCGCGCAACCCGAGCAGCATCGCGTTGGTGCAATCGGAAAGCCCGATCGCATTGCGCACGCCGAGATAGCGCGCGAGGTGCGCCTCGAAGACATCGACCGCGGCCTGCAGAATGAAGCCGCCGCCGGCCGCGGTTTCGGTCAGGATGCGCGCATAGTCCTCGGCGCGCTCGGCATAGAGCCCCCGCCAGTCGAAGAACGGGACCTGAACGCCGTCGGTCGATGTCATTCCAAGTCCCTGTGCCGCGGGGTGCCGCGATGGCGGCGCCCTCCAGGCCTAGGTTCCCCGACGCGAGCGGCGCGGTTCAACCGCAGTGGCGCTTGACCAGCGCGTCGATCGCGCGCGCGGTGTCGATCAGCGCGTCGAGCTCGTCGAGCGGCCAGGCGTTGGCGGCGTCGGACAGGGCGCGGCCGGGGTCCGGATGCGTCTCGATGAACAGCCCGGCAACCCCCGCCGCCACGGCGCCGCGCACCAGCAGCGGGATGTAGCGCCGCTCGCCGCCCGAGCTGGCGCCGAGTCCGGCGGGCAGCTGCACCGAATGGCTGGCGTCGAACACCACCGGGGCGCCCGCCTCCGCCATGATGTCGAGCCCGCGCAGGTCGGTGACGAGATTGCCGTAGCCGAACGAGGTGCCGCGCTCGCACAGCAGGAAGCTGTCGCCGTCGAGGCCGGCGTCGGCAGCCGCCGCGCGCGCCTTGGCGAGCACATGGTGCATCTCGCGCGGGGCCTGGAACTGCGCCTTCTTGAGGTTGGCCGGCCGCCCCGATCGCGCGACCGCCTCGACGAGGTCCGTCTGGCGGGCGAGGAAGGCGGGCGTCTGCAGCATGTCGGCGACTTCGGCGACGGCGGCGACCTGGTGGCTTTCGTGGACGTCGGTGACGACCGGCAGCCCGGTCTCGCGCTTGACCGCCTCCAGCATCTTCAGCCCCGCATCGAGACCGGGGCCGCGATAGGCGCTGCCCGAAGTGCGGTTGGCCTTGTCCCACGAGCCCTTGAAGATCACCAGCATGTCGGTTCGGTCGGCGAGGCGCCGCAGCCGCTCGGCAATGGTCAGGACGAGATCGGCGGATTCGAGCGCGCACGGCCCGGCGATCAGGAACAGCGGCGCGTCGCCGCCCACCGGCCTGTCGAACAGACGCATCGTCGCTCCCCTCGCGCGCCACCCGGTCATGCCGTCCCCCGTACGCGCAGCGCCGCTTCGACCAGCGGAACGTCCGCGGGATGGTTGACCTCCCACAGCCCGCCGGGCGGCTCGGCGATCTCGATCATCCGGATCGCCATGCCGAGGTGGAGGAAGCGAAGCTGCTCGAGCCCCTCGGCCACTTCCGCGTCGCTCGGTTCCCCGGCGGCATAGCGGCGGAGCGCCGCCGCGCGATAGGCATAGACGCCAAGGTGCATGAAGACCGGCGGGCGGCTGCCCCCCTCGTCAGACCAGGGCAGCACATGGCGCGAGAAATAGAGCGCGTCGCTCCGCCGATCGACGACGACGGTGACCCCGCCGGGCGTCCCGCGCCGCGCCGCCTTGGCCAGCCGGATCGCCATCGCCGGCCGGCAGCGCAGCATCGGCGACGCGACGGCGATACGCGAATCGCCGGCCAGCGTGCGCACCAGCGCGGCGATCGCATCGGGCGGAGTCAGCGGCGCATCGCCCTGCAGGTTGACGACGATCCCGTTGCGCACGCCGGCACGGCGGATCGCTTCGGCGCAGCGTTCCGAGCCGTTGCGGCACGCGGGCGAGGTCATCACCACTTCGCCGCCCAGCGCGGTCACCGCATCGGCGATCCAGCGGTCGTCGGTCGCGACCAATATGCGATCGACCGCCGGCACGCGCCGCGCCGCCTCCCACGCCCATTGGATCAGCGGCTTGGGCTCTTCACCCGGGCCGCGCAGCATCGTCAGCGGCTTGCCGGGAAAGCGGCTCGACCGGAACCGTGCCGGAATGACCAGCGTGACCGGCGGCATACGGCGGAACACGCCCATCGTCGTCACGACACGCCGAGCGCGAGCATGTCGTGGACATGGACGAGCCCGGCGACTCGCGCCGCCGCGCCGCCCTCGACCACCATCAGCGCGGTGATCCGGCATTGCGACATCAGCGCCAGCGCATCGCGCGCGACGGCATCGGCCCGCACCGTCCGCGCGTCGCGGGTCATCACCTCGCCGGCCGATGCGGTGCCGAGCACGGCGGCGGCGCGGCGGATGTCGCCGTCGGTGACGACGCCGAGCAGCCGACCGTCAGCGTCGGTCACCGCGGCGATGCCGAATCCCTTGGCGGAGATCACCGCGAGCACTTCGCTCATCGCCGTATCCGCCGCGACCAGCGGCAGCGCGTCGCCGCGATGCATGAACGCGGCGACCGGCACGAGGTCGCGCCCCAGCCGACCGCCCGGATGGAGCGCGTGCAGCTGCTCGCGCGACACGCTGCGGAAGCGCATCGCCGCCACCGCCAGCGCGTCGCCCAGCGCCAGCATCATCGTCGTCGACGTGGTCGGCGAGGCGCCGAACGGGCAGATTTCCGCCACCTCGGGAAGCAGCATCACGCCGTCGGCGCCATGCGCCAGCGCCGAATCGGCGCGCGCGGTGACGGCGATCACGCGGCAGCCGAGGCGCCGGCCATGCGCCGCAACCGCTGCGCATTCGCGCGTCTCGCCGGAAAGCGACAGGACGAGCACCACGTCGCCGGGCGCGAGCGCGCCGAGGTCGCCGTGCGCCGCGTCGCCGGCATGGACGAACAGCGACGGCAGGCCGGTCGCCATCAGCGTGGCGGCGATCTTGCGCGCGACATGACCCGATTTGCCGAGCCCGCTCACCACCACGCGTCCGCGCGCTGTGGCCAGCGTCAGCACCGCGTCGGCAAAGCGCTCGTCGAGCATGTCGGCCAGCGCCTCAAGCGCACGCGCCTCGCCCCGGATCGCCTCGCGGCCATGGGTGAGGATCGGCTGTCGGACGGCGTTGGCCGCCCGCGCGCGCGCAGGCGTCATGGCATGGATTCCCAAGGCGGCACGATCACCGCCCCACAGCGATAGTGCCGCGTCGGCATCGCGAAGTTCATCGAACCTTCGCCCACGCGCCGGACACTCATCCGGCAGGAGCAGCGAAGAGTCGCAAGGATCGTGTACGGCATCTCCCCTTTGGCGGACGCGACATGAGCGGCCTCGGCGCGCTGGTGGTCGGCGCCAGCGAAACAGCCGCGCTGCTCCACCTGCCGGTGCTGGCGGCCGAGTGCGACGCCGGGCGCCTCGCGCTGCGCGAGATTTGCGACCTCGACCTGGCGCGCGCCGATGCGGCGCGGCAGCGGTTCGGCTTCGCCCGCGCCGGCAGCGAGGCGCTTGCGGCAATCGCGCGGCCCGACATCGACCTCGTTTATCTGTTCGGCAACGCGCGGATGCACCACGACCTCGGGCTTGCCGCGCTCGATCGCGGCAAGCACCTGTTCGTCGAAAAGCCGATCGCGCCGAGTTATGCCGAGGCATGTGCGCTCGCCGACGCTGCGGAGCGGCGCGGGGTGATCGCTGTCGGCGGGCACAACCGCCGCTTCGCCGCCGGGCTCGCGAAAATCCGATCGAGCGCGGGGCGCGCCGGCTGGAGCTATGCCGAAGCCGTGTTCCACAAGCCCGAACTCGGCCGCCCGCCGCCGTTCGGCGCGCGCAGCTGGCTGACCGGCAACGGCATTCACGCGCTCGACGCCCTGGTCTTCATGATGGGCGGCCTGCCCGAACACCTCAGCGCGCACGCAGGCGGAACAGGCGTCGCGCCGAGCGTGTTCTCCGCGGCGATGCGCTGGCCCGGCGGCGCACACGGTGTGTTCCTGTGCGACAACGAAGCCGGTGCGCGCCGCGAGGATTACGCCTTCCACGCACCGGGCGAGACCTGGCGGCTGACCGGCGCCGGCTTGACCTGCGAACGCGGCGGGCCGGCGACGGCGCATATTCTGGTCGAGCCCGGCGATGGCTTCGCCGCCGAGCACGACGCGTTCCTGGCAGCGGTGGAAACCGGGACGACCCCCCGCCATGCGCTGGCCGCGTTGGCGCCCTCGCTGTTCCTCGCCGAACTGATCGAGGCCGGTCATCACGGCGCCGTCCGCTTGCCGCCGGCCGCGCCCGTTCCCGCCCCGCGCCCGGCTGGCGGCGCGATCCTGATCGCCGGTGCGGCTCGACTGCGGGCCACGCTGGCCGCGCTGCCCGCCGGCCACTCGCCGATCGCGCTGGAGGAGGTCGCGCGCGACGCCCGCCACTATCCCGCCATCCGCGCAGCGATCCTCGCGCCGGGGACGCCGCCGCTCGACGACACGCTGCTCGACCGGATGCCCAACCTCGCCATAGTCGGAATCGCCGGCCTGTCGCTCGGCCGCCATGCCCCCGACCGGCTGCTGGCGCGCGGCATCGCTTTGGTCAACGCCAGCGCCGCCTATGCCGAAAGCGTCGCCGAATTCGCGCTCGGCCTCGCGATCCTCGGCCGGCGCCGCGCCTTCGCCTCATCCAGCGTGATGCGGCGCGGCGGCTGGGGCAGCTCTCCGCCGGCGCCAGGCATCAAGGGCGCGGCGCTGCGCAGTGCGCGGCGCCTGCGGCCGTTCGCCGGCCGGATCGGACTCGAAGCATCTCTGCTCCGCGCGTGGCGGTCGAGCCGCCCGCTCGCCGCGCTGGCGACGGCGGAGCAAAGCGCCCCCAACCGCGACCTCGCCGGAGCGCTGGTCGGGCTGATCGGCTGGGGCGCCAACGCCCATGCCTTCGCACGAAGGCTGGTCGCGGCGCGAGCGCGAGTCATCGTCCATTCCGACCACGCCGCGGCGGACGCGATCCGCGCCGCCGGGGCGGAGTCGGCGGCGCTCGCAGCGGTGCTCGCCGCCGACGTCGTTTCGCTCCACCGCGGACTGACGCCGGCGACCCGCCATTTTCTCGGCGCGGCGGAGCTCGACCGGCTGCGGCCGGGCAGCGTCCTGATCAACGTCGCGCGCGGCGCGCTGATCGAGCCCCGGGCGCTGCTCGCCCGCCTCTCGCGCGGCGACGTCACCGCCTGCCTCGACACGTTCGAGGAGGAGCCGCTGCCGCGCCGCGATCCGCTTCGGCGGTTGCCCAACGTCCTGCTGACCTCCCACATCGCCGGCGGGTCGCCCGACATGCACGCCGCGGCGATGCGCGAGGTGATCGACAAAATCGCCGCGCATCTCGACGGCCGACCGGTCGAGACGGTCACCGCCGCGCGACTGGCGACGATGACGTGACGACGCTGCACGATAGCTATTGGCAGGCGGTCGAGGCGATCGAGCGCGATTGCCGGGTCACCGAATGGCGCACCGGCGACCTCGACCTATGGCCTCTCGCGCGCCAGGACCTGTTTCTCGACCTGTTTCGCGGCCGAGGCGGCGATACCGCGCCCCCGCCCCCACCGTTCGCCGTCCGCGCCGCGAGCAGCCTCGGGACACCGCTGACCAATTTGTGGAAGAGCCGGCACGACCTCGCGCACTGGCTGCCGCGGCCGCGGCGCGCCGATGCCGTGCTGCTCGGCGATGGCGTATCGCTCGACCGGATCGGCGGCGCCTGGCGCGACCGTTACGGCGAGCCGATCGTGGCCGCGCTAGAGCGGCGCGGCCGATCGTGCCTGATGATGCAACCCGGCACCCTCTCTCGGCTGCCCTGGGCGCGCCCGACCTTCGCAGTCAACACCGTCGCGGCCCGCGCCGCGCTCGCCGCCGCGCTCGCCCCCGGTCCGGCGCCGCACCTGCCCGACCATCGGTCGGCACTCGACACGCTCGCGAGAGCCGGCATCGCCGCGCCGTCGCTGTCGGTCGCGCGATTGGCGCGGCGCGCGCGCGTGGCGGCGGCGCAGGCTGCCGCGTTCGACCGCATCCTCGATCGAGTCCGCCCGACGCTGGCGTTCGTCGTCACTCATTATGCCGGGCTGGGACATGCCTTCGCGCTCGCTTGCCGGCGCCGCGGCGTGCTTTGCATCGATGTCCAGCATTGCCCGCAGGACGAAGCGCATCGCGGCTATCGCTGGCCGACGCTGCCTGCCGCCGGTTACACCACCCTTCCCGGCCTGTTTTGGACATGGAGCGCGGCGGAGGCGGCGCGGATCGACGGCTGGGCCGGAACGCTCGACCGGCCGTGGCATCGCGCGATCCACGGCGGCCACAGCCAGATCGCCGGCTACAACGACGCGCCCGATCGCACTGCCTGGGACGCAGCGTTCGACGCCGCCGCCGGCGCGACGCCGGCGTCACGCGAAATCCTCGTCGCGCTGCAGCCGATCGGCGGGCGGCTCGCCGACTGGCAGGCGCTGGCCGCGGCGATCGCGTCGGCGCCGCCCGACTGGCGCTGGTGGATTCGCCGGCACCCCGCCGCGGCCGCCGCGCAGGACGGCGATCATGCCTGCCTGCTTGCGCTGCGCGGCGCGGCGATCGTGATCGAGCCGGCGGCGCGCCTGCCGCTCCCGGTGCTGATGCGCCGGATGAGCGCGCTCGTCTCGCTGGCGTCGGGCACCGCGGGGGAGGCCGCCGCGTTCGGCGTGCCCGCCTTCTTCCTCAGCGACGAGGCACGCGGCCCCTTCGCCGGCCTGATCGCGAGCGGCGCGGCGGCGGTGGTCGACGCCGCATCGCTGATCGACGCCATCACGCGACTGCCGGCGGCTTCGTTACGAACGCCAGTCCGCCCGCCGCCGTTGGACGGCACGCTCGACGCGATCGAACGGATCGCGGCTGACTACGCCGGCCTTTGCGCCGCGCAGCCGGCGCCGGCCCGACGCCGTCCGGCGTGAACATCACCGTGGCCACCGGGCACCAACGGCAAGACCCCTTCCTCAGCCCAGGTGTCCGCTTGCCCGAATCCCGACCTCGACCTGCCGCTACCGCATCGCCGGCGCTCCGCCTCCTCTATCTCACGCAATGGTTCGATCCCGAGCCGGGAGTGTTCAAAGGGCCCCGCTTCGTCCGCGCGCTCGAGGCGGCGGGGCACCGCGTCACGGTCGTGACCGGGTTTCCCAACTACCCCGACGGCAAGCTCCATCCCGGCTATCGGATGCGGCCGGTGCTGCGCGAAACGCTCGACGGCGCCCGCGTCGTGCGGCTGCCGCTCTACCCGAGCCATGACGCCTCGTCGCTGCGCCGCGCGCTCAATTTCGTGTCGTTCTTCGTCTCGGCGCTGCTTTATTGCCTGTTTCGGCGGCAGCGCTTCGACATCGCCTATGTCTATCAGCCGCCGGTCACCGTCGGGCTGGCGGCGGCGCTCGCCGGGCTGGTGCGGCCGCTGCCCTACATGCTCGACATCCAGGATCTCTGGCCCGATTCGGTGGCGGCGACCGGGATGCGCGGCGCGCGGGCGCTGGCCTGGCTGCTCCGCCCGGTCTGCCGCTTCGTCCATGCCCGCGCCGCCGCGATCCTCGTCCAGTCGGAAGGGATGCGCCGCACGCTTATCGCGCGCGGCATCGCACCCGACAGGATCGTGACGATCCTCAACTGGGCCGATGCCGACTCGCCGCCGGATCCTGCCCGCAATACCGCGCGCGACATCTTCACGATGGTCTATGGCGGCAATCTCGGTCGCGCGCAGGCGCTGTCGACGGTGGTCGAGGCGGCGGCCATCGTCGAGCGGCAGCGGCGCGACATCCGCCTCCACCTCTACGGCGACGGCATCGACGCCGCCCGTCTCGCCGAACAGGCCGACGAGCTATCGGTGACGATCCTCGACTTTCCCGGCCGCGTGTCGCGCGCCGAAATCGCCCGGCGCTCGGCGGCGGCCGACGCGCTGCTGCTCCATCTTGCCGACGATCCGCTGTTCGCAATCACCATCCCGACCAAGACCCAGGCCTATCTCGCCTATGGCCGCCCGATCGTCGCCGGGATTGCCGGCGAGGCGGCGGGGCTGCTCGAACGCTCGGGCGCGGCGCTGGTCGTGCCGCCGCAAGATGCGTCCGCGCTCGCCGCGGCGATCTGCCGGCTGGCCGACCTGCCTGCGGCGGAGCGCGCGGCAATGGGCCGCCGCGGCCGGCAATTCTACGAAACGCACCTCGCGTTCGACCGTGCGATCGCTCGAACCCTTTCGGCGATCGCCGGCACTTACCGGCGTTCCTGTTCCTGACGGACGATGCGCCGCGCCGTGACCGATTTCACCCTACCCGTGCCGCGGCCCGCTCACCGTCTCGCTGCGGTGGTGACGCCGCGCACGATGACGACGCGGCTGCCGCTCAAGATCGTGTTCGGCTATGTCGTCACGACCTTCGCGCTGTTCGTCGTCTGGCCGATCGACTGGCCGATCTATTCGACCGCCGAATGGGCGCGGCTGGTCGGTTATGTCGCGCTGTGCTTCATCGCGATCGGCGGCGGCGCGCTGGCCGGCTCGACGGGCGAGACGCGCGTCACCGCGCCGCTGCCGCTCATGACTCTGCTGCTGGTTGCCGGCGCGGCAGTCTCGGCGGCGCTGCTCGAACCCTCGTCCTACGCCTATACCGGGCGCACGCTGCGGGAGATCGGCGCCGCGCTCAGCGACCAGGGCGCGGCCTATCGCCGCCTGCAAGCCCAGCTGTTCGCCACTACCGGGCAGCGCGACATGCTGGTGGTGATCCGTGCGCTGCTTTCGCCGTTGACCTATGCCGTGCTGCCGCTCGGCGTGATCCGCTGGCGCACGATCGGCTGGATCGGGCGGCTTGCGGTCGTCGTCGCGGTCGTGTGCTCGATCTGCTTCTCGATCATGCGCGGCACCGACAAGGAAATCGCCGATCTGTTCATCATCGGCATCGCCGCCGCGTTCGTTTCCTACGGCCGGCACCGAGCGCTCGGGCTGCGCGGGTTCGACCTCGTCCGCCGCTACTGGAAGCAAGCGCTGATCGCGCTGGTGTTCCTCTATTTCGCGCAAGGCATGTTCACCACCCGCAAGGACGAGCGGCTCGGCGGCGGATATGCCAGCCGCACCGCGGTGTGCGCCAACGACAGCCATATCTGCGCCAATCTCGACAACCCCTTGATTTCGTGGCTGCCCGAGCGCCAGAGCTTCGGGCTCACCTTCTTCATCCTGTCGACCTGCTCGGGCTATTACGGGCTCGACCTGGCGCTCGAAAAGCCGTTCGAAAGCACCTACGGCGTCGGCCATTCACCGGCGGCGATGAGCGCCTACGAGACGCTCACCGGCGATCCTTCGCTGCATTTGCACAGCTTCACCTATCGCAACGGCGACGATGGATGGTCGGAGGATTATTATTGGTCGACGCTGATGACCTGGATCGCCAACGACGTCGGTTTTCCGGGCACGGTGGCGGTGCTGGTGCTGATCGGCCTGATGTGGGGCAAATGGTGGCGCGAGGCGGCTGCCGGGATGAGCGACCCTGCGGCCGTGCTGTTCACCATCGCGACGATGGCGATGGTCTACCTTCCCGCCAACAATCAGGTGCTGGGAAGCTATGACGGCTATGTCACGCTGACGGCATGGATCGTGATCTGGCTGTGGCACCGCTTCCGCTATCCGCTGTCGGCGCTGGTTGCGGACGCGTGATCGGCCGTCTCGCCTCGGTTCCGGCATTCTTCGCGCTCCGCATTTTGGCGGGGCTGGTCCTGCTCAAGCTCTCGGCGAGCCTGCTGCCGGTCGCCGGCTTCGCCGGCTTCTCGCAATTCATGCTGTTCGCCGCATTGCTCAACATCATCGCGGTAGGCGGCGCGCAGAACGGGCTGATCCGCCAGGCCGCCGCGTCGGGCGACGCGGCCGCACTCGGACGGGTCCATGGCGCAGCGCTGCTGATCTGGGGCGTCGTCGCGCCGCTGTCCGCAGGTGTGATCGCGATCGGCAGCGGCCGCATCTCGCAGATCCTGGTCGATACTCCGGACCAGCGCCGGGCGGTGGTGGGACTCGCGCTCGTCGCGCTCGCCGCCGGGCCCGGGCAGATCTGGTGCAGCATCCTGTCCGGCCGCAAGCACGTCGTCGCCAGTCTCTCGGCGCAAGCGACCGGGCTCGTCGCCGGCACCGCGGCGGCGGCCTGGCTGATCGTGCGCGGCGAGCCGATCGCCGCGACGATCGGCTTCGCCGGCGGCTCGCTGGTGACGATGGCGGTTGCCGGCCGCGCGGCGGCGCGGCTGGCCATCGCCCGCGTGCCGCTTTCCGTTGCCCGCGCTGGCGCGCCGGCGCTGCTCGGCTATTCGGCCGCGTTCGCCGCGACGACCAGCTGGACCTCGATCCTGCTGTTCGGCCTCAGGTCGCATTACCGCAGCCATTTCGGCACCACCGCACTCGGCTATTGGCTCGTCGCCAACCGGATTTCGGACATGTCGACCCAGCTGCTCGGCCTGTTCCTCATCCAGTTCTTCGTGCCCCATTTCGCGATGCTCGGCGGCGAGACGGAGCGGCGTGCGCTGACCGCCCGCTGCTGGGCAGCCGGAGTGGCGGTGATGGCGGCGATTCCGCTGGTCTTCTCACCGCTTGCGCGGCCGCTGGTTCACCTGTTCCTGTCCGATGTCTATCTGCCGGCGATCCCGGCGATCCGTGCCTATATGATCGGCGATGCGCTTCGTGTGTCGGCGTCGATCGCGATGTTCACCGCCTTCGCGAACGGCCGTCCGGGCCGCTATGCCGCAATCGAGATCGCCACGCTGACACTGATGGGTGGGATTACCTTGCTGCTGATCGCCGCGGGCGACCCGCGGGCGCCGTTCATCGGCTATTGCGGCGCCTATGCGACAACCGCGGCGATTGTCGTCGCCGCCTTTCTGGCGCGTATGCACGTCAAACGATCCCTGAGCGGTCATCCGGCGGTCGCAGCGTCGATCGCGGCGAGGGTGTGGCGCAAGTGAAACACCTCGTCGAGACAGTGCGCCGCGGCGGCACTGTAATCGCCGGCGACGGCGAGCCGCGCCGCTTCGTCCTGGAACGCCCAGGCGTCACCGAACGGCACCACCCGGCCGACGCCGTAGCGGCGGATGATTTCGGCGAAGTCGCTACCGTGTTCGACCGCCGCGATCACCGGCAAGCCGGCGCGCAGATAGTCGATCGTCTTGCTGGGGATGCTGAACGACGTCACCCCCGACACCGTCGCGACCATGCCGACATCGCAGGCACCGAGCAGCGCGAGATAGTCGGCACGCGGCATTGCCGGCAACCAGCGCACATTCTCACAAACGGCGGTGCGCGCGCGCAGCGCCGGCGCGAGCGGTCCGTCGCCGACGAACACGAACAGCAAAGGTGAATGCACCGCCGCTGCCATTCCGGCCGCGTCGAGCATTTGATCGAACCCGCGGCCGGCAACGAACTGCCCGCCGAAAACCGCGATCGGCCGTTCGGCGGGCAGGCCGTAGCGCGCGCGCACCGCGGTGCGGTCCACCGCCGGAACCGGCGCGACATCGGACCAAACCGGGGTGACGAGCACACGCTGGCCGGTCCGCACGCGATAGCGCGCGCGCAGATATTCGGCGTTGCCCGGCAGCGTGCAGAGGATCGCGCTGAACCGGCCGAGCAGGCGTTGCTCCAACCATCGCGCGATGCGGAACGGCAGCCCGCCGGGCAGGCGGCCGATCTCATGCGGGTGATACGGGAAGAAGTCCCAGATGAACAACAGCCGATGGCGTATGCCGGCGCGTTCGACGAGCGGCAGCAGCGGTGCGATCGCCACCGCAGGCATCCAGGCGATCAGCACGTCGAATCGCGAAAGATCGAGCAGTCGCCGGGCGGTGCGCGCGGCGTGGCGGCCGGTGAGGACGAACTTGCTTGCAGCGCGCACCGCCTCACCCATGCCGGCGACCTCACGCGGGGCGCAGCGGGTGACCGTGACCTCGCCGTGGGTATTGGTCCTGGTCGGCGGAGCGCCCGGCGGCGCTCGCCAGTCGAGCACCAGCACCTCGACCGTATCGCCACGGGCGGCAAGCGCCTCGGCAAGCTCGGTGGTCAGGTAGGAGTCGCCCGGCACCACGGGATATTGCATGCAGACGATCAGATATCGTCGCCCGCTCATGGCTCGCCCCACACGGTGCGGCGGACGTAGTCGGTGTAACTCAGGATGATGCGCACGACCTTGTCGGCGACGTTGGGCACCGCGTAATCGACGGGCAGGCGGATCGCGCGCTCGGACCCACGCGGCTGCGTCTCGAGGATCGACAGACCCTGGAGGACGCGGATCGGCGATAGGCTGGTCATCATTGCCGCTGCTTCCTCCATCGCCTCCGGCCGCTCGTGCGCCTCGCGGATGTTGAGCGCGGGGAAGTTGAGGATCGCTGCCTCCTCGCTGATCGTGCCGCTGTCGGAGAGCACCGCGCGCGCCTGCATCTGCAGCGCGTTGTAATCGAGAAAGCCGAACGGCTTCGCCAACCGCACCCGCGCGTCGAAGGCGATGCCGAGCGCATCGATTCGCTTTCGCGTGCGCGGGTGGGTGCTGACCAGCACCGGCTCGTCATAGCGCGCCGCCACCGCCGCCAGCACTTCGGTCAGCCGCGCCAACCGCGCGTCCGAATCGACATTCTCCTCGCGGTGGCAGCTCGCCAGCACGTAGCTGCCCGGCGTCAGCCCCAGGCGCTCGACAACGTTCGACGCTTCGATTCCCGCGCGATAATGCGTCAGCACCTCGAGCATCGGGCTCCCGGTGCGGATCACGCGATCGGGCGGCAAGCCTTCCGCGAGGAGGTAATCGCGCGCGATCGCCGAATAGGGCAGGTTGATATCGGCGACATGGTCGATGATCCGACGATTGGTCTCTTCGGGCACGCGCTGGTCGAAGCAGCGGTTGCCCGCCTCCATGTGGAAGATCGGGACGTGCCGCCGCTTGGCCGCGATCACCGCCAGCCCACTGTTGGTGTCGCCGAGCACCAGCATCGCGTCGGGCCGTTCGGTCGCCAGCAGCCGGTCGACCGCGACGATCACCCGGCCGATGGTTTCCGCCGCATTGGTCCCGGCGGCGTCGAGGACGTGATCGGGACGGCGGATCGCCATCTCCTCGAAGAACACATCGTAAAGCTCGCGGTCGTAGTTCTGGCCGGTGTGGACGAGGACGTGGTCGGTCGCGCGGTCGAGCGTGGCGATCACCCGCGACAGCCGGATGATTTCCGGCCGCGTGCCGAGCACGGTCATTACCTTGAGCCGCGGCGCGCTCATCGCGGCAGGGCTGCGACAAACGTCGCGTAGAGCGCGCCGTCGAGCGCAGTGGCGGCAGGCGGGGCGCCACTTGACGCAAAGCGCCCAATCGTCTCGGCAACCGTGCCGACGCTGGTGTGATGGACGTGCTCGGGCAACGCAAAGCCGCTCGTCGCCGGAGGTGCCTCGATCAGCGCCAGCCACTGGTCGATCAGGTCGTCGATATGGAGCAGGTCGAGCGGTGCGGCGGGGTCGTCGATGCGGATCGGGAGCCCGCGCGCGCAATTGTGGCAGAAGGTCGCGACCGCCGAATTATAGTCGGGCCGTGCCCATCTGCCGAACACGTTGGGCAGCCGGAACACCGCGACCCGCGCTCCGCCGCGCGCGGCAAGGCCGAACAGCGCCGCCTCGCCGGCAGCCTTGCTCAGGCCGTAAGGCGTGTCCTCATCGGCCTTGGTCGAGGAAGCGAAGATCACCAGCGGCCGCCGCCCGCCTGCAGCGATCGCGTCGGCGACGGCAATGGTGAAGTCGCGGTTGGTCCGCATGAACTCGGCGGGGTCGGCAGGACGGTTGGCGCCGGCGAGGTGAACCACGACGTCGGCCTCGCCGAGTTCGTCGCATAGTGCCTCACCGGGCGTCTGGCGGGTGATGGCGCGAACCGCGAAGCCCTGCTCCGCCAGGCGGACGACGAGGTTGCGGCCGATGAAGCCCGCCGCCCCGGTGACCGCAACGATGCCGCGCTCAGGCGGCATCGGCGATCCGACCCGCCATCATCGCCCGGACGTACGACAATTCGCGCAGCATCGCCGCGAACTCAGCAGCGTCGAGCTGTCGCGCATTGTGCGAGTTGAAATCCCGGGCCTCCGACACGCGGTCTTCGCCGTCGCTGAAATAGGCGTCGTAATTGAGGTCGCGGTGATCGGCGGCGACGCGATAATAGGCGCCGCGATCCTCGGCCACCGCCATCTCCTCGCGACTGAGCAGCGTTTCGAACCGCTTCTCGCCGTGGCGCGTGCCGATCACCCGGATCGGATGGTCAGGGACCCCCATCACCGCGAGCACCGCCTCGGCGAGCCGGCCGATCGTCACCGCCGGGGCCTTCTGGACGAACAGATCGCCGCTATGCCCCTCCTCGAAAGCGTAGAGGCACAACCGTACCGCCTCGTCGAGCGTCATCACGAAACGGGTCATCGCCCGGTCGGTGACGGTGATCGGCCGGCCGGCGCGCACCTGATCGATGAACAGCGGCACGACCGACCCGCGCGAAGCGAGCACGTTGCCGTAGCGCGTTGCGCAGACGATGGTCCCGCTGTCGGCGGCGATCCGCGCCTTGGCGATCACTACCTTCTCCATCAGCGCCTTGGACATGCCCATCGCGTTGATCGGATAGACCGCTTTGTCGGTCGACAGGCACACGACCCGCCGGACGTGGTTGCGGATGGCGGCGTCGATCACGTTGGCGGTGCCGATCACGTTGGTCGCCACCGCCTCCATCGGATGGAACTCGCACGACGGCACCTGCTTCAGTGCGGCGGCGTGATAGATGAAGTCGACCCCGCGCGTGAGCATCTCGATGGTCCGCGCGTCGCGCACGTCGGCGATATGGTATTTCATCCGGGGATCACCGAAGCGCTGACGCTGGTCCTCCTGCTTCTTCTCGTCGCGGCTGACGATGCGGATTTCGCGAACGGGCAGCGCCAGGAAATGGCGCAGCATCGTCGTGCCGAACGAGCCGGTGCCACCGGTGATCATCAGCCTGGTGTCGGTGAAGTCCTGCATCGCGCCCCGGTTGCGGTTTCCTGGTGTCGCCCGTAGCGGCCGCCGCGGAAGCCAGCGGCCATGTCCCTTGGTGCCGGCCGGCGCCGAGGGTGTTCACTCGCCGCGTTGAACATTTGGCGGCGACCGTCTCACTCATGGGATGTGGTATCGCCCGATCGCCCGCTTCCAGCCGCCGCCCTGCCGCACCGCGCCGGGGCCGCTTGGCTAGGCCGCTACGCGATCACCCGGCCGCGCGCGGTCAAGCGCTGGGCGGTGATCGCGGTCGATGCCGGGCTGTGTGCGCTCTGCTGCATCCTGTCGATCTTCCTGCGGCTTGGCTTCCTGCCCGATCGCGACATCCCCTATGGCGCGATGATCGGCATCTCGATCTCGATCGCGCTGCCGATCTTCTATCTGTTCGGTCTCTATCGCGAGATCTTCAGCCAGACCGGGATCCGCGCGCTGACCCGGATCGGGCGCGCGACCGCGGTCTATACGCTGCCGTTCGCCGTCGTGTTCAGCACTGTCGGGATCGTCGGCATTCCGCGAACGGTGATGTTGATCCAGCCGATCCTGCTGTTCGTCGCGCTCGCCGCATCGCGCGTCGGGGCGCGCTGCTGGCTGTTCGGCACCGAGTCGCTGCGCCGCGTTCCGCGCCGGCGGGTCATCATCTACGGTGCCGGCGAGGCGGGGCGCCAGCTCGCCGGCGCCATTGCCCAGACCAGCGACATGGCGGTGGTCGGCTTCGTCGACGACGATCCCGCGCTGATCGGTGCGGTGCTCGACGGCTGCCGAATCTACACCCCGCAAGACATGGGTGCCGCGGTTGCCCGGCTGACGATCGACGAAATCTTGATAGCACTGCCCTCCGCCTCGCCCGCGCGGCGCCGCGCGATTATCGCCAGCGCGCGCGGGACCGGAGCGCGGGTGCGGACACTGCCGGCCCTCGCCGACCTTGCCGGCGGGCGGGTCGGCACCGCGCAGCTCCGCGACGTCGCGATCGAAGACCTGCTCGGCCGCCAGCCGATCGAGCCCGATCTGGCGCTGATGAAGCAGGCGATCACCGGCCGGACGGTGATGGTGACCGGCGCCGGCGGCTCGATCGGGCACGAGGTCTGCCGTCAGCTGGTCGCGCTCGAACCGGCGCTGCTGTTGCTGGTCGAAATCAGCGAGTTCGGGCTTTACGAGGTGCATCGCGCACTCGATGCGCTGGCCGCCGGCCGTGAGCGCGCACCGCGCTTGGTGCCGCTGCTGCGTTCAGTGCTCGACCAGGCGCGGATGGACGAGATTGTCGCCACCTGGCGCCCCGACGTCATCTACCACGCCGCCGCCTACAAACATGTGCCGCTCGTCGAGCACAATCCGGCGGAGGGCATCCGCACCAATCTCATCGGCACCTGGCGGATGGCCGAGGTGGCGGCGCGGCATGGCGTGCCCGATTTCGTGCTGGTCAGCACCGACAAGGCGGTGCGGCCGACCAATGTGATGGGCGCGACCAAGCGGGCCGCCGAGCTGGTGCTGCAGGGATTCGACGCGGTGACGCCGGGGACACGCTTCTCGATCGTGCGGTTCGGGAACGTGCTGGGATCGAGCGGATCGGTGGTGCCCCTGTTCCGACAGCAGATCCGCGCCGGCGGCCCGGTGACGCTCACCGACCGCCGCATCACCCGCTATTTCATGACCGTCGCCGAGGCCGCCGCGCTGGTGCTCCAGGCCGGCGCGATGGCGAAAGGCGGCGAGGTGTTCGTGCTCGACATGGGCGCGGCCGTGCGGATCGCCGACCTCGCGCGCAACATGATCGAGCTTGCCGGCCTCTCGGTACGCGATGCCGCCGATCCGGGCGGCGACATCGAGATCGTCGAGATCGGCCTCAGGCCCGGCGAAAAGCTCTACGAAGAGCTGCTGATCGGCAATGCGCCCGAGCTCACTGCGCACCCGCGTATCCTCAAGGCGAACGAGAGATTCGTGCCGTTCGATGCGCTCGGCGCGCGGATCGCGGCGATCGAGGGGGCGCTTGACCATTGCCGCCGCGCCGACCTCATCGACCGGCTGCGCGAGCTGGTGCCGGAATTCCACTGCCAGGCAGGGCTGGTCGACTGGATCGACCTCGAACTGGCGCAGCGCCCGCCGCTCAAGCGCATCGCCTGAAATCAGCCGAACGTCGCGCGGAGCAGTGCAATCGCGGCGCCGGGATCAGCGGTCAGTGTCAGCCGCCACGCACCGCCGGCCGCGAGCGCGCCGATCGCCGCGGCCGATTGCTCGCGCAACAGGTCGAAGCCGGGATCGAGGCGCATCAGCCGCGCCATCGCCTCTTCGGCCGGGATCGGCTCGAGCGCGAGCCGCTCGCCGCGATCGAGCACCACCAGGATCGCGCGATCGGCATGGCGCCCGCGCGCCGGCGCGGGCAGCGCAACGGTCGCCTTGCGCTTGCCTGCCTGGATGCGGATCGCGTGGTCGCCGGGCGGCGCCTCATCGGGGAAGACATGGACCGCTCGCGCGAAACCCCAGACCCGCAATCGCGGCCCGAGCTGGACGTGGATCGTATCGTCCGACAGCACCGACAGTCCGTCCGCCGCCGCGGCGAGCGCCAGCGTGCTCTTGCCTGCACCGCTCCGCCCGGCGAGCAGTACCGCGGTCTCGCCGAGCACGATCCCCGCGGCATGGAGCGGCGTCCGCCCCATCCGCGCCAGCAGAAACAACAGGATCGGATCGACGACCTCGGCGGCAAGCGCGGCGGCATCCTCGAGCAGCCGTGGCGGGACGCTGCAGCAGCCGCGGCCGGTGCGGGCGTCGGCGGTGCCCTCGATGCCCTCGCCAGCCAGCATCAGGCGTGAACCTTCGACCTGGATGCCGTCACTTACCCCCGCAGCGGACGCCTCGGCCAGCCGCAGCCGGATCTCGATCGCCGGCGGGCCGGCCGGATCGGCCGCCGTCCAGTCGGCATAGGCGGCTGAGGCCGTTTCCAGAAGCACGGGGTGATCGGCGATGATCGAGGTCGAAACATCGAGCGGCGCGAGGCGGCGCTGCCACCAGCCGACCCCCGATCGCGCGCTGTTGGGCGATGCCATCGATCCTCTCGTTGCCTGTCAAACCGTGAGTACCCGGGCGTGATCCTGGTAACGCACTCGAACTTCATGTCGCAAGACGTGAAGCAAATGGAGAAAATGCGGCCTTATCCGCCCTTATCTACGATTACCTGCGCATCGTTGCTGAGAGCCGAAGGACAAGAAGTCACTCTGTTCGATGCGACATTTGCGGAGAATCTCGTCGAGTTCGAACGAATGCTCGAACGATTGGCGCCATCGATCGTCCTCATCATGGAAGACAATTTCAATTTCCTCACCAAGATGTGTACGACCACACGTCGCGACAGCGCCTTGGCGATGATTGCAGCGGCGCGCGCGCGCGGCTGCCGGGTCGCAGTCAACGGCCCCGACGTCAGCGATAATCCGGGCACTTATCTTGCCGCGGGCGCGGAGGCCGTGGTGCTCGGCGAAGGCGAGATAGCGATGCGCGATCTCGTCGCGCACTGGCATGACGGCCACGGCGACATCGCCGCGATCGCCGGTCTGATCGTGCCCGGCGACACCGGATTGCGGTTCACGCCCCCCCGCCCCCCCCTCCACGATCTCGACAGCCTGCCGCATCCTGCCTGGGATCTGCTCGACATCGCTGCCTACCGCGACGCCTGGCGAGCGGCGCACGGCCTGTTTTCGTGGAACATCGTGGCCTCGCGCGGCTGCCCCTACGCCTGCAACTGGTGCGCCAAACCAACCTTCGGCCGGCGCTATACGGTGCGCTCGCCGGACGACGTAGCGCGCGAGATGGCCGCGCTCAAAGCGGATGTCGCTCCCGAACATCTATGGTTCACCGACGACATCCTTGGTCTTGACGTTGCCTGGACGGTGGCGTTTGCCGAGCGCATCCGCGCCTATGACGCGGCGATCCCCTTCACGATGCAATCGCGCGTCAATCTGATGAGCGAGCGCGCCGTCGCTGCATTCGCCGCCGCGGGCGCGCGCGACGTCTGGCTTGGTATCGAATCGGGGTCGCAGAAGATCCTCGACGCGATGGACAAGGGCAGCACCGTCGCGCAGGCACGCGCCGCGACGCGACGCCTGAAAGCGCACGGAATCCGCGCCTGCTGGTTTATCCAGCTCGGCTATCCCCCGGAAGGCTGGGACGACATCATCGCCACGCGCGACTTGATTCGCGACGAGGCACCGGACGAGATCGGCGTGTCCGTCTCCTATCCGCTGCCCGGCACGAAATTCCACGAAACAGTGCGAGGAGAACTCGGCCGGCAGCGGAACTGGCGGGATACGGGGGACCTGGCAATGCTTTTCGAGGGGACGTTCGATTCGACCTTCTATCGGCAAGTGCGGGACGTGCTCCACGGCGAGGTCGATGCGGGGCGTCCCGACGAGGCGGCGTGGGTCGCGCTTGCCGAACGTGCGCATCTCCACCGCTCGCGCGAGCCCTTCCGGCTGGCGGCGGAAGGCTGAACGCGATGGCCGGCATGTCCCCGGCGGCGCTGGCGTTCGATTCGGTCGCCGGCGAGTTCGACGCACGATTCGGGACGTGGAGCAGCGTCGCGGCGCAGCGTCGCGCAGTGCGCGCCGCGCTGGCGGCGGCCTTCCCGATCGGCGCGCGGCTGATCGAGATCGGCGGCGGCACCGGCGAGGACGCGTGTTGGCTCGCCGAGCGCGGCCGCGACGTGACACTGACCGATGCCGCCCCGGCGATGGTCGCGCGCGCCGCGGCAAAGCTCGCGAGCTTCTCCAGCGCGCGCACGGCGATCCTGCCGGCGGAGGCGATCGGCCGGCTCGCCGAGGGGGGAGCGGCACCGTTCGCCGGCGCCTATTCGAACTTCGCCGCGCTCAACTGCGTGACCGACCTCGCGCCGGTCGCGCACGGACTGGCACGCGTGCTGCAGCCGGGAGCGGCGGCGCTGCTGGTTCTGTTCGGCACCGCCTGCCCCGGCGAGGCGATCGTCGAAATCCTGCGCGGCCGGCCGGGCAACGCACTGCGCCGCCGGGCGCGCGGCGATGTTCCGGCGCGGCTGGGCGGGCGCACCTTCACCGTGCGCTATCACCGCGCCGGCGACATCCGCCGCGCGATGGCGCCCTGGTTCACCTTCGAGCGCCGCCTCGGCATCGGCGTGTTCGTGCCGCCGAGCGCCGCCGAGCCCTGGATCACCCGTCACCCGCGCCTGCTCACCATGTTCGAAGCGCTCGACCGGCGGATGGCAGAGCCATTCGCAGCGCTCGGCGATCACGTTCTGTATCATTTCACGCGCACCGGGGCCGCGGCATGACCGAGGTTGCACTCTCGCGCTTCGCCGCCGCTTACGCCCGCCACCGCGCCGGCGAGGGGCGCGGCCATGCCGGCGCCGACCTGCTCGCGCTGCCCCATCTCACACACGGCCCGCTCGCCCGGCAATGGGCGGTGCGCGCGCGCAGCTTCGACGTCTTCATGCGCCACCTGCTGCGGCCAGAGGCGCGGCGGCTCGGGCGGGCGCTGGACCTGCTCGACTGCGGCGCCGGCAACGGCTGGCTCAGCTATCGCGTCGCGCGCGAAGGACACCGCGCCACCGCGCTCGATATCCGCGGCGACACGATCGACGGCCTCGGCGCGGCCATGCCGTTCCTCGAGCTCGTGCCGGGCCGGATCACCACGCTGGTCGCGCCGTTCAACGCGATCCCGCTCGACGCGGCCAGCATCGACGTTACGGTGTTCAATGCCGCGCTCCATTATTCCACCGATCTCGGCGCGACCCTGGCCGAGGCGGCGCGCGTCACCCGGCCTGGCGGCATCCTGGCGATCCTCGATTCGCCCTTCTATCGCCGCGATGCGCACGGCGCCGCGATGGCCGCCGAGAAACGCGCCGGCGCACGCGCTCGCTTCGGCAACGATGCCGATTCCCTGATGGGCCTCGCATTCATCCAATATCTCACTCGCGACCGGCTCGCCGGCGCCTCGGCCATCGTCTGGCACCGCCGCCGCGTCCTGTATCCATTATGGTACGAGCTTCGGCCGCTGGTTGCCGTGCTACGCCGGCAGCGCCCGCCGTCGCGCTTCGACCTGTGGTGGGGCAGACGGCCGTGATCCTGCTGCTCAACCCCCGCGCCACGCGGCCGTCCAACCGGCGCTTTCCGCTGTCGGTGATGGCGGTCGGCGCCGCACTGCCCGAAGACACGACGTGGGAAATCATCGACGGCAACTTGCCCGGTAGCGATCCGCTCGGCAGCGTCACCGCGCATGTCGAGCGGCACGCGCGCGGCCCCGATCCGGTCCGCGCGATCGCGCTGACGGTGATGCCCGGCCCGCAGCTGGTCAGCGCAGTGCCGCTCAGCAAGGCGATCAAGGCGCGCCACCCCGGCATCCCGATCATCTGGGGCGGCAATTTCGCGAGCCTCTATCCCGAACCGGTGCTCAACGCCCCCTATATCGACTGGATCGTGCGCGGCCAGGGCGAGCAGACCTTCACCGAGCTGATCGAAGCGATCGACGGCAAGCGCGACCCGAAAGCGATTCCCGGCCTCGCCTTTCGCGAGGCGGACGGCAGTCACTGGAAAGCGCCCGAGCGCGTCTGGCGCGGCCCCGACGAGCTGCCCGCGCCGCCATATCACAAGATCGCGGTCGGCCAATATCTCCACCCGACCTTCCTCGGCCGCCGCTCGGGAGTCTACCAAGCCTCGATCGGCTGCCCCTATGGCTGCAATTTCTGCGGCGTGATCTCGGTGTTCGGCCGCAAGGAAAAGGTCCAGGCGCCCGAGCGCACTGCCCAACACCTCGGCTTCCTTGCGCGCGAGCATGGCATGGACTCGGTCCATTTCTACGACAACAATTTCTTCCTGAACGAGGCGCACGCGCGCGAAGTCGCCGCCGCCTTGCGTCCGCTGGGCCTCAAATGGTGGTGCGAGGCGCGAGTCGATGCGCTCGGCCGCTTTTCCGATGAGACCTGGCGCGCGCTCAAAGGGGCGGGACTGACGATGGTGTTCTGCGGCGCCGAATCGGGCTCCGACGCGACCCTCGCCAAAATGAACAAAGGCATTTCCACCGATCAGATCGCGCACGCCGCCGCCAAGACGCGCGAGCACGGCATCATCCCCGAATTCTCCTTCGTGTTCGGCGACCCCGACGAGCCCGAGCGCGAAATCGAAAACACCCTGGCGTTCATCCGCCGACTGAAGGGCCTCAACCCGGCGATGGAGCTGATCAGCTATTTCTACACGCCGACCCCGCAGCGCAGCGGCACCTATGGCAATGTCGACGCGCTCGACGGCACGCCCGACACGCTGGAGGAATGGATCGAGCCGCAATGGCTGACCTGGATGACTCACGAACATCCGCACACGCCATGGCTGACGCCGCACCTCAAGGCGCGGGTCGAGGATTTCGAGCTGATCCTCAAGAGCCGCTTTCCCTCGGTCCACGATCGCCGGACGCGCGGCTGGGGCAAGACGCTGGGCCGCCTTCTCGCGCAGCGCCGCTGGGCGCGCGGCGATTACGGCGATCCCAGGCTGCTGCGCCGCGTCCGCGACCTGGCGCGGATCACGCCCGACGACGCCCAGGCCTATGGCCATTTGCGGCCGAACGGGTCGGCGCGGCCGGAATAGCGGTGGTCAGGCGCGGACCTGCCCGCGCAGCACCTGCCAGACGCGCCGCTCGTGGATCGCCCAGAACCGGCGCCACGACGCCGCCGCCGGCACGAGATCGGCGGCGAGCTGCCGAGACAGGCCGGCCCAGCCGCGCGCCCACATGAAATGCTCGGCGATCGAGCTGCCCTCGACGCGCTGCGCGGTCGCGGGCGTCAGCCGATCGACCACGCGCACGACCCGCGCCGGCGCCGCGGCCGCGCACCGTTCGATCACCTCGGCAGGGATCGTGCCGGGCGCCAGATCCTCGCACAGCCGCAATGCCGGATAGGCATAGCCCAGCGCGCCGATCGCGTTCCCCAGTTGGACGAACGCCGGCCACGACAGCCGCCCCGCCGCGGCATCGCTGCGCGCGACGAAATGAAGCTCGGCAAGCCGCAGCAGGCTGAGGTTGTGCAATCCGCCTCCGGCATGAGTCGCGAGGTGCAGCAGCAGCAGCGGCTGGTCGAGCCCGCGCGGCGCGCCATTCGCCATCGGCTCGGCAGCGTCGAACGCGATCGGCGGCAGGCCGGCGGCGACCGGCTGATCAAGGCTGTGATGAAGATCGATCGACCACGGATCGTCCTGATGCAGGAACATCAGCGTATGGGGGGCGGTAGCGGCATCCGGCCGCCGCCACGTCGTCTCACGCCGCCCGCGCCGGCCCGCGGAGAAGCCGGCGACGGCGAGCACCGCCTCCGCCGTCGTCAGATCGCGCGCGCCGACCAGCAGATCGATATCGGCCATCGGGCGCGTGCCCGGCGCGGGGAAATAGGCCGTCGTGGATATGCCCTTCAGCGGCACCACCGCCACGCCCGCAGCGTGCAAGCGGTGGGTGACGTCTGCCGCGGCCGCGGTCAGCCGCCGGCTGCGCTCGGCGTTGTGGCGGTGATGCAGGTCGATCACGCGGCCGATATCGGGGGTTGCGCGCAGCAGCCCGCGTCGTTGCCACCAGCCGAGCAGCGGCCCCATGCCCGACGTGTAGCAGGCGAGTCCGAACGCGTCGGGATCGCCATCGGCGATGGCCGTGCCGGGGCGATCGAACAGCGCATCGCGCGCGACCTCGGCGATCGTCTCCAGCGCGGCACGCCAGTCCGCAACCGCGATATCGGGCCACAGCCATGCCGGATTGCCCCGGCGCCGCGCCTGGCGGAAGCGCGCGCGCACCTCCCCCGCGGAAAGATCGCGCGGCGGCTGCCATGTCCCCATCAGCTCAGCGAACGGTAATCGTGCCCTTCATGCCGAACGTCGTATGCATGAAGTGACTGCAGTGAACCTCGTAGGTGCCGGGCGTGGTCGGCACGATGCGGATATCGGCGGTGTCGCCGCCGCGGAGATCGACTTGGCCATCGACCACTTCGCCGCGATCCTCCGGCGCGATCGTGCTGTTCGCGAAGAATTGCCGCGCGACGAAATCGTGTCCGCCCGAGGCGCGGTTGACGAGGTGGAGGCGATACGGCGTGCCGCGTTCGAGCTCCAGAGTGGCGGGAGCGAACTTGAAATTCGACAGCTGCACCGTGACGGTTTGGGCGTGGCCCCAGTCCGGCGTCTGGACCGCTGCGGCGAGGCCGATGGCGGCGATGGCGGCGATATGCATCGATCACTCCCCGAATCCGTGGTGCGCACCTGTCCGTCAGTGCCGGAGCGATGCGCGGCGGTTCATGCAACGCGCGGCGGCGCGCGGCGTTGAACCCGGTATGGCTGCGACGAAACTGACCGGGCGACAAGCGGGCGACCGGAGCTCGCGGTAAACGCGTTTTTCGAGGAGCGGCCAGCTTGACGGTCGAAGCCCATCTCAATCGCATCGGCACCGCCGTGCCGCCGAACGACGTCCACGACACCTATCTGCACTGGGCCGGGCGGCGGCTCGACGACACCCGCGACCGCGCCCTGTTCGACCGCATGGCCGGACGCGCGGGAATCGCGCACCGCTGGTCGGTGCTCGCCCCGCCCGAAAGCGGCGGCAGCCAGACCGATCGCGGCGGCTTCTACGGCGGCGGCGCGATGCCCTCGACCGCGCAGCGCATGGCGGTCTATGCCGAGGCCGCGCCCGACCTCTGCCTCGCCGCCGTCGACGCGCTCGGCCGGCCCGCGGGCGTGACTCATCTGGTCCTCGCAAGCTGCACCGGCTTCGTGGCGCCGGGGATCGACCAGATCGTCGCGCAGCGGCTCGGACTGGCGGCGGACGTCGAGCGCACGCTGATCGGCTTCATGGGCTGCTATGCCGCGGTCGCCGCGCTGCGCGCCGCGCGGCACATCGTCCGTTCCGATCCGCAGGCGCGCGTGCTCGTCATTACGGTGGAGCTTTGCTCGCTGCACCTGCAGCCGCGCCGCGATCTCGAGGCGATCCTGGCGATGATGCTGTTCGGCGACGGCGCCGCGGCGGCGCTGGTCACCGCCGATCCCGAGGGGTTGACGCTGACCGCACCGTTTGCGCAGCAGCTCCCCGACAGCGAGAAGCTGATCGGCTGGACGATCGGCGACACCGGGTTTGCCATGCATTTGTCGGGCGCGGTGCCGGGCCGGATCGGCCAGGCCCTGGCGACGCCCGATTTCCGCGCATTGCTGGGCGATCCGGCCGGGATCGACGGCTGGGCGGTTCACGCCGGCGGCCGCTCGGTGCTCGACGCGGTCGAACATGCGCTGGCGCTCGATGCGCGCGCGCTCAGTGCGTCGCGCGCCGTGCTCAGCGATAACGGCAACATGAGCTCGGCGACGCTGATGTTCGTGCTCGATCGCATCCTCGCCGAGCGGCGGCGGATCGACAACGGCCTCGCCATCGCCTTCGGCCCCGGCCTCGCCGCCGAGGGCTTCCGGTTCGGATCGCCGGCATGACCGCGCTCGCCCGCCGCGCGCTGGCCGAGGAGCAGATGGACGCCAGCGATCTGCCGGCCGCGGACTATGCCGCGCTGCTCGCCGACCTCGCGCGGGTCAACGCGGTGACGCTGGCGGCGCGCCCGACGATCGCCTTTCTCGAGCGTGCGCGACGACGCTCGCGGCGCTTGCGGATCCTCGACGTCGGCTTCGGCCACGGCGATATGCTGCGCCGGATCGCTCGCTGGGCGCGGCGGCGCGGCGTCGAGGCGACGCTGGCCGGGGTCGACCTCAATCCGGGCTCGGCGCCGGTCGCGCGCGCGGCAACCGATCCGGCATTGGCGATCGACTACCGCACCGGCGACTATGCCGACTGCGCCGGAGAGGGCTGGGACGTGGTCCTCTCCAGCCTCGTCGCGCACCACATGACGCGCGACCAGCTGATCGCGTTTCTCCGCTTCATGCAGGGCGAGGCGCGGATCGGCTGGCTCGTCAACGACCTCCACCGTCACGGCGTCGCCCACGCCCTCTTTCCGCTGCTCGCGCGCGCGATGCGCTGGCACCGCATCGTCCGCGAGGACGGCACGCTGTCGATCGCGCGCGCGTATCGCCCCGCCGAATGGCCGCCGCTGCTTGCCGCCGCCGGGATCGGCGGTGCCCGCGTCTATCGCGCCTTCCCCTACCGGCTGTGCGTCGAACGGCTGCACTGATCGTCGGCGGCGGACCGGCGGGCGCGGCGGCGGCGATCGGCCTCGCCCGCGCCGGCCGATATCCGCTGCTTGCCGAGCGCGATCGCGAGACGCGCGACGCGCTGTGCGGCGGCTTTCTCAGCTGGACGACGCTCGACCGCCTCGATGCGCTTGGGGTCGATGCGTGGACGCTCGGCGCGCATCGTGTCGAGCGGCTGGCGATCTTCGCCGGCCGGCGCACCGCGGAGGCCGCATTGCCCGCGCTCGCGGCGGGCCTGTCGCGCCGCACCCTCGACGCCGCGCTGCTCGACCGTGCCGGGGAGGCAGGCGTCGGGGTCGAGCGCGGCCTCGCCGTTCGCGCGATCGAAGGCGGCGTGGCGCGGTTTGCCGACGGCGGCGAGATGCGACCCGCCGCGACGATTCTCGCCACCGGAAAGCACGACCTGCGCGGCCACTCGCGCCCTCGCGACGATGACGATCCGTCGATCGGCCTGCGCTGGCGGCTCGCCCCGAGCACCGCGCTCGCCCGGCTGTGCGGGGGGCGGATCGAGCTGCACCTCATGCGGCATGGATATGGCGGGCTGGTCCTGCAGGAGGACGGGGGCGGCAATTTCTGCATTACCGTGCGCCGCACTCGGCTCGACGCGGCGGGCGGCGATCCCGCGCGGCTGCTCGCCGATCTTGCGGCCGAAGCGCCGGCGCTTGCCGCCCGGCTCGATGCCGCGGCAGCGGTCGGTGCCGCGCAGGCAGTCGCCAACATCCCCTACGGCTGGCGCGCCGGCGATACGGCGCCGGGCCTCTATCGCGTCGGCGACCAGGCTGGCGTCATCCCCTCGCTCGCCGGCGAAGGCATCGGCATCGCGCTGGCAAGCGGATCGGCCGCGGCGGCCGCCGTCGGCAGCGGCGTGCCGGCCGCGCGTTTTCAGGCGGCGATGGCTCGCCGGCTGAAATCGTCGATCACGGCCGCTCGGGGAATGCGCGGAGCGGCCGAGGCCGTTGTCGCCGCGCCGTGGCTGCTGGCGGTCATGGCGCGCCTCCCGGCGGCGATGACCCTTGCCGCCACGATGACGCGGCTGCGCTGACGCCATCGCCGCGCAAACGGCTTCGCTCAGGTCGAAGCCTTCGACGCCCGACGAACCTGGTCGACCGAGCAGCGGAGCCGCGGGTGCGACGGATCGGTCAAATCCAGATCGCGCCAGGCGATTTCACACCCGCCAATCGATTTTCGGGCGCCGAGCAGACCGAGCAGCCATGCGCCGATGCCCAGTGCGGACAGCCGCGTCAGCATTCCGACCGGGCCCGTCAGCACCCTGGTCACCACCCATTCGCCATCGTGCGGTTCGGCTTCGATCTCCTCGATCGCGCCCGCGCTTCGCCCCTCGGGATCGCGCACCTTGGTGCCGATCAGGCGCTCGAGATGGATCTCCCTGGGGCTCGCGCTCATTTCTTGGCCCCGGGAATATGCCGGATGACGTGCTCGCGCAGCCACTTCTCCCAGGCGAGAAGCGGGGTCTCGTCGGCATCGAGATCGAGGCACACGGTAATGCCCGCCCGCCGCACCTTGGCGAACGGGATGCGATACACCTCGCCCTTGCGGACGCCCCAGCGGCGGCCGAGCGCGGCAATCCAGCCGGCGACCCGCGGGCTGACCCGGCGGACCGCCTCGGGCAAGCCGTTTTCCACCGCGACGATCACCAGCCGCCCGTCCTCGCGGAGCTCGGCGACGATGCCGTCCACCTTGCCCGATTGCCGATCGTGGCGATCCACCATCTGGCTGTCGAGCACATCACGCACGAGGCGCAGGCGCTCTTCGCGTTCCGCCTTGTCCTCCGCCATCATCAGCCTCCCAGATATTCGAGCGGGATCGCGACGAGCGCCAGCACGAACGTGAGCCCGATGATCGCGCCGACGACGATGTTCGCGAGCCATCCGTTGGTATGCTCGCCGAGATAATGCCGGTCGTTCATGATCACCAGAAGCGGAGTCACCACGAGCGGCAGCATCACCGCCGTGAGCGCCATCGAGAAGAGCGTGAGCTTGAGCGGGTCGATTCCGACGACCATCAGCAGCGTCGAGGCGGCGATGCTCAGCGTATAGGCCATCGTGAATCGCGTCGCCTCGACCGGCGCCTTGCTCTCTCCCCAGTTCCAGCCAAGCGCTTGCGAAACGACGAAGCCGGTTTCGAGCGCTTGCTCCATGCACGCCCCGAAACAGGTGACGCCGAGCGAGACGGCGAAGAGGTAATATCCCCAGTGGCCGAACGGCCCGACCAGCGTGAGCGCGATCTGTCCGTAGTCATCGACCCCGATCCCGCGCGGCGCGAGCATCATCGCGGCGGTGATCAGGACCCCCATCTGGACGAGGCTTCCAAACCCCATGCCGACGCCGGCGACAAGGCGGTTCATCGTGAGGTCCTTCTTTTCCCAGCCGTCCTCGATCGCGCCCGACGAATAGAAATACAGGAGATAGGGACTGATGAGCGCGCCCATGATGCTGACCGCGGTGAACCAATAATGCGCGGGCTCTTGCGGCGCGCCGGAAGGAACGAACCCCTTCGCCACGGCGGCCCAAGGCGGATGCAGCACGACCGCGCCCGCCACGAACGCGAGCGTGACGAGCCCGAGAAGCGCGACGCTGTTCTCGATGACATCGAACGTCCCGAGCCAGGCGGTAAGCCACACCGCAAGGGCAACCGGAATGGCCCACCATTGGAACCCGATGCCGGTCAGCAGTTGAAGCGCGATGCAGACGCCGCCGATTTCCGCGCCGAGCACAAGAAAATCGACGACGAATTCCGCCAGAACCGGCCAGATGTAGAACTGGAACCCGAACCGCTCGCGCACGGCATCGGCATAGGTGTGCTTGCTCACCGCGGCGAGGCGTCCGGCCATCTCGACGAGGAAGATCACGCAGATCGTGCCGACGAGCACCACCCAGAGCAGGCTGAACCGAAAGCTCGCGCCGGCATCCGCGGCGGTGGCGATCGCACCCACATCGAGGAATCCGCCGATGCTGGTGAGAATGCCCAGCGCCACTTGAAGGAGCTGCCGTGCCTTCATGGGGTTTGCGTCCCGGCCTTGGCGTGTTGCGCCCGGCACCGCATTCGCAGAGCGTCGATCTGCCGTCCGACCGCCGGCAGGGTGCCGGCCAGGCGCGTGAGTCCGCTCGTGTCGCCTTTGCCGATCGCCTGATCCATTTGCGCGAGCACGACGGAAAGGCGTCGATATCGTGCGAGCGCCACGGGATCGGCATCCGGCGCCTTCTGAAGGCTCGCCGCGACCTGCCGCACCTGCTGCTCGCCCTGCGTCAGCGTGTCGCGCGCATAGGATGTCGGGATATCGCCGCCGATCCACCGCCGCGCCACCATATCTGCGGTGGCTGCCCAGGAGGCGACCGATCGACCGCTGTTTTCGACCTGCTGGCAGGCCGGCTTGGGGCCGCAGGCACTGAGGCACGCGGCGATCCACGTCAACCAGGCGAGCGGCCAGACGCGGCGAAAGCATGTCGGCGCGACGGCCGACATCGAACGGCAGGCGTCCCGCGCCCTGGCCACGGGGTCGAATGGCAAGATCGGTTCTGCGGCGGCGGCGATCTGGCGATCAGTGTTCCGCAATGATTTCCGATCCTTCCAAATCGGCCGTTCGGCCAATGTGTTCTTTCGAGAATGCGAACCGATGTGAATCGTTCCGGTTGCGAAGGGATCGCCTCGCTCGCACCGCCGCGAGATCGAGTTCGGGTCGTGAGAGCCGGACCGACCTCCGCCGTCGCCAGGCCGGGTCGATGGCTCCCCGATGCGCTCAATTCGTTGATCGTGGCGTCAGCACCCGACCAAAGAAGGCATCCATGACCGATCCCGTCCCAGCCACTCGCCACGAACGCTGGCGGACTCTGCGCCAATTGGAGGAATGGCTGCGCGCGCCCATGCTCGTGCTCAGCGTGCTCTGGCTCGTCCTGGTGTTCGTCGAGCTGACGCGCGGATCGAGCGATCTGCTCGAAACCTTCGGCACGGCGATCTGGGTGATCTTCATCGTCGAATTTGCGCTGCGGTTCACGATCGCCCCGGGCAAGCTCACGTTCCTCAAACGCAATTGGATCACACTGATCGCGCTGGTCGCGCCCGCGCTCAGGCTGCTGCGCATCGTCCGCGTGGCGCGCGCCGCGGCCGCGCTGCGCGGGATGCGCCTGGTGCGTATCGTGGGCGCGGCGAACCGGGGAATGAACGCGCTGCGCAAGACGCTTGTACGGCGCCGGCTTGGCTATGTGCTCGGCCTCACCACGGTCGTCGGGCTCCTCGGGGCCGCGGGAATGTTGAGTTTCGAGCCGGCGAGCGAGATTCCCGGCGGCTTCGCCTCCTATGGGGACGCGTTGTGGTGGACCGGAATGCTCTTCACCTCGATCGGTTCGCAATATTGGCCGGTAACGGCAGAGGGACGAATCCTCGGATTCCTGCTCTCCCTCTACGGCTTCGCGGTATTCGGCTATATCACCGCGGCGTTTGCGAGCTTCTTCGTCGGGCGCGACGCCCAGTCGAGCGAAGGCGACGTCGCCGGCAGCAGCGACCTTGCCGCGCTTCGCCAGGAAATCGCTGCCCTACACACGGACCTTCTCCGCGCGATGCCCCGCGACAACAGCGCGCTCGAGCAGGAAAATCAGCCTACGAGCGCACCGTGTCGGTGAATGGCCGTGTAGTCGCCGTCAAAGGACGCGGTCGCGCAGCAGTCGCGATCCGATGCGGCTCGCCGAAATCGCTTCGCCATCGTCTCATCGGCCGCATCGGCGTGCTCCTTCACTCGAAGGCGCGAGGCATCCTCGGCGCTCTTCTGGCCCGTTCCGTCGCGATTCTTATCGCTATGCCGATCAAACCCGATTATGATATGACAAATAAGCTAAATTCCGACCACGGCCTTAGTGGAGGGCGGCGCGCGCGTTTGGCGAAGACCAACGGGACGGGTAAAGGACCGGCCCAATGGCGACTTGATCGAGAGGAAAGAGTGACTGTTGCGACGACCAGCGACGGGATGCGCCTGATCCCCGGAGGAACCTTCACCATGGGATCGGAACGCTTCTACCCGGAGGAGCGGCCGACGAGACGCGTCAAGATCGATGCCTTCTGGATCGATGAGACGCCGGTCACCAATCGTCAGTTCGCTGCCTTCGTGGAAGATACCAGCTACCGCACGGTTGCGGAGATCGCGCCCGATCCGGCGGAATACCCCGGCCTGGATCCCGTCATGGCGCAGCCCGGGTCGCTTCTGTTCGAGCGGACGCCGACACCTGTGGCGCTGTCCGATTTCAGCCAATGGTGGACATTCTGCTTCGGCGCCGATTGGCGTCATCCCTATGGCCCGGAAAGTTCGATCGACGGATTGCTCGATCATCCAGTGGTTCATGTCGCCTATGACGATGCCGCCGCCTATGCCAAATGGGCGGGCAAGGGCTTGCCGACCGAGGCCGAATGGGAGTTCGCGGCACGCGGCGGCGCGGACGGGTTCGATTATGCATGGGGTGACGAGCTCGCGCCCGATGGCAAGCTGCTCGCCAATTATTGGCAGGGCCGGTTTCCCTTCGCCAGTGCCAAGCCCGGCGGCGAATTCCGCACGACCCCGGTCGGGACCTATCCGCCCAACGAGTACGGTCTCTACGACATGATCGGCAACGTCTGGGAATGGACGAGGGACTGGTATGCCGAGCCGCGCGACGCCAAGGGCAAGCGCGGCAGAAATTGCTGTGTGGTCTCCAATCCGCGCGGCGGCACGTTGGGGGATAGTTACGATCCTGCCCAACCCGGCCATCGCATCGGGCGCAAGGTACTGAAGGGCGGATCGCATTTGTGCGCGGAAAATTATTGCCAGCGCTACCGCCCGGCGGCCCGTCATGCCCAGCAGATCGAAAGTTCCACCAGCCATATCGGCTTTCGCTGCATTTCGAGACGAAATGTCTGACGCTGTGCGCCGGGAGCTGATAGCGATCGCCGCCGCCTAGCTCTGCTGACTCGATCCAAACGTCGGCATGTCTGCGCCCCTCCACGCACGCCACGTCCGGCCGGCTATGCCCTATGGCGCCGGCCAGCGCGGTGAGGCGCCTCAGTCGCTGAAGCCGGCCAGCTCGGGTGGAGGCGGCGGGGTGCCGATCATGCCGCCGCGCTCGGGCACGCCGACCTCCTTCGCCCAGTCCATCCACAGCTTGTCGAGCCGCGCGACGACTTCGGGATGCATCGGACGCAAGTCCTGCGTCTCGGTCGCATCGGTCTCGAGATCGTAGAGCGCCCAGTCGAGATCGGGGCGCTGGCCGCCGGGTGCGAGCGAGACCAGCTTCCAGCGCCCGTCGATCACCGCGCGCGCGCCGTAATGTTCGAAGAACAGCGGGCGCACCGGCGGCGGGGCCTTGCCATCGAACACCCCGGCGAGCGAGATGCCGTCGATCGGCGCCTTGTCGACGCGCGGGGTGACGCCGGCGGCCTCGAGTAGCGTCGGTGTGACGTCGATGATGTGCGCGGGCTCGGCGACCTTCGTGCCCTCGCGGCCCTTCATCTGGCTTGGCCAGCTGAGGAGAAACGGCGCGTGGGTGCCGCCCTGGTAGCTTTCCGCCTTCCAATAGCGCCACGGCGTGTTCGCCGCGCTCGCCCAATAGGCGCCGATTCCGGCCATGGTCAGCTCGGTGCCGATCTTCTGGTCGGGATATTCGCCGTAGGAGATTTTGCGGCCGTCGCGGGTCTCGCTCCAGCGGTCGTACCCCGCCTTGACCATGATCTCAGGCGAGGCGCCGTTGTCGATGGTGAAGACGATGAGCGTATTGTCGTATTCGCCGCTGTCCTTGAGCGCCTGGATAACGCGGCCGATGCCGCGGTCCATCATCTCGATCATCGCCGCGTGGGTCGCCATCTTGCGGACCTCGATCGCGCGCTGCTCGGGGGTCAGCCGCGCCCAGGCGATCGCCGAATTATTGGCATATTGTCCTTCGAGCGCCGGCAACCGCGCGACCGCGGGGTCGATCAGCCCCATCCTGACTTGTCGCGCATAGCGGTCGCGGCGGATCTGCTCCCAGCCCTTCTCGAAGCGCGGGATGTATTTCTGGATGACCTCCTCGGGCGCCATCAGCGGCCAGTGCGCCGCGGTATAGGCGAGGTACATCATGAACGGGTCGCTGCCCTTGCTGAGCCGCTCGATCTCGCTGACCGCACGCTCACTGAGCGCATTGGTGAGGTAGAAATCCTTGGGTACCGACTTCACCGGCTCGAAATTCTCGACCAGCGAGAACGGGTCGTAATAATCGGCGATGCCCCAGATGATCCCGTAGTGCCGCTGGAAACCGCGGGCGGCGGGATAGGTCTGACGGTCACCGAAATCGCGATCGAAATGGCCCTGGTGGTTGAGCCACTTGAGGTGCTCGGTCTCATCCTCCATCGGCACGGCGGCAGTGAGATGCCATTTGCCGACCATCGTCGTCGCATAGCCCGCGCCGCGCAGCTCCTCGGCCACCGTGGGCACATCGCGCGACAGGCTGGTGCCGTTCCCTGCCATGTTGACGCGGTGCGGATAGCGGCCGGTGAGCAGGCTGGCGCGCGACGGGCAGCAGCGGGACATGTTGTAGAAATTGGAGAACTGGATGGAGCGCTTTGCCAGCGCGTCGAGATTGGGCGTCTCGACCTCGCCACCGAATGCGCCCAGGTCGGAATAGCCGATATCGTCGCCGAGAATGACGATCATGTTGGGCCGCTTGCCCGCGACCGACGAATCGTTGGCGGGGACGCCGCGGGCGCGCGGCGGCGTCAGCGTCGCGGCGCGCGCCAGCGCCGGCCCTCCGAGCCCGCTGACCGCGATCGACGAGAGCAGCGACAGGCGTTTGAGAAACAGACGGCGGGACGGTTGCGGGTTCATAGTCGTTCTCTCGATTGGGCGGAACAAAACGGGCAGGCCGGGAAGCCCGCCCGGAACGGTTACAGTCGGACACGGACGCCGAACGTGTAGGTCGTGTCGTCGTAGCGATATTCCTGGGTAATGTGCGGATCGTTGTAATAGCCGCGATATTTATTGCCGAGGATGTTGGTCCCGCCGACGTCGAAACGCAGCCTGTCGTTGACGTCCCAGCTCACCCCGAAATCGAGCCTTCCGGCGGGTTCGACATAATTGAGCAGCAGCGGATTGTAGGTCGGATCATTGGCGCGCGAGGCGTCGACCAGCTCACGGATGCCGAGCCCGCCGGTCGCATCGCCGTCATAATATTTCGAGCGATAGGTGTAGATCAGCCGGCCCGAAACGCCCGATTTCTCGAACAACAGCCCGGCGTTGAAATTGTATTTCGACACGCCCTGCAGCGGCAGGCCGGCGAGACGGTCGTCGCCCTGAATCTTCGAATCGGCATAGGTGAAATTGCCCATCACGCCGAGGCCGGAGAACACGCCCGGCAGGAAGTCGAAGAACATCTGGCCGCTGACCTCGACACCCTTCAATTCGGCCGCGCCGATATTGCGTGGGCGGCTGATCGAATAGTCGATGCCGTTGATCGATTCGATGCTCGATGCCGAGACGACGCGCCCGGTAATATCGCGCTTGTAGACCGCCACCGCCGCGAAGCCGCGCCGGAAATAATATTCGATCGAGGCGTCGTAGCTCTGCGACCGCTGCGGCAGCAGACCGGGGTTTCCCGCCGAGCCGGTGTTAAGCAGGTTGGGATTGGTCGACAGCGCGTAGGTCAGCCCGGGGTTGAGCGACCCGAAATCGGGACGGCGAATGGTCTTCGCATAAGTCGCGCGAAGCTGCAGACCGCCGTCCAGCCGAAGCCGCGCGCTCGCGTTCGGCAGGATATCGGTGTCGGTAGTGCGGCTCGTCAGCGGCACGATTTCGGTGTGCTTGGGCTCGGTGCTCGTCGCCGGCACGGTGATGACGCTCGAGCCTTCCATCGTGCGCTCGGTGCGCGTCGGGCGAACCCCGACCAAACCGTCGAGAACGATATCGCCCGCGATGTTGAGCTTGTAGCCGAGCTGCACATAGGTCGCGAGCGTCCGTTCGTCGGCGTGGAAGCGCCGTTGCGGCTGATAGGCGGGATCGCCGGTGGGCAAGCCGTAGAGCGTGCGGATCGCATCGCGCCCGGCGAGCGACCGGAGGAAATCGGGGTCGGGCACGAGCGCGCCGGTGGCCCCGGCAAAATTGGGCACTCCGGGCATGGTATAGAGATAGCCGTCGGGCAGTCCCGAATCGTCGACGCGGATCGCACTTGCCTCGCTGCCGGTGCCGATCACGCCGCCCGGCGCTGCGGTGTTGACCACCGCTTGATTGAACTCCGCGGTGTGGTCGGCGTAGCGGACGCCGACCTGGAATTTGGACAGGAAGCTGCTGTCGATATCAAGGCTGGTGTCGAGCCGCGCCTGGAACAGGCCGCCGACCGATTTGTTGAAATCCTGATTGAAGCCTTCGCTCAGCACCAGATTGTCGGAGCTGAGGAACGGATTGCCGGGGGTGGTAACGATCGCGCCGCCGTTGGGATCGGCGGTATATTCGAACGTCGGAATGCGCTGGCCAATCACCGCGAGGATCGTCATCGCCTTGTAGATCGAGCGCTGATACGAGACGTCGGCGGCTACGTGCGCCGTGTCGGTGTCGTATTTGGCGCCGAACGCGCCGAGCCAGCCGTCGGTACGATCGTCGTAGGCGTATGTCTTTTGCTCGCTCACGGGGTTCGAGAAGGTCGCCGAACTGATCGCACAGAGCGTCTGCACCTCGAACGGCGGCAACGAGGAATTGCCGTACGGATCGGTCGACGGGAGCGGGCTCTGGCCGTTGGGCTTGACCCGCGCGTCGATGCAGTCGTCGGTCAGCTCGACATCGGACACCGAGGTGCCGGGCATGAACAGCTGCGCATTGGCGAGCGACCACTGACTTTTCGAACGATAGCCGGTGTAGAGGCCGTCAAGGTAGATCTGCAGATGGTCGCTGGCCCGCCACTGGATCGATCCGTTCGCCTGCGGCCGCTGATACTCGCCGTAATTCGAATGACTTTCGACCACGTTGGGAATGAGGGCGCCGGGGATGTCGAAGGGCATGTTGGCGGGCGGGAAGGTGTCGCCCGAACGCCGCACGCCTTCGCGCGTGCGCGGGTGGTTGTAGTGCGTTTTCGCCCAGCTGGCGTTGAGCAGCACGCCGATGTCGCCAATGCCCGTCGTCCAGGTGTCGGTGGCGAGCACATCGACTTGCGGATCGATGCGATCGGACTTGAGTCCGTAGCCGCCGCGCGCGCTGACCACGATCGTCGGCTTGTGGAAATTGAACGGCTTGTTGAGCTGCAGGTCGATCGTCCCGGCGATGCCGCCCTCGATCATGTCGGCGGTGTTGGTCTTGACCACGTCGACGCGGGCCAGCGCATCGGCAGGAAGATCCTGCATCGCGAAGGTACGGCCGGTGCCGGTAATGATCTCGCGCCCGTCGAGCGTCGTCAGGATGTCGCCGAGCCCACGGACCTTGACGTTGCCGATTTCGTTCGACTGCGACACCGAGACCTGTACGCCGGGAACGCGCTGGAGCGCCGCGGCGGTGGTCGGATCGGGAAATTTGCCGATATCTTCCGATACGATCGAATCGACCACCTGCGGCGCATCCTGCTTGATTTCGGCTGCGCGCTCCAAGCTGTGGCGAATGCCTGTAACGACGATTTCCCCGCCCTGCTTCGTCTCGATTGATATTTGTTCGGTAGCTGGAACGCCGGCGGTCGGCGCCTGCTGCGCCGCAGCTGCGCTGGCATAAACGATCATCGAAACACCAAGCAGGATTCGGGCTCGCACCATCACATCTCTCCCTGATCGTATATTATGATTCTGACTTATCATACGATTCGGCTAAAAAATATCAATTTCATTTTTCTGTATCGTGAACTCCTGCCGCTTCGAGTCCCCGGTGTGGCTCATCCGGGAGCGCTGCGCTTCCGCCAGCGGACGACAAGCAGCGTCTCATTACCGATGGGCCGAGGACGCCCCGCCCCCCCCCCCCCGCGAAGCAAGCGATGCCGGCCGTCTGGACGCGACACCGCGCGCCCGAAAAGGTCAGTCTGCCGGCTTGGCAGACGTCGTCAGACGGCGAAACTCGTCAAACCAGAACGGGTTGATACCGGCCGTGCCGTCGGCGTGGGGCGTTACCGTCCGCGGCGCGATCACGCTGTTGAGCAGCCAGGGCGCGCTCCTCGGGCCGAAGGTGCGCGTCATCGAACTGCCCTGTTTGAAGCCGTAGGTCGCCACCGCGAGGCGGCCGGTGTCGCGGAACATCGCCATCTGCTGGGCCAGGTAATCCTTGCGGGACGCGAACCATGGGCTGGCGGCGAGCAGGTCGTCCCATTTGCGCTGCGAGAAGGGGCTCGCGATCGCCTGCGCGATCGCTTGCCACACCGGCATCTTAGCCGAAACGCCGTAGCGGCTGGCGAACGATGCCGGAACCGGATCGTCGAGATGCTGCCGCCAGTACCACACCAGCGAAAATTCGGTGGCGAGGAACGTCTGGTCGGGACGGAGCCGCGGCAGCACATAGGTGAGGAACGTCTTCGCCTCGGCAAGCGAGCGGACGTGCGGATGGATATCGACCCCTTCTATTCCTGGCGTCAACCGCGCGAAATCGAGCCAGCGTTCGGTCGCCGCCGTTCGCCATGCCGGGTCCCACAATTGATTGAGCGCACCCATGAACAGCCGCGTGCGACAAGTCTTTGGACAATGCTGCGCCCGATAAGCGATCACGCGCCGAGCCATCGCCTCGTAGAAATCGTTCAGGCGACGATCCTGTTGCTCTTTCGGCGATTCGATAAAGGGCTCGTTGCCGATCTCGAGGATTTCGACCTTTCCGATTACGAGCGGCAATACCGCATCGAGCTCGCGCAGCGCGCGGGCGAATGCGGGCGAGCCCGCCTTCGGAATCCCGCTCTTCTGCATCGGCCATTTGAGCGTCAGGATCGTGTCGAAGCCACGGCGTTCGGCCTCCAGCGTGGTGGCGATCGCCGGATGCACGCCGGGATCGGCCGGGTCGACCTGGGGCATCGTCAGAAAGCCGCGAACCCATTGATCGTTCGCGCGGCGAAGCTCGGCGAAGTCGACGTCCTCGTAATGTTCGTTGAAATTGGCGCCCAGCGCGCCGCCGAGTGGCGCGGGCGCCGCGGACGTGGTTGCCGCCAATGCCGCCAATACGATCCAGATGCTCATCATTCTTCTCCCCTCTTTTCGGCCATGGTCGCAGGACTATCGAGCCGTGCGGCGGCTCTCTTTCCGTTTGTGGCCAAGCTGCTACACCTTCGCCTTAATTAGTCATATATATACTATTCTAACTTGCCAAACTTCCCCGGACAAGGCTACGTGGTCGGATTAAACAGTTTTTGAGACGGCAAACGGCGCCGTCGAGCAGGAGGGATCAATGCTGAAATCGGGCCTGGCACTCACGTTGGCGATCGTGTCGCTGGCGACCCCCGCGGCGGCGCGCGAACGATGGACGCAAGCGCAGGCGGACGCGTGGTACGCCAAGCAGCAATGGCCGGTCGGATCGAACTATCTCCCCGCCAACGCGATAAACGAGCTCGAGATGTGGCAGGCCGATACGTTCGACCCGAAGCGGATCGACCTGGAGCTCGGATGGGCGCAGTCGATGGGAATGAACACCATGCGCGTGTTCCTCCACGATCTGTTGTGGCAGCAGGACCCGGAAGGCTTCAAGAAGCGCATCGACACCTTCCTGACCATCGCGCACAAGCACGGCATCAAGCCGTTGTTCGTGCTGTTCGACAGCTGCTGGGATCCGCACCCGAAGCTCGGGCCGCAGCACCCGCCGATCCCCGGCGTCCACAACTCCGGCTGGGTGCAGGCCCCGGGCACCGACGTGCTGCAGGACCCGTCGCAATATCCGCGCCTCGAGACCTATGTGAAGGGTGTGGTCGGCGCATTCGCGCACGACGACCGCATTCTCGGCTGGGACGTGTGGAACGAGCCCGACAACCCGGCCGGCCAATATACAGATCAGCCGGCGGACAAGGCGAAGCTGGTTGCCGAGCTGCTGCCCCAGGTCTTCGAATGGGCGCGCAGCGCCGATCCGACACAGCCGCTGACCAGCGGGCTATGGGGCAAAGGCCCCGACTGGTCGCGTGGCCGCCCGCACAATCCGGTGCAGACCACGCAGCTTGACCAGTCGGACGTGATCAGCTTCCACGATTACGGCTGGCCCGAAAGCATGGAAGCGCGGATCACGCAGCTTGAGACCTACGATCGGCCGATCCTCTGCACCGAGTTCATGGCGCGGGGCGCGGGATCGACGTTCGACGGATCGCTGCCGGTCGGCTGGCGGCACGACGTCGGGATGATCAACTGGGGCTTCGTCAAAGGCGAGGAACAGACTCACCTGCCATGGGACAGCTGGCAGCGGCCTTATGTGCTGACCGAGCCTACGGTGTGGTTCCACGATGTCCTGCACGAGGACGGCACGCCCTATCGCCAGGCCGAGGTAGATCTCATCCACCGCCTCGCAACGACGCCGCCACCGACCACGCCGACGGAGTAAGGCTGGCAGGCCTTTTCCGGATCGCCGCTGCAAGCGCGCCCATCGAAAAGACCGTTAAATCCGTTTTATGTGATTAACCCGTTGACAATGACATGCCCGCCGATAGATCGCGAGGCTGGGAGAGCGGCCTCGCGCATTCGCGGCCGCCAGGAAGGGAGAGAATCATGCGATTCAAATCGGGGGTAAGGACGTCGGTTTCGGTAGGCGCGCTGCTATGCGCGGTCGCCGCTCATGCGCAGACGGTGGAAAGCGCCGCAGCGCCGGCCAACGCCGTCGCGCCGCAGTCGGCGGGCCAGGACGACACGACAGGGGGCGAGATCGTCGTCACCGGCATCCGCCAGTCGCTCGAACGCGCAGCCGAGATCAAGCGCAACGCACCGCAGGTGGTCGATTCGATCGTCGCCGAGGATATCGGCAAGTTCCCCGATCCGACCACCGCCGCCGCGCTGCAGCGCGTGCCCGGCGTCCAGGTGCAGGTCGGCAACAACAACGAGATCACCAACGTCCGCATTCGCGGGCTCGACGATATCCTGAGCACGCTCGACGGCCGCGAGATCTTCTCGACCACCGGCCGCGGCTTCGCCTCGCAGGACCTTCCCGCCGAGGCGCTGTCGCGCGTCGATGTCATCAAGAGCAGCACCGCCGATCTCATCGAGGGCGGCATTGCCGGCATTATCGACATGCAGCTCAACAAGCCGTTCAATTTCAAGAAGCCGACGATCGTCGCCACGGCGCGCGGCAATTACTCCTCGAATGCGGAGGCGTTCAATCCGCAGCTGGGCCTGCTCGCGACCGACCGCTGGGACACCGGCATCGGCGAAATCGGCGTGCTGCTCAACGGCAGCTACACCTATTTCGATTACTACCGTCCGGTGTCGTTCGTCGGCGAACGGCGCAGCTATGCCGCCTCGCCGTTCAAGCTTCCCGGCGTGCTCGGACCGCTCAATTTCGGCGCAGTCAGCAACTACGGCAAGTATTGGCGTCCGGAGGCGAATGGCGCGATCCAGTGGCAGGCGACCTCGAACCTGCAAGTCTATGCCGAAGGGCTCTACACCGGTTATCGTGCGGACGATCAGACCGTCTTCCAGGCGACGCCGTTCTTCAATCCCGAAACGCGGATTTCCGATGTCGTCGTCAACCCCGACGAGTGCATCACCGCGCGCGTGAACCCCGGCGGCGCCAATCCGAATCCGGCGCAGATCGAGGCGGGCAATTTCACCAGTCAGACGCTGTGCAATCTCGAATCGGCGACCTTTACCAACGTCCGCCTGAACAGCAGCACGCAGTCGCATCATTTCACTGCCGATAATTATCTCGCCGCGCTCGGCTTCAAATATGACGACGGGCCCAACACCATCAGGTTCGATGCGGCCTACGAGAAGTCGACCTCGGTCAGCGAGAATGTCATCGTCGATTCGGGCAAGCGGATCACCGTCCAACTCGACACCAACGTCGACGACGGCGGCGTGGTTATCGAGCCGGGCAATCCCGCGGCCGATGCAGCCGACTACGCACTGCGCAACGGCCTCAACCAGCAGTTCAACACGTCCAACGGCGATCTCTGGCAGGTCCGCGTCGATGCGACGCATGACTTCGACGGCGCGCTCGGCTTCCTCGGCAAGCTCCAGGGCGGGATGCGCTTCGCCGACCGTTCGGCGCTGTACCAGGCCGTCGTTCTCGCCAAGGCGGCGCCGGGCGGCGACCTCGCGACGCCGATCGCAGGCAACCTGCCCGACGGCTTTCTGGTCCTCAAGCCGGGCGTCTCGCGCGTCAACCACGGCGCCCCGGGGCTCGCGCCCGATCCCGATTTCCTGCGCTCCGAAAGGGGCCGCGACATCCTGCGCGCGCTCTACGGCGTTCCGCTCGGCCAGCCGCCCTATGATCCCTCGCGCCGCTTCGAGGCGAGCGAACGGACCTATGCATCCTATATCCAGCTCGGCTACGATTTCTCGCTCGGTGGCCCGGTCAGCGTCGACGGCCTGATCGGCGTCCGCCCGACACGAACCGAGCGGTCGATCGCCGGCGCCGGCCTTGTCAACGGGGTCGCCGTCCCGGTGCAGGCGAAGACCACCGACACCGACGTGCTGCCCAACGCCAGCGCGCGCATCAAGTTCGGCGGGGGGCTCCAGGCGCGCCTCAGCTATGCGAAGGCGATCCGACGGCCCGAATTCGGCTCACTCAATCCGGGGCTGACCTATACGCTCGGAACCAACCCCAACATCATCCCGGGGGGCTCGGCGGGTAATCCCAACCTGCGCCCGCAGAAGTCCGACAGCTACGACGCGACGCTCGAATATTATTTCGGGCCCAGCTATCTCGAGATCGCGGCTTTCTATCGCGACATCAAGAACCGCGTCGTTACCCAGGCCGCGCTCGAAGTGATCGACGGGCAAGGCTATAATATCAGCCGCCCCCGCAACATCGGCCAGGCCGAGTTAAAGGGCATCGAGGTCGGCGGCCAGACGTTCTTCGATTTCCTGCCGGGCGACCTCGCCGGTTTCGGCATGTTCGGCAATTTCACCTACAACGATTCGAAGATCAAAGGCGACGATCCGCTTGCCGGCCTGCCGCTCCTCGAGGTGTCCAAATACAATTTCAACGCTGGACTGCTTTACGAACGGCACGGTCTGTCGGGCCGGCTCGTCTATACCTACCGCTCTCGCTACGTGGATTCGGACGGCAGCGCGCTCGGAGCAGTTCGCGAAACGACCGATCCCAGCCGCGTGAACGACCCCACTTACCGCCCGACCAACCTCGCTTACGTCCGTCCGGGCGGGCGTCTCGATTTCAGTATCGGCTACGACCTGAACGAGCGCATTCGCGTCGATGTTGGCGGGACCAACGTTCTGCGCAACACATACAAGAGCTATTATAACGACGATTGGGCCGTGCTCGACTACCGCGACGACGACTCGATCTACACCGTCGGCATCCGCGTCAAGATCTGACCGGATATCCTGGAATGCCCGCAGGGCTCCCTTGGATTGGGGAGCTCCGCCGGATCCAATATCTCCTCGCTCTCCCCGAGCGTCAGCCCCGGAAGGCGCCAGCTTTCCGGGGCATTTTTTGCGGTCATCGCGTGGGCAGACAGGTATCGGCCGCCACTGCAGGAGCTGTGGCCCGCAGACATTGGTCCAAAACATCCTCGGGCACCGGTTCATTGAACGCGATTCCAAAGGCCGATCCGTTCGACCACCTGACGAGGCCGCCGCGCCAGGATTCTTCGACGAGGATCTCGACTGTCTCACCAGTCTTGGCGGGCAGCTGGGCGTGGAGTTTGGCACCGGTGCGCGAAATGTTGAGGATGTGCGCGCGGCGATTGCCCGTAGCGGTCCGAAGAATCGTCGGCCAAAACGTCTTGTGCCGCCGGGCAGCGCCGCCGCGTCGGTCAGTCGCTGCGCCCGGTGGTGTCGTCGTCACGCGCAGCGCCTGAGATCGATCGACCTCATCCTCGGCATACGGTCTTCTCAAGCCGCCGCACGGACGGCGCAGAAGGCCGCGGCGAATTCGCTCGCCGGCATCGGCTTTCCGATGTGCCATCCCTGGGCCGTGTCGCAGCGCATGGCGCCGAGAGTGTCGAGCACCGATGCGGTCTCGACGCCTTCCGCGACCACCGTGTAGCCGAGCTCGTGAGCAAGTTCGATCGTCGAGCGCACCATCGCCTGGTCGCTGCGATTGCCGTCGAGGCCCAGCACGAAGCTCTTGTCGATCTTGATTTCGCGCGCGGGCAGGCGCTTGAGGTAGGTCAGCGTCGATTGCCCGGTGCCGTAATCGTCGATCGACAGCTTGATTCCCCGCGAAGCGATCCGCTCGAGCGCCGCGATCGCCCGCTCTGGATCGGCGAGGGTCGCCGATTCCGTCACCTCGAGCGTGAGCATGTCGGACGTGATGACTCCCCGCTCCAGCAAGTCGTCGACCGCCGCCAGGAATGCCTCGTCGGCGGTGAGCAATGCCGAGACATTGACCGCGACGTTGATCGCTGTCCCTGCGGTGCGCCACGCTGCGGCATCAGCGGCGGCGCGGTTCAGGACGAACAGCGTGAGATCGAGGATGCGTCCGCTCGCCTCGAGCGCAGGGATGAAGGCGTCGGGGGGAATCGCGCCGCGTCGTGGATGGCGCCACCGGACCAGCGCCTCGGCCGCGACGATTCGGCCGCTCGCGATATCGAGTTTCGGCTGGTAGGCGACCCAGATGTCGCCGGCCGCCAGCGCCTGATCGAGCTCACCCGCGAGCGTCAGCCGCCAATCGTGGGCCTCGCCGAGCGCTTCGTTGTGGATTTCCCACCGCGCGCCTTTCTCGGCGGCATAGTCGGCTGCGAGAATCGCCCGGTCGGCGAGCACGTCCGGTGCGATGCCGGGATCGGCAGCAAGCCCGAAACGGCAGTGCAGCTCGAGCTGTCGGCCACCCACCTCCACCGGCGTCCTCAACAACGCGGCAATGCCCTCGATTTCATGGATTCGCGCCTCGGTCGAACCGCTTTCCGTGGCCCACGCGAGCACGCCGTCTTCGAGGCGGTATAAGGACGAGATACCGGCGACGCCGAGCCGGTCGATGACACGCTGGATCATCTCGGCGGCGCGTGATTGGCCGACCACACCGGCGGCGTCGCTGTAGTTGGTGATTCTGAGGACGCTTACCGACCCAATCGAGGCTGAGCGCGTCGCGCGCTCGAAACCGCGGCGATTGGGCAGGCCGCTTGCAGGATCGAAGAATCTCGCTGTCCGCAGCATGGCGACGATCGCGCCGATCGACAGCACCGCCGAACCGCTTGCGAGAGCGACAAGGGCAGGGACGACCTCAACCGTCCCGAGATGCCCGGATTCCATCGCCAGCGGAATGCCGAGGATTGCGACGAAGCCGCCGCCGAGCGCGGACGCCCGGCCCTTTTTCCGACTGCGAACGGCAAGCAGCAGGGCCGCGAGTGCCAGTCCGAGCGGGGCGAGCGGCCCGCGATCGAGCGGACTTGATCCGGCGCGGAGCGTCTCGGCGGCGAGGAGGTGAATGACGGGTCCCGGAATGACGCCGAAACGCGGCACCGAATAGCGATCGCCAAGCTCGATCGCCGTTGCGCCGACCAGCACCGCCTTCCCCTCCAGCGCTCCGGGCGGAACCCGCCCCTCGACCAGATCGGCGAAGCTGACTCGCGGAACGGATGCCGGGTCGAGCGCGCCGTCGATCGGAAAGCTCGCTCCGATCCGGCCGGCCGTGCCGGCGAGCATCGCGCCGGTCGAAGGCCGCGGCACGCCGCCGGTCAGGATTCCGTACGGATAGTGGCGGACCAGTCCGTCGCCATCGGCCGAGATGTTGACGGCGGCGAGCTGGGCATGGCGCCGCAGCTCCGGAATCGGCACGTTTTCCAGAATCTCACCGCCGGCCGACGAGCCATATTGGCGGAAGGTCGAAAGGATGATCGGGACATTCGCATCGCGTATGGCCGACGCGAAGGCGCGATCCTGATCGGGCGCGCTATGCGCTGAAAAGTCGACGTCGAAGGCGATCGTGCTCGCCCCGGCGCGTTCCAGCATTCTGATTGCCCTGGTATACAGGCTGCGCGGCCACGGCCAATGATCGAGATGATCGAGGGAGCGAGCGTCGATCTCGACAAGGACGTAGCGACCGCTGACGTCGTGCTGCCGCACGGCGTCGCGCAGGCTGTGCAGCGTTCGCTCGACACCGCGGCCGGCACCGCTCGCCGCAACGGCAATGCCCGCCAGCGCAGCCAGCAACAGGACCAACAGCGAAAGCCGGGCACCTGACCGGCCGCCAAGCCGCGGCGGTGCTGGGACAGGCGCCATTCTCAGGCCGCGCGAGCAGTCGGCCGATGCGCGACCCGTCGGAACCAGAGACGGTCAGCCATGGCCGCCGTTCCCGTTTCCACCGCCGTTGCCGTTACCGCCGCCGTTGCCGTTGCTACCGCCGTTCCCGGTGCCGCCACCGTTCCCGTTGCTGCCGCCGTTCCCGCTGCCGCCGCCGTTCCCGGTGCCGCCACCGTTCCCGTTGCTGCCACCGTTCCCGGTGCCGCCACCGTTCCCGGTGCCGCCGCCGTTCCCGTTGCCGCCACCGTTCCCGGTGCCGCCACCGTTCCCGCTGCCGCCGCCGTTCCCGTTGCCGCCACCGTTCCCGGTGCCGCCACCGTTCCCGCTGCCGCCACCGTTCCCGCTGCCGCCGCCGTTCCCGTTGCCGCCACCGTTCCCGGTGCCGCCACCGTTCCCGCTGCCGCCGCCGTTCCCG
>DASTWI010000066.1:0-21211 GCA_035776635.1 Sphingomonas sp. | reverse complement strand
GCCTGGCGGCGGATGCTTGACTACCGCCTCGTGGTGCGCGGCAGCAGCGATCCGGCGTCGCTCGAGTAGATCACCCCTTCTCCAGCGCACGCAGGTCGCGGCCGCGGGTCTCGCGGCCGAAGCGGGCGAGCAGCGCCAGCGCCACCGCCATCGGCGCGAGGATCATCGCCGCCGCGCCGCCGAGCGACGGCTCGAGCGCGAGGATGCCGAGCAACTGCGCGGCGAGCCCGCCCGCCTTGCTGCACGCCGCGACCCAGCCGGTCGCGCGGGCGCGGACGGCGAGCGGGAAGCTCTCCGCCGCATAAGGCAGCAAGGTCGCGATGAGCCCGTTGGAGCCGAGGATCAGCAGCGCCACGGGCAGCACCGGGCTGCCGTCGCCCGCCGCCAGCCGCATCACCCCCGCGAGCCCGGCGAGCGTCACCGCGATCGAGAGCCCGAGCGTCCATTTGGTGCTCCAGCGGCTGTAGAGGAACGCCGCGACGAACACCGTCGGCAGCGCGAGCAGCGCCGATTCGGCGAGCAGCGCGCTCGCCACCGCGACCGGATAGCCGCGCGCGACGAGATCGCCCGGGAGCCACAAGAGCAGCCCGAAATTGACCAGCCCCCAGGCGAGCGCGGCGATGCTCAATGCGATCGCCTTGCCCGCGAGCGCGCGGCCGGTGAGCGGGGTCGCGTCGATCGCTGCGACGGGGGCGGCGGGCCGGCGGCGCGCGCGGCCGCCGAAGCGCCGCAGCGCCGCCTCGGCCTCCGCGCGCCGCCCCCGCGCGAACAGGAAGGCGGGGGATTCGGGGATGAAGCCGCCGAGCAGCACGAGCAGCAGCCCGGTCGGCAAGTTGAGCAGCCACAGGATGCGCCAGCCGAAGATCGGCTGGAGCAAAGCCGACGCGCCGCTCGCCGCGACATAGCCGCCGACCGCGCCCAGCCCGCCGACCAGCACCAGCGCCCAGCCGCGGTGCCGGATCGGCATCGTCTCGGCGAGCAGCGCATAGGTGACCGGCAGCATCCCGCCCGCGGCGGCGCCCATCATGAAGCACATGCCGACATTCCAGGCGAGGCTGGGCATCGCCCCGCAGATCGAGGTGCCGACATACATCACCGCCGACAGCAGGATCGACGCCTTGCGCCCGTAGATGTCGGCGAGCGCGCCCCACACGATCGAGCCGACCACCGTTCCGGTCAGCGCCGAGAACGGCACCAGCGAGGCCTGGGCGTGGGAGACGCGATATTCGGCGATCATGCCGTTCATCGTGAAGCCCAGCGCGGCGGGTTTCATCACGTCTACCGTTAACGCTATCACCAGCACGCACATCAAACCCCAGTGGAACGCGCCGAGCGGGGCGTCCTCGGGCGCGGTGACGACGACCTCGCTCGCGGCAGTGCGGCGTTCGGTGATGCGGGTCGGCAGCAGGCCCCAGGCGGCGACCGCGACTCCGCCGACGATCAGGAACATGCCGACGACCATGCCGGTGTCCATCGGCATTCCGGCCATATGGTAGCCCATCGCGCGCGACGCGAGGAACATCGGCAGGTGCAGGATCACCCCCGCGGTGACGGCGGCGCAGCCGAGCACGAATGCCCACAGCGCCTGCCGGTCGGAAAGCGTCGCGGTCACAGCGCCTCGATCAATTCGGTGAGCATCGGCCTCAGGCGCCGCAGCTCCGCCCGATGGCTGCCCGCGATCGAAGCGAGCAGCGCGAGCGCCGCCGCGGTCGGGCGGACGCGGACGTGGCGGCGGTCGCCTTCGCTGCGCACGCGCTCGGCAAGCCCGGCGTCCGCCAGCCGATCGACCAGTCCGGTCGTGCTGTGGGGCTTGAGCAGCATCTGTTCGGCCAGCTCCCCTACCGTCATCCCTTCGTCCGGCGCCGCGCGAATCGCCAGCAGCGCCTGATAATGCCGCGGCGTCAGCCCCGCCGCACGCGCCGCGTTCTCGCTGAACCGCAGGAATTTCCTGAGGTCGTGCCGGAAGCGCGCCAGCCGCCGGTAATCCTCGTCGCGGACATCATCGTCGATCATCGCCTTTTCCACAATTGCGACCGGAGCACGGCGCGTCAAATCCGAACCGTTCGGCGCGCATCCGTTGTCCTGAGCAGGGGCTGAGCGAAGCCGAAGGTGAACAGGTCGGGAGCGCACCCTACCTGCCCTTCGGTACGCCATTTCGACTTCGCTCAATGGCCACTCAAGGCGAACGGGAGCTTTTGCTCTATTGCGGGTTGCCCAATGTCGCAACACGACATATTGCGCGCCCAAGTTCCGGCATCGGTCGGGACGGCAATTGGCGCCAGCCTCGCTTCTTTCGCATCATCGTCCGGCGGTCTCGTCCAAGGGGCCGGCGGCGGGGAAGCGGGCTGGCGCCGCTTGTGCATGACTGTTACCGATTACACGACGAGGACGCATGACCCCGCCTGCCCAATCCGCTTCGACGACCGCCGCCGCGCCGGCGCCGCGACTCGCCGACCACAGCGCCGACCGGCGGATGCTGCTGCTCGCCGCCATGGCGGTGGTGGTCGGGTTCGGCGGCGTCGCCGCGGCCTGGGTGCTGCTGCGGCTGATCGCGATCGTCATTAATCTCGCCTGGTTCGGCCATTTCAGCGCCGCGCCCGCCGATATCGCCGATGCCGGCGTCGGCGTGATGACCGTGGTGATCCCGGTGGTCGGCAGCGCGATCGTCGGGCTGATGGCGCGGTTCGGGTCGGACAAGATCCGCGGCCACGGCATCCCCGAAGCGCTCGAGGCGATCCTCTATGGCGAGAGCCGGCTGTCGCCCAAGGTCGCACTGCTCAAGCCGATCTCCTCGGCGATCTCGATCGGCAGCGGCGGGCCGTTCGGCGCGGAAGGGCCGATCATCATGACCGGCGGTGCGATCGGCTCGCTGTTCGCGCAGCGCTTCCGGCTGACCGCGGCCGAGCGCAAGACGCTGCTCGTCGCGGGCGCCGCAGCCGGCATGACGGGCATCTTCGGAACGCCGGTCGCCGCGGTGCTGCTGGCGATCGAGGTGATGCTGTTCGAGTGGAAGCCGCGCAGCTTCGTCCCCGTCGTCGTCGCGGCGCTGTCGTCGCTGGCGCTGCGGCCCTGGCTGGTCGGATCGGGGCCGCTGTTCGCGTTCGAGGGTGCACTGCCGTTCGGGCTCGAAGCGCTGCTGCTCGCCGCGATTCTAGGTGTGGTGTGCGGCGCGGTGGCGGCGCTGCTGTCGGTCGCGCTTTACCGGATCGAGGACGGCTTCCATCGCCTGCCGGTCCATTGGATGTGGTGGCCGGCGATCGCCGCGGTGGTGGTCGGCATCGGCGGCGTGATCGAGCCGCGCGTGCTCGGTGCGGGTTATGCCAGCATCCAGGACCTGCTCGACGGGTCGCTGGCGCTCAAGGTCATGCTGCTGCTGCTCGTCGTCAAATCATGCGTGTGGCTCGCCGCATTGGGGTCGGGCACGTCGGGAGGCATCCTCGCGCCGTTGCTGATCATCGGCGGTGCGCTGGGCGGAGCGATCGGCCATTGGCTGCCGGGAGGATCGGGGCCGTGGGCGATGCTCGGCATGGCGGCGGTGATGAGCGCGGCGATGCGCGCGCCGCTGACCGCGTCGATCTTCGCGGTCGAGCTGACCGGCCATTTCGCCGCGCTACCCGAGGCGATCGCCGCCGCGGTCGCGTCCTACGCGCTCGCAGTGCTGGTGCTCAAGCGCTCGATCCTGACCGAGAAGATCTCGCGGCGCGGACGGCACATCCTGCAGGAATACACCGTCGATCCGCTGGCGCTGGTCCAGGCCGGAATGATCATGACTCGCGATCCCGAGACGCTGTCCGCCGACATGCCGGTGCCCGAAGCGATCGCCTTTTTCCGGAACGCGCCGCACCGCACCTATCCGGTGGTCGATGCCGAGCATCGCCCGGTCGGGGTGATGAACCGCGCCGACGCGCTGCGCTGGGGCCAGGGCGAGCCGACGCCCGACACCAGCCTGCGCGAGAGGCTGTCGGACGCTTCGCTGCCGCTGGTGCGGCCCGACACGCCGGCGACCGACGTCGCCAACCTGATGATCGCTGAGGAGATCGGCCGCGTCTGCGTCGTCGATCCCGCGAGCGGCAAGCTGCTCGGGCTGATCGCGCGGCGCAACCTGCTTGCCGCGCGGGCGACCAGCCTCAGCGGCGAACAGCTGAAATGAGCCATGGCCCTTCCGAATTGCGCTATTTGATGTAAGTAATCCTTCCGGCGCTGGGAGCGCTCACAACAACGGAGGGGGCATGGGCGCGATTCGGTATGCACTGCTGCTCGGCGCGGCGGCGCTGGCGGTTTCGGCTGAGGCGAGCGTTCCCGAGGGGGCGGGGCCGTACAACGCGCACTTCCTCGCCGGCGGGGTCGGAGTTTCGACCGATCTGCCCGCGGGCGCGCCGATTGCGGCGGTCGATCATCCTTTCACGTTGTCCGGCTGGGTGAAGCCGGTCGAGGCGCAGGCGGGCACAGTCGTGCTGATCGCGCTCGGCGATCCGGCGGGGGCGAGCCGCGAGCTGGTGCTGGCCGACGGACGGCTCGGTTATCGTAGCGATGGGCGCACCGTCAGCGGGCCGAAGGTGCCGGCGGGCCGCTGGAGCCATGTCGCCGCGGTGTCCGAAGGCGGGCGCGTGACGCTCTACCTCGGCGGGCATCGCGTCGCGACCGGAGCCGCGCCCGCGCCGGCGGTCGCCGCGCGGGTCGCGGTGGCGCCGCCGCTCGACGGGCAGCCGCATTTCGGCGGGCTGCTGGTCGAGGTCGAGGCCGACGATACGGCACTCACCCCCGCGGCGGTCAGGCGGGCCGCCGCCGACCGGCCCGATTTCGACCTCGTCCAGATCGACCAGGTCGGGGTCGGCTGGCCGTTCCAGGAGAAGGCGTGGATCGGCCTGACGCACCAGCAGCCGGCCTGGACCCTGCCTAAGGCGAAAGGGGCTGATGCGAAACCGGTCGCCAAGCCCGTGCCCGACTTGCCGGTGCTCCAGCCCGAGGGCGTCGATCGCTGGCGGATCAACGGATGGCGTCTCGCCGCCGCTCCGCACGTCAAGGCCGACGGCGCGGCGCTGTCGCAGCCCGGCTATGACGCGGGCGCATGGTATGCAGCGACGGTGCCGGGGACGGTGCTGCAGACCTTGGTCGATCGCGGGATCTATCCCGACCCCTATTACGGCCTCGACAATCTCGCGATTCCCGAGAGCCTCGCTCGGCAGGATTATTGGTATCGCACCAGCTTCACCGTTCCGCCCGAGGCCGCGGGCAAGCAGCTCAGCCTCGTCTTCAACGGCATCAATTTCGCGTCCGAGGTCTGGCTCAACGGTCGGCACATCGGCGCGACGCGCGGCGCGTTCATCCGCGGGCAATTCCCGATCACACCGGCCGCCGGGGAGAACGTCATCGCGGTCAAGGTCTCGCCGCCGCCGCATCCCGGCATTCCGCACGAACAGTCGATCGCGGCGGGGCCGGGCTATAACGGCGGGCAGCTCGCGATCGACGGGCCGACCTTCATCGCGACCGAGGGTTGGGACTGGATTCCCGGCATCCGCGATCGCGACACCGGACTGTGGCTGCCGGTCGAGCTCGAGGCGCACGGGACCGTCAGGATCGGCGATCCGCACGTCGTCACCGATCTGCCGCTGCCCAGGACCGACAGCGCCGATATCTACATCACCGTCCCGGTCGAGAACGGCACCGATGCGCCGCAGCAGGTGACGGTCAGCGCGCGGTTCGACGATGTTGCGGTGGAGAAGACCGTCACCGCCGCGCCCGGCGAGACCGAGGTGGCGTTCGCGCCGAAGGAGTTCGGGCAGCTTCATGTGCTCCATCCCAAGCTGTGGTGGCCCAACGGCTATGGCGCGCCGAACCTGCACGGCCTGACGCTGACCGCCTCGGTCGGCGGCGCGGTATCGGACACGAAGCAGCTCCGCTTCGGCATCCGCGAGGTGAGCTACGACCTCTCGCTGTTCGACCATGTCGGGCATCTGCGTCGGGTGACGGTGCAGCCGACCAACGGCGCGCTCGACGGCGTCAAGCTGATCGACGTGCGGCATTCGGGCATCAAGCAGACGCCGCACGGCTGGGTCGAATCGCTCGCCCCGGCCGGCGAGACCTCGCCCGCCGTCACCGACTCGCGCGACCCTGCGCTGCCCGAGCCGCACCTGACGCTGCGCGTCAACGGCATCAGGATCGCGACGCGCGGCGGCAGCTGGGGGATGGACGACGCGATGAAGCAGTCGAGCCGCGAACGGCTCGCGCCTTATTTCCGCCTCCAGCGCGAGGCGCATCTCAACGTCATCCGCAACTGGATGGGCAATAACGACGAGGAGCAGTTCTACGAGCTTGCCGACGAGAACGGCATGATGGTGCTCAACGATTTCTGGCAATCGACCCAGAATTCGCAAGTAGAGCCCGACGACCCGCAGCTGTTCCTCGCCAATGCGCGCGACGTGATCAGCCGCTATCGCAACCATCCGTCGATCGTTCTGTGGTTCGGGCGCAACGAGGGCGTGCCCTATCCGACGCTCAACGAGGGGCTCGACGACCTCGTGTTCAAGCTCGACGGCACGCGGTGGTACACCGGCAGCTCGAACACCGTGAACCTGCAAGGGTCGGGGCCGTACAATTACCGCCCGCCGGCCGGCTATTTCACCGATCTCGCGACCGGCTTCTCGGTCGAGACGGGGACGCCGAGCCTCTCGACGCTTGAATCGATCGAGCGCTGGGTGCCCAAGGAGGACCGCTGGCCGCTTAGCGACACGCTCGCCTATCACGACTGGCATTTCGGCGGGAACGGCGACACCAAAAGCTTCATGGCGGCGCTCGATACGATGTTCGGCGAAGGGACCAGCCTCGCCGATTTCGAGCGCAAGGCGCAGATGATGAACCTCGAGACGCACAAGGCGATCTACGAGGGATTTCTGGGGCATCTGTGGACGAAGAACAGCGGCCGGCTGCTGTGGATGTCGCACCCGGCGTGGCCGTCGAATGCGTGGCAGCTCTACAGCTGGGATTACGACATGTCGGCCGCCTATTTCGGGGCGAAGGAGGCGAACAAGCCGTTGCATGTCCAGCTGAATTTGCCGGACGATCGGCTGGTCGTGCTCAACACGACGCGCGAGGATCGCAAGGGCCTGACGGTCGAGACGAAGGTCGTCGGGCTGGATGATAAGTCGCTGTTTTTGCGAACCGATCGCGTCGATGCGCTGGCGAATCGGGCGACCGACCTTCCGGTCGTGCCGCTGGCGCCAATCCTGGCCGAAAAGGGGGTGGCGCTGGTCGAAATCACCCTCGAAGGGGCGGACGGTTCGCTTTTCGATCGGAACTTCTATTGGCGCGGAAAGGACGCGGCGGCGTATCGCGCGCTCGATGATTTGGCGCAGACGCCGCTGGTCCTGAGCGCGGCGGCGCCGGTTCGCGACGGCGACGACATGCGGGTGCGCGTGACGCTCGCCAACCGGAGCGCGGTGCCGGCGCTCGAGGCGAAGCTGACGCTGGTGGATAAGGACGGGGAACGCATCCTGCCGGCGTTCTACGACGACAATTACGTTTCGCTGCTTCCCGGCGAGAGCCGGACGATCGACATCCGCTATGCCGCCTCGACGCCGGCGGACGGGCCGAAGCTGACGCTGCGCGGATGGAACGTCGTGCCGCAGGAGGTCGAGGCGCGATGAGAAGGCTGGCGCTGATCGCCGGCGCGCTGCTGATGCTCGGCGCCGCGTCGCCGCCGCGAGTGGCGGTGACGGGCGGGACGGTGGAGGGCGTCGCGACGGGGGATGCGCTGGTGTTCCGCGGGATTCCGTTCGCGGCGCCGCCGACCGGGGAGAACCGCTGGCGGGCGCCGCAGCCGGTAGCGGCGTGGCACGGCGTCCGCGCAGCGACGCGCGCGGCGCCGGCGTGCATCCAGAACGATTATGGGTGGAACCGCTCGTTCTATATCACTTCGAGCGAGGATTGCCTGACGCTCGACGTGCGCACGCCGTCGCTCGAGGGCAAGCGGCCGGTGATGGTGTGGATCCACGGCGGCAGCAATTATGCCGGCGGCGCGGCGGGGACGGTCGAGTCGCGCATCACCGACAAGGGCGTGGTGCTGGTCGCGATTCAGTATCGGCTGGGGGTGCTCGGCTTCCTGTCGCACCGCGGCCTCGCGAAGGAGCAGGGCGGCACGTCGGGCAATTACGGGCTGATGGACCAGATCGCCGCGCTCAAATGGGTGCAGGCCAATATCGCGCGGTTCGGGGGCGATCCGGGCAATGTGACGATCTTCGGCGAATCCGCGGGATCGCAGGACGTGTCGCTGCTGCTCGCCAGCCCCGAGACGAAGGGCCTGTTCGAGCGCGCGATCATGGAGAGCGGGTCGCCGGGGTTCGGGCTGCCGTTCCGCAGCCTCGACCAGGCGTTCCGGCTGGGCGACCAGCTCGACGCGCAGATGGAGTCGGGCGGCGATATCGAGAAGCTGCGCCATGCCTCGATCGCGGCGCTGCTCGCGGCGGACCTCAAGCTGGTCGATCCGGGCGTGCAGACGCACGGCTTCCTGTGGCTGCACACGACGATCGACGGCAAGGTGCTGCCCCGGGACCCGCGCCAGCTTTATGACGAGGGGCCGAAGCGGCCGGCGATCGTCGGCACCAACCGCGCCGAGTTCGGGATCGACGGCGGGCGGCCGCACCGCGACGCGGCGGTCGATGCGGCATTCGGGGCCAATGCCGCGAAGGCGCGGGCATTCTACGGGCTCGACCGGCCCGACCCGCCGGCCGACCCGCGGCTCGGCGACCGCGATTTGATGATCGGGACCGACATCATCTTCCGCTGCCCGGCGAACCGCACCGCGGAGGCGATCGCAACGAGCGGCGCGCCGGTATGGCGCTATCAGTTCGACCTCGCGCAGGGCGGCGGGATCAGCAGCCATACCAGCGAGATTCCCTATGTGATGGACGGCCTGCCGATCACGCCCGGCGTGACGTTGCAGGATTATTGGGTCGATTTCGCCAAGACCGGCGATCCCAACGGCGGCGGCCTGCCCGAATGGCCGCGCTTCACCGCCGACGCGCAGCGCTATTTCGAGATCGACAAGGGCGGTGTCCACGCGGCCGATCACCTGCGCGCCGAACCCTGCCAATGGATGGACCAGCTATGACCCCTGTATCCCGCCGTTCGCTGTTCGGCGCCGCCGCGCTTGCCCCGCTCGCCATCGCCAGCCCCGCGCTGGCCGATGCCGCGCACGACAAGCAGATGCGCGAGGATTTCCCGTGGCTTGGCCGCTATGCCGCCGACAATGCGGCGCTGATCGCCTCGGGCGCGCCGGTCGGCGTGGTGTTCATGGGCGATTCGATCACCGAGGGCTGGCGCGACAAGCATCGGGCGTATTTCGCCGCGGGCACCGGGCGCGTGTGCCGCGGGATCGGCGGGCAGACGACGCCGCAGATGGTGCTGAGGATGATGACCGACGTGGTGCGGCTGAAACCGAAGGCGGTGCATATCATGGCGGGGACCAACGACATCGCCGGCAACACCGGGCCGATGACGCGGCAGCAGTCGGAGGACAATCTGCGCATGATGACCGAGGTGGCGCGCGCCGCGGGGATCGCCGTGCTGCTCGCCTCGATCCCGCCCTCGGCGGGGTTTCCGTGGCGGCCGGGGCTGGAGGTGACGGCGCCGATCCGGACGATCAATGCGTGGATCGAGGGCTATGCCGCGGGGGTCGGCGCGACGTGGGTCGACTATCACCCGGTGCTCGCCGATGCGCGGGGCGCGATGAAGCCGGGCCTGTCCTATGACGGGGTGCATCCGACCGAACAGGGCTATGCCGCGATGGAGAGCGTGCTGACGCCGGTGATTGCGGGTTATGGCGTTTAGGGCAGATCGCAATCCCAAAACCCGTTCGCCCTGAGCGGAGCTTGTCCCGAGCGAAGTCGAGGGACCGAAGGGCGTGTCGCGCCACATGCTTCGACTTCGCTCAGCACGAACGGGGCGGGAGCGTTAGTTCAGCATTTTGGCCAGCGCCACGCGACAGGGCAGTGCCGCCGCAACCGTTGCGGCGATGCGCCGCGCCGCCATCGCCAGCAGCGCTGAGCGGTCCGCCCCGGGCATCGCCAGCGTGGCGGGGTCGTGGTGGCGGGGGGCGACGCCGAGGCCGAGCAGCGCTTGCTGCCAATCGGCGCGGGCGAAGGTCTCCTCGTCGAAATGGGGGAGGCGGCCGCGCGCCTCGAACAGCGCGAGGGTGCGGGCGAGCGAGTCGGGGAGCGGTGCGGCCGCTGCGGCGCGCCACAGCTCGCCGGCGGTGCGGCCCGAACGGACATAGTGCGCGGCGAGGAAGTCGCGGACGCGCGTGGCCTCGGCGGCGGTGCGGCGATTGTATTCGGCGATCAGCGGCGGGGCGAAATCGCGATCGGGCATGAGGTCGATCGCGCGCCGGATCGCGCTGTGGGCGAGGTGAAGGTTGGTGGCTTCGAGCGGATCGACGACCACGGCGGCGTCGCCGATCGCGACGACATTGGCGATCCAGCTTGCGCGCCGGCGGCCGGGGCGGAAGGGGATCGACTCGATGGGGACGAGGCCGGTCTCGGCGGTGAAGCGGCGCGCGGCCACTTCGGCGGGGGTAAGCGCGGCGGCATAGGCGAGTCCGTTGAGGCTCGCGCTGCGGCCGGGGGCGCGCCAGCGCCAGCCGCAATCAAGCGCAGCCACGGTCTCGACCGGCGACGGGTCGGGCGCGCTGCGGGCGAGGATCAGGCGGTCGCAGGGAAGGAGCGCGCTCCAGTCCTCGAAGCCGCCGTCGAGCCGGGCGAGCAGCGCGGCGGCGGGGCCGGTCGCATCGATGAACAGGTCGGCGGCGATGCGGCGGCCGCCGGCGAGCGTGACGGCGGCGACGCGGCCGTCCGTCTCGCAATCGAGCGCGGCGACTGTACCCTCGGCCAGCGCGACGCGACAGTGGCGGGCGAGCGCGGCGAGGCCGGTGCGATAGCCTTCGGGATCGAGCGTCAGCGCGTGCTCGCTCGTGGGATCGAAACGTCCGGCGGCGGCGAGCGCGGCGCCGGGGTGCAGCGCGTCGAGCGGGGCCGGGTCACCGGCGTCGCGGGCGATCTGCCAGTGGAGCGGCAGGGTGGGCGGCTCGAACGGGCCATAAGCGTGCCACCACGGCGCGCCCGAGGCCGACCAGTTCTCGACCCGGATCGCGAGACGCGGCGCGGCGCCGGCCTTGCGGATCAGCTCGCTCTCGGGGAAGCCGATCGCGTCGTGGAAGGCGTGGATCGCCGGCAAGCTGCCCGGCAGGCGGTCGGCGAGCGCGGCGGGGTCGGGCGGGGTGGCGACCAGCGTCACCGCGATGTTCGGCAGCGCGCGGGCGAAGGCGCACGCCGCCGACAGCGCGACGATGCCGCCGCCGAACACCGCGATGCGCTCGATCGGGCGCCTCATGCCGGCGCCTTCAGCATGGCGGCATGATCGGGCGCCGCGGCGGCGGTGCGGGCGATCTCCGCCTTGAGGCCGTCGAGCGCGCGAGCGAGGCCGGCGGCGTCGGCCTGGTCGGCGCGCTGGTCCCAGCGGTCGGGGACGATGCCCTGGCCGATCAGGACCGAAAGCCAGCTCGGCTCGAAGAACAGGCCCTTGCCGTGAGTCTCGACGCGGGCGGCGGCGCGGAACAGCGCGATTCTTTCGGCCAGGCTGTCGGGGATCGGCATCGCGCGCATGGCGTCCCAGAAGGCCGAGCCGGCGCGCCGCGTCGCGTGGTAATGGAGGATCAGGAAGTCGCGGACGCGGTCGTATTCATGGTCGGTCGCGGCGTTGAAGGCGTCGCGCTCGACGCCGGCGTCGGGACCGGTGGGGAACAGCTCGATCAGTTCGGTGATCGCCGCCTGGACGAGGTGGATGCTGGTCGATTCGAGCGGTTCGAGAAAGCCCGAGGCGAGGCCGATGCCGACGACGTTGTTGACCCAGCTGTGCCGCCGCCGGCCGGCGCGGAAGCGCAGGATGCGCGGCTCGGCGAGCGGCTCGCCCTCGATCGCGGCGAGCAGCGCCCGGCTGACGGCATCGTCGCTGGCATAGGCGCTCGAATAGACATAGCCGTTGCCGACGCGGTGCCGGAGCGGGATGCGCCAGCGCCAGCCGTCGGGCATCGCGATCGCCTGCGTATAGGGCGTAATCGGGCCGTCGGGCGGGGCGCAGGGCAGCGCGACGGCGCGGTCGCACACCAGCCAGCGCGACCAGTCCTCCCACTGCTCGCCGAGCGTCTGGCCGAGCAGCAGGCTGCGGAAGCCCGAGCAATCGACGAACAGGTCGCCGGTGATCCGCTCGCCGCTTTCGAGGACGAGCGCGGTGACGTCGCCGCTTTCGGGGTGCTGCTCGACCGCGACGACCTTGCCCTCGGTGCGGCGCGCGCCCGCGGCGAGCGCGCGCTCGCGCAGATAGGGGCCGAAACGGGTCGCGTCGAACTGGAAGGCGTAATTATAGTCGGTGAGGAACGGCTCGCCGGTCGCGGGCGGGGGCGCGAAGCGGTTCGCGCGGGCGAGCGCGATCGGGGTGCAATAGTCCTCCAGGCTGTCGCGCCGTCCTGCGGCGCGGGCGCGCAGCCAGAAATGGTGGAACGCCGCGCCGGCGAGCGGCTGGCCGAAGGTGCCGAACGGGTGGATGTAGCGCTCGCCCGGCGCACCCCAGCCCTGGAACTCGATGCCGAGCTTGTAGGTGGCGTGGGTCGCCGCCATGAAGGGGGCCTCGTCGATGCCGAGCGTGGCGAGAAAGCCGCGCAGGTGCGGCAGCGTCGCCTCGCCGACGCCGACGATGCCGATCTCGGCCGATTCGACGACATGGACCGCGGCCTGTCCGGGAAGCAGCCGGGCGAGCGCCGCCGCGGTCATCCATCCCGCGGTGCCGCCGCCGAGCACGACGACGCGAACCGGTGCGCGCTCAGCCATCGACGGTCGTGCTCCTCCCCGCCCCCATCATTCCCGGCAGCGCGCGCCGACGCAAGCGCGATTGTCCGAGTAATGAACGGTACGAAAGCGACGAACGGTGTCCCGCGATGGCTTGAAAAGACGGGGCGCTACCCCACATTTCCTCTTGGAACTTGCGGCTCGCCGGGCTAAAGACCGGCCTTGGGGCGGGCACCTTCAACCAAGTTGTTGAAAAGAGGCCCCTGGCCCATTCCCTCGTCATGAAGCCGCTGCAGTCCGGCGGCCGTGGCAGCAGAAACGCACCGCTTCGGCGGCGCCGTTCGCGCAAGGGAAACGCGCTGTTTTTCGCGGGAAGTCGGCGCGGGGCCGGGTGATTTTCGAAGGACGAGGACAGACAGACTTTGATGAACAATCGTCAAGCCGGCCGCCGTCGCGGTCGTGGCGGGCAGCGCTCGCAGGGTAACCCCAATTCGAACAGCCGGATCGACAGCCGGCAGCGCGGCAACGCGAACCAGCTCTACGAGAAATACAAGAATCTCGCGCGCGACGCGCAGATGGCGGGCGATCGGGTCAACACCGAATATTATCTGCAGTTCGCGGATCATTATTTCCGCGTCCTGAACGAGACCCGCGCGCGGTTCGAGGACCAGCGCCGCCAGCGCGACGAGGCCGACGAGGACGAGATCGACGGCGACGACGAGGCCGAGGAGCAGGCGCGCGAGACGCGCCCGCGCCGCCACGACGAGTCGCGCTTCAACGGGCGCGGCAACGGCCATGCGCGCCCTGCCGCGGACGAAGACGAGCAGCCCGCTGCGCCTGCCGCCGCCGAGCCGCGGCGCGAGGCCGCCGAGGACGAGGCCGAAGCGCCGCGGCGCGGCCGCGGGCGTCCGCGCCGTCAGCCGCAGCCGGCCGACGAGGCGGCGGGTCTCGACGCCGACCGGCTGCCGCCGTCGCTCGGCGCCGACGCCGGCGAGGACAAGCCGCGCCGCCGCCGCACCCGCGCCGCCGCGACCGAGCCGGCGCCCTCGGCAGGCTGAGGCGGACGGCGCGCGTCTGTCCGACCCTCGACGGAAGACTGCAATGATCGACCGGCGTCGCTCTTACGGGCGGCGCCGGTCTTGCTTTGTGCTGGCGAAATCGTCGACCGCCTTGTCATGGCCGCTCCCCGAGCTGAGGAAGGCGAGCCCCATGAGCGCGGCGGCGAGCAGGATCGTCCCGCCGAACCCGATCACGACCGCGCCCACCGTCACCCATGACAGCGGGCCGTAGAAATGGTCGAGCACGACCAGCGCAGCGGCGATAATCGCCACCGTCGCCAGCGCCATCCAGCCCAGCACGCGGCGGAACCGCGCCCAGGCGAAGGCGGCGTAAGCGGGATCGTCGAGGCCGGGCGGTCGGTCGGTCATGCTTCCCATATCGGCGCAAACGTGGGACACTCAAGCCTCAAGAGACTCGAAAAGCGCGCCGGCCCGCGGCGCCGAGCGAGGTTCCGCGGCGGCCGGCCCGATGAGGGAGAGGTGCCATGACGATCGCCGCGATCCTGAACGGCAAGGGGCATGACGTGGTGGCGATCGCCGCCGACGCCCGCGTGCGCGACGCCGTTGCGCTGCTCGCCGAACGGCGGATCGGCGCGGTGCCGGTGATCGAGGGGGATCGCGTCGCCGGCGTGTTTTCGGAACGCGACGTGATCACTTGCCTCGCTGCGGAGGGCGAAACCGCGCTCGACCGCACCGTCGGTGAGGCGATGACCGCTCCGGCGGTGACCGTCACGCCGCGCGACGCCGCGCTCGCCGCCTTGTCGCTGATGACTCGCCGCCGGGTCCGGCATCTGCCGGTCATCGAGGACGGGCGGATGATCGGGCTGGTGTCGATCGGCGACCTCGTCAAATACAGGATCGAGCGGATCGAGGCCGACGCCGCGGCGATGCGCGACTATATCCAGCAGGCGTGACCTCGCGCCGCCGGCGGCGCTTGCCTATATGGGGTGAGCCGGCATATGCCGCCGGCTTCTCTCTCTTTGCATCACAGAAAGCGCCGATAGCCTCATGTCCGAGATGTTCCGCATCACGCTGCCCGACGGTTCCGTCCGCGAGGTGGCTGCGGGGACCACCCCGGCGGACGTCGCCGCGGCGATCGGGGCGGGGCTCGCCAAGGCGGCGATCGCCGCGCGGATCGACGGCGAGGTGCGCGACATCGGCCGCCCGTTCGAGCGCGACACCAGTCTCGCCCTCATCACCGCGAAGGACGAGAAGGACGCGCTCGAGCTCGCGCGCCACGATTATGCGCACGTGCTGGCCGAGGCGGTGCAGAACCTGTTTCCGGGCACGCAGATCACCTTCGGTCCGGCGACCGAGGACGGCTTCTACTACGACTTCGCCCCGCCCGCCGACCACGGCCCGTTCACCGAGGAGGAGCTGCCTCTCATCGAGGAGGAGATGCGCCGCATCATCCGCGCGGACAAGCCGCTCCGCCGCGAGGTGTGGAGCCGCGAGCAGCTGATCAGCCGCTGGAAGCAGCAGGGCGAGAGCTTCAAGGCCGAATGGGCCGCCGAGCTTCCGGAGAACGAGGCGCTGACGGTCTATTGGTCGGGCGACGACTGGCTCGACATGTGCCGCGGACCGCACCTCGCCTCGACGGGCAAGCTCGCGCCGGACGCGTTCAAGCTGACGCGCGTGTCGGGCGCCTATTGGCGCGGCGACCAGAACAACGCGATGCTGTCGCGGATTTATGGCACCGGGTGGCTCAACAAGAAGCAGCTCGACGCGCACCTCCACCGGCTGGAGGAAGCGGCCAAGCGCGACCACCGCAAGCTGGGACAGGAAATGGACCTGTTCCACCTCCAGGCCGAGGCGCACGGCAGCGTGTTCTGGCACCCGCACGGCTATATCATCTGGCGCGAGCTGGAGGCCTATATGCGCCGCGCGATCGACGCCGCGGGCTACAAGGAGGTCAAGACCCCGCAGGTGATGGACGCGCGCCAGTGGGAGCAATCGGGCCATTGGGGCAAGTATCGCGAGAACATGTTCGTCATCCCCGACGAGGTGCCGAACGTTGATGACGAGGGGCCGATCGTCTCGGGCGACGCCGACTGGATGGCGCTCAAGCCGATGAACTGTCCGGCGCACGTGCTGATCTTCAAGCAGGGGATCAAGAGCTATCGCGACTTGCCCTTGCGCATCTACGAGAACGGCTGCTGCCACCGCAACGAACCGCACGGTGCGCTCCACGGGCTGATGCGCGTCCGCCAGTTCACCCAGGACGATGCGCACATCTTCTGCCGCGAGGATCAGATCGTCGACGAGGTGCGCGCCTTCTGCGAGCTCGCCGACCGCATCTACAAGGATTTCGGGTTCAGCTATTCGATCAAGCTGGCGCTGCGCCCCGACAAGCGCTTCGGCAGCGACGAAGTGTGGGATATCGCCGAGGCCGAGCTGCGCGACGCGGTGATGAAGGCCGGCTTCGCGACCGAGCAATATGGCTGGGAAGAACTGCCCGGCGAGGGCGCCTTCTACGCGCCCAAGCTCGAATGGCACCTGACCGACGCGATCGGGCGGACGTGGCAGGTCGGCACGATCCAGTCGGACCGCGTGCTGCCCGACCGGCTCGACGCGAGCTATGTCGGCGAGGATGGCGAGCGGCACCGGCCGATCATGCTCCACCGCGCGATCTTCGGCAGCTACGAACGCTTCATCGGCATCCTGATCGAGCATTATGCCGGCAAGCTGCCGCTGTGGCTCGCCCCGGTGCAGGCGGTGGTGGCGACGATCGTCTCCGACGCCGACGATTACGCTAACGAGGTCGCCGACAGGCTCCGAGCCGCGGGGCTGCGCGTCGAGACCGACCTGCGCAACGAGAAGATCAACTACAAGGTCCGCGAGCACAGCCTCGCCAAGGTCCCCAACCTGCTCGTCCTCGGCAAGCGAGAGGCGGACGAGGGGACGGTGGCGCTCCGTCCGCTGGGGGAAGGCGCGCGGCAGGAGGTGCTCGGGCTGGATGAGGTGGTCGCCCGTCTTGCGGCGGAGGCGCGGGCACCCGATATGCCATAGGTGCCGCCGCGCCACAGCGTGGCGGGAAATCGACCGTGTGTCCGCTTCGCCCTTTCCGGGCGGGCGGTTCGCGGTTATTCTAACACATCGTCTTGATTAACCATGCAGGAGCAACTTCTATCCGTCCTCCGATGACCCGGCGCCCCGTGGCCCCGCCGATGAACGGGCCGCGCTACAACGAATTCATCCAGTCGCCCAAGGTCCGCGTGATCGACCATGAGGGCGAGAATCTGGGCGTGATGTATACTCGCGAGGCGATCGAGCAGGCAGCCGAAGTCGGTCTCGACCTGGTCGAGGTGTCGCCCAACGCGGACCCGCCCGTCGCCAAGTTCCTCGACGTCGGCAAATACAAATACGAGGCCCAGAAAAAGGCCAACCTCGCGCGCAAGTCGCAGAAGACGCAGGAGATCAAGGAGATCAAGATGCGTCCGAACATCGACGACCACGATTACGACACCAAGATGAAGAAGGTCGTCGAGTTCATCGAGGAAGGCGACAAGGTGAAGGTCACGATGCGCTTCCGCGGCCGCGAGCTGAGCCATGGTCAGCTCGGTATGGCCGTGCTCCAGCGCGTCGCCGAGGCGACTCAGGAAATCGCCAAGGTCGAAGCCTATCCGCGCATGGAAGGCCGCCAGATGCTGATGGTGCTGGCGCCGAAATAAGGCTCGCCGCAGCGGGATAGCCCAGCTATTCCGCCCGGCGAGCCCGGCCGGCGACGGCTTCAGCCGCCGACCGACGACGCGGATTACCTCCGCGTCGTCGTCTACCGGGCGGGCGGCTCCCACAATTCGATCGGATTGCCCTCGGGATCGTGGATGCGCGCGAAGCGTCCGATCTGCGGATCGTCCCAATCCGGACGCGTGATCGCCTCGATCCCCGCCCCGGCAAGGCGGTCGAGCAGCCCGGCGAGGTCCGTCACCCTGAGGTTGAGCATATATTGCCGGTCGGCGGCGAAATAGTCGCTGTCCTGGGCGAAGGGCGCGAACACCACCGGCCCCGCGGCGACCTGCCAATGCCAGTCGTCGCCGGTGTCGGTCGATTCGGGCGAGCAGCCGCCGCCGACGCCGAGATGCGCGCGATACCATCGGGCGAGCGCGTCGGGATCGCGCGCCCGAAAGAACAGCCCACCGATTCCCTGTACCGGCATTCGTCCTCTCCTTATAATGTGATCCACTTGCGTGGAAGCGGCACCAGCCCTCTCCCCCACCCCACCTCCCAATCAGCATAATGTCTTGGGAGGTGGGGTGGGGGAGAGGGCCGGCGCCGGACCCGATTCAGCGCAGCTGAATCGAACGCCGATCGATTCGGCGCGTCACGCCGCCTCGGCACGATCCTCCCGATTGGCGGCGGCGTCGAGCAGGCGCTTTTCGAGCGCCTTCATCCGCTGTGCATTGGTGATCTTTTCTCCCGTCAGATCGGTGACGTAGAAGGTATCGACCGCGCGCTCGCCATAGGTCGCGACGTGCGCGGAGTGGATCGTCGCGCGCGAATCGAACAGGGCGCGGGCGAGACGGTTGAGCAGCGCGGGGCCGTCGCGGGCGTTGACCTCGATCACCGTGAAGCGGTTCGAGGCGGCGTTGTCGATCAGGACATTAGGCTGGATTTCAAAGGCTTCTGCGCGCGTCCGGGGCAGCGGCTTGGCCTTGAGCCGCTCGACCAGCTTGCCCCTGTTGGCGAACGCATCCTCGATCGAAATCCGGATCCGGTCGAGCTGGTCGCGCTGGTCGAACGGACGTCCGAACGGATCCTGGACGAGGAAATTGTCGAGCGCCATGCCGTCGCGCGTGGTGTGGATTCGCGCGTCGATGATGTTGCCGCCGGCGACATGGATCGCGCCGGCCGCGCGGTAGAACAGCCCCGGATGGTCGGCGGCGTAGATCGTCACCAGCGTCGCGCCGCGCTCGGGATAGACTTGCGCCTCGATCGACAGCGACGCGTCGCCGGCCGCGGCGATCTGCTGAGCGTTGCGGGTCAGCACGTCCTCGGGCTCGGCGATCCAATAAGCTTCGGGCAAGCGTTTGACCAATGCGGCGAACGCCGCCGCGTCCCAGCCGAGCGTGCGCGCGAGCGCCTCCTGCTTGGCGGTGATCCGCTCGCCGCGGCCCTTGTGCTTGTGGCCGAGCCGCAGCACCTCCTCGGCGGCGTCGTAGAGATTGGTGAGCAGCTGCTTCTTCCAGCCGTTCCAGATGCCCGGCCCGACCGCGCGGATATCGACGACGGTGAGCACGATCAGCAGCTTGAGCCGTTCGGGGCTCTTCACCACTTCGCAGAAATCGAGGATCGTCTTGAAATCGGCGAGGTCGCGCTTGAACGCCGTCGCCGACATGAGGAGGTGATGGCGCACCAGCCACGCCACCGTCTCGGTCTCCGCCGGGGTCAGGCCGAGCCGCGGGCACAGCCGCTGCGCGACCTCGGCGCCCAAAACCGAATGGTCGCCGCCGCGCCCCTTGGCGATATCGTGGATCAGCACCGCGACGTAGAGCACGCGCCGCGAGGTCGGCACGATATGCTTGAGGATGCCGGTGGACAGCGGATGGTCGGCCTTGAGATTGCCCTTCTCGATCGTCGCGAGCAGCCCGATCGCGCGGATGGTGTGCTCGTCGACGGTGTAATGGTGGTACATGTCGAATTGCATCTGCGCGACGACGCGGCCGAAATCGGGGATGAAGCGGCCGAACACTCCCGCCTCGTTCATCCACCTGAGCACCGTCTCCGGATCGCGCGGCGAGGTCAGCACGTCGAGGAACAGCGCGTTGGCCTGTGGCGAACGGCGGATGTCGTCGACCAGCTTCGCATCGCGCGCTGCCGCGCGCATCGCCAGCGGGTGGATCTCGAGCCCGTGGAGATCGGCGAGCTGGAACAGCTCGATCAGGCGAACCGGATCGGCGCGGAAGAAATCGTCGGACGGGATCGCCAGCCGCCCACGATCGAGCACGAAGCCGTGGAGCTTGCGCGGCCGCCGCCGGATCGTCGGCAGCCCGAAGCGCCGCCCGCGCGCGGCGAACGCCTCGTCCAGATGCGCAAGGAACACGCCGGTCAAGTCGCCGACCGCCTTGGCTTGCAGGAAATAGAATTGCATGAAGCGTTCGACCGCGGACTTGCCGGGGCGGTCGGCGTAGCGCATCCGGCCGGCGATCTCGCGCTGCATGTCGAAGGTCAGCCGGTCCTCGGCGCGGCCGGCGATGCTGTGGAGCTGACAGCGCACCGCCCACAGGAAATTCTCGGCGCGGTTGAACTGGCGGTATTCGGCCTGGGTCAGCAGCCCCGCGCCGACCAGGTCGGCGGCATAGCGGACATTGTAGGCGTATTTGCCGATCCAGAACAACGTCTGGAGGTCGCGCAGGCCGCCCTTGCCCTCCTTGACATTGGGTTCGACGACGTAGCGGCTGTCGCCCATCCGGCGGTGGCGGGCCTCGCGCTCGGCGAGCTTGTCGGCGATGAACCGGCGCGCGGTGTCGGCCTGCACCTCGGCCTTGAAGCGGCGCGCCGCCTCGTCGTACAGCTGGGTGTCGCCCCAGATGTAGCGCGCCTCCAGCAAGGCGGTGCGCACGGTGATGTCGGCCTTCGACTGGCGGATCATCTCGTCGAGCGAGCGCGACGAATGGCCGACCTTCAGCCCCAGGTCCCAGAGCGAATAGAGGATCGATTCGATCACCTGCTCGGCCCAGGCGGGCTGTTTCCACGGCGTCAGGAAGCCGATGTCGACGTCGGAGAAGGGCGCCATCTCGCCGCGGCCGTAGCCGCCGACCGCGATCAGCGTCAGCCGCTCGGCGCCGGTCGGGTTGGCGTTGGGATGGAGCCGGTTGGTGGTGACGTCGTAGAGCAGCCGCAGGATCTGGTCGATCAGGAACGCCTGCCCCGCCGCCGCCTCGAGCCCCCGGGTCGGATGCTCGGCCATCCGCCGCGCGATCTCGCCGCGCCCGGCGTCGAGCGCCGCCTTGAGCCGCCGCACCACCACGGTGCGCAACGCCGCCGCGTCAGGCGCGTCGAGTGCCGCAAGATCGTCGGCAATCACCCGCCGATCGATGATCGCGCGGCGCTGCGGCAAGCTGTCGATACGAGCGGTCATGTTCCATACTTAATGGGCGATTCGCATTGGCGGAAGCGGGACGGGGTTCGACGCGCTGGCGCAATTCCTCGTCACCCCGGACTTGTTCCGGGGTCCACCGTGCCGCAAACCAAGCGAACGAGGCTCCTGCGGCGCGGTGGATGCCGGAACGCGTCCGGCATGACGGTTGCCATCATGGCAGCCGGTAGTGATCCGCGATGCGGTCGAGCGCGAAGCACAGCACCAGCTTGCCGGCGCGCGCG
>DASTWI010000065.1:0-35879 GCA_035776635.1 Sphingomonas sp. | reverse complement strand
CCCACGCTCGGGCGGCAACAACGGCCCGATCAGCGCCCAATCCTCGTCCGAAACACCGATCCGCTCACCCAACGCCGCCTCCAAAAGGCAACCTTGAATCAATCCGCAGTCACCGCGTCAACCTTTGTCCACGTGGCCTAGCGGCGCTCAGTTGCCCTGATCCCCTGCGTTTGAAGCCATTCTTGCATTGCCATGTCGCGAGACTGGCGCTGTTCGATGGCAAGCCGAGCCAAGATCAGAACTTGGCAAAACGCTCCTATTCCCCGTCTTCGGCCACGGAAAGGATGCCCCCCGGCACCTCGTTTCGGGCCGCGCAACGAGTAGCTCTTAGAACGGGTATCGGGTCGGCTGACCGCCGATCGTCATCCACTGCCACTCGGTGAACTCATCGATATTGGTCGTGCTGCCGAAGCGCGACCCGTTGCCCGAAGCGCCCGATCCGCCGAACGGGACGCCGGCCATATCGTGGATCGTCTGGTCGTTGATATGGACCAGACCAGAGCGAATCTGCTGTGCGACGCGCAGGCCGCGCTCGAGCGAACCGGTCTGCACCGCCCCCGACAGTCCATATTCGGTGTCGTTGGCGACGCGGATCGCTTCCTCTTCATCGTCGACGACGATGACCGGCGCGACGGGCCCGAAGATCTCCAGATCATAAGCGGGCATGCCGCTCGTGACCTTCGCGAGCACTGTGGGCTTATAATAGAGTCCCTCGTACGTGCCCCCGGCGACGAGCTCCGCGCCGGCCTCCACCGTGTCACCGACGATCTTGTGAACACGCTCGATCTGCTTGCTGTTGATGATCGGGCCGATGGCCACATCGGAGCGGAAAGGATCGCCGATCGGCAGCGCCTTCGCCTTGCGCGCGAGCAGCTCGATATAGTCGTCGGCGACCTTGCGGAGGACGATGTGGCGTCCGCTCGCCATGCAGATCTGCCCCTGGTGCAGGAAGGAACCCCATGCGCCCGCCGACGCCGCGGCGTCGAGATCGGCGTCGTCCAGCACGATGAACGGGCTCTTGCCACCCAGCTCGAGCGCGACCTTCTTGAGATTGCGGCCGGCGAGTTCGCCTACGCGCCGCCCCACGGCGGTCGAGCCGGTGAACGTGATCATGCGGACGCCAGGCGCCTCGACCAGCGCCTCGCCGACATCGGCTCCGCCATTGACCACTGAAAAGACACCCTTGGGAACGCCGGCGAGCTCGAACATGCGGGCGAGAAGCGCACCACCGACGATCGCGGTCTGGGGGTCCGGCTTGAGGATCACTGCGTTACCGAGGGCGATCGCCGGCGCCACCGAGCGCATGGCGAGCAGCATCGGAAAGTTCCACGGCGCGATCACCCCGACGATTCCGATCGGCACGCGCCGCGCGAGGCTGAGACGCGCCGGATTGGGGCTCGGGAGCAACTCGCCCTCGGGCTGAATAAGCAGCGCGGCCGAGTGGAACAGCTCGTCGATCGTTCCCTGGATTTCCACCTCGCCCTTGCCACGGACACCACCGGTTTCCCGGACGATGAGATCGACAACCGCCTTGCGGTCCTGCTCGAGCAGGCGGGCGGCCTCGCGCATCACGGCTGCCCGTTTGTCGGCGGTCAAAGCTGCCCATTCGCGCTGGCCTTCACGAGCGCGCGCCACCGTTGTCGCCATGTCAGCTGGATCGGAGGCACCGACTTCGCCCAGCACCTCACCGGTTGCAGGCTCGCGGATCGACAGGGTCTTGGCGGCTGCGGTCCACTCGCCGTTGAAAAGCTTACCCCGCCAGGTATCGTTCTGCATCAAAGCGGAGCGCGTGGGAGCCTCGCTGGCGCCCGTCTCGAGAGGCATGGCGGTCGACATTCAAATCTCCTGCAAATCCATAGGGCGCGTCCGCGGGCAGCGCTGCTGCACGCAGATGCAAAGCCCCACCAGATCGAACCATTCGCCTGACGAAACCAGAGGGATGATTGCCAGGTGCGGGGCACAGCGTTCGCCAAATTCAGCATCGCGCAAGCCTTCTGATCCTGCGCTGTTTCACAACATCAAGCGGCCGGCAAAATAGGCTCACGGCAAAGGGGCCAGATCATAGCGACGCACCGCGCGGCAACGTCATCCCGCCGGTATCGACTGCAGCGCGCTCTCTCGCCAGCGCGCGCTGGAAGCTCGGACGGGATCGCACCCGCTCCGCATGCGCTAATATGGCGGGATAAGGCGACAAGTCGAACCGGCCTGCGGCAGCCGTGTTGAACGCCCAATAGAGATAGACGTCGATGATCGACCACTCCTGATCATACCACCACCGGTCACTTCGAAGGCGTGCTTCCACCGTTGCCGCGATACGTTCAAGCTGCTCGCTTGCCCCGAGCCGAACCCCATCGGGATCGATGGAGGAAACGCGCGCCGGCATCAGAATCATCCGTACCAGCGGATGGAGAGAATTGGAGATCCAGATCAGATCGCTACGCTGCGTTGCCCGATCGAGCGCATCGTCCGTCGCGGGCAGCAGCTTCGCCTCCGGATATTGCTCGTGCAGGTAGAGCAGGATCGCCGGGTTCTCCGTCAGCATGCGGCCTTCAACCGCAAGGGCCGGCACCTTTCCCTTGGGGTTCACCGCCAACATCTCGGGCGACCGCTGCTCGCCCTTCATGATATTGACCGGACGATCGTCGAAAGAAGCTCCCGCCTCCTCGAGGGCGTTCAGCACCACTCTCGAACAGGCCCCGGGCATGTGGAACAGGGTCAGCTTGGTCACATCGTCTTCCTGTCTGCTTGCGCTGCCACCCTCGGTCCCGGCGTGCGTGGTCTTTCCATTCTCGCGGCGGCGCATGAAGAGGGCGGGCGGGGCGCGGTTGGGCCGATCCAGTCAGTCACGGGCCGCACCGACGCGTTCAAGATCATAGACCGCTGCCATCGGACCGATATCGGGTAACGGTGGGCCGGCGCCGGTTCGATCCAGCGCGCGCAGCATCGGCTGGAAATAGGCATCGATCCGCTCAGCCGTGAGATCGCGTGCGAGACTATACATCTGTCCGCTTGCCAGCACGCGCGCGAGGCGATCGACGAGCTCTGCCACGTTGTCGTCGGCGGGATCGTGAAAAGCGATACTGACCCGGACCGGGGCGTTCCCCAGCTCGGCCCGCAGCGCCTCGGTCATGCCGAGAACGGCGCGGAGCAGGACCGAGCGCGACGAGGACGCGCCGGAAGGCAATGCCGCTTCGGACGGCAAGATCACGAGTATCGCGCCGCCCGACTCCTTGCGAAAACGCTGCGCAGCGCCAGTAATCAGGCCGAATACCTGAAGGAGCGGCAGCGTCACTTCCCGGCGCCAGTTTGCCTTCGCGACCAGTCGCCGTTGGCCGGCGCCGATGGCGAGCACGAACGCTTCGGCAGCGCCCGGCGCATCCGCCACGATGGCGCGCAGCTCGGGAACGGTCATTTTCTGCTTGGGCCGATCGAGGAATTCGAGCGTGACGGGTAGTGCGCGAAGCGCCGACAGCAACGCGCGCTCGGCGCCCAGGTCCATGGCGAGAAGACGATTCATTGGTTCCTCACGTGAAAGCGAGCAAGGCGTCGCGCCGCGCAACGAGCGACGACCGGACATTACGGTCGGTGAAGACGTAGAGTGCGTCCTCGGCGATCGCGTCGCGTACCATCCGCCCGACCTCGATCGGAGACCGGCCTCGCGACAGAATCTCCCTGGCGAACGCTTCCGCATCATTGATCGCCCGCTGGTCCCGGACCTTGTCCGAGTAGGTGACGGGCCTCATGCGCTCATGGTCGAAGATGTTGGTGTTCACTGCCGCCGGGCACAGGACGGAGGCGCTGACGGCACTCCCTTCGAGCTCGCGCCGGAGGTTCTCGATCAGCGCAACCACCCCGAATTTTGCCGCCGAGTAGATTCCGCCATCATTGGCGACGATCAACCCGCCCATGGAAGACGTCGCGATGATGTGAGCCGGCTGACCATGAGCGACGAGATGAGGCAGGAACACCTCCACGCCGTTGAGAACACCTTCCAGATTTACCGATGTGAGCCATGTCCAGTCGGCATCACCGCTGTCGAGCATCGATCCCAACACTCCAATGCCCGCATTGAGGCAAAGCACGTGCAACTGCCCGAAGCGCTCTTCGACGACGCACCGCGCTTCCCGCCACTGCTCCGGGTCGGCGACATCGAGCGTAAGAAAAAGGGTGCGGTCGCTGACCGACGCCAACGTCGCCTTGGCGCTCTGCAAGTGATCGGGGCGAACATCGGTGACGACGACGTTGAGCCCGGCTTCGAGCAACGCCTGGGCGATACCCAGGCCAATGCCGCTCGCACCGCCGGATATCAGCGCGCACCTGCCCGTCGCTATGAGATCACCCGGCATCCAGACTCTCGCTTCCGTGACCCCAACTTCGAAAAAATGAGGAAGGCCATGGTCGGGGCGATACAGACTTATCGGCGGGAAACGAGTGGTGCCTATCCGCGCTCCGCCGTGCGCCAGCCAATGCCAATCGCAGCCCCGTGCTCGATTGGGGGGTGAGTAGCCCTGGACAAGCGAGAGGGGGAAGGTCGGTCTTGCCACCAATGCGGAGCCAACTCCCTGATTTATGACAATGTCACCACTGGTTTCAGATTCGACAGCATCGCTACACCTTGGACAACGCAGCCTGTTCTTGAATGCACCATGACTGTTCAGAGGTTCTGGTGTCCCTGAATTGCTCGTCTGGCGATGATGGGTTGGCGTGTTCGAGAGCGACAAATGATCGTGTGTGGCCGGGCGGATGTTTGACAAGGTTTCACGCGACCGTGTCGGAAAGAACGACCTTTCGGTCGCCGGGGAGTTTCTCGAAATTGCCCGGGCGGCAACGAGCAACGATGCTCTGCGCCTGCTCATGGATGCAGCGGCCCGCGCGCTCGGATTTCATTATTATGCGCTGATCCACCATGCGGACCTGCGGCAGCCGTCGCGCGGATTGATCTGCCTTGAAAACTATCCGCCGGTCTGGTCCGAACATTATATTCGGAACCGTATCTACCTCAGCGATCCCATCATCCATGCCAGCCTGCGCACGAACAGTGGCTTCGCCTGGTCCAATGTGCCGCGCATGATCCGACTGACGCACCTCCAGGAGCGCATCCTCGAATGCGCGGCAAAGGAGGGCCTGGGCTGCGGCTTCACGGTTCCGGCATGCGTGCCCGGCGAACGCACCGGCTCCTGCTCGTTCGTGACTCGATATGGACGGGCTCTGCCGCGTTACGCATTGATGGTCGCGCAACTCGTCGGCGCCTTCGCATTCCAGGCGGCGCGCCGCATCGCTGGTCTTGACGGTGCGCCGGATTTGACCGTGCCGCGGCTCAGCCCGCGCCAGCGCGAATGCGTGCTTCTCGTCGGTCAGGGCAAAAGCGACTGGGAGATCGGCGGCATCCTCGGGCTGAGCGAGGACACGGTCACCAAATATCTGAACGCTGCCCGGCGACGCTACGGCGTGGTGCGGCGGGTGCAGCTCGTCATCGCCGCGATCTACGATGGCCAGATCGCCTTGCACGAGATCGTCAATTGGCAATAGCCCCTTAAGGGGAGATCGCCCGAACCGGCGTCTCCTGCTTCCTTCGCACGCGAACGGAGCAGGAGACTTTCATGATTGTCCATGTTCTTCCGACAGCCGATCAGACAGCGCATCGGCATCTGCTCGACAGCATGTTCGAGGATCGCAAGCACCAGTTCGTCGACCAGCTTGGATGGGATGTCCCGGTGGTCGACGATCGTTTCGAGATCGACGCCTATGACAATGGCGACGCGACCTATGTCGTGGCTGGCGACGCGCATGGAAATCACCAGGGCTCGCTTCGCCTGCTGCCGAGCAGGCGGCCGCACATCTTGGGCGACCTCTTTCCCGAACTCTGCCCCTTCGGCGTCCCACGCGGCGCCGGCATCGCCGAGATCACGCGGCTCTGCCTGCCTTCCCGGCTGGGAACGGCCCGCCGCCTGGTGGTCCGCAACCGCCTGATCTCGGCGATGGTCGATCATGCCCTTTCGATCGGCCTGACGCATCTGACCGGCGTGGTCACGGGGCGGTTTCGCAGGGATGTGCTGGCAATGGGCTGGCGCGCCGAGCCGCTCGGACCCGAAGTCGCGATCGGGAAATCACTGCTCGGCGCCTTCATGCTTCACATCGGACCCGACACGACCGAACGTCTGCGCTGGATGGGCATCTACGCCGACGGAATTCTTCGCCCGCACGAGGAGGCGGCCTGATGCTCGGATCCCCTGCATCCCTGTCCGACATTCCCGCCAATGTATCGGACGATCTCGACCGCTCCGGCTATTGTGTGATCGAACATGCGCTCGAGCCGGAAGCCATCGCGTCGCTCAATGCCGATCTCGCCCTGCATTTTGCGGCGACGCCGTTCTGCAAAGGCGCCTTCTACGGCGAACAGACGAAACGCTTCGGCAGCCTCCTCAAACGTTCGCGCCGTGCTGAAACGCTGGTTCGGCACCCGTTGGTGCTCGCGCTGGTCGAGCGGGCCCTCGGCACCTGGTGCGACCGTATCCAGCTCAATCTGACCCAGGCGGTGGAAATCCATCCCGGGGCGCCCGCGCAATTTGCGCACCGCGACCAGGATATGTGGCAGGGGCCGAAAGGCGAGCTCGAATATCTCGTCAATGTCATGTGGCCGCTGACGTCGTTCACCGCCACCAATGGCGCGACGCGCATCTGGCCCGGCAGCCATCGAACAGCCGATGCCATGCTGCCCGAAGAGCAGGCGGTCGCTGTCGAAGCCGAGCCTGGATCGGCGATCCTGTTCCTGGGTTCGACGCTGCACGGTGGTGGCGAGAACCTCGCTCTCCAGCCCCGCCGTGGCATCATCGTCAGCTATTGCCTTGGCTGGCTCAAGCCGTTCGAGAACCAGTGGCTGGTCTATCCGCCTCACGTCGCACGGCATTTCGATCCGGAGCTCGCTGCCTTGGTCGGCTACGCCCAGCATCGGCCCAATCTCGGCAACTATGAGGGTCAGTGCCCTTCGATCTTGTTGCGTGAGGAGATTCCCGACCATCTCGCCGCAACCGATGCCCTGCGTCCGGATCAAGCCGAGGCGATCGCCGCTGTCGTCGGTTCACGCGCCGGCTGAGCCCATGCGCTTCGACTGGACCATTCCGGTCGCCTATCGTGGCATCGCCGCAGCCGGCCGCGCTGCCCTGGCTTGGGAGCTGCTGCGCCGCGATCCCGCTTATCGCGCGGATTGGCGAGACCATGCGGCGGCTCGGGCCACGAATGTTGGCTTCGCCGAACGCTGGGGGTTGCACTTTCGCCGAAAATCCCGGCCGCAGTTTTGCCGAAGTACGCATCCTCTGGACGTCGAAGGTCGATCCGTCGGTGCTCGAGGTCGTGGCCGAGCCGATTCCCGATCGCACCGCCGGATTCGACTTCGGGAGACTCGGTGATCGCATCTCGTTCGCGACCGACGCTCTCGGCGAACATGTCGCGATCCGCGCGCCAGGACGGACCCTGCGGCTCGACGTCAAAGAGGGAACGCTGTTCCAGGGACCGGTGCTGCTGCGATATTTGCTAAGCGGCCTCTCCAGCCTGCCGCCCAAGCTCGATACGCTGCACGCGCTGCTGCGATTGATCGGCATACCTGACGCCACGCGTCGGTCGCTGGAGCCCGATCGGAGACTGCCGCGATTGGTCGAGGCGCTGCGCGTTCTCGATGCGCTGGCTGACGGAGCGAGCCTGCGCGCGATCGGCGGCGCGTTGCTCGGCGAACAGGCTGTCACCGGGTGGCCTGGCGACGGCGAACATCTCAAATCCTGGGTTAGGCGACGCGTTATACTCGCGCGCCGGCTCGAAAATGTTGGATCTGCCGCCATCCTGGGAGGCGTCGTTTAAGATTGGACTACCGAGGGCGTCCCGCTGGCTAAGGTCGTGCAATCAGCTCGCTTGGATCGACACCCAGCGCCCCCGCCAACTTGCCGAGGACAGTGACACTTGCCGAAACGCGTGCCCGTTCGATGGAGCCGACATAACGTGAACTCAATCCGGTGCGCTCGGCGAGCTCCTCCTGAGTCAGCCCCATTTTATGCCTCGCGAGGCGCAGATTTGTAGCTAGCACGTCCTTCAAATCCATCATGGCGATGGTCTGCGGACAGGAACGATTGTTCTAGGAACGATAGTTCCTAATCGCTATTATGCTCGGGTAGATTTGCCCGGGAATGCCATGCCGACCAGAGAGATGTACGCCGTCGCGCCAACTGCTGAAATGACGGACACGGTAACCTCATACGACGAGCACCATTTCCTGACCTATGCCCGGCTGCTCGACGCCGAAACGGCCGGGACTTCGTGGGACAAGGCCGCCGCGCGGATCCTCGGCTGCGACATTGGGCGCGACGCGGAAGCTGCGCGCCGTTGCTGGGACAGCCATCTCGCCCGCGCGCGATGGATTGCCGCCGCGGGCTATGTCCAGCTTTTGCACGAGGCGGGGTTCGATCCCGACATGGGGGCCAGCGACCTTGACGCCTCGCGCTGACGCGCGACCGCGCTCTACGGCTCGCACTGCTTGCTCGCCGCCGAGCCCCTGAGGGTCTCGGCCTTCGGTCACGATCGCTGGCGTTTTTTTAAATGGACGCCGCGCGTCCCGCGCAGCGGTGTTGTTGGGGGCCTCTCCCGGCTTTGGCGGAGGTGGCCGGCGCGCCCGGCTAGGCCCGCCGCGGCCGGCGGCAACCCCGGCGCTTCGCTTGGGGTGCTCCATTCCATTGCGCCCGTACCGGTGCCGCCCGCCGCTGGAGCCGGGCCTTTCTCGGTCGCCTCTCGCCGCCCACCCCCGCCTTCGCGGGGAGGCCATGTGTTTTTTGGGGCGGGGTGGAGGACAGGCCGTGCCAAGAAACCGCAAAGCTCGCGCGAGGGGCGCGCGTGGGAGGGAGGAAAGCCGCGCGAACCTCTATGAGGAGGTGACCGCCCGCATCGTTTCCGAACTGGAGGCGGGCCGCTTCCCCTGGGTCCAGCCTTGGGGTTTGGCGGGAACCGCGCCCGGCCTGCCGCGCAACGCACTGACCGCCCGCACCTATTCGGGGATCAATGTGCTGATCCTGTGGGGCGCGGTCATCGAGCACGGCTGGCCGTCGCAATCGTGGCTTACCTTCAAGCAGGCGCTGGAGACGGGCGGCGCCGTTCGCAAGGGCGAGCGCGGCACCCCCGTGGTCTATGCCGATCGCTTCACTCCCGAAGCCGAAAAGCAGCGCGCCCGCGATACCGGCGACGACCCCCGCGCCATCCTCTTCCTCAAGCGGTTCACCGTGTTCAACGTCGCGCAGTGCGAGGGGCTGCGGCCCGGCCTTGCCGCCGATCCCGCGCCGCTTCCCGAACGCCAGATCGTGCCGGTCGCCGAAAGCGTGATCGCCGCGAGTGGCGTCGATTTTCGCATCGGCGGCGATCGCGCCTTCTACGTTCCCTCCACCGACCATGTGCAGGTGCCGCCGCAGCCCGCGTTTTTCGAGCAGATCAATTACTATCGCACCTGTTTGCACGAGCTGACCCACGCGACCGGGCACCGGTCCCGCCTCGACCGCGACCTGACCAACCCGTTCGGCTCCAAGGATTACGCACGCGAGGAACTCGTCGCGGAGATGGGCAGCGCTTTCCTCTGCGCGGCGCTCGGCATCACGCCGACCGTCCGCCACGCCGATTATCTGGCGTCGTGGCTCGACGTGCTGCGCGAGGACAGCCGCGCGATCTTTCGCGCGGCGAGCGCCGCCAGCAAGGCCGCCGACTGGCTGCTCACGCGCCACGCCGACGCGCAGAACGAGAGGATCGCGGAAGTTCCGGTGATGCCCAGCATCGTTGGAAGGGAGGCGGAGCTATGATCCTGCTCCCGCACGAAATCCGCTTCGCACTGCGCGCCAACCATGTCGCCAGCTGTGCGCTCGAAGAACGCGGCGAACGCTTCGATCCCATGCCCGTGGTCAAGCTGTTCTCGCCCGTGGGCACGGCGACATGGCTCGCCAGCGAACTCGCCGAGGATGACGACACGCTGTTCGGGCTGGCCGACCTCGGCTTCGGCTGCCCCGAACTCGGCACGTTCAGCCTGACCGAAATCGCCAGCGTCCGGCTTCCGTTTGGCCTTGGCATCGAGCGCGACATCGCCTTTGCGACGCCATTCCGCCTGTCGGTCTGGACCGAGCACGCGCGCCGCGCCGGGTCCATTCTCTGGGCAGAAAACCTGCTGCGCCGTGCCGCCGCGCGCGGCGACGACGAGCTTCCGACGCCTTCGCACGACGCGGGGGACGGATGACGCCGGCGGCCGTTCGCCGCCAGATCAAAGCCGGCCCGCCAACCTCGACAAAGACCGACGGACCGGCACTCCAAAGGAGTGTGCACGATGAAACTCGACTTTATCCCGCTCGACAAGCTGTTCGTCGACAAGGCGAACATGCGCCACGGCAAGAAGGCCCCGGACGTGTCCGACATCCTGCCGACCGTCCGCACCCGCGGCGTCATCCAGACGCTGCTGGTCCGGCCCGCCAATGACGAAGGGCAGTTCGGCATCGTCGCCGGAAGCCGCCGCTTCCATGCGGGCAGGATCGTCGCCGAGGAACGGCGCGCCGGGGGTGACGCGGACCCCGACATGTTCATGTTCCCTTGCGGCATTCTCGAAGACGGCGACGATGCCGCCGCGATCGAGGCGTCGATGATCGAGAACATGGCGCGGCTCGATCCCGACGAGGTGCGCCAATGGGAAAGCTTCGTCCGGCTGGTGAAGGAGGGACGCAGCGTCGAGGATATCTCGGCGACCTTCGGCCTGCCCGAACTGACCGTGCGGCGCGTGCTCGCGCTCGGCAATTTGCTGCCCCGCATCCGCAATCTCTACCAGCGCGAGGAGATCGACGCCGTAACCGTTCGCCACCTGACGATGGCGAGCAAGCGCCAGCAGCAGGCGTGGCTGGCGCTTCTCGACGACGCCCAGGCCTATGTGCCGACCGGCCACCAGCTGAAAGCGTGGCTGTTCGGCGGGCAGTCGATCAATACCGCGCACGCGCTGTTCGACGTTGAGGCGAGCGGAACCGCGACCGTCGCCGACCTGTTCGGCGAGGACAGCTTCTTCGTCGATCCCGAGGCGTTCTGGACCCACCAGAACGCCGCTGTCGAGGCCCGGCGTACCGGCTATCTCGAAACGGGATGGAGCGATGTGGTCATCGTCCCGCCCGGCCAGCACTTCAATTCGTGGGAATATGAGAAAGCCGCCAAGCGCAAGGGCGGGCGCGTCTATATTGTCGTCCGCGCGAGCGGCGAGGTCGCCTTCCACGAAGGCTACCTGTCCGCCAAGGAAGCGCGGCGCGCCGAGCGCGGCGAACCGTTCGGCCCCGCCGCCAAGCCCGTCCGTCCCGAGGTCACCAGCACGATGCAGACCTATATCGACCTGCACCGCCACGCCGCCGTTCGCGCGGTGCTGACCGGCTCGCCCCATGTCGCGCAGCGCTTGATGGTGGCCCATGCCATTGTCGGTTCGCCGCTGTGGAACCTGCGCAGCGAGCCGCAGGCGACGCGCAACGACGCGGTTCGCGAGTCGGTCGAAACCTGCAAGGGCGAGGCCGATTTCGACGAGAAACGGCGCGCGGTCTTGGCGCTGCTCGACTTCGATCCCGAACGGCCAACCGTCGTTCGCCGACGCGCCGACGAATACGAATTGGTTCAGCTGTTCCTGCGCCTGCTCGACCTGCCCGACGCGGCCGTGTTCGATGTGATCGCTGTCGTCATGGGCGAGACGCTGGCGAGCGGCAGCGCCGCCATCGAGGCGGTGGGGTCGCAACTCGCCGTGCCGATGGCGGATCACTGGCAGGCCGATGCGGCCTTCTTCGATCTCATCCGCGACAAGGAAGTGATGCTCCGCATCGTCGCCGAGGTCGCGGGCGAGACGGTCGCCGCCGCCAATGCGGTTGAGAAAGCCAAGACCTTGAAGACAATCGTCCGCGACCATCTCGCCGGTGCGAACGGGCGATCCAAGGTCGAAGGCTGGGTGCCGAAATGGATGGCCTTCCCGCCCGCTGCCTATACGGCGCGTGGCGGGGTCGGCACCGTCCGCGCCGCCGAACTGGTCGCAGCGGCCCGCTCGACCAATGACGAGCCCGCGCCGAGCGGTCCCGGCGTGGTCCTGCCGCTGCCCGTGCCGGACCCCGAGCGGATGCCCGAACCGCTCGCGGCGTGACCCGAACAGAGCGGCGGCATCCGCGCCGCCGCTCCTTTCGGACCTTGAGAAAAATCGGCCGCGCGGAGGCGCGCCGTTCCGGCGCTGCCCCCGCGCGGCTTTTTGTCGTTCAGGCCAAGCCGCTGTCGATCGGCAGCGTCAGCTGGCCATCATGAAAATGGGGCGGCGGCGTCAGCCGTGCGCCGATCCAGCCGGCCAGCGCATCGACCGCGTGCAACCGTTCGCGCGTGGCGGCGGCAGTCAGGCCTTCGCGATAGGCGAGCGGCGCATCCTCGAGCGCGCGGGCAATCGCACCAAGCGTATCAGAGTCGATTCGGGTCATGACGGCCATTGGAACAAATATGGAACATTTACGCAAGAGCCGATCGTTCCGGCCGCTTCAGCGCGCGCGCCCGCACCAGTCCGGCTTGGCTCGCCCGCGCGGCCACCAGCGGGCGATGTTCGCCTCGACCAGCATCCTTGCGATATCGCGGTCGCCCAGCCACACCCGCGCGACGGTGCGGTTGTAGCTGCGTCCGACGGGTTCGAACCCGACCTCATGCCCCTTGAGCAGGGCGATCGCGCGGGCCGTCGCGACCTTGCCGAGCGCGACTTCGGCGCGGCATTTCGCGTTGCCGGCCTGCGTCTCCGGCGCGTCGATCCCGGCGATGCGGATGCGCTCGCCACCCTCCAGCCGGAAGGTGTCACCGTCGATCACCCAGGCCACGCGACCGTGCTGACGCTGTGCCGGCGCCGCCGACACGAGCATCGCGCCGGTCGCCAGCGCGACGGCACGCCGCTTGCCGCGTATCCTCATTTCGGCCGGCGCCGGATCACCAGCTTGACCGTCCCGCAGAGCGCACAGACGTCCTTTCCGCGCTCGAACCCTTGCGCGCCTGCCAGCTCGCGCGTCTTGTGATTGGCGTGCTGCCGGACCGACAGGCCGAGCCGCTCGGCGATGCAATCGTCGCAGATCGGTTCCGGCGACAGCCGCTCGATCAGCGCGCGAACCTGGTCCAATACCGTCATCGTCCCCCCGATTTCAGACGCATATAGGACCCTCTTTGGCGAACCGGCAACGCGCCTGCGTCGCGCAGAGCGCGGCAAATCCGGCAGGGGTGTCGTGCCGTTGACCACGGTGCCCGGAGGCCGCTGCGCCGCGCTTCTCCGCACTCGGTCGCCACCGGCGGCCTCTTCAATGGCTGGTCTGGCGGCAGTTCGGCCGGGCCTGCAACGGCTGCGCCGACCTTTCTTCCCCGGCGCGTGCCCGCGCCTTCCTCGCGAGGCAAGAAAGCCCGGCTTCGCCGTCCTCCGCTCACGCTTCGGCACGGAGGTGCAGCCCGGCCGCCCAGCCGCCTGTGCGACCGCCATCGAGGCCGCAATCAGGCGGCGCTCGAGGTAAAGAAGGAGAAGCATCATGGCACAGATCGGCACGTTCACCCGCGGCGAGAACGGCGTTTACACCGGCGAGATCCGCACCCTCACCCTCCGCGTCAAGGCGGCCATCCGGCCGTGCGAGCGCGATCACGACAAGGCGCCCGACCACCGGGTCAGCGCCGGCGGCGTCGAGTTCGGCGCGTGCTGGACCAAGGCGGCGCGCGAAACCGGCGCCGAATATCTGAGCGTCAAGCTCGACGACCCGAGCTTCCCCGCGCCGATCTACGCGACGCTCAGCCAGGGCGACGAAGGCGAAATGAAGCTCATCTGGTCGCGCTGAGCGGCCCGCCCCGCGCCTTCGGGCGCGGGGCATCCGTCAAGGGTGTCGATTTCGCCGACGGCATTTTCGACACTCCTTTCCCGATGTCCACGCCGCCATCCCCGGTGTCGCAGGGCGGCCGTTTCGCCGCTCGATGACGCATCGGACCAGACCCATGGACAGCGACGACGACATTGCCCGAGCGAACCGCGCCAAGCGCGGCTCGCCCTTTCTCAACACCGATCAGGCGGCAGCCTATCTCAAGATATCGAGCCGCCTGCTGAAGCGCCTGCGCGTGCGTGGCGAGGGACCGATATTCCGGCGTCATTGCCGCTTTGTCCAATATCACATCGACGACCTCGACACCTGGAGCCGCGCGCACAGCGCGACCGGGATCGAACGATGACCCGCCGCCGGACCTCGACTGGCGACGCCCCGCTATTCGCCTGGGGCGATGCCCTGCGCACCGCGCGTACCCGCCGACGCCGCCTCATCCGGGCCGGCGCGGCGATTGTGGCCGGCGCCGGCGCGCTGGCGCTGACCATCTCCTTTCCGCCCGCTCCGCGGCTCGTCTGGAACGCCAGCGCCAGCGCCCCGATCGGCCTTTATGCTGTCTCGCCGGGCGAAGTAGCGCGGCGCGGCGACATGGTCATCGCGCGGCTCGCCGAACCATGGCGCGCGCTTGCGGCGCGGCGCCGCTACCTTCCCGCCAATGTCCCGCTGGTGAAGCGCGCCATAGCGGTCGCCGGCGATGAGGTCTGCGCGCTGGGCCGGCACATCTTCGTCGATGGCCGCTGGCTGGCCGATCGGAAATCCGCCGACGCCCGGGGCCGGCCGATGCCGATGTGGCGCGGGTGCGTGCGGCTGCGGGGGCGGCAGCTGTTCTTGCTGATGGACCATCCGGACTCGTTCGACGGACGCTATTTCGGCGTGACCCAAGGCAGTGATGTCGTCGGCAAGGCGGTGCTGCTGTGGCGCCGGTGATCCGGCTCGCGCTCGCCGCGTTGCTGGTCACGTCAGCCCCGGCCTATGCCGATCAGGCGACGCGCTGGCGCACTTATATCGACGAGGCCTCGGTGCGGTTCGGCATTCCGACGCGCTGGATCAACCAAGTGATCCGCGCCGAAAGCGGCGGTCGGACGTTGCTGAACGGCCATCCGATCCGCAGCCGCAAGGGCGCGATCGGACTGATGCAGCTCATGCCAGCGACATGGACCGCGATGCGGGCGCGGCTCGGCCTGGGCGCCGATCCCGACGATCCGCGCGACAACATCCTGGCCGGCACCTTCTACCTGCGGCTGATGTACGACAGGTTCGGCTATCCCGGACTGTTCGCCGCCTACAATGCCGGTCCCGCTGCGTATGCCGGCTATCTGGCCGGCACCAAGGCGCTTCCCGCCGAGACCATGGCCTATCTGGGGTCGGTGGGCGGGACAGCGCAGCCGGTGTCGTCGACCGCCCAGTCCGCGCTAATGCCGACGCTGTTCGCCGTTCGCCGAACCGTGCCTGCCGACCCGATCGCACCGACGGGTCGTGAGCAGCAGGCGTCGCTGTTCGCTGTCCGGAATGCCGGGTCATGATCGCGAATGTTGGAGGGGCTCGTCTCGACATGCCCAGCATGACGGCTGCCGAAGCGGCTCTCAAGGCCCGTGGGTGCCCCCCAATTTTCTGCGAAAATCGGTTCCCCCCAAGGCCGCTTCGCGGCGCCTGCGCTTGCGCTTCGGCGGCCCTGACAGCCGCTCCGCCACCCGTCTCCGGACAGCTGTTCTCAATCAGGAGGACAGAAGTGAAGGAGAGGATCATGGGCATGGTTCAACCCATTTCGGTGGCGCGGACGAGCGTGATGGCGGCGCTGGTTTCGGGGCTGGAGATCGAGTTCGGCCACGGTGTCGGGGAGGCTCTGGCGCATCGTTTCTTGGAAGCGGAAGAGACCGATTTTCTGTGGGATGCGCGGGATCAGGAGCGCTGGATCGGCGCTTATGAGAGCACGGACGACGAGGAATTCGACCTCGATCGGGTTCGGATTATCGGGCGGCTGGATGGCCGTTGGTTCGTCGCGGTGATGATCGTCGATGGCGACGGAAACCCGCACGGCGTGATGGGAAAGCGCGAGTTCGGGCGCCGCAAGCAGGCTCTGGCGGCGTTCGCGGATGCCTGAGGACCTGCGCATTTCGGGCCGGGGTGCGGTGCAGCGTTGGCATCGTGTCCCGGCCTTTGTTTTGAGCCGAGGGTGGGGAGAAGAAGGAAGAAGGCGAAAGCAAGAGAAAGGCAACGCCTCGCAGGCATTACCAAGTGATTGTCTGCACATCTTTTTTCACGAGACATGCCGCACTGCGCGCGAGACATGCTCGTGAAGATTGGCGGAAATCCGCCATTTTCGCCGCCAAATTACGAGACTTGGGGCGGTTGATGAGCGAGGACGAAGAGTTCACGCCACGGCTCGGCCGGCAGCGTCAGCAGAGCGGCAAGAAGGCCCGCCGCTATCTCGGCCGCGTGGTCGGCGCGGCGATCCGCTCGGCCGAGAAAGGATCGGTCAGGAGCCGGCGGTTCGACGGCAGCCGGATCGGTCGTGGCGCCAGCATGGGGCGGCTGCTTTCCAGCCGCGATCGGTTCGGCGGGCTGCGCGCGCGCCGCGCGGTGGTGAAGACACGGCTCGTCCGCATCGGCAGCAAGGGGATGCCGGCGGCGCGTGCCCATCTGCGCTACATCCAGCGGGATGGAGTCACCCGTGAGGGCACGCCGGGCGAGCTCTATTCGGCCGAGCACGACGCGGCCGATGGCAAGGCATTCCTCCAGCGCTGCGATGGCGATCGCCACCAGTTCCGCTTCATCGTCTCGGCCGAGGACGGATCGGAATATCCAGACCTCAAGCCCTATATCCGGCGGCTGATGACGCAGATGGAGGCCGATCTCGGCACCAGGCTCGACTGGGTCGCGGTCGACCATTTCAACACCGCCCATCCCCATACGCACATCATGCTGCGTGGCGTCGATGACACCGGGCAGAATCTGATCATCGCCCGCGAGTATATCTCGCACGGCATTCGCGAGCGCGCGGCCGAACTGGTGACGCTCGATCTCGGGCCACGCACCGACCAGGAAATCGAGGCGCGGCTTCGGCATGATATCGGCGAAGAGCGGATGACCGCGATCGACCGTCGCCTGGTCCGGTCGATGGACGCCGATCGCCTGGTCACGTCGGCGGATCGCGATCCCTTCCAGCAATCGCTTCGAGCTGGCCGACTGCAGAAGCTCGCAAGCATGGGCTTGGCCGAGAATGTTGGCGGCGGCCGCTGGCAGCTTGCCGAGGATCTGCAAGGGGCGCTGCGTGTGCTCGGCGAGCGGGGCGACATCATCCGCACCATGCAGCGCGAACTGACCGCCCGGAATCTGCAGCGGCCGTGGATCGGGCGGAGCCTGTTCGGGGCCGGGGAAACGGATCCGGAGCCGGTCGTCGGCCGTGTGATCGGGCGTGGTCTCGCCGACGAGCATCGTGACCGCCACTATCTCCTGGTCGACGGCATCGACGGTCATGCCCATTATGTCGACATCGGGCGCGGCGATGCCGTGGCACCGATCCCGGAGAGCGCGATCGTCCGAGTGTCGGCGCGGAGCATGGAGGTCCGGGACGCTGACCGCGTCGTCGCCGAGGTGGCGGCGGCGAACGGCGGGCGATACTCGGCCGACCTGCATCTGCGGCATGACCCCTCGGCCACCCAGGCGTTTGCCGAAACCCATGTGCGGCGGCTTGAGGCAATGCGTCGCGCCGGCGCCGGCGTCGAGCGGGAGGCGGACGGGACCTGGACGATCCTGGCGGACCACGTCGATCGTGCCGCCGTTTATGAGGCGCGCCGGCATCGCGACCAGCCGGTCGAGGTGGAAACCCTGTCAGCGCAGCCACTGGACCAGCTTCGAGAAGCCGAAGCGGCAACCTGGGTCGATCGAGAGCTGGCATCACAGGCTCCGCTGCCGATCCGTGACGCGGGCTTCGGGCGCGACGTCCGTGCGGCCATGGCGGGCCGGCAGCGGTGGCTGGTCGAGCAGCAGCTTGCGGATGTCGATGGCGATCGCGTTCGGCTCCGCGCCAACGCGATCATGATGCTACAGCGACGTGAGCTCCTTCGCGCTGGCGACGAGTTCGCTGGCGAGTTGGGTAAGCCCTTTATCGAGGCGCAACCAGGCGACAGGATCGACGGACGATTAGCGCGCCGAATCGACCTCACGAGCGGACGGTTTGCGCTCGTCGAGAACGCGAAGGAATTCACGCTCGTGCCATGGCGGCCGGTGCTCGAAAATCAGCTTGGAAAGACGGCGTCGGGAGTGATGCGCGCAGATGGCGTGAACTGGCGTTTCGGCCGTGGACGCGGCGGGCCTGAGATTGCATGAGATAGCCTCAACATCGCAGTGGCAGACGTGCTTACTGCTTGAAAACCTGCGCACGGTGGTACGCCAGATAAGGAAGGTGGTGCGGTTGAAGCCCGCAGAGCCGCGCGTGGCCGTTCAAGCCAAGCCGCACTACATTGGCATCGCTCAGCAGCGGCGAAACTAGGTAGCGACCGTCGTCGGCGAAGCTCAGCAGGCCTTGATCGAACAGTAGATCGACCGTCCCGGAGAGCAGCAGGCCATTATAGGGGTCGAGCCGCTCGGCGTTGGTCGATACTGACCAGGGCTTGATGTGTGAGGCGCGAAGGAGGCGCGAATCGTCGATTTCTGCGACCGGGCAACAGCCACTCCAAAGCTCGAGCAGCCTGCTCCGAAACTCGCCCTGCCCGATACGCGCGGCGGCAAGTCGCTCCCTTTCGGTGAGAGGCTCTTCATCGGTGCCGAACGCGCGCACCGGTCCGTCGTCAGAACCGATGGTGGCGAGACGGTCGAGTGCGGCGAGAAGGCCAGGTAGCCCAGCCGATGTGCTGCTGAGCGCAAAGCCGTGACGGCTGTCGGTCGCGCGATGATCAGCGCGGTAGACGGGGAATTGCGAGAGGTTGCTGTTAACAGTGGTGCGCGCCGGCAAGTCGAACGAAACGCCTGCTAGCATCGCGAGCTCGTCGGCATGCTGGAGATAGTAGGGATGCACGACCAGCGGGTGGCGCTGAATTTCGCGCTTCACATAAACGATCAACGAGCCGCGGCGCAGTTCCACGATCTTCTTGGTGCGATGGTGCTCGGCAAATCCGCGCTGCGCGATCGCAGCGCCCAGCCGGTCGCCCGCCAGAGCCGCGTGATTTGGGGAAATAGGCACATCGCCGACGCAAACAAATGGCGCGGTATGCGCATAGCGCGCCCACGTCCGGACATTCTCGGGCGGCCAGTCAATCTTCAGCTTGCCGACATGCTCAGACAATTCAGGTCGAGGCGCAGTACGGAAGATGTCGACCGGCGCGCCACCACCGGGAAGATCGCCACGATAGGGACAAGGGCTTTTTACCGCGCGGGTGCCGTCTAGCTCCACACCGTAGAGCCCCACGAAAAGAGTCGTGGTTGGGTCGGGGCAGACGAAGCTCGCGAAGTATCGCGCGGTGCGGAAGATCTTGCGCCCTTCCGCTTGCATTGCCTGGTAAGCCTCAAAGTCAGCTCGGTCCCGCAGCCACAAATCATGGATCGTGCGGTCTTGCCGGCCAGGTCCGGTATGGTGGCGCAGCAAGCGAACCTCGCGAGGCGCGATACCTTCGCTTCGCAGCAGGTCATTGAACAGGGTGGCCATCGGCTAAATCTATCCTGCGCAAGCGCTCAAGGATCGCGCGTGTCTTCAAAATCCAGATCGAATGCTCGACGCCCCATCAAGAGCAGCAGCTGTTCAAGCAGCGCGGAAGAATAAGGCACACGGATGCGTCCGACGCGTCGGAGGTTCCAGGCCACGCGCTCAGGCAACGCCTCGCGCTGAGTGCCAGGGTCGGCTGCCCTTGCGGCTTTTCGCTGGCCAAGCCTGACATCCTTCAGGAATTTGCTCGTAGACATTGTGAGGAGTAGCTTTTCGTCGAATGCCGCAGCCCCTGCCGGCGCGGCTACGGCGAGGAGCCCGTCGAAATAGCCGGTGCGACTGGGATAGACCTTCGCTAAGCCGGGCAGCAGGTTCGCAGAAACGGTGTGGCCCGCGTCCAGCCTGACGCGGCCATCATCTCGGAAGCAGGCCAGATCGAGCAGATCGAGCCGGACATAGGCGATGTCGGAGAAATCGAGCTTCCAGGGCTTGCCGTCTAGAAGGAATGGCAGCCTCGGCACCTTTTCGCGCTGGTCGCCACCCTGATCCTCCTTGAGAGTGACCAGCATCGCTTCATTTTGGCCGCGGGTGCCGCTCGCTCGGAGCATGACGTCGCATGGCTGGCCGAGCAGCACAAACCGTCGGGTCTGATTCCTTGTCTCTTCCTCGCTGCCGTCCAATTGGAAGACATCGCCATTGGCCAAAGGGCTGAAGGCCGAATTGACGGTTGCTTCGCCGTCCCAGACCTCGGCCCGCCTGAGAGAGGCTAAGGCTTCCCTGGCGTCGGGTGCGGGTCCCGCGAGCTCGACCCCGCCTAGCGATCGAAGCGCTCTCAGTGCCTCGATCGCCACTTCATCCGAGCCAAAGAACCTGCGCAATTGCTCCGAGATAACGGCTGAAACGCCCCGCTCCACGACGTGGAGTTCCGACACCCCCTCCGCGCGGCCGCGCTCATATACGTGCCGTTCGAGCGGCTCGGGAGCAATCTGGAGCAGGGTCGTTGCAGCGCTGTCAAATGCCGGAAGGATCGTCGAGCGAGCGGCAACCAGCACGCGATGCAATGCCGATCGCAGTCCAGCGCGCTTGAAGCCAACTTCGAAGGCTGCTGCGACACCGCGTTCCAACCGCTTCTTCGCAATAACGGTGACCGGCATCGCGAGGCTGTCACCGGGATCACCCAGCCCGTCTCTCAGCCGGCGTTCCTCAATGCCCTCGGTCTCCTCGGTCGCCGCGTGGGTGAGAATGAAGGCAATCGCCTTGGACCCATTGCGAGCCAGCTCGGCAAGAATCTCTAGCCCGCGTTCGTCTGCGCCACCGCTCTCATTCAAATCGATGACGTACCCGAGTTCGTGATCGGCGCCCGCCAAGCCGGCCGTCAGCTTAGCCGCCTCCTCGAACGAGAGCCGATCTTCCTCCGTCACGCCGAGTGCGGTGCAGGCTTCTTCGACGACGCTCTGTGGGAGTTCATCCGTCGCAAACTCCGGCTCTCTCGCTTCGGCCACGAGTACGGCGGCCCGAAGCTTGTCGCGGCGCTCTGGCACCATGTCGGCAATCGCCTGGGCGACGTCACTACCGACGTCGCGTCCCGCTATGACCGCGTCGAGCAGCTCGGCGAGTTCGGCAAAGCCTTTGGCGCCTTCGGGATGCGCGATTACCATGTCGCTGAGTTCGGGAGCGCTCTTGGCGAAGACATCGTCGACCCAGACGATGCGATTGATTCCGAGAGCGGCTTTGATGTTGTCGATCGCCACCTTAGCGCCCCGCCATCACCGCGCGCATGGCAACCTTGAAGCGGAAGCGCCGCCCTACGGCATTACGCTCCGGCAGCAACTCGATCAAGCAGCCGTCGAGCGCGAGGAGCTCGGAGACGATGAAGAGGCCCAGGCCCTGACCGCCCTCTTCTTGATGCTTTCCGGTTACGAAAAGGTCGAACAGCGTCTCCTCAAGGTGAGGATCAACTCCGGGACCCGTGTCGGAGACGATGAACCCGTCGGAGACGATTTCGACGGTGACCACGCCAGCGCTTTCCGTCGCTCCCTCTCGGCGCATCCAGAACAAACTGTTGCGAACCAAATTGTCGAGCACCTGGAGCAGTCTCGGACGGTTAATGCGGACAGTCAGGTCACCGCCCTGCACCGATGCGGTGGCCTTCCAGCGCGCCAGCATGCCTGCTCGCTGCGCGAAGTAGGTACTGACGAACTCGTGCAGCGCGAACGTCTCCTTCACCGCCCGCGAGCGGGGAAGCATGGGATCGACCAAGGCTGCGGCCTGCGAGATCGCCGAACATGCGCGCCGGATGGCGACGATATCGGCACTGGCCGAGCTGCCCGCGACCCCTGAGATCTTTTTCGAGAGCGCTGTGGCACGCTGTTGGATTTCACCGAGATGGGTTCGCAGCTCGTGCGTCAATCCGCGAGCGGCAAGACCCACCGAAGCACTTTCGAGCAGCGCTGCCGCGCGCTCGCGACCCTCTTCGATTTCGCGCTGCACATGGCGCAGCATGTCGGTGGAACCCTCGACTGGGGCACCGTCCGCGCCCGCCTTTGCCAATTCATCGATGGCGCCGCGCGCGGCATTGAGTGCTCGAAGCCGTTCCTCTTCGGAAAGGTCCGAGCCTTCCAGGTCGCCAAGCGCAGCCGAGAGCTGGGCAGTCGCACGGCTCACATTTGAGCTCATCGCCTGCGCCCGGGCGATCCCGGCCCCGACAGTCGCCAGTGCCCCTTCGACGGTCGACCCCTCAGGGGGAAGACGATCCTTCTCCTGCTTGGCGTAGAATGCGTCGACCGACCGCCGCACATCGACGAGCGCAGAATTGGCGAAGTCGCGGCAGCGGCGCGCGATCCGCAAGAAACCGCGGTAGGCGGCATCTTCGACGAAGCCTTCGCGATCCGACTTTTCGACCAGCTTGAAGTTCTCGGAGCCCGTCAGCGCGAAATAGCCGACGGTGTTGTCGACGCGCATGTTGTACGTGCTGCCCGATGTCATGCCGGATGAAAGTTCGAGCCAGTCCCCGCGCGATCGGACCTGGAAGCCGTCGCGCAGTATCGCGATTCCAGCCATGTCCTTCACAAGCCGGCGGGTGACCCCGGTGCCACTAGCAATGCCATCATCCTGATCATCATCGTCTCCGACCAGGAAGAAGAAGTAGAATGCACCGCGTAGCGGTCCGGGATCGTCGACTGTCGCCGCTTCGGCCTGCAGAACCTTCTCACCTGCGTCCTCTCGCTCCAGCTCGACGAACCAATTGCCACGCGGATCGGTCTCGACCGCATCATAGCCTTTGGTGAAGCGGCGGTTGGTTCGAAGCGACTTGGCAAAGGCTTCACCGCCATCGGCGCCGAACACTGCGGCCGTGCGCTCGCGCTGCTTTTCCGAGCGCTCCTGAGCGAGCAAGCGTTTGCGCAGTCGTGCGCGGCAGTGCAGGACGTTCGGCCCCCCCTCGGCAGCGGGTCCCCACTCGAATTCGAACTGAGCGACGGCGCGGCCGAGCAATTCTTCGGTCACCATGCCCAGCGTCTCTTGGCGCTCGTCCACTGTGACCGACACCGGAAAAGTCGAGGTGGCCTCGAATGGAGAAATCAGCTTCGCTAGCGTCCGGGTAACTTCGCCGAGGCGTGGCGGGCGACGCCACTCGGCGAGGTCAGTAAGGCCAAGCACAGACACGCGCGTTCCCTTAAAGCCCTCGGTATTCGGCCGGCGGTCGAGAGCTACCGGAATCTGATCGACCGTTTCGGCATCGTCGCAATCGCGCCAACGAAATTGTGCGGAGGCGATATCCGCCTCGCGGGACGTTGCTGATTCCACCAGCAAGATATCGCCAAGCTTCATGGTCCCCAGGCGGCCGAGACCTTTGTCACCAAGCGGAGTGCGCCCCTTAGGCGTGCGGCGCTTTGGCCCCCTGCTGTCGGTGCGCTTTCCAGATCCGCTGACGACGAGCCATGAGTTTTGAAGGGCTTCGTAGGGGATGCCGGTGCCATCATCCTCGATCGTGATCCGGCCGACATAGTTAAGACGGCGGCGCACCAACGCTGGCGTAGCGAGGGAGGGGTCGATCACATTTCCGTCGAGATCCTCGATCGTCGCGGTCACCGTCTCGGTCGCACCCGTGAAACGCGCGATCCGGTCGGCTGGCCCAACCTCGGTGCGAGAAGCCTCTTCCCTGGTATCGACTTCGACGCTGCAGTTTGAGGCGTCGGCATCATACGCATTCTTGACGCATTCGAGCAGCGCCTGCTCGGCGTCAGTCACAAGTTCGCTGCCAAGCTGGATCAGAACGTGGGCGCCGACGCGCAATTCTCCTCGATCGTCGGTCAACCTCACTCCATATTTAATCGCCGCATGTTACAGCGCCCACGGTAGAGATGCGGGAGCGGCCTCGCAACGCCGCAGTGCGCATCCAGCCCAAGGCGATGGCGGACGGACCGGGTCAACTCGACGCGACAGCATCGCCCTTCCTAGAACGCCCCCATCCTAGCGCGGTCCCATGGGGATGACCATGCGCGCGATCACATAAACGGGCGGTAACATCCAGCGAGCGTGTCGGCGCGAAGGCAGTTCAAAAAATATCGTTTACTTGCATAAAATATCGTAAGAGATTACACATGCGAAATGCCCATTTATACGCCCGATCCTGGCCTCCAGCTCTCTGCGGCCCAATATGTGCGCCAAGAGCATGCCGGCGTTACAAAGCGAGCTGCGACCGCGCTAAACCTCGACTATATCATGCTTCGACGCTTCCTCGTTGGCGGCCGCGCCAAGCCGGAGAATAGACAAAAGATCCGCGATGCGCTTGATGCGCTAGGATGGGGAGTCGCAAAGGATCACATAGTTGCACATGAAATGCCCATCGATGTCACGCGATCCATGCTGACCCAGCTTCTCGAGGCGCTGGATGCTTATCAGTCGGCGTCTTCATCGGTGCTGCGGGGGACGGAACGATGACTGAGGGCATGGGGCATCCGCATCTGGAAGGCTCGGGCATCCCGAGGGATCCGCAGATCGACTCCGTCGGCCTGTTCGCCACGACCGCCCCGACGCGCCAGCTTAATCTCTCGGCCGCAAATCAAATGAAGCTGGTCAGCGCCGCCCGGAGCAAGGCCCAGGTGACTGGGTTGACGCACACGCTCTATCGCTATCCCGCTCGCTTCTCTCCCGGCGTCGCTCGGGCGGCGATCGAACTGTTCACCGAACCTGGCGACATCGTCGCGGATTGCTTTGTCGGCGGCGGCACGAGTCTGGTTGAGGCGCTCGCGCTCGGCCGTGATGCGATCGGCACGGACATTAGCACGCTGGCGGCATTCATATCGCAGGTGAAGACGACGTTGATCGACGAGGACCGCCTTGCCTCCATCGGACGGTGGGCAGAGCAGGTGGTGGCTGCCATCAACATGCGTGACGAGGCGCCCAAGTTCGAGCCTTGGGAGGACGCAGGCTATTTGCGGCATCTCGATCACCGCGACCGCTGGCGTATTCGTAAAGCGCTTTCCCAGGCGGTCGGCTGGCTTCCCAAGGGCGATGAGCAAACCGAGAAACTCGCGCGCTGCATCATCCTGCGAACCGCGCAATGGGCGCTTGATGGTCGCCGTACGATCCCGACAATCGACGAGTTCAAGATTCATTTAACCGCTTCCGCGGCTGTAGCGATCGCAGGCCTGCGTGAGCTAGCCCGGAACGCCGGCGAAACGCCGTCGCGGGTCGAGGTGCTGAACCGCTCGGCGGTCGGCTTCGACGAGGACGCCGCCTTCGGTGCCTTCCTCGCGGAACGTCGACCACGGCTGATATTGACGTCGCCGCCTTACCCCGGCGTCCATGTTCTCTACCACCGTTGGCAAGTCGACGGCCGCAAAGAAACGCGTGCGCCGTTCTGGATCGCCAACACACTCGACGGTTCAGGCGCTTCCTATTACACGATGGGTGATCGCAAGCAGCCCGACCTGCCCGTCTACTTCGAGACGCTCGCTGCGGCGCAGCGGTCCATCGCCGGCGCGGCCGATGCCGATACCACGATCGTACAGATCGTCGCTTTCACTAGGCCTGACGAGCAATTGCCGAGATACAATGCCGCCGCGGTAGCTGCCGGGCTTGAGGAATATCGGCTCGAAATGCTTCAAGGGGAAGCCGACGGACGCTTGTGGCGCGAAGTCCCGAACCGGAAATGGTATAACGGCCAGCGCGCAGCGACGAGCGCCAGCAATGAGGTTCTGCTATTCTACCGATTGGCGCGCTAGTCTTAGGCCGCCTGACCGACCTCATCGCTCTCATCCACCTCGAACTGGCCGAGGTCCGAGAGAGTGTTGATCAGCGGCAGCATGATGGGGGCGAGTGCGCGTGTCGCGTCCGCCACACGGGCCGTCCCGGCCTCAACGCCATCCTGCGCGTCTTCGCTTTCGTCATCCGCTTTCGACTTGCCGGACGATAGGTCGGCGTCGTGCAGGATCGCCAAGCCGACGAGCGTGATCGCCACCTCGAACTGCTTCTTGATCGCCGCCGCCGCCAGTTTATTCGACCCGATCTCGAACCGTAGCGCGCGATTGTCTTCGTTGAGATAGAAGGAATAGTCGTGCCTTGCCGCGCCAGCCTCGGTCTCGCCGCCATCGTCGATGACGCTCAGGCAATCATCGACGCCGCCGAAATGGCGCGACCAAGTCGCATCCGACTGCCTGAGCCACTGCACCTTGGGCAACTCGATGCCGGTCGGACCGTCTGTTCCGGATTGCTCGGGCTCGCCGGGCTGCTTGCGGGGCACTGAAGGCTTGCGCTCGGCAGGTTGAGCTGCGGCGCGGACGTTCAGTTCGAACCGATTGACGAAGCGGGTACCGATCACTGGGTCAGTAACCGTGAGCTCATAGGCGAGCGTTTCGCCGATGGACGCCTCGGACGGTAATTCGAACGTCAGCGCGACGCCGCCGTCGTTGAGCGTGGGGCCGCTGTAATTGCCGACACGCTGGCGCTCGCCGCCACTGACCTGTTCGAGATAGTGCTCGCCGTGATCCACGCGCCGTGTGAAATAATCGTTCTCGGCGTCCGTTTCCAAACGCAGGCGTACGCGCTGCTGCAAGTGCGCGTCGCGACGCAGGACATCGCCCTCGCGCTTATTGTGGAAACGGAAGAAGGTCGGGTGTGGGCGTCCGTTGAACACCGCCACCACTGGCTTGACCGCGGTGGGCGTGATGGGGTTGTGCAGCCGCAGGCCGCGCCCGAACAATCGGGCTAGAGCGGGAGATGTCTTCAGTACCCGCCTGAGCACGTTTTCCAAAGGCTTGTTGTCCTCGAGTTGCCGCTCGAGATCCTGAGCTGCGCGCCGGGCCTTGAGTTCGCGCAAACCATCGTGATCGTGGAGGGCTTCTTCCAGTCGCTTCTCTATTTCCTTCGCGAACGCATTGTCGTCGACGAGTCGGTCGCGGCTGCTCATGAAGGCATCTTCGAGCTCCGTCGGCGAAAGTGACGAGCAATCGACATATACGAGCAGGTCGCTCGCCAGCCGCTGGAGCCCGACTTTCTTGCGCGCGAAGATGTTCGCCTTGATGTAGGCATGCGCCTGTCCGTTGACCGTAAAAACGACTCCCTCGGTATCGCGGTAGGTGGCGGCCTTGCCTTCCTTGAACGCGAATAGCCGCATGGTCAGCTGCCGGCCGTTGACCGTGATCGGGACCGAGGAAGGCGACACGGCTTCGAGATTGTCGTTGTCAATCAAGCGCGTGAACAAACCCGCCATTGTGGTCGTCTGCTCACTTGCCTTGGCACCGCCGACGCGGGGCCGGCACTCATGCATTCGCAAAGGAAGAGCTGGGTCGGGCAACAATAAGTCGAGCCGCTGCAACAGGCCAGAACGACGTAGGATGTTGCTCGAACTCGGAAGCTTATATTCAAAAAGCTTGATGAGCGTGCCCCATCCCACCTCGCGGGAATATGGCTCAGCGCCATCGGGAAAGAGCGGCATTGTGTCGGCCGCGAAGTGAAGCACGCCTCCGTGGCGGGTGTCGGCGTCGGCACCGATGGGAGCGAGATAAGTGTAAGACGACATCTTCTGCGCGCCGGTTGCTGCCTCGCGCCGCACCACGGTGAAAGCCCAATCTTCGTCGGAAGCCGGATCGCTCGGATAGTCGGTGGGAGCGCCGTCAGCGCCCAATAGCGCCGGGTTCCGGCGAGACACAATCAGCTGCAGCTTTTCGTCGCCGCAATAACGCAGCGCTCCCGATCCCCCTTGGCAGAATTTGCCCTGAACGAACGGGATAGAGACCTTGTTGCGCCGCCCCAGTGACACGAAGGTCGTCGGGAAAGCCGACGCCGTATGGCCTTCACCCAAGTCGGCGATCGAGATGGTAGGCCGCTTCTGTGATGTCCAGTTCGACGGCTCTGTCGCAAACACCGAGATGTTGCGCGCGACCTCGCGCCGGAAAGCCTGGGGCCAGTCCTCGACCCGCCCCGCCGTCGTTCTAAGTGTATTGTTGGCGGTTGCTTCGACGAACCGCGCGACGGCTTCGCGGATCGTCGCTGGCGCAGTCGCGCCGCTCGGATCGATGCCTCGCTCGATCGCCATGCGGGTCAAGACGGAGTCGATCGCATTCACGACCTTCTCGTTGAAGGCGAAGTCGGCGCGGGACTGCTGCCCACCCGCTTGGGACCAGTTCAGTTCGTTGTCGCCATAGTAACGCCATGCGGTCGGGTTGTCCCAATAGCCCTCAGAGCGGAGGATCGAGATCATCTCGGCCTCGGACTCGGCATGCATCAGGCTTAGGCACAGATCCCGCGTCACTTGGCTTTCCCCCAGATTAAAGCTTGAACTCCACCACGTCCTTCGCGCCGCGATCGCCCATCCGGGCCTTCATCGCGTCGACTTCCTTCGCAAGCGCACTCGCGATCTTACGGATGTCGGACTCGTCGAAGTCGTATTGCGCCTTGTTACCTAGCTTTCCGATGGTCCGTATCGCCCGGATCGCATTGCTGGTCCGACTTTCTGCAAGCCGCACAAATCGGTCCCTCTTCGATTCTGCTGCTGCCTTTTTGGCATCGTCGCGCGCCATCTTGTTCCTCCGTAATTCCTGAGTCGCAATGCGAATATATTCCGCAAAAAGATTTGCGCAAGGAGTGCGATTATATCTCACCGATATTATCGAATATATTCTTGGGAAAATGCACCTATCCACAGGCGAAAAAGTCGGTTTTTATGGACAAGGCGTCGTGAATTGTTGCAACCAATGCGCGCCAGCATCCCTTCGAATCGTCTGCGCGGCGTCCGACAGTCAATTTCGTCAGCCCGGCAGCCTCGCATTCCCTGGAACGGTATCGAGCGGCACCAGACAGGCTCTGACCCAACGGGAAAAGATCGCCGAGTTTAGCGGCCGAGCCCGCACAGGCTGATTCTCGTGCGGGCGGAGGCCCGCATGACACCGACCAAACTGCTCATCGAACAGATCATTGTCGTCTTCGCGATCGTACTGGCCGGCGTCTGGTTCGCCACGCAATGGGCCGCAGCGGAACTCGCCTATCAGCCCGAGCTTGGCCGGCCGTGGTTCATAGTGTTCGGCCGTCCGGTTTACCTGCCATGGTCCCTGTTCGGCTGGTGGTTCTCATACGAGGCTTACGCACCGACGCTGTTTGAGGAAGCAGGCGCGATCGCCGCCGCGAGCGGTCTCCTCGGATGCGCTGCCGCAATCTTGGGGTCGCTCTGGCGTGCGCGCCAGCGAACCAACCTCACCACCTATGGTTCGGCACGCTGGGCTGAAGCGCACGACATTCGCAAGGCCGGCCTGCTCACGGAATCCGGCGTATTTCTCGGCCGGACCGGTCCACGCTATCTTCGTCACGACGGTCCCGAGCACATCATGGCCTTCGCGCCGACCCGGAGCGGCAAAGGCGTCGGCCTGGTCGTGCCCACGCTGCTCGGCTGGTCGGGCTCGGCGGTCATCCACGATATCAAGGGCGAGAACTGGCAGCTAACCGCGGGCTGGCGCCAGCGCTTCTCGCATTGCCTGCTCTTCAATCCGACCGACGCCCGCTCGGCGCGCTACAACCCGCTGCTCGAAGTTCGCCGCGGTACCAACGAAGTACGCGACGTCCAGAACATCGCGGACATCCTCGTGGATCCGGAAGGCGCGCTCGAACGCCGCAACCATTGGGAGAAGACCAGCCATTCGCTGCTGGTCGGCGCGATCCTCCACATCCTCTACGCCGAAGAGGAAAAGACGCTCGCCCGCGTCGCTTCCTTCCTGTCCGATCCGCAACGTCCTTTCACGGCGACGCTCAAGCGGATGATGACCACCAATCATCTCGGTACGGCGGAAGCGCCGATCGTCCATCCGGTTGTCGCCTCGGCCGCGCGCGAGGTTCTCAACAAGTCCGAGAACGAGCGCTCCGGCGTGCTGTCGACGGCCATGTCGTTCCTCGGCCTCTACCGCGATCCGACGGTCGCGACGGTCACTTCGCGCTGCGACTGGCGGATCGCCGATCTCGTCGAGGGCAAGTCTCCGGTCTCGCTCTACCTGGTCGTGCCGCCGTCGGACATCAGCCGCACCAAGCCGCTGATCCGTCTCGTGCTGAACCAGATCGGCCGCCGGCTCACCGAGCACCTGCACGCGGAGCACGGCAACAACGCGGCTGCCCGGCACAAGCTGCTGATGATGCTCGACGAGTTTCCGGCGCTCGGCCGCCTCGATTTCTTCGAGACGAGCCTCGCCTTTCTCGCCGGCTATGGCGTGCGGGCCTTCCTGATCGCGCAGAGCCTCAACCAGATCGAAAAGGCCTATGGCGAGCACAACGCGATCCTCGACAATTGCCACGTCCGTGTCGCTTTCGCGACCAACGACGAACGAACGGCCAAACGCATTTCCGATGCGCTGGGCACGGCGACCGAGCAGCGTGCGATGCGCAACTATGCCGGACATCGCCTCGCGCCCTGGCTCGCGCACGTCATGGTCAGCCGGCAGGAGACCGCTCGCGCCCTTCTGACTCCGGGCGAGGTGATGCAGTTGCCCGCGACCGAGGAACTGGTCCTCGTCGCCGGCACGCCGCCGATCCGCGCGACCAAGCTGCGCTATTTCGAAGATGGTACATTCAAGGCGCGTGTGCTGCCTCCACCGACGCTCGCGTCCGGCGACTATGTTGATCGGCCGGCATCGCGACCGGATGATTGGGCCGGCATTGTCCGTGGCACTGATGCGCGTCTTGGTGCAGCAGGCGACGAGGATGGCGGTGACGTCGGTGGCGGGCTCGAACAGGCGCGCCATCCGGGCCAGGAACTTGATCGTCCGATGACGCCCGACCCGACTACCGCCGATCCGCTCGGTCTCGGCGCCGACAATGACGATGTCGCGGCCGACCAGCGTGCGATGGATCAGGCGCGAGCGCTGGGCACGGCCCGCACAGTCTACGCCATCGATGCCGGCGCCGATGGTTCGAACAGGCATCGGCCCGGCGACCTGCAGCTGGACCTCTGACCATGGTCGAGAAGATCCGCCATCAGCTGTTCCTGCCTAAGCCGGTAAGCGATCGCCTCGAAGCGCTCGCCGCGAAGCCGGGTGCATCCAAGTCGGCGATCCTGACCGACGCCGTCACGGCGTGGCTCAACCGGCGCGGTGCGTCCGAGCTGGAGGACAGGTTCGCTCTCCGGCTCGATCGGATGACCTCCGCGATCGGAAGGCTCGAGCGGGACGGGCATATCCAACTCGAGACACTGGCGCTGTTCGTCCGGTACGAGTTGGCGATCCAGGCGCCGCTCGCGGAGAATGATTCCGCCGGCCGTGCCATCGCCGCCAAGCGGTTCGAGGCCTTCATCGCCCAGGTCGGCAGGCAGATCGCCGCCGGCCGGCGGATGATCGCCGACAGCCTTGGCGCCGTCGCGGAGTCCGGCCAGTGACCGCCGGCGTTTCCGCGGACCGCCGGCGCGCCATGCTGCGCACGGCAATGGGACCCGCGATCGCTGAGGCCCTCGCCGATCCTTGCGTCATCGAGATCATGGTCAACCCAGACGGAGCGCTGCGGCTTGACCGGCTCGGCGAAGGCCGCACCGATACGACTGTCCGCATGGATGCGACCCAGGTCGAGCGGATCATCCGCCTTGTCGCTTCGCATGCGCGCGCCGAGGTGCATGGTGATGCGCCGATCGTATCGGCTGAGCTGCCACCGCATATCGAGGGTCGCGCCGGCGAGCGGTTCGAAGGCGTGCTTCCACCCGTGTCGACCGCGCCCTGCTTCTCGATCCGCAAGCCCGCCGAGCGGCTCTACAGCCTCGACGACTATGTCGCCGACGGCATTATGGCACAGGCGGCGGCCGATCGGCTGAAGGCCTGCGTCACGCAGCGCTACAACATCCTGGTGGCGGGTGGCACGAGCTCGGGCAAGACCACGCTCGCCAACGCCTTGCTGGCAGAGATGGCCTGGGTCGACGAGCGCGTGATCCTGATCGAGGACACGCGCGAACTCCAGAGCCCGGCCGCTGATACGGTCGCTCTCCGCACTCGGGCCGGCATCGTCACGATGGCCGACCTCGTCCGCTCGACTTTGCGGCTGCGTCCCGACCGCATCATCGTCGGTGAGGTGCGCGGCCCCGAGGCGCTCGACATGCTCAAGGCTTGGAACACCGGGCACCCGGGCGGCATCGCCACCGTCCACGCCAACAGCGCCATGTCGGCGCTCTACCGCATCGAGGGCCTAGTCCAGGAGGCGGTGGTCACCGTGCCGCGCCGGCTGATCGCCGAGGCGATCGACATCATCGTCTTCATCTCCGGCCGCGGTCTCCAGCGCCGGATCGCCAGCATCGCGCGCGTCGCCGGGCTCGACCCGGACACCGGCAGCTACGCGCTCGCCGACCTCCTCAACCCCGCCAACCCCCAAGGATAATGACCATGCAGCTTGCCAAGATTCCGTCCCGCAGCTCCACCTTTCTCGTCGGCGCCGCTTGTCTGCTGACCCTCGTCATCAGCAATTCCGCCGAGGCGGCCGGGTCGGGAATGCCCTGGGAGCAGCCGCTCCAGCAGGTGCTGGAATCGGTGCAGGGGCCGGTCGCCAAGATCGTCGCCGTGATCGTCATCATCGTGACCGGCCTGACTCTGGCGTTCGGCGAGAGCAGCGGAGGATTCCGCCGGCTGATCCAGATCGTGTTCGGCCTGTCGATCGCGTTCGCGGCGTCGAGCTTCTTCCTCAGCTTCTTCAGCTTCGGCGGCGGGGCGCTGATCGCGTGATCGGCGCCGGCCAACATCCGGAAGGCTTCGAGGCTCCCATCCACGGGAGCCTCGGATCGCCGATCCTGCTAGGCGGCGCACCGCGCGGAATCGCGATCGTCAACGGCACGATCGCGGCCGCGGTCGGGCTCGGCCTCCAGCAATGGATTGCCGGTCTGGTGCTCTGGGCGGTCGGTCACAGCGTCGCCGTGTTCGCTGCGCGCCGCGACCCTAATTTCGCGCCCGTCCTCATCCGTCATCTCCGCCAGAGAGGTTATCTCGCGTGCTGAACCTTTCCGAATATCGCCACTGGTCCGACCGGCTGGCGGACCATCTTCCCTGGGCGGCGTTGATCGCGCCGGGTGTCGTCCTCAACAAGGATGGCAGCTTCCAGCGCACGCTCCGGTTTCGCGGACCCGATCTTGAATCCGCGACCGAAGCCGAGCTGATCTCCGCCTGCGCGCGGGCCAACAACGTGCTCAAGCGTTTCGGCACCGGCTGGGCGCTGTTCTTCGAAGCGGAGCGGCGAGAAGCGTCCGCCTATCCTGACAGCTCCTTTCCCGACCCGGCATCATGGCTGGTCGATCAGGAGCGGCGCGCAAACTTCCTTGCCGAGGGCGAGCATTACGAGAGCCGATACTATCTGACCCTGACCTGGCTTCCGACGCCGGACAGCGCCGAGGCGGCGGGCAGATCGCTGGTCGAACGCCCCGAAGCAGAAAAAGGCCGTGACTGGCATGGCGCGCTCGCCAGCTTCATCGCCGAGAGCGATCGCGCGCTTGATCTCCTTGGCAGCTTCATGCCTGAGGTGCGGTCGCTCGACGATGCAGAGACGTTGACGTTCCTACACGGCACCATTTCGTGCCGCCAGCATCGTGTCGCCGTCCCGGAGACGCCGATTTATCTCGACGCACTGCTGACCGACACTCCGCTGACCGGCGGGCTCGAGCCCCGGCTTGGCGAGACGCATATCCGCACGCTGACTGTTCTCGGATTTCCGAGCATGAGCCGGCCGGGAATCCTCGACGCTCTCAACCATCAGGACTTCGCCTATCGCTGGGTCACGCGCTTCATCGCGCTCGACAAGAGCGATGCGACCAAGGCGCTGACCCGGCTGCGCCGCCAATGGTTCAACAAGCGCAAGTCGATCACTGCGCTGTTGCGCGAGATCATGTACAACCAGCCCTCGCAGCTGCTCGACACCGATGCCGACAACAAGGTGATCGACGCCGACATGGCGCTTCAGGTGCTGGGCGGCGACCATGTCGCGTTCGGCTATCTGACCACGACGATCACGGTGACCGACACCGATCGCGGGCTCGTCGAGGACAAGGTCCGGCAGGTTGAGCGGATCGTCAACGGGCTCGGATTCACGACGATCCGAGAAGGCGTCAATGCGGTCGAGGCCTGGCTCTCTTCGCTGCCCGGCCAAACCTATGCGAACGTCCGGCAACCGCTCGTCCACACGCTGAATCTCGCACACCTCATGCCGCTATCGTCGGTCTGGGCCGGGCCGGTGAGCAACGCGCATCTCCAAGGTCCGCCGCTGCTGCATGCCAGCACGGCGGGATCGACGCCGTTCCGCCTATCGACCCATGTCGGCGATGTCGGCCACATGCTGGTTGTCGGTCCAACCGGAGCCGGCAAGTCCGTGCTGCTCGCGCTGATCGCGCTCCAGTTCCGGCGCTACGCGAACTCCCAGGTCTACATATTCGACAAGGGGTTTTCGGCGCGCGCCGCCGTGCTGGCGATGGGCGGCGCGCATCACGCGCTGGGCCTTGGCGCCGATGCCGGCGAGACGCTCGCGTTCCAGCCCCTACGGCGGATCGACGATGCCACCGAACGGAGCTGGGCGGCGGAGTGGATCGCCGCGCTGCTCGCGCACGAACGCGTTATCATCACGCCCGAGGTCAAGGATTCGGTCTGGTCCGCGCTCGGCAGCCTTGCCTCGGCTCCGCCCGAGGAACGGACACTGACCGGCCTCACTCTGCTGCTCCAGTCGAATGCGCTGCGGACCGCGCTCGGCGCCTACACGCTCGACGGCCCCTACGGCCGGCTGCTCGACGCCGCCGAACAGCATCTCGCCTTCGCCGATGTCCAGTGCTTCGAGACCGAGGCGCTGATGGGCCAGGCGGGCGTGGTCGCGCCGGTGCTGACCTACCTCTTCCACCGACTGGAGGAGCGGTTCGATGGGCGACCGACACTGTTGATCCTCGACGAGGCCTGGATCTTCCTCGACCACCCGCTGTTCGCCGCGCGCATCCGCGAATGGCTGAAGGTGCTCCGCAAGAAGAATGTCGCGGTGCTGTTTGCGACCCAGAGCCTTGCCGACATCGCGTCGAGCAGCATCGCGCCGGCCATCATCGAAAGCTGCCCTCAGCGGATTCTGCTGCCCAACGACCGGGCGATCGAGCCGCAGAGCCGGGAGGCCTATGAGCGGTTCGGGTTAAACGACCGGCAGATCGAACTGGTCAGCCGCGCGACCCCCAAGCGGCAATATTACCTCCAATCCGCGCGCGGGAACCGGCTCTTCGAACTGGGCCTGGGGCCGATCGCGCTGACGCTCTGTGGTGCCTCCGATCCGGCCATCCAGACGCGAATCGACGCGATGATCGCCGAGGGCGGTCAGGCGGATTTCGCCGCGCGCTTCCTCGTCGATGCCGGCCTCGACTGGGCGGCTGGCCTTCTTGCTAAGCTCGATGGCAACTTCATCGGTGATTTGTCATAGATACCGCACGAGTTTTGTAATCGAAGCGCAGATCGCCGCTCACAGCCGCTAGGATGTGCTCCTAAGAGACATCCAGGCGAGCTGAACAACGACCGCTTTTGGGAGCGGCGGGCGGCGACCGGGCGGCGCACTCTGGCCGTGTTCGTGTCGGAAAGCGGTAGAGGGGGTCGTCCTGCCATGCCAGCCATAGGCGGCCCGTATGACATCGGTTACGAACATCGAGTTTGATTCGGACTTCAGTACTACAAGTCGCCCGGAGCCGGTCCTCTGCGCCCAATCAGCGCGGAAAGAGCCGTTGCTAAATCCGTCCCGTGCCCTTGCACTAGGCCACGTGGACAAAGGTTGACGCGGTGACTGCGGATTGATTCAAGGTTGCCTTTTGGAGGCGGCGTTGGGTGAGCGGATCGGTGTTTCGGACGAGGATTGGGCGCTGATCGGGCCGTTGTTGCCGCCCGAGC
>DASTWI010000064.1:0-51707 GCA_035776635.1 Sphingomonas sp. | reverse complement strand
GCGCGCAAGATCGATCACCCGCGCGGCATATTCGGTGTCGGCCCACACCACCGCTACGCCGTCCGGATCGAGCACCTCGGAGAACAGCCGCAGCTTGGCGGTGAAATAGTCCGCCATGTCCTTGTGGTAATCGAGATGGTCACGCGACAGGTTGGTGAACGCCGCGGCACGTACCGGCAGCCCTTCGGTGCGATATTGCGACAGGCCGTGGCTCGACGCCTCGAACGCGACATGAGTGACGCCCTCGCGCGCCAGCCCGGCGACGTTCGACAGGAAGGTGACGATATCGGGCGTCGTCAGCCCGGTCGAGACGCTGTCGTCGGCGGTGGTGACGCCCAAGGTGCCGATCGAGGCGGCGTGATGCCCCGCCATCCGCCACAATTGCCGCGTCAGCTCGACGGTCGAGGTCTTGCCGTTGGTTCCCGTGACCGCTGCCGTAATTTCAGGAAACGGCGCGAAGAATTTCGCCGCGAGACGAGCGAACAGTTGCCGCGGATGCTCATCGACAAGATGCGCCGCGCCCTCGACCGCGACTCCCGGCCGCGTCACCACCGCGACCGCGCCGGCGGCGACAGCGGCGGGGATGAAATCCTCGCCATTGACGCGCGTGCCCTGGAACGCGCCGAACACCGTCCCCGGCGCGACCTTGCGATGGTCGATCGCGAAGCCGGTGACGGTCGCGGTCTCGCCGCCGCCGGTGAGCGCGCCGAGCTTCACTGGTCCGCACCATTGCCGGCGTCGTCGCTGCCCGGCCCTGTCCACAACAGCGGCAGCAGGTCCGATTCGTCGATGTCCTTGCTCATATCGGGCTGGATGCCGAGGAGCGGGCCGATCCGCTGGATCACGCGATTGGCGACCGGCACCACGTTCCAGGCGGCGGTGGTCCAGCCATAGGTTTCGGCGGTGGCGTGCGGCGCGTCGAGCATGGTGATGACGACATAGCGCGGGTTGTCGATCGGGAACACCGCGGCGAAGGTCGCGACGTTGCGATGCTTGTCATAGCCCCCCGCGTCGGCGATTTCGGCGGTGCCGGTCTTGCCGCCGACCCGATAGCCCGGCGCGTCGGCCCGGCGGCCGGTGCCCTTCATCACGACGAGGCGGAGCAACTGGCGCAGCCGATGGCTGGTCGATTTCGAGAGCACCCGCTCGCCGGCGGCGGCCTGCCCCGGCGCGACCTTGAGCAACGTCGTCGGCCGCCAGACGCCGCCGTTGACCAATGTCGCATAGGCGTTGGCGAGCTGCAGCGGGGTGATCGCGATGCCGTGGCCGTAACCGGTCGTCATCGTCGTCGTGCGCGCCCAGTATTTGGGCCACAAGGGGGTGCCCTTCTCCTTCAACTCGATATCGGGCCGCGTATCGAAGTGCATCTTGTGGAAGATGTCCTTCATGCCCTGCTCGCCGATCAGGTCCGCGATCCGCGCAGTGGCGACATTCGACGAATAGATCAGCGTCTCGGGGATGTTGAGCCAGCGCTTGGGATCGCTGGGAAGGTCGTGAATGGTGAAGCGGCCGACCTGGAGCGGCTTGGTCGCGTCGAAGCGCCGCGCCATCGACGTGACGGTGCCGCTCTCGATCGCCTCGGCCATGGTGATCGGCTTGAAGGTCGAGCCGAGCTCGAACACGCTCTGCGTTGCGTTGTTGCGCAGTTCGTCAGGCGTGGCGTCCTTGATGCGGTTGGGGTTGAACTGCGGCATCGAGGTCATCGCGAGGATCTCGCCGGTGCGTACGTCCTCGACGATGCCGACCGCGGCCTTCGCCTGGAACGTCTGCATCGCCGCGCCGAGCTCGCTTTCCATCGCCGCCTGGACACGGGCATCGATCGACAGCGCGATCGGCTGACTGCGCATATCGTCGGCAAGCAGCCGCGAATCGAGCGCGCGTTCCATGCCAAGCGCGCCGTGCCCGGTATAATCGACGAAGCCGAGTACGTGGTCGGCGAGCATCGACTGCGGATAGAGCCGCTCGGGCTCGCGCGCAAAGACGATCGCCGGCTCGCCGATCGCGTTCACCTCCTCGACCACGTCGGGCATCGCGCGGCGCTCGATATAGGTGAACGCGACGTCCTGCGTCAGCTTGGCATAATAATAGGCCTCGTCGTGCGTCTGGATCAGCGCCGCGAGCTGCCGCGCGATCTCATGCCGGTCGCCGATGATATCGCGCGGGTGGACGCCGATCGACCAGGCGTCGATCGTCCGCGCCAGCGGAACCCCGTTGCGATCGACGATGTCAGCGCGCAAGGGGACCAGCGCCGCCGCCGCATCCCTGCTCGTCGCGGGCTGCGTGAACGCAGCGAGCCAGGCGAGCCGTCCGACGATCAGCAGCACGCCCGCACCGAACAGCAACAGCAGCATCATCAGCCGCGCATGACTCGTCGCCAGCACCGCGTGTCGCTTGGCATTGCCATGCCGTTGCGGCAGGGGTCGGGCGAGCGCGACGCTCACCGCAGCGACGCCCTTTCGACACGGGCGCGGCTCAGGAGATCGCCAAGCGTCGCATCGCTCAGCAGCTTGCGATCGAGCATCGCCACGGCTTCGGCCTTGGCACGCGACGCGACCGAGGTCCGCGCCGGCTGCGTGGCAGCGGCCTTGACGATCGCCGCGAGATGATCGGTCGCCGGTTTTGCGCTGGCGACCTCTACCTTTGCCTTGGCTGGCGCAGCCCTGGCGGGCGCCGGTGTGGCCGCGGCGGTCATCACTGGCCGCCGGGCCACGCTGTCCTGACCTAGGGTGGGCGTAGCGTCGGCCGGGGGCAGCGGGACCGGCAGCGTCGGAATCACCAGCGATGCCATCTGCACCTCCGCCCCGCCCGGCATATCGCTGCTGCCGAGCGCCGCGAGCGCCTGACCGCTCGCCATATATTGCGCGGCCGTCGGGGCGGTCAGCGCCAGCACGTCTCCGTTCCACCGCTCGAGCTGCGCGAGATTGGCGCGGGTCTGGAACTCGGTCTGTAGCGAGCGGATGTCGTTTTCCGCCGCCGCGATCTGGCGGTTGACGTGCTCGAGCTTCTTGCGCTCAACCGAGACCTGGAGCGAGACCAGATAGAAGCCGAGCGCGACGATCACCGCGATCGCCAGCCACCCCAGCCCCTTGAGCCTGTAGGTCGCCGTCATTGTCCTTCTCCCTTGCGCCACGGCGCCGCGGTCGTGCGCCGTGCCACTCTCAACGTCGCTGAGCGCGCGCGCGGGTTGCGCGCCAGTTCGGCCTCGCCCGCGCGCACCGCCCGGCCGACCATCTCGAAACTCGGCTCCGCCTTCGTCCGTGCGGCAGGCAAATGCCGTGAGCCTGCCGGCATCGCGCCTGATCGTTCGCGCAGGAAGCGCTTGACCATGCGATCCTCCAGGCTGTGGAACGTCACCACCGCCAGCCGCCCGCCCGGCCGCAGCACGCGCTCGGCGGCTTCCAGCCCGTCGGCCAGTTCGTCGAGCTCACGGTTCAGATGGATACGGATCGCCTGGAAAGTCCGCGTCGCCGGATCCTTCTTGTCGTGCGGGCGATATCCCAGCGCCTTGCGCACCACCGCTGCCAGCTCCGATGTCCGGGTCAGCGGCCGCGCGGCGACAATCGCCTTCGCGACGCGCCGCGAGCGCGGCTCCTCGCCATAGCGGTAGAGCGCGTCGGCGATGGCTTCCTCGTCGGCGGTGTTGACGAAATCGGCCGCGGTCTCGCCCGATTGGCTCATCCGCATATCGAGCGGACCATCGGCCTGGAACGAGAATCCCCGATCGGCACGGTCGAGCTGCATCGACGACACGCCGATGTCCATTGTCACGCCATCGACCGGCAGTGCGTCGAGCTCGCCGAGTTCGGCCTCCATCGCCGAGAACGGCGCAGCGATCAGCGCCAGCCGCCCCTCGCCGTCGCGGACCAGCGTCTCACCCTCGGCGATCGCATCCGGATCGCGATCGAAGGCAAACACCGTCGCGCCTTTCGCCAGCATCGCGCGCGTGTAGCCGCCAGCGCCGAAGGTCGCATCGACGTGCCTCTCGCCGGGCAGGATGGCGAGCGCGTCGATCACTTCGTCGATCAGGACGGGGACATGGCGGGTTTCGGCCTCGACGATCACAGGGTGATCCCTTTCTCGGCCATGAAGAAGCGCGCCGCCTGCTTCTGCACCTCGGTCGCGCTGTCGCATTCGATCAGCGTCTTGGGGTCCCAGATTTCGAAGAAGTCGAGCACGCCCCAGAAGAAGGCGTGCGCGCCGATCTGCGCCTGGAAGCGAGGGAACGGGGGCAGGATGAACCGTCCGCTCGCATCAAAGGGCAGCGACTCGGCGGCGCCGCCGCCCTTGCGCTTGATATTGTAGTCGATGTCGCCATCAGCCGCGGGCTGGGCGAGCTCGCGCGCGGTCAGGCGCTCGGCGAGATGCGCCGTGTAACGCAGGTCGTAGCCGATCAGGCAGTTCTCGCGCGGGTGGGTCGACAGGATCAGCTTGCGGAGCGCCTTGCCGTCGTCGTCGCGAGGATTGTTGGCCTCGACGCTGCCGCGCAGCGACGCCGGGACCGCCACACGCCCCTTCTCGTCCACCGCCTGCAGGCCATAGCCCTGATACAGTTCCCGTTCCGACACGCCCACCTACCTCGGCAGCGGCGCGCACGACCTCTTGCCCTGAAAAGCGGCCGTTACCGCCCTTCAGCCACGCCATTTTTAGCGACAAGGAGTCCTGCCCCCTCTGTCCGATACTGGAATACCAAGGGCTGAGCAGGGATGCAACGGGAGAAATGGGGATTTAGCGGGATCGGGCGCGTAACACCGATTGAACTCCCCTTCGGCCGCCCCGCACGAGACGACGACCCATGCGCGCGTTCGCACCGCTGCGCAGGCAAAGGTTCCCGGCCCGGTGGTGGCCGGGCGGGGATTCGACGGGAAAAGCGCCTTCAGCGGGTCGGCTGCGGCTGCGGCGGCTGGGTCACCGCAGGGGGCGGGACGATAATCATCTGGTTCGCGGTTGCGCTCTTGTCGGGCGCGCTCGGCGAGACGCCGAGTTCGGCGAGCGGCTCGCCGCTGCCCGTTGCGGGCACGCTGTCGTTGGTGATCGAGATGTTGGCGACGACCTCGGCCTTCGACGCGCCGGCGACCTCGACCGGCTTCTCCTTGCTCGCCGAGCGGAAGATCGCGCTCGCAAGCCCGAGCAGCAGCAGCACCACGGCGAGGCCGGTCATGCCGACCTTGATCCGTTGCGCGATCTGCGTCGTCTGCTGCGTATTCGTAACCATTCGATCCGGCGGAAATCCTAACGTCGGATCGCCGCGATGTCGATTGCCGTCACTCCGCCGCGAGCCAGGGGAACACCGGCAACCCCTTCGCGCGCAGCCAATCCGGGTTGTAGAGCGTCGAAAGATAGCGAAAGCCCGTATCCGCGAGGATCGTCGCGATCCGCTTGCCGGGGCCCAGTTCCTTCGCCAGCCGCACCGCTCCGGCGACGTTGATTCCCGACGACAGACCCAGGCACAGCCCCTCTTCGGCAAGCAGCCGCCGGACCCACTCGAGCCCTTCCTCATCGGTAATGCGGAATTGCGTATCGATCGGCGCGCCTTCGAGGTTGGCGGTAATCCGCCCCTGTCCGATTCCTTCGGCGACCGAGGAGCCTTCGGACTTCAACTCGCCATGCGCATAATATTCGTAGAGTGCTGCGCCGCCGGGATCGCTCAGCGCGATCGTGATCGCCTCGTCCTTCTCCTTGAGGCCGAGCGCCACTCCGGCAAGCGTCCCGCCGGTGCCGACGGCACAAGTAAAGCCGTCGATCCGGCCTTCCATCTGCGCCCAGATCTCCTCGGCGGTGCCATGGATGTGTGCGCGGCGATTGGCGATGTTGTCGAACTGGTTGGCCCAGATCGCGTTGTCCGTCTCCTCGGCGATCCGCCGCGAGGTGTGAACGAAGTGGCAGGGCGACGAATAGGGTGCCGCCGGCACCGTCACCAGTTCGGCGCCCAATGCGCGCAGCGTGTCCATCTTCTCGCGGCTCTGCGTCTCGGGCATGACGATGATCGTCCGGTAGCCCTTGGCGTTGGCGACCAGCGCGAGACCGATGCCGGTATTGCCCGCGGTTCCCTCGACGATCGTGCCGCCGGGGGTGAGCAGGCCCTTCTCTTCGGCGTCCTCGACGATGGCGAGCGCCGCGCGATCCTTCACCGACGCGCCGGGATTGGTGAATTCGCACTTGCCGAAGATATCGCAACCGGCCGCCTCACTCGGTCCCTTGAGGCGGACGAGCGGGGTGTTGCCGATCAGTTTCAGCGTGTCGGAAGTTATATGCATGGGCGATAGATAAGGCGCGCTGAGCTTAACCGGCAAGCGAATGAAACTTCTCAAGCCAAAACCTGACGCCTAATCGCCCGAAGAAAGCTGCATGGGCGCTCAATTCTCCACCATTCGGCCCAGCGCCAGCGCGCGCTCGGCCTCGTGCAGATGCAACCGCTCGACCATTCGTCCCTCGACGCGGATCACGCCTTTTCCGGCATTCTCCGGATCGGCAAAGGCGGCGACGATCGCCCGTGCCCGCGTCACTTCTTCCGAGCTCGGCCCGAAGGCGGCGTTGCACGGCGCGATCTGCGCAGGATGGATCAGCGACTTGCCGTCGAACCCGAGCGCTCGCCCCTGCGCGCATTCGGCAGCAAAGCGGTCAAGGTCGGCGAAATCGTTGCACACGCCGTCGAGCACCCCGATTCCCGCCGCTCGCGCCGCCGCGACCACCAACGCCAGATACGGCATCAACCCTACCCGATCCGCCGCCGGCCGGGCGCGCAGTTCGAGCGCGAGGTCGTTGGTGCCGACCACCACCGCCGCCAGCCGCGTGCGCGTTGCCATGTCGGCGATCTCCTGCAGCTGCGAGACCGCCCGGCACGTCTCGATCATCGCCCACAACCGCATCGCCGGCGGCGCGACGGCGAGTTCGGCATGGTAAAGTTCGACGTCGCCGGCGGTGGCGACCTTCGGCACCAGCACAGCATTCGCCCGCGAGGCCGCGACCGCAGCGAGGTCGCCCGATCCCCATTCGGTATCGAGCGCATTCACCCGTACCGCCAGCGTCGTCGCAGCGAACCCGCCGGCGTTCACCGCCGCGACCGCCGCGTCGCGCGCCTCGACCTTCGCCTCGGGCGCAACGGCGTCCTCCAGATCGAGGATCACGACATCGGTCGCCAATCCCCGCGCCTTCTCGATCGCGCGCGGGTTGGAGGCGGGCAGGAACAACGCGCTGCGCATCGGGTGGATCGAGTCGGTCATGGCCGCTCTTCTGCCGCAATCACCGGGGGTGGACAAACGCCCCGGATCGGCGGCATCGGGGCGGCAAAGGAGAGACACATGGCCGGCATGGCACGGTTCGACTGGGCTGACCCCCTTTTCCTCGACGACCAGCTCACCGACGACGAACGCATGATCCGCGATACCGCGCGGGCTTACGCGACCGACAAGCTCGCCCCGCGCGTGATTGCGGCGTTCAACGAAGAGACGACCGATCCCGAAGTCTTCCGAGAGATGGGCGCGCTGGGGCTGCTCGGCCCGACCATTCCGCTCGACTATGGCGGCGTCGGCGCGAGCTACGTCGCTTATGGCCTCGTCGCGCGCGAGGTCGAGCGGGTCGATTCGGGCTACCGCTCGATGATGAGCGTGCAGTCGAGCCTCGTCATGTACCCGATCTTCGCCTACGGGTCGGAGGCGCAGAAGCGGAAATATCTGCCCAAGCTGGCGACCGGAGAATGGATCGGCTGCTTCGGTCTGACCGAGCCCGACGCCGGCTCGGATCCCGGCGGCATGACGACGCGCGCCGTGAAGACCGATGGCGGCTATCGCCTGTCGGGCGCCAAGACCTGGATCAGCAACTCCCCGATCGCCGACGTCTTCGTCATCTGGGCCAAGTCCGACGCGCACGGCGGCCGCATCCGCGGCTTCATCCTCGAAAAGGGCATGAAGGGTCTCGAAGCGCCCAAGATCGAGGGCAAGCTCTCTCTTCGCGCGTCGATCACCGGCATGGTGATGATGGACGAGGTCGAAGTCGGCGAGGACTCGCTGCTGCCCGAGGTCGAGGGCCTCAAGGGCCCGTTCGGCTGCCTCAATCGCGCGCGCTACGGCATTTCGTGGGGCGCCATCGGCGCGGCGGAGTTCTGCTTCCACGCGGCCCGTCAATACGGCCTCGACCGCACGCAGTTCGGCAAGCCCCTCGCCGCCAACCAGCTCTACCAGAAAAAGCTCGCGGACATGGAGACCGAGATCACGCTTGGCCTGCAGGCGTCCTTACGCGTCGGCCGGCTGATGGACGAAGGCCGCTTCGCCCCCGAGATGATCTCGATCGTCAAGCGCAACAATGTCGGCAAGGCGCTCGACATCGCCCGCGCGGCGCGCGACATGCACGGCGGCAACGGCATCTCGGCCGAATATCAGGTGATGCGCCACCTGATGAACCTGGAGACGGTCAACACCTACGAGGGCGCCCACGACGTCCACGCGCTGATTTTGGGGCGGGCGATCACCGGGATCGCAGCGTTTTGACGATGGGCGCCGCTGCGCACATCATCGTCACCCCGGGCTTGACCCGGGGTCCCGCTTCTTCTTCTTCGCGTTGCAAAATAAGCGAGACCCCGGCTCAAGGCCGGGGTGACGAATAGTGGGCAAGAAAGCCCCCCTCACCGGCCTCAAGGTCGTCGAACTCGCCCGCATCCTCGCTGGGCCCTGGGCGGGGCAGGTGCTTGCTGATCTCGGCGCGGAGGTCGTGAAGGTCGAAAGCCCGGAGGGCGACGACACCCGCCGCTGGGGGCCGCCGTTCGTCGAGAACGCCGACGGCACGCACGACGCCGCCTATTTCCACGCCGCCAACCGCGGGAAAAGCTCGGTCGTCATCGACTTCCGTACCCCCGAAGGCCAGGCCCATGTCCGCCGCCTGGTCGCGGAGGCCGACGTCGTCATCGAGAACTTCAAGGTCGGCGCCCTCGCCAAATACGGCCTCGACCACACCAGCCTCGCCGAGTTCAACCCGCGCCTCATCACGTGCTCGATCACCGGTTTCGGGCAGGACGGCCCCTATGCGCACCGCGCCGGCTACGATTTCATCGTTCAGGGCATGAGCGGCATCATGGACCTGACCGGTGATCCGGCGGGCGAACCGCAGAAGATCGGCGTCGCGTTCGTGGACATCTTCACCGGCCTTTACGCCGTCATCGCAATCCAGGCCGCGCTCGCCATGCGAACACGCACCGGCCGCGGTCAGCATATCGACATGGCGCTGCTCGACACCATGAGCGGCGTGCTGGCCAATCAGGCGATGAATTATCTCGTCTCGGGCGTATCCCCCACGCGGCTCGGCAACGCACATCCCAATATCGCCCCCTATGCCGCTTTCCCCACCGCCGACGGCTGGTTCATTCTCGCGGTCGGCAACGACGCGCAGTTCCGCCGCTTCTGCGCCGTCGCCGGCCTCGACGATCTCGCTGAGGACGAACGCTTCGCCACCAACCCGGCTCGCGTCGCCAACCGCGACGACCTTACCGCTCGCATCGCCCAGGCGACGCAGCGCTTCGCCCGCGACGACCTCCTCGCCCGCCTGGAGGCCGAGGGCGTCCCCGCCGGCCCGATCAATACCGTCGCCCAGGCTTTCGCCGACCCTCAGGTGATCCATCGCGGCATGGCGCTCTCGATCCCGCGCGAGGGCGGCGATAGCGTTCCCGGCGTGCGCACCCCGATCCGCTTTTCCGACGCCGATCTCGTCCTCGACCGCCCCGCGCCGCAGCTTCCGCGCTAGGCTTATTGCGAGTCGCTATCCCTTCCCCCTTGGCGCCATTCGCATTACATCTGACATATGGCGCGCAAGATCGACCTCGAAGCCCTGTGCAATGAAAAGGGCCTGCGGATCACCGAGCAACGGCGGGTGATCGCCCGCGTGCTGTCCGATGCCGAGGATCATCCCGACGTCGAAAAGGTCTATGAGCGCGCCGCCGCGATCGACCCCGGCATCTCGATCGCCACGGTCTATCGCACCGTGCGTCTGTTCGAGGAGGCGGGCATCCTCGACCGCCACGATTTCGGCGACGGCCGCTCGCGCTACGAGCCTGCCCCGGAATCGCACCACGACCATCTGATCGACGTCGAGACCGGCAAGGTGCTCGAATTCGTCGATCCCGAGCTCGAACAGCTCCAGAAGCAGATCGCCGAGCGGCTGGGCTTCCGCCTGGTCGATCATCGCATGGAGCTCTATGGCGTCGCGCTCGATCGCAAGAGCTGACCGGCTCGCCACCTTACGGATCGCGCTGCGGCTCATTGCGCTGGTTCTCGCGCTTTTCGTTTGCGTGCCGCTTCACGGACTCTGGCGCGCCTTTCGCTTGCCCTCGCCATGGCCGCGCCTGTTCCTCGGCACGGCCGCCCGCATTTGCGGCGTGCGGGTCCGCACGATCGGCCGGCCGCTCAAGCGCAACGTCATCTATCTTGCCAACCATTCGAGCTGGCTCGACATTCTCGTTCTCGCCGGCGCGACCGGCAGCGCATTCGTCGCCAAAGCCGAGCTGCGCCAGGCGCCGCTGGTCGGCTGGCTGGCGACATTGAACCGCACGATCTTCGTCGCGCGCACCGATCGGATGGGCATCGCCGGCCAGATCGCGCAGGTCGCCGAGGCGATCGCACAGGGCTGGGCGGTGACCATCTTCCCCGAAGGCACCACCAGCGCCGCCGACGAACTGCTGCCGTTCAAGGGCTCGCTCCTCGCCGCGCTCGAGCCCCCGCCGGCCGGCGTGATGGTGCAGCCGATATGGCTCGATTATGGAGAGGCCGGTCCGCTGATCGCCTGGGTCGGGGACGAGCCCGGCCAGGCAAACGCGCTCAAGATCCTCGCAGCGCGCAGCACGTCCCCTGCGACCGTTCACTTCCTCGATCCGTTCGATCCCGCCGATTGCGCCGACCGCAAGGCGATTGCCACCGAAGCGCGGCGCCGGGTCGCCGAGGCAATGGGCATGTCCTGACTCTGCCCTCCCTTTCAGGGAATGGAGAAGATCGCTATAGGCCCGCCCATGCCGAAATCCGCGCCCCGCACCTTTGCCGTCAAGTCGTTCGGCTGTCAGATGAACGTCTATGACGGCGAGCGCATGGCCGAACTGATGGCTGGCCAAGGGCTCGCTCCCGTCGATGCGGCCGAGGCCGACCTCGTCGTGCTCAACACCTGCCACATCCGCGAGAAAGCGACCGAGAAGGTCTATTCGGACATCGGCCGCCTTCGCAAGCGCGAGAACGGCAGCCAGCCGATGATCGCCGTCGCCGGCTGCGTCGCGCAGGCCGAGGGTGAGGAGATCTTCGCCCGCGCGAAGGTCGATGTCGTGGTCGGCCCGCAGGCATACCACAATCTCCCGCGCCTCGTGGCCGAGGCCACCGCCGGCGCACCGGCGCTCGACACCGATATGCCAGCGGCGTCCAAGTTCGGCGCGCTCCCTGCCCGCCGCAAGGTCGGACCGTCGGCGTTCCTCACCGTTCAGGAAGGCTGCGATAAATTCTGCACTTATTGCGTCGTGCCCTACACGCGCGGCGCGGAGGTCAGCCGCTCATTCGCCGCGATCCTCGATGAGGCCAGGGCGCTCGTCGATGCCGGCGCCCGCGAGATCACCCTGCTGGGCCAGAACGTCAACGCCTGGGCGGACGAGGAGGGCCGCGGCCTCGACCACCTGATCCGCGCGCTCGACCCGATCGAGGGCCTCGCGCGCATCCGGTACACGACCAGCCATCCCAACGACATGACGCAAGGCCTGATCGACGCCCATCGCGACGTCGAAAAGCTGATGCCGTTTCTCCATTTGCCGGTGCAATCGGGCAGCGATCGCGTGCTCAAGGCGATGAACCGCAGTCACAGCCGCGATTCGTACCTGCGCATCCTCGACCGCGTGCGCGCCGCGCGGCCCGATATCGCGCTGTCGGGAGACTTCATCGTCGGCTTCCCCGGCGAGACCGAGGCGGATTTCGAGGATACGCTGAGCCTCGTCGATGCGGTCAGCTACGCGCAGGCGTTCAGCTTCAAATATTCGCCGCGGCCCGGCACCCCCGCTGCCAGCATGGCCGGCCAGATCGCGCCCGAAGTGATGGACGAACGCCTCCAGCGCCTCCAGGCGGCGCTCAACCGCGACCAGCTTGCGTTCAACGAGCGCGCCGTCGGCCGCACCTGCAGCGTCCTGATCGAGCGCATCGGCCGCCGTCCTGGCCAAATGCTCGGCAAGTCGCCGTGGCTGCAATCGGTCCACCTCACCACCGACGCGCGCGTCGGCGCGATCGTCGAGGTCGAGATCACCAGCGCCGGCCCCAATTCGCTCGGCGCCGTCGAGCGTGTCCGCGCCGCCGCCTGACCCGGCTATTTCGCGGCCGCGACCACGGCGGCCGCTTCGATGATCGGCACGAATTTCTCCGCGGTCAGGCTTGCGCCGCCGATCAGGCCGCCGTCGACATCAGGCGCGGCGAAGATGTCGCGTGCGTTCTTGCCCGTGACCGACCCGCCGTAGAGGATCCGAATGCCGCGCGCCGCATCGCCGACCAATTGCTTGAGCTTGGCCCGCGCAATCGCATGAATAAACGAGATTTCCTCGGCCGTCGGCGTCCGCCCGGTCCCGATCGCCCAGCGCGGCTCATAGGCGAGCGTGAACCAGTCGGGCGCCGCATCGTCGGGGACCGATTTCTCGATCTGCGCCTGAACGACGCGATCGGCGCGGCCGGCGTTGTGCTCGGCCTCGGTCTCGCCGCAGCACAGGATGACATTGAGGCCGTGCCGATGCGCCGCAGCCGCCTTCGCCCACGCATCCTGACTGGTCTCGTGCTGGTCGGCCCGCCGCTCGCTATGGCCCACAATCACCGTCCGCGCGCCCGCCTCGACCAGCATCGGCGCTGCAATGCAGCCGGTGTGCGGCCCGGAATCCTCGGCGTGGCAATCCTGTCCGCCGATCACCAGCCCGGGCGTGGCGGCGACCGCGTCGGCGATCAGCGTGAACGGCACGCACAAGGCGACGTCGACCGCGCCGTGGAGTGCCGCCGCCCCGGCGATCGCGCGCACCTCACCCAGGTCGCGCCGCATCCCGTTCATCTTCCAATTGCCCGCCACCAGCTTGCGCCGTATCATTCGTTTTCCCTTCCCATTTTCTTCGTCTGCTTACGGGTTTCATCGCTCGGCCGCAACAAAGTTGCGTGCGTTCGCTATGCCCGGCAAATGGAGCCGCATGATAGGATCGACCCGCAGGCGAAGCCATGCCGTCACGATGGCAGCGGTCGCCGTGCGCGCCGGCGTCTCCGCAATGACGGTGTCGAACGTCATCAACGATACCGGACGCGTCGCCGAAGCGACCCGGCGCCGGGTCCGGGCGGCGATCGATGAGCTCGGCTACATGCCCGACCCGGCCGCCAAGCACCTCGCCAGCGCCGGCGCGACGCGAATGGGCGTGATCTACCGCCGGTCGCGCAGCGAGTTCGTCGCCGACGCGCTGGTCAGCGCGCTCGATGCCGTTTCGGCGCGCGGCGTCCAGCTGCTCGTACACGACTGCGCCGAAAACGACGTCGCGCAGATCGAGGCGGGCCTGCGCACGCTCGTCCGCCAGGGCGCGCGGTCGCTGTTGCTGCTCCCGCCGTTCGCGGAGCTGGTCAGCGGGCGGCCGATCGTTACCGAGCTCGGCTTGCCGGTCGCGGCGATCGGCACCGGCCGCGCGCTCATCGACATGGCCACCGTGCGGATCGACGATCGCGCCGCAGCGTGCGCCATGACCGAATTGCTGCTCGATCAGGGACATCGCCGGATCGGCTTCATTTCCGGGCCGCCGAGCCATTCGGGTGCGATCGCGCGGCGCGAAGGTTTCACGGCCGCACTCCGCGGCCGCGGGCTCGCACCCGATCCGGCACTCATTGCTGAGGGCGACTATAATTTCGACTCGGGCCTCGCCGCCGCCGCCACGCTGCTCGACCGGCGGGAGAAGCCCACCGCGATCTTCGCCAGCAACGACGAGATGGCGGCGGCCGTCGCCTGGGTTGCGCACAGCCGCGGCCTCACTCTCCCCGACGATCTGGCCATCGCCGGGTTCGACGACGCGCCGATCGCGACGCGCGTGTTCCCGGCACTGACCGCGATCCGCCAGCCGGTCGCGACGATCGCCGCACGCGCGACCGAGCTGCTGATCGCGGCCATGCGCGAGGGTGCCGCGGACTCGCGCGACGAGCTGGTGCCGTTCGAGCTGGTCGTCCGTCAATCGACCGCGAAACGGCTCTTGTGATTTACCGCTAAACCAAATAGCGCCCTCTACGCAGACAAATACAATCGGGAGGAGAGCAGATGGACAGGCGCGCATTCATCAGGACCGGTCTCGCCACGGGCGGGAGCGTGATCGCGAGCGGGGGCGCGACACGCGCGCTGGCGGCGACGTCCGCGCCGCTCACTTTTCCGGAAGGCTTCCGCTGGGGCTGCGCCACCGCTTCCTACCAGATCGAGGGCGCGGTGCACGAGGACGGGCGCGGCGAGACGATCTGGGACGTCTTCTCCCACACGCCGGGCAAGGTCGCCGACGGCGCCAATGGCGACGTCGCCTGCGACAGCTACCACCGCCATGCCGAGGACACCGAGCTGCTCAAGAACCTCGGCGCGCAGACCTACCGCCTGTCGCTCGCCTGGTCGCGCATCTTCCCCCAAGGCCGCGGCCAACCCAATCCAAAGGGCGTCGATCACTACAACAAGGTGATCGATACGCTGCTCGCCGCGGGGATCGAGCCCTATGTCACGCTGTTCCACTGGGACCTGCCGCAGGCGCTCCCCGGCGGTTGGCAGAACCGGGACACAGCGAAGGCCTTCGCCGATTACGCGGCCTTCATGGCGGGCAAGCTCGGCGATCGTGTCAAGCACTTCATGACCGTCAACGAGCTGCGCTGCTTCACCGATATCGGCCATCAGGAAGGTCGCCATGCACCGGGGCTCAAGCTGCCGCCGGCGGAAGTCAACCAGGTCCGCCACCACGGCGTGCTGGCGCATGGCCTGGGCGTGCAGGCGATCCGCGCGGCGGTGCCGGCCGGAACCGAGGTCGGCATCGCCGACAACACCACTTTCTACGTGCCGGTGATCGAGACGCCCGAGCATATCGCCGCCGCCGCCAAGGCGACGCGCGAGCAGAACGCGATGTTCCTGACCGCGATAATGGAAGGCAAGTATCTCGACTCCTACCTCGAGCAGGAAGGCGCCAACGCGCCCAAGGTCGAGGCGGGCGACATGAAGGCGATCGGCAGCCCGCTCGATTTCGTCGCGCTCAACATCTACGCGCCCGAATGGGCCCGCGCCGATGCGTCGTCACCGACCGGCTACCGGATCATCTCGCATTTCCCCGAATCGCCGCACATGTCCTCGCCCTGGCTGTTCGTCGGGCCGGAGGTCGCCTATTGGGGCGTGCGGCAAGTCAGCGAGATGTGGAAGCCCAAGGCGCTCTACATCTCGGAGAATGGCTGCTCGGCGGAGGACAAGGTGGTCGACGGCCGTATCGACGACCCCGACCGCATCATGTACCTCCATAATTACCTCGCCAATTTTCAGCGCGCGACCGCTGAGGGCTACCCGCTCAAGGGCTATTTCCTGTGGAGCCTGCTGGACAATTTCGAATGGGCCGACGGCTTCACCAAGCGGTTCGGCATCCACTATACCGATTTCACGACGCTGAAGCGCACACCCAAGCTGAGCGCCGCCTGGTATCGCGAGGTGATCAAACGCAACGCGCTGGTGTAAACTAATAGAGTACCACTCCGTTCGCCCTGAGTAGGGTCTGAGCGAAGTCGAAGACCCGTATCGAAGGGTCCTTCGATTCGCCATTTCGACAAGCTCAATGGCTACTCAGGACGAACGGACGGGATTAATCAAACGAACTCGATCTTCGAGATCAGATAATAACGGTCGCCCGCAGGCACCGACACCTCGACCTCGTCGTCCACCTTGCGGCCGATCAGCGCGCGGCCGAGCGGCGAATTGTACGAAATCCGCCCCACATTGGCGTCCGCTTCGGTCTGGCCGACGATCTGATAACGGATCGGCTTGTCGTCCTCGTCGAGCAAAGTCACGGTCGCGCCGAACACCACCTTGTCGCCCGACATCTCCTTCGGGTCGATGATCTGGGCGCGCGCCAGCTTGTCTTCGATATCGGCGATCGATGCCTCGATCTGGCCCTGGCGCTCCTTGGCGGCGTGATATTCGGCGTTTTCCGAAAGGTCGCCGTGCGCGCGCGCTTCCTCGATCGCATCGACGATCTGCGGGCGCTCTTCCTTCAAGCGCTTGAGGTCAGCGGTGAGCTTCGCGTGGCCCTCGGCCAGCATCGGCATCTTTTCGACCGTCGCCATAATCTCGTCCCTTGCAAAAACGCCCTCTTCAAGCGGCTCCCGAAAGGCCGCCCGCACGTCACTCTCTCATGTCGGGGATCAGTTGTGCGATTGCGAATAATAGGACTGCAGGGGACGCACTTCAAGGCTCTCGGTAGCGAGGGCTACGATCGCCCGCGCCGCCTCCAGGCTGGCCGAGGCGGTGGTGAAGTACGGGATTTTCTGGGCTACCGCCGAAGCACGGATCGGCTGCGAATCCTTCAGGGATTGCCAGCCTTCGGTGGTGTTGAACACCAGATCGATCCCGCCGTCCTTGATCCGGTCGACGATGTGCGGCCGTCCTTGCGCGACCTTGTTGACGCGCTCGACCGCAAGACCCTGCCGAGCGAGGAAATCGGCCGTCCCGCCGGTCGCGACGATCGCGAAGCCATGATCGGCGAGCGTCTTCACCGCCGGCACGATATGCGGCTTGTCGGTGTCCTTGACGCTGACGAACAACGTCCCCGATTGCGGCAGCACCATGCCGGCGCCGAGCTGCGACTTGGCGAAGGCGATGGCGAAATCACGATCGATTCCCATGACTTCGCCGGTCGATTTCATCTCGGGCGACAGCACCGGATCGACGCCCTGGAAGCGGCCCCAAGGGAACACCGCCTCCTTGACCGCGACATAATCGATGCTGCGATCGATCGCCGGCAGCTCGGCGAGCTTCTCGTCCGCCATGACGCGCGCGGCGATCTTGGCGATGGGCGCGCCGATCGCCTTGGCGACGAACGGCACAGTGCGGCTGGCGCGCGGGTTGACCTCGATCAGGTAGACCTGCCCGTCCTTCACCGCGAACTGGATGTTCATGAGCCCACGCACCTTGAGCGCACGCGCGAGCGCATCGGCCTGGCGCTCGATCTCGGCAATGATCTTGGCCGAGAGGCTGTAGGGCGGGATCGAGCAGGCGCTGTCGCCCGAATGGACCCCCGCCTCCTCGATATGCTGGAGCACGCCGGCGACCACCACGTCGGTCCCGTCGGCGATGGCGTCGACATCCACCTCGACCGCGTCGCGCAGATATTGGTCGATCAACACCGGCGCATCGCCGGAGACCTGCACCGCAGTCTGGATATATTCCTCGAGCTGCGCGCGGCCGTCGACGATTTCCATCGCGCGGCCGCCGAGCACGTAGCTGGGGCGCATCAGCACCGGATAGCCGATCCGCTCGGCGACCGCGATCGCCTCCTCGCGGCTGCGCGCGATGCCGTTGGCGGGCTGCTTTAAACCGAGCTTGTTGACCAGCGCCGCGAACCGCTCGCGGTCCTCGGCAAGATCGATCGCGTCGGGCGAGGTGCCGAGGATGGGGATCCCCTCCGCCTCCAGCGCGCGCGCGAGGTTGAGCGGGGTCTGCCCGCCGAACTGGACGATCACCCCGACCAGCGTGCCCTTCGACTGCTCGACATGGAGGATTTCGAGCACGTCCTCGGCGGTCAGCGGCTCGAAATAGAGGCGGTCGGAAGTGTCATAGTCGGTGCTCACCGTCTCCGGGTTGCAATTGACCATGATCGTCTCGAAGCCGGCGTCCTCCAGCGCGAAACAGGCGTGGCAGCAGCAATAATCGAACTCGATCCCCTGCCCGATCCGGTTCGGCCCGCCGCCGAGAATGACGATCTTCTTGGCGTCGGAAGGCGCCGCCTCGTTCTCGGGCTCGCCGAAGCTGGGCGCCTCGTAGGTCGAATACATATAGGGCGTCTTCGCCTCGAACTCGGCCGCGCAGGTGTCGATGCGCTTGAACACCGGCCGCACGCCGAGCCTGTGCCGGAGCGCGCGCACCTCGGCCTCGGTGACGCCGCCGGTCATCGCCTTGACCGTCTCGTGGATCAGCCCCGATCCGCGCGCGACGGCGCGCTCGTTGCCGGCGAGATTGGCCGATTTAAGCGACAGCCAGGCGAGCCGCTTGTCGCTGAACCCCATCGCCTTCAGCCGCCGAATCCCCGCCGCGTCCTGCGGCAGGCCGTGGCGGCACACTTCCTCCTCGGCGGCGACGATCTCGGCGATCCGCTCCAGGAACCACGGATCGTATTTGGCGATCGCGTGCACCTCGGCGACGGTGAAGCCCTCGCGCAACGCCTGCGCCGCGACGAGCAGCCGGTCGGGCGTCGCCTTGGCCAGCGCCGCCTCGATCTCCGCCCGCGGCGCGCCCGCCAGCCGGTCGATCTGGTTGAAGCCCGACAGCCCCGTCTCCAGCCCGCGCAGCGCCTTCTGGAGGCTCTCGTGAATGTTGCGCCCGATCGCCATCACCTCGCCGACCGACTTCATCGCGGTCGACAGCACCGCCTCGGCGCCCTTGAACTTCTCGAACGCGAAGCGCGGAATCTTGGTGACGACGTAATCGATCGTCGGCTCGAACGAGGCGGGGGTGACGCCGGTGATGTCGTTCTCGATCTCGTCGAGCGTGTAGCCGACCGCCAGCTTGGCGGCGACCTTGGCGATCGGGAAGCCGGTCGCCTTCGACGCCAGCGCCGAGGAGCGCGACACGCGCGGGTTCATCTCGATGACGATCAGCCGCCCGTCCTTCGGATTGACCGCGAATTGCACGTTGGAACCACCTGTTTCGACGCCGATTTCGCGCAGGCACGCGATGCTCGCGTTGCGCATGACCTGATATTCCTTGTCGGTCAGCGTCAGCGCCGGGGCGACGGTGATCGAGTCGCCGGTATGCACCCCCATCGGGTCGATATTCTCGATCGAGCAGATGATGATGCAATTGTCCGCGCGGTCGCGGACCACTTCCATCTCATATTCCTTCCAGCCGAGCAGCGATTCCTCGATCAGCACCTCGGTGGTCGGCGAGGCGTCGAGGCCGGAGCGGACGATCTCCTCGAACTCGGGCCGGTTGTAGGCGACGCCGCCGCCGGTGCCGCCGAGCGTGAACGACGGCCGGATGATCGCCGGCAGCCCGACAGTATCGAGCGCCGCGACCGCCTCCTCGACCGAATGCGCGATCGCCGAGCGCGCGCTTTCGAGGCCGATCTTGTCCATCGCCTCGCGGAACTTGAGCCGATCCTCGGCCTTGTCGATCGCGTCGGCGTCGGCGCCGATCATCTGCACGCCGAACCTGTCGAGCGTGCCGTCGCGGAACAGCGCCAGCGCGGTGTTGAGCGCGGTCTGCCCGCCCATCGTCGGCAGGACGGCGTCGGGCCGCTCCTTCTCGATGATCCTGGCGACGACCTCCGGCGTGATCGGCTCGACATAGGTCGCGTCGGCCAGCTCGGGATCGGTCATGATCGTCGCCGGGTTCGAATTGACCAGGACGATGCGATAGCCCTCTTCCTTCAGGGCCTTGATCGCCTGCGTCCCCGAATAATCGAACTCGCACGCCTGCCCGATAATGATCGGCCCCGCGCCAATGACGAGAATGGAGGAAATGTCGGTGCGTTTGGGCATATCAATTCTCGAAGGGAGATCCGCCGATCACGCCTTGGATCGCGGAATAGTGGCGGGGAAAGGCCGAAACGAGCGACCACATCCGGTCATCGGGAACGTCACGAAACTCTATCGCCGTATTCCCATCTTCTCGCTTCGTGACCGAGTGCGGCTCAAATCCGGCCTCTCGGAAAAGCCTCAAGGCATCGTTCAAATGATTTGGAAGAACACGGAAGCGGCATACCCCATCGCTCACGCCGCCTTCTCCATCATCCCCACGAACCGCTCGAACAGATAGAAGCTGTCCTGCGGGCCCGGGCTGGCCTCGGGGTGGTATTGGACGCTGAACGCAGGGGCGTCGGTGAGTTCGAGGCCGGCGTTCGAGCCGTCGAACAGCGAGACGTGCGTTTCGCGGGCGTTCGCGGGCAGGCTGTCGCGTGTCACAGCGAAGCCGTGGTTCATGCTGGTGATCTCGACCGCGCCGTCGGACAGGCGCTTGACCGGATGGTTGGCGCCGCGATGGCCCTGGAACATCTTGGTCGTGCTCGCACCCACCGCGAGGCCGAGCAGCTGGTGGCCGAGGCAGATGCCGAACAGCGGCAGCTGCGTCTCCAGCATCTTGCGGATCACCGGCACGGCATAGTCGGCGGTCGCTGCCGGGTCGCCGGGGCCGTTCGACAGGAAGAAGCCGTCGGGCTCCAGCGCCATGATCTGCTCGAACGAGGCGGTCGCGGGGACGACCGAGACCTTGGCGCCGGCCTTGACCAGGTTGCGGAAGATGTTGCGCTTGCTGCCGTAATCGACCGCGACGACGTGGGGGCGGTGCTTAAGCCCCTCCCCTTCAGGGGAGGGGTTGGAGGTGGGGGAGGTCTCACCGAGCACGCCGGCTCCGACATGCCCCACCCCAACCCCTCCCCTGAAGGGGAGGGGCTTGCCGTCGTCCCCATACCCGAACCCCAGCCGCCAGACGCCGCCTTCCCAGCCGTAATCCATCTCGGTCGAGACGACCTTCGCCAGGTCCATGCCTTCGAGGCCGGGCCACTCGCGCGCCATCTGGAGCAGCAGGTCGATGTCGAACGCACCCGACGCCGAGTGCGCGATCACCCCGTTGGGCGCACCCCCTGTCCTGATCCGCCGCGTCAGCGCGCGCGTGTCCACCCCGGCCAGCCCGATCCGCGCGTGCGCCTTCATCCACGCATCGAGCCGCTCGACGCTGCGGAAGTTGCTCGGCGCGGTTACGTCCTCGCGCACGATCATGCCGAGGGCGTGGGGCTGGTCCGCTTCGAAATCTTCCACATTCGTCCCGACATTGCCGATATGCGGGAAGGTGAAGGTGATGATCTGCCCGGCAAAGCTCGGATCGGTCATCACCTCCTGGTATCCGGTCATCGCGGTGTGGAAGCACACCTCGCCGACCGCCTGCCCCTCGGCGCCGAAGCCGTGCCCCCAGATCACGGTGCCGTCGGCCAGAACCAATACCCCCGTGGCTCCTTGAGGCGCGGGCGAGGGTGTGGCGTCGGCCATGGTGGCGGGCACTCCGATTGCGTGGTTGGCGATGTCGCTAAGGCTCACCCGCTAGGCTTGCCGGGCGAGCGCGTCAATCTGTTAAAGATTCGCAGTTCGGGCTATCGGGCAGGTTTTCCTTCGAAGGACCGACAATGATTCGCGATTCGATCAAGGCTGCGCTGGTGACCGCCATGAAGAGCGGCGACAAGGAGGGCACCGCGACGCTCCGCCTGATCCAGTCGGGACTCAAGAACCGCGACATCGAGGCGCGCACCCAGGCGCCCGTCGCCGATGACGACGCGCTGGTTATCGAGGTCCTGCAGAAGATGGTGAAGCAGCGCCGCGAATCGATCGAGCTTTACGAGAAGGGCGGCCGCCAGGAGCTCGCCGACGCCGAAGCGCGCGAGGTCGCTGTAATCGAACGCTTCCTCCCCGCGCAGATGAGCGAGGAGGAGACCAAGGCGGCGATCGAGGCGATCAAGGCGGAGACGGGCGCGAGCGGCATGAAGGACATGGGCAAGGTCATGGCCGAACTGAAGGCGCGTCACGGCACGCAGCTGGATATGAGCAAGGCGAGCGGCCTGGTGAGGGCGGCGCTGAGCTGATCCCCTTTACCCGTTCGTTTCGAGCTCCCTTTTCCCGTTCGTTTCGAGCGAAGTCGAGAAACCGGTTCTGGGGCCGACACGTGTCTCGACCCCTTTGCTCGGGACAGGCTTCGCTCGACACGAACGGACGGTTTCGGCACAAGAGATCATGGCCTTTTGGACGTACATTCTGCGGTGCGCTGACGGCCGCTTCTACACCGGTCATACCGACAATCTGGAGCGCCGCGTCGGCGAGCATCAGATCGGCGGCCTTTGTGACTTCACGTCGCGGCGGCGGCCGGTCCAGTTGGTGTGGTCGCAGGATTCTCCCAGCCGGATCGAGGCGCTCGAGGCCGAACGAATCGTCGGGGGATGGTCGCGGGCCAAGAAGGAGGCGCTGATCGCAGGGGATTGGGGGCGGGTTTCCTTCTTTGCCAGGCCGCCTCACGAACGCTTCTCGACTTCGCTCGAAGCGAACGGAAAGAGGGGGAAACCCGCGACACCAACTCCGCTCATTTCGAGCGAGGCCTGTCCCGAGCAAAGTCGAGGGGTCGAGAAACGGATTTCGGAAGAGCGGCACACATGACCCTCTCCCCCCAATTCCTCGACGAATTGCGCGCTCGCACGCTGCTCTCCGCGCTCATCGGCAAGACCACCAAGCTCCAGAAGGCCGGGCGCGAGTTCAAGGGCTGCTGCCCGTTCCACAACGAGAAGACGCCCTCGTTCTACGTCAATGACGACAAGGCCTTCTATCATTGCTTCGGCTGCGGCGCCCATGGCGACGCGATCCGCTGGATGACCGACCAGCGCGGTCTTCCCTTCATCGACGCGGTCAAGGAGCTCGCCGCCGCCGCCGGAATGGACATGCCCGCGCCCGATCCCCGCGCCGCCGAACGCACCGAGCGCGCCAAGGGGCTGCACGAGGCGAGCGCCGACGCCACCGAATGGTTCGTTCAGCAATTGAACGGCATCGCCGGGGCGGAGGCGCGCGGCGTGCTGGAGCGGCGCGGCATTTCCGCCGCGACCGCCAAGACCTTCGGCCTCGGTTACGCGCCCGATTCGCGCGGCAAGCTCAAGGCGGCTCTCAAGGACTATGGAGATCCGCTGCTGGTCGAGGCCGGCCTGCTGATCGCGGTCGAGGGCAAGGAGCCTTACGACCGTTTCCGCGGCCGGCTGATGATCCCGATCCGCGACCCGCGCGGGCGGGTGATCGCGTTCGGCGGCCGCGTAATCGGCGATGGCGAGCCAAAGTATCTCAACTCGCCCGAGACCCCGCTCTTCGACAAGGGCCGCACGCTCTACAACCTCGACCGCGCCGCGCCCGCCAGCCGCAAGACCGGCCGCGTGCTCGTCGTCGAAGGCTATATGGACGTGATCGCGCTCGCCCAGGCAGGGATCGAAGAGGCGGTCGCCCCGCTCGGCACCGCACTCACCGAGGGTCAGCTCGAACGGCTGTGGCGCCTCGCCGACGTGCCGATCCTCTGCTTCGACGGCGATGCCGCCGGGCAGAAGGCGGCGATCCGCGCCGCCGCTCGCGCGCTGCCGATGCTTGGCCCCGGCCGCAGCCTGGCCTTCGTCACGCTCCCCGACGGACTCGACCCCGACGACCTCGTCCGCCAGCGCGGCCCCGCCGCCTTCGAGGCGCTGCTCCGCGATGCGCAGCCGCTCGCCGATCGGCTGTGGGCGCACGAGTTCGCCGCCGAGCCGCTCGCCACCCCCGAGCAGCGCGCGGGCCTTCGCCAGCGCCTCACCGAACGCGCCGACGCGATCGCCGACCGCAACGTCCGCCACGAATATCTCGCCGAGTTCCGCCGCCGCTTCGACGACCAATTCGCTCCGCCACACCGGCAATTCGGCGCCCGCCCGTTCCGGCCGGGCCAGCGCAAGAACGGCAAATGGGTTCCTCCCCTGCCCCCGGTGACCACGGAAGCAAAGGCTGTGCGCGCCTCGGGAATCGACCCCGTGCTCGCCAAGGCTGTCCTCGCCGGCCTGATCCGCCACCCCGCCGAAATCGCTCGCCATATCGAGGTGCTCGGCTCGCTCCGCATGGCCGGCGGCGCGCTCGGGCGCTTGTTCGAAGCGGTGGTCGATCTCGCGCTCGAAGACCAGGCGCTTGATAGCGGCCGCGTGCTCACCATATTGGCGAAGTCCGGATTCGACTCAGTGGCCAGCGAATTGCTGAGGGCCGACACCTTGCCCTTCTCGTTCACGCAACGGAACGCCGACGCCACGCGCGCCGCGGCCGACCTGAACGAGGCGATCGCGGTGCTGGTGGCGGGTCCGGAGGTGGATCAGGCTCTTGCCGATGCGACCGCGGCGCTACAGGCGGACACGTCGGAAGAAGCCTTTGCCCGCCAGAATGCGTTGGTGCGCGAGCAGGCGGCGTTGCGCCATCGGCTTGCAAATCTGGTCCTGGCGGACGAAGACGACGAAACTCTTGATGCTTGAGGGCAATTGATGGCGAAGGCGAATACGGCGGACGCGGCCGAGACCAATGACACGGGCGACGCGCCGCTGATCGATCTCAACGAAGCGTCGATCAAGAAGCTCTTCGCGCGGGCGAAGAAGCGCGGCTACATCACCTATGACGAGCTCAACGAGGCGTTGCCGCAGGATCAGATGACCTCGGATCAGCTCGAGGACGTGATGTCCGCGATCAACGAGATGGGCATCAACATCGTCGAGAACGAGGAAGCCGGCGAGGACGGCGAGTCCGACACTAACGACGATGACGACAACGAGCCGGTCGATGCCGGCGACGGCTCGCCGACGCCGCCCGAAGCGCCCAAGAAGAAGGAAACCGTCGATCGCACCGACGATCCGGTGCGCATGTATCTGCGCGAGATGGGCGCGGTCGAACTCCTCTCGCGCGAAGGCGAGATCGCGATCGCCAAGCGCATCGAGGCGGGCCGCGACACGATGATCTTCGGCCTGTGCGAATCGCCGATCACCTTCAACGCGATTATCGACTGGTCGAACGCGCTCAACGCCGGCGAGATGCAGCTGCGCGAGATTCTCGATCTCGACGCGATGCTGACCAAGGAGCCCGCGCCCGAGAGCCTCAGCGACGACGAGGACGAGGACGGCAGCGGCGAGATTTCCGAAAAGACCGCCGGCCCCTCCTACAAGGAGGAAGAGGACGTCGAGGACGAATCGTCGGACGACGAGGACGAGGATTCGATGACCGAGCGCCGCGCGCGCCGGCCGTCCGACGACGACGACGAGGACAATACGCTCAGCCTCGCGCAGATGGAGGAACAGCTCAAGCCGCAGGCGCTCGAGAAGTTCGCCAACATCACTGCGATCTACAAGAAGTTCTCGAAGATGCAGGAGGCCCGGCTCGACGCAATGGCGGCGGGCAGCGAGCTTTCCGCGGGCGACGAGCGCAAATATCAGAAGCTGCGCGAGGATTTGACCGCCGAGGTCGAGAGCGTCCAGTTCCACCAGGCGAAGATCGAATATCTCGTCGATCAGCTCTACAGCTTCAACCGGCGCCTCACCGCGCTCGGCGGCCAGATGCTGCGCCTCGCGGAGCGCCACAAGGTCAGCCGCAAGGACTTCCTCGACCGCTATATCGGCAACGAGCTCGACGAAAGCTGGCTGGAAACGGTCAAGGGCCTCGACAAGAAATGGGCGGCGTTCGCGGCGGCCGAGGCCAATGCGGTCGATCGCATCCGCACCGAGATCGCCGAGATCGCGCAGCAGACCGGCATGGCGCTCGGCGAGTTCCGCCGCATCGTCAACATGGTCCAGAAGGGCGAGCGCGAGGCGCGCATCGCCAAGAAGGAGATGGTCGAGGCGAACCTGCGCCTCGTCATCTCGATCGCCAAGAAATACACCAACCGCGGCCTGCAATTCCTCGACCTGATCCAGGAAGGCAACATCGGCCTGATGAAGGCGGTCGATAAGTTCGAATACCGCCGCGGCTACAAATTCTCGACCTACGCGACGTGGTGGATCCGCCAGGCGATCACTCGCTCGATCGCCGACCAGGCGCGGACGATCCGCATCCCGGTCCACATGATCGAGACGATCAACAAGCTGGTCCGCACCAGCCGTCAGTTCCTCCACGAGCAGGGTCGCGAGCCGACGCCGGAGGAAATGGCCGAGCGCCTCTCCATGCCCTTGGAGAAGGTCCGCAAGGTGATGAAGATCGCCAAGGAGCCGATCAGCCTCGAGACGCCGATCGGCGACGAGGAGGACAGCCACCTCGGCGATTTCATCGAGGACAAGAACGCGGTGATCCCGGTCGACGCCGCGATCCAGGCCAATCTCAAGGAAACCGTCACGCGGGTGCTGGCGAGCCTCACCCCGCGCGAGGAGCGCGTGCTGCGTATGCGCTTCGGCATCGGCATGAACACCGACCACACGCTGGAGGAAGTCGGCCAGCAGTTCAGCGTCACCCGCGAACGCATCCGCCAGATCGAGGCCAAGGCGCTGAGGAAGCTCAAGCACCCGAGCCGCAGCCGCAAGATGCGCTCGTTTCTCGATCAATAGGACGGCGCAGGAACGCGGGTCCCCAGCCGCGTCCTCGATGGCTTTCATATCTGTGCTCCTGCGAAAGCAGGAGCACAGAATTGAGCGGCTTTGCTTACTACCCTCGACCCCCGCTTCCGCAGGAGTCCCGCTGACGGCGCGGCGGCGCTAACCCAGCGCGCGCCAGGCCGCGACGAACGCTCGCGCCGCCGCCCCCACCTCGGCGGCGGATGCGCCCGGCCGGTATAGCGCCGAGCCGAGCCCGAACCCGTCGGCGCCGACCGCGCGCCACGGCGCCATCGTCTCGGGCGCGACGCCGCCCACGACCAGCACCGGCACGTCGCGCGGCAGCACCGCGCGCTGCGCCTTGAGCACTGCGGGACTCGCCGCCTCGGCCGGAAACAGCTTCAGCCCAGTCGCGCCTGCCTTCAGCGCGGCGAAGCCCTCGCTTGGGCTGAAATAGCCGGGGAGCGACACCAACCCCGCCGCCGCGCTCGCCGCGACCACGTCCGTATCGCTATTGGGCGAGACGATCAGCCGCCCGCCCATTTCGCGGACGCTGCGCACCTGGCCCGTTTCCAGCACCGTCCCCGCTCCGATCAGCACTTCATCGCCGAACCGCCGCGCCAGCCGCTCGATGCTCGTCAGCGGATCGGGCGAGTTCAAGGGCACCTCGATCATCGCGAACCCCGCCTCGACCAGCGTGTCGCCGATCGCCTCCACGTCGTCCGGCCGCACTCCGCGCAGGATCGCGACCAGCGGACAGCGCGCCATCGCGCCGGCGAGCATCTCTTTGGCAGTCATCGGATCACTCTCCACAACCGGACGATGCCGGCAACAAATGCGTCATGGCTGTCGAGCAGCATCGCCGTGCCGCCGGCCATCTCGATCGCCGCGCGATAGAGCGCCCCGAGCGCCGGGTCGGCGAGCAGATGCACCGTCGTCCCGGTCCCGATCGCCTGCTCGCGCACGTCCGATCCGATCAGCAGCCCGCTGACATGCGCGGCGATGTCGGCCCGGTCGCGCCGGCCCAGCAGCACGCTTGCCCGCTCGCCGAACAGGTCGCCCAGCAACGTCCCGGCCGCCGACGCCGCAACGCCGGCGCGAAACGCCGGCCCGTCCGCGACCGTGCCGCCCATGAAATCGGCGAGCAGGCTGTGCTTCTTCAGCATCGCGAACAACTCGCCCGTCATCGTCGTGCGGAACGAGGCGATCCGCCCGTCCGCCATCCGCGCCCATTTGCAATGCGTTCCCGGCTGGCAGAGCAGCGCATCGCCGGGCGCCATCCCGGACGCCACCGCGCCGAGCAGTTGCACCTCTTCGCCCCGCATCACGTCGCCGCGGTCCTCGCCCGCAAAGCGCACCCCCGGCACGATTGCGGTGCGCCCCGGCTCGACCCAGGTCAGCGCCTCCGCGAGTTCGTTGAGCCCGACCGGCGCCGCGCGATATGCCGCCTCGACCCAGCCGCCCACCGATCCGACCATGCCTGCGCACAGCATCGGCAGGTCGCCGAACCGCGCTCGGATCGCCGCCGCCTCGGCCGCGAACCCGCCGCGCCCGACGGCGAGGATGCCGCGGTCGTCGCGCTCGGTCGCCAATACAGCGCCGCCGCCGTCAACCGCAAAGACGCGCCGGTTGGTCGTGCCCCAATCGACCGCCAGGAACTCTGCCGCGCTCATCCGATCACCACCAGGTCGCATAGAGCGCGACGAGGATCATGCACACCGCCAGCGCGGCGGCGTTGAACCCGGTCGAGGTCCTGTAGCTGACTTGGCTGTTGTCGATCCGGTTGCGCCCGGCCGCGTTGGGCCAGATCAGCGACACCACCACTTGCAGCGCCAGCGTGACGAAGAACACCACCAGCATCCGGTTCATGAACGGGAAGTCGGGGGTGGCGAACTTCATGATGAGCGACAGGACGAACGAACCCACCGCGGCGGTGATCGCCCCCGCCTCGCTCGCCCGCTTCCAGAACAGGCCGAGCAGGAAGATCACGGTGATCCCCGGCGTGAAGAAGCCGGTATATTCCTGGATATACTGGAACGCCTGCTCCGAATTGCCGAGCAGCGGCCGCGCCGTCAGCAGCGCCAGCACCAGCGCGACGCATGCCGCGATCCGCCCGACAAGCACCAGATGCCGCTCGTCGGCGGTGGTCGCCTCGCTGCCGCCGAGATCCTCGACATTGCTCTTCTGCCCCTTGAACTTGGCGTAGAGGTCGAGCGTGAAGATCGTCGAGATCGAGTTGATCTTCGATGCGGTCGAGGCGACGATCGCGGCGATCAACGCTGCGAACACCAGCCCCAGGATGCCCGTCGGCAGCAGCCGCATCATCGTCGGGTAAGCATCGTCGGGCTTGGCAAGGTCGGGCGCGAGCAGCACCGCGGCGATCCCCGGCACGACGATGACCAGCGGCGTGATCAGTTTCAGGAACGCGGCGAACACCACGCCCTTCTGCGCCTCGGGAATGCTCTTCGCCGCCAGCGCGCGCTGGATGATATACTGGTTGAACCCCCAATAGCTGAGGTTCGCGATCCACATCCCGCCGATCAGCACCGAAATCCCCGGCAGATCGCTGAAATGCGGGTCGGAGGGCGACAGGATCATGTTGAAATGATCGGGCACGCGCCGCGTCAGCTCGCCGAAGCCCGCGACCACGCTGCCGTGGCCGATCGTCGACAGCGTGATCCACGACACCATCAGCCCGCCGAGCACCAGCAGCGTCACCTGCACGATGTCGGTCAGCGCCACCGCCTTCAATCCGCCACGCAGCTGATAGAACAGCGCGAACAGCCCCAGGATCAGCAGTGCGACATTCTGGTCGATCCCCGCCACCTGCGTCACCGCGATCGAGCCCAGCCAGATGATCGAGGTCAGATTGACGAAGATATACAAGCCCAGCCAGAACACCGCCAGGATCGTCCGCGTCGCTGCGCCGTACCGCTGCTCCAGGAACTGCGGCATCGTGTAGATCTTGTTTTCCAGGAAGATCGGCAGGAAGAACTTGCCGACGATCAGGATCGTCAGCGCCGCCATCCATTCGTAGGACGAGATCGCCAGCCCGATCGCATAGCCCGACCCCGACATGCCGACGATCTGCTCGGCCGAGATGTTCGCCGCGATCAGCGACGCGCCGATCGCCCACCACGGCAAGTTCTTCGAGGCGAGGAAATAGTCGGTCGAGTTCTTCTGGTGCCCGGCCTTGTCGCGCGATACGAACTGCGCGAGCCCGAAGATCACGACGAAATAGACCAGCACCACCACGACATCGATCGTCGCCAACTGCATCCCCGCTCTCCTGCTCCGGTCGGGCGATGCCCAACCCCGTCCCCGATTAGCGGCGCCCGCGCCACTTGCCGAGCCGAATAGCAGCAACCTCGACTGCTGCCTACATATATATCATATAATTTAGACCATCATATCGGCAAAGGCTGGCATCCATGCCTGTCCGGGCTTCCCCTGCCCCGTATTTTGCCGCTACAACGGGCCGTGTAACCGTTTCCACGAGGACCGCCATGACCCCGCCGATCTCCCGCCGTTCGCTCATCAAGGCCGGCGGCGCGCTTGCCGGATTCGCGCTGGCGCCGCGCGCCGCATTCGCCGCAAGCAACCGCATCGAGAGCCTGATCGGCAAGATGACGCTCACCGAAAAGGCGGGGCAGCTGTCGTGCTTCGGCGATTCGATCCGCCCGCCGCGGATTCCGTTCAACCCCAATGCGGTGAGCAGCAACGCCGCGCGCCAGCTCGCCGACATCGCCGCGGGCAAGATCGGAATGCTGTTCAACGGCATCGGCGTGTCGGGCGCCCGCCGTGCGCAGAAGGCGGCGATCGAGGACAGCCGCCTCAAGATCCCCTTGGTCTTCGCCGGCGACGTGATCCACGGCCTCGCCACCGTCTTCCCCATCCCGATCGCCGAGGCCGGCGCCTTCGATCCCGATCTCGCCATGCGCACCGCCCGCGCCGCCGCGCTCGAGGCGACCGCGGTCGGCATGCACTGGACCTTCGCGCCGATGGTCGATGTCGCGCGCGACGAACGCTGGGGCCGCGTCGCCGAAGGTTCGGGCGAGGACACCTATTTGGGCGAGCAGATGGCGATCGCGCGCGTCCGCGGCTTCCAGGGCGACGACCCGACCGATCCGACCCGCGTCGCCGCGTGCCCCAAGCATTTCGCGGCCTATGGCGCGGTCGCCGCGGGCATGGACTACAACACCGTCGATCTCTCGATGGAGACGCTGCGCGAGGTGCATTTCCCACCGTTCCAGGCGGCGTTCGGCGCCGGCGCGCTCACCACGATGTCGGCGTTCAACGATGTGAACGGTGTTCCCGCGAGCGGCAACCACTGGCTGCTGACTGAGCTCCTGCGCGACCAATGGCACTTCAAGGGCCTCGTCGTCTCCGACTATACCGCCGACGAGGAACTGATCGCGCACGGCTATGCCGCCGACGGCCGCGACGCCGCGAAGAAGGCGTTCATCGCCGGCGTCGACATGTCGATGCAGAGCGGCCTCTACAACCAATGGCTCCCCGACCTCGTCGAGAAGGGCGAGGTCCCGGAGGCGCAGGTCGATGCTTCGGTCCGCCGCGTCCTCGCCTTGAAGGAACAGCTCGGCCTGTTCGACAACCCCTACCGCTCGATGTCGTACAAGGCGGAAAAGACGCACGTCGCGATGCCCGCCACCCGCAAGCTCTCGCGCGAGGCGGGCGGCCGCTCGATCGTGCTGCTCAAGAACGAGAACAAGCTGCTGCCGCTGTCAAAGTCGCCCGGCAAGATCGCGCTGATCGGTCCATTCGGCGACGACAAGGCCAACCTTGCCGGCCCCTGGGCGTTCATGGCCGACGAGTCGATCGGCGTCGATATCGCCAGCGGCATCCGCGCGCAGCTCGCCGACCCCGAGGCGCTCACCGTCGTCAAGGGCGCCGACGTCGAGAAACCGATCCCCGGCGGGATCGACGCCGCGGTGGCCGCGGCCACGGCGGCCGATCTCGTCATCCTCGCGATCGGCGAGAGCCAGGGCATGTCGGGTGAGGCGCAGTCGCGCGTCGAGATCGTCGTGCCCGAGCCGCAGCAGGCGCTCGCCGATGCGGTCGCCGCCACCGGCAAGCCGGTCGTCGTCCTGCTGAAGCACGGCCGCGCGCTCGCGCTGCAGGGCGCGGTCAAGGACGCGCCCGCGATCCTCGCCTGCTGGTTCCTCGGCAGCGAGACCGGCAACGCGATCGCCGACGTGCTGTTCGGCAAGGTCAACCCTTCCGCCAAGCTGTCGGTCAGCTTCCCGCATTATTCGGGGCAGGAGCCCTATTTCTACAACCACCGCCCGACCGGCCGCCCCGCGCCCGATACCGGCAGCCAGGCCTACAAGGCGCGCTATCGCGAGACGAAGAACGAGGCGCTCTATCCGTTCGGCCACGGCCTCACCTATTCGGACATCGTCCTGTCGGAGCTGAAACTGCCCGCGACGCTGGCGTGGAACGGCACGCTCGAAGTCTCCGCGCTGGTCACCAACCGCGGAACCGTCGCCGGCGCCGAAGTCGTCCAGCTCTATATCCACGACCGCGTCGCCAGCCGCACTCGTCCGGTGCGCGAGCTGAAAGGCTTCCGCCGCGTCGCGCTCGCACCGGGCGAGGCGAAGCGCGTGACCTTCTCGCTTGCGCGCAAGGACCTCCAATTCTGGGGCGACGGCGGCTGGACCGTCGAGCCCGGCGCCTTCGACCTGTGGATCGCCACGTCCTCGGTCAACGGGCTCAAGGGAAAGTTCGATCTGACCGCCACATGAACCAGCTCGTGCTCCCGCGAGAGCAGGGCCTTTGCACAAGTCGTAAAACGGTCCACTTCTTCGTCATCCCCGCGAAGGCGGGGATCCAGACTGGCTGGCCTTCGAGGCGATGGCCGGAGTTTCGAGTCTGGATTCCCGCCTTCGCGGGAATGACGATCGAGTTATACATAGGTCCTGCGAAAGCAGGGAGCCCAGAGTCGCAAGCGTAAGGCCTGCCTCCCGGGCTCCTGCTTTCGCAGGAGCCCGCCATTCATCGCACCCGACAAATTCCACCACCGCCACGCCGGCGAAGGCGGTATCCGTGCCTGCCGCAATCGGTCGTGCCGTCAGCCAGCTTTGCCCCCCGCGCTGGCGGACGAACGATTCTCCCGCCATCACCACACCACCCCTTGCCCATCGCCGCCATTCCCGCAAAAGCTGCTCGGCATCCACCAAAAGGGGAATCAGATGTCGATCCTGTCCGACCGCTGGATTCGCGAGGCGGCGCTTACCCAAGGCATGATCGAGCCGTTTGAGGACGGCCAGCGCCGCGACGGCTGCATCAGCTACGGCCTGTCCTCCTACGGTTACGACGCGCGCGTGTCGGACGAGTTCAAGATCTTCACCAATGTCGATAACGCGGTGGTCGATCCCAAGGACTTCGCCGCCAACAGCTTCGTCGATCGCAAGACCGACGTGTGCATCATCCCGCCCAACAGCTTCGCGCTCGCGCGCACGGTCGAATATTTCCGCGTGCCGCGCGACGTGCTGGTCATCTGCCTCGGCAAATCGACCTATGCGCGCTGCGGCATCATCGTCAACGTGACCCCGTTGGAGCCCGGCTGGGAGGGGCACGTCACGCTCGAATTCTCCAACACCACGCCGCTTCCAGCGAAGATCTACGCCAACGAGGGCGCGTGCCAGTTCCTGTTCCTCCAGGGCAACGAACCCTGCGAGACGAGCTACGCCGACCGTGCCGGCAAATACATGCGCCAGCAAGGCGTCACCCTGCCGCGGCTATAATCCGCCGATCCTCGCGAAAGCTCGCCTGAGCAGCACCGAGTGCTCCTGCGAAAGCAGGAGCCCCGAATGACAAGGGCGGCGCTCGCGACTCTGGGCTCCTGCTTTCGCTGGAGCCCTGAACCTCGCGCCAGCGTCGGGCTGGACGGCCCACATCCTGCGAGTTCAAGCCTCACGCCTCCCGCGCGAACCGCCGCAGGAATCGCACTCACCCGCCCACCGGACGCCGCATCCCACCCCTTCGGCACAAAAAAAGGGCGGCCCCGAAGACCGCCCCATATTCGTGCCGTCGCAGGCGCGAAGCGTTAGAAGTCGTTGCGATACTGCTCGTTGCCGATGAACCCCATCTTGGTCACGCCCGAGCGCTTGATGATCGCCAGCACCTGGTCGACCCGCTCGTAGCGCGACTGCGGATCCGGCTGGAAGTGCAGCTCCGGCTCGGTCGGCAGTTGCAGCGACGCGTCGAGATACTGCCTGAGCGTCACGTCGTCGACCGGAACGCCGTTCCAGGCGACCTGCCCGGTCGGATCGATCGAGATCGTGTTCTTGTCGGGCTGGACGACCTGGTTGATCGGATTGTTCTGCGGAAGATCGACCTTCACCGCGTGCGTCTGGGGCGGGATGGTGATGATGAACATGATGAGGAGCACGAGCATGACGTCGATCAGCGGCGTCACGTTCATCTCGATCATCGGTTCGCCGTCGTCGCGGCCGCCGCTCATTGCCATGTGTTCTTACTCCTGACTTGTTCGCGGCTCAGCCGATGCGGGGGCCGGCGGCGTTGGTCGGCTGCGAGATGAAGCCCACCCGCGCGAACCCTGCCGACTGCATCGTGTAGATCGCGCCGCCGATGCACTTGTAGGGCGTCTCGACGTCGCCGCGGATATGCACCTCGGGCAAGTCGTCGGGGGTGATGTTGTTGCCCAGCCGGGCAACCACCGCCTTCAGCTTGTCGACCGCCATCTGCTGCAGTTCGTCGTGGGTGACCGGAGTCATGTTCCAATAGACCTGGCAGGTCTGCCCGTCCTCGGACTTGATCGAGAGCATCACGTCCTCGGGCTTGCTCTGCGTCGGGTCGTAGGCGACGTCGGGCAGCTTCAGCGGGACGGTCTGCAACACCACGGGCACCGCGATCATGAAGACGATGAGGAGCACCAGCATGACGTCCGTAAGCGGGACGACGTTGATGTCCGACATCGCGGTTTCGGTGGGATCTCCACCAACGCTTATCGCCATTTGCGCAACTTCCTCTGCATTCCTTCGAGCCGCCGGTCAGCGCCGGCGGCGAACGGGCGGGGCCGCCCCGAGTGCGGAGCGGCCCCGGCCGCCATTACTTGCGCGTCTGGGTGCCGCCGGGCTGGCCGGCGGTGGCGGTCGCCGGCTTGGCGCCGACCGGGGCAGCCTTGCCCTTGACCTCCGGGCGGACCGCGCCGTTCGACGCGAGATAGCCGAGCACGTCGTTCGAGAACGCGCTGAGGTCTTCCGCGATCGCCTTGTTGCGGCGCTGCAGCCAGTTGTAGGCGAGCACCGCCGGAACCGCGGTGACGAGACCCAGCGCGGTCATGATCAGCGCCTCGCCGACCGGGCCGGCGACCTTGTCGATGCCCGGGGTGCCGCCAGCCGAACCGAGGCTGATCAGCGCGCGGTAGATGCCGATAACCGTGCCGAACAGCCCGATGAACGGCGCGGTCGCGCCGACCGTCGCGAGGAACGCGAGGCCCGAGTTGAGGTCCGAATTGATCGTCGCTTCCGACCGCGCCAGCGAACCGTGCAGCCAGTCGTGCGCCTCGACCGGATCGGTCAGCTTGGCGAACTGGTCCTGCGCGGCAAGGCCGTCGTCGACCAGCTGGCGATAGGCGCCGTTCTTGTCGAGCTTGGCCGCGCCCTCGCGGATGTTGCCCGCTTGCCAGAAGCCGGCGCGGACGCGCTTCGCCTCGTTACGCACCTTCTGCTGCTCGAACAGCTTGGTGAACATGATGTAGAACGAAATGACCAGCATCAGCACGAGGATGATGAAGACCGCCCAGGAGATGATGCCCCCCTGCTGCAGCATCTGGGTGAGGCCGTAGTTGTTCTGGGGCGCGCCGGTATCAGCGGCAGCGGTGCCTGCGGCGAGAAGGGTGGTGAGCATTCAGTGGTTCCTTCAAACTAAAATACGGTGAGGTTCGACAAACTCGTTTCAGCAGACTGCGACGTCAGTCATTGGGGAGCACCCAGCGGACCGGCAGCGTGTACGAAGAGACGATCGGATTGCCGTTCTGGTCCTGCGCCGGCGTGAACCGCACGCGGCTGCGGGCGATCCGGCACGTGGTCTCGTCCAGATCGTTGTTGCCGCTGGAGGTTTGGACGACGCAGTCGGTCACCCGGCCGTTGGTGCCGACGGTGAGCTTGGCGACGACGCGTCCCTGCGCACCGGCACGAATCGCGGCCGGCGGATAGGCGTCCGGGCCGAAATACTGGCCGGGATTGCCCCGGACGCCGGCGGCCTTGCTGATCCTCGGCGGGGGCGGCGCAGGCGGAGCCGGCGGCGCGGGCGGGGTCAGATTGACCACCGGCGGCGGCGTCGTCACCGTCTGGATCTGCACCGGCGGAGTCGGCGTGCGCACGATCGGCGGCGGGCTGACCACCGGCGGCGGAGTCATCGGCTGATCCGGCGGCGGCGGGGGCGGGGGAACGTCGGGCGGCGGCGGCGGCGGGGGCGGCGCCACGTCGAACGTGTCCATCTTGTTTGCCACCTTCTTGACGTATTGATACGCCAGGCCGGTGACGAAGGCATAACCGAGCACCGCCAGCAGAACGGCGACGATGACACTCGCCACTACGCGGTTGCTGCCCTGACTCCTATCAGCGTAGGCCATTCAGAAACTTCACTCCTCAAACCTTTTGGGCGGTCGGCAAGCACATTACCATGCAAGCGGCCACCCGCTTGCCGTTAGGGCTAGCGCAACCTACGGCAGAGCGCGAGTCTCTAACGTCACGCAAACGCGGACGCAACGCCCTGTCTTACGCAACAAACGAACAATCGTGCTTTTCACGAATTATTTCTGTATAATTTCGATGCCATCCCGTAACGCTAGACAGATGTCGTACGTTCCAAAACCGATCCTTGGCGGCGTGCTGTTGACCCTCGGTGTCATCGCAATGCCGGTCCAGGCGCAACGATTTGCGCCGAATCAGCGCCCAGAAATGGCCACACAGATTGCCGCGCCGCGTTACGCCGATTTCGCGCCGCTGGTGCTCTCCGCGCCGCTGATCCTCGATGCGACGATCCGAAGCACGGTTGCGATCAAAGGCGCCGAGGCCGCCGGGGTCGCCCCCGGATTCATCCGCCTTTATGTCCAGGCCGATGTCAACGCGCTGATCCGCGGCACCACCGGAGTGCCGCCGCGCGTCGGCTACCTCGTCGATCTGCCCGCCGATTCGCGTGGCCGCGCGCCCCGTCTCAAGAAGGTGCGCGTGCTGCTGTTCGCGCGCCCCGTCGCGGGCCGGCCCGACCAGCTCCAGCTCGTCGCCAAGGACGCGCAGCGCCGCTGGACGCCGGCAGCGGAAATGCTGACTCGCAAGATCGCGCAGGAAGCGGTGGCCGCCAACCCGCCGCCGGTCATCACCGGGGTCGGCAACGCCTTCCACGTCCCGGGCTCGCTTCCCGGAGAGGGCGAGACGCAGATCTTCCTCGTCACCGACAGCGGCGCGCCGGTCTCGCTCGACATCCTGCGCCGCCCCGGCGAGGCGCCGCGCTGGTCGGTCGCGCTCAGCGACGTCACCGACGCGGCGGCCGCGGCGCCGCCGCGCGACACCTTGCTCTGGTACCGCCTCGCCTGCGGCCTGCCGTCGCAGCTTCCCGAGTCGAGCGTGGCCGGTTCGGACCCATCGGACGCCGCCAAGGCGCGCGAGGACTATCAGTTCGTCCTGCAATCGCTCGGCCCCTGCGACACGCGCCCGGCGTATTGAGCCTGCTCCCTAGGGTAATCGCCCTTCGACAAGCTCAGGGCGAACGGCGGTGGAGCATCGTCCCGCATCGTCGGGCAACCACTCCCGTTCGCCCCCGAGCCTGTCGAAAGGCAATCGGCGCTACCTCCGGTTCCGCACCAGCGTCATCCCGATCGATTCGCCCGCCTCGGCGATCGCCAGCTTGACGATCTTGACCGTCACTCGCCGCACGCGCTTGTCCTGCAGGAACAGCGTCTCGCAGATAGTGTCGGCGACCGCTTCGATCAGCGTGAAGTGCAGCCCTTCGGGAAAGCCGGTCGCCGCGCGCTTCAGGTCGAGATAGTTCTTCGACTGCGAAAGCGGCGTGTCGGGCGCGTAGCGATCCGCGCAGTCGAGGTCGACGCTGACCGAGATGCGCAGCGGCTGCGGCAAATGCGTTTCTTCGGAATAGATGCCGGTCAGCACCATGACTTCGAGGTCATGGACTTCGAGGCTCAGCGTATCGCGATCGATCATCGGCCGCGCCATAGACCAGTTCGCCGCATCTGCAACCCGCGGACAGGCCGGACGGATGTCCGCGCGGGCGATGTCCACACCTCCGTTCGCCCTGAGCCTGTCGAAGGGCGATTCCCTCCGGCCGCCTTCAATACGCCGGTCGTGTGTCGCAGATGCTCACGCCCCGGCGCTCGGCCGTGCCGAAACGGCCTTGTACCACCGCCCGATATGCCCGCAATTGTGCGTGTCGAGTTCGGCGCGGGCGGCGAAGTCGATCGTCACCAGCGCGGTGATGTCGGCGAAGCTGAACCGGTCGCCTGCGATCCATTCGGCGTTGCCGAGCCGCTGGTCGAGCCCCTCGACGAACGCTTTCCACATCACCGCGCCGCGCGTCGCGAGTTCGGGGATCTGCGGGATCGGCGGCCATTTGCCCGGCGCGCCGCGGTCCTTGAGCGCGGGCAGCGTGTTGCGGAAGGCATAGACCGCCGCGGCATAGCCGTCGCTTTCCACGCGCCGCGTCCACGATTCGATCCGCGCCACGTCGATCGGGGTCTTGCCGAACAGCGACGGCTCGGGATGCAGCGCCTCGAAATAGCGGCAGATCGCCGCCGATTCGGTGATCACCTCGCCATCGTCGAGCTCGAGCGCGGGCACGGCGCCGCGCGGGTTGATCGCCAGATAGCCGTCGCTCAATTGCTCGCCCTTGCGCAGGTCGACCTCGACGCGCTCGACCTCGATCCCTTTTTCGGCGAGGTAGATCCGCACCCGTCGCGGGCTCGGCGCCCAGGCTGCATCGTACAGCTTCATCACGCGCTCCCGTCATTCCGCTTGCGTTCGGCGGTCGTCACGCTAAGCCGCGCCGCCCCGGCCGTCCACCGGGAACGCGCGGGGAGAAGCACATGCTGCGGTTCGTGAGCCTGTCCGAAGTCGATTCGCACGAAGTCGAGGCCCTTCTCGACCGTGCGTTCGGCCGCGACCGCCACGGCCGCACCGCTTATGCCGTGCGCGAGGGCACGCAGCCGGTCCCCGCGCTCAGCTTCGCCGCGCTCGACGGCGAGGCGCTGGTCGGCACGATCCAATGCTGGCCAGTGCTCCTTACCGGCGACGACGGCAGCGCGACGCCGCTGACGATGGTCGGCCCGGTCGCGGTCGATCCGCCGCACCAGCAGGCGGGCATCGGCCATGCGCTGATGGAGCAGATGCTTGGCGCCGCCGCGCGCACCGGCGCCGACCGCGCGCTGATGCTGGTCGGCGACCCCGAATATTACGCCCGCTTCTTCGCCTTCACCGCCGACCGCACCGCGAAGTGGCGTCTCCCCGGCCCGTTCGAACCCCGCCGCCTCCTCGCGCGCGGCGCCGATGTGCCCGACGTGGCGGGAGTGCTGGGGCCTGACCTGACCGCGTCCGACACTCAGCCGATCGCCCCCGCGTCCTCCCCTAGCCAATAAGCCGCCCCGGCGCGCTTGCCGAAGCCTGACCTGAGCGCCTGTCTTTCCTCGCCAACATCGAATTTCCACCGTAGGGGAGAACGGCGAGGTGATCGTGCTATGCGAGGGCGTGAGGCCGCCGCTTGTGAAGCCATGGCCTCCACTCAAGCTCGATCGCTAAGCGCCGAAATCAACGCACCCCATCAACGAGCGCTAACGGCATAGTGGGGGGCGGTCCGAGCGGCGCCTATTGGGGCGTGAACTCATAATTGAACAAGGCTACCGGGCATTGCCTTTTGTCTCTGCGAGAAGAGCAGCAAACTCGGCTGGCGTCATTTTCGCGAGTGCATCGCCAGCGGCGTCGCTCGCCTCCTTATTCCCGTTTCCCTCTCCCGATACGCTGTAGGCGCCACCTGCCGGCTTCAAGAAGAAGTAAAAGGGTGAAGCAGGATTGCCTTGAGCAGAGACGACCACCATCGAAGCTTGGTCGTCACAACTATAAACAATCCACTGTGTGCCGCCCAGAGTGCGGTGAGCCGGGCCAACCTCACACTTCATGGGCGCAGGTGTCGACGTATTTTGCGGCGATTCAGCCGGAGTTGGTGCGGCCGCCTGCATGGCCATCAAAATGGTGCTTAGGGCTGACAGCATGGGCCTATCCATGATCCTTCTTGCAGGGATCAGCCCGCGAAAGCAAATTCAAGCGCTCGTTCGGCATCATTGCATGGTTCAGCTCAGCATGAGCCGATTGAGCGCTTCTTCTCCAAGCTGAAGCAACTCCGCCGCGTCGCCACTGAGCTCGCCGCCAACCTCCTCGCCATGGTCCAGTTCGCCTCAATGCGGCTTTGGCCGCAAACTCGTGAGTCTACGGCATAGACGAAAGCAGACTTCCGTTTCCTGCCGAGCATCGAGCCCCAATCCCGTTCCTGCCATCAAATATTCTCGGGCGAAGCCATCGCGTTGCGTCGTCATTTCCACACGCGCCAAACCTATGCGCCTCGCGCGGCCATGCGTCTCCTATGCTTTACGCCGCCGCCGCCCTCGCCTACCTCGCGTCGCGTGCCGATGCCCGACGCCCCCGATTTCGCGCGGCTGCCGCTTGCCGAGCTGGAACGCTACGCGAGCGAGCGCCGCCTGCCGCCGGTCGAGCGCTGGGACCCCGCCCATTGCGGCGACAGCGGGATGCGCATCGCGCGCGACGGCAGCTGGTTCCACCAGGGCAGCCCGATCGCCCGGCCGGAGATGGTCCGCCTGTTCTCGACCATCCTGCGCCGCGAATCCGACGGCGGTTACGTCCTCGTCACCCCGGTCGAGAAGCTTTCGATCGCCGTCGACGACGCTCCCTTCACCGCGGTCGAGATGAAGCGCGAGGGCGACGGCGGCGCCGCGCGCCTCGCCTTCCGCCTCAACACCGGCGACGTCGTGGTCGCCGGACCCGGCCACCCGCTGCACTTCGCGGGCGAGCGCCCGTATCTCGCCGTCCGCAACCGTCTCGATGCACTGGTCGCGCGCCCGCTCTATTACGAACTCGCCGAGCTCGCGCTCGCGGGCGGCGCGACGCCGCCGGGCGTGTGGAGCGACGGCGCCTTCTTTGCCATGGAGACGGCATGACGCTCGTCGACCGGCTCCGTCATGCGCTCCACGCGCCCGCGCCCGAGATCGTGCTGCTCGCCGGCGACGAGCACGACGTGGCGTTCGCCGACAGCCGGCCGGCAATCGACGCGGCGGTGCTCGTTCCCGTGACCGATCGCGCCGATCCCGGCGTCGTCCTCACGCGCCGCACCGAGACGCTGAAGCGCCACGCCGGCCAGGTCGCCTTTCCCGGCGGCCGGGTGGATCCCGGCGACGCCGACCTCGTCGCCGCGGCGCTGCGCGAAGCGGAGGAGGAAATCGGCCTGCCGCGAGAGTGCGTGATCGTGATCGGCCCCGCCGACCGCTACCGCACCGTCACCGGGTTTCAGGTCACGCCGATCGTCGGCGTCATTCCGCCCGATCTTCCGCTCGAAAAGCAAAGCGCCGAAGTCGCGGATGTGTTCGAAGTTCCGCTCGCCTTCCTCCTCGACACTGCCAACCACGTCGAAGCGAGCGTCGAATGGCAGGGCCGCGAGCGTCATTATTACGAGATCGTCTGGAACGGCTACCGCATCTGGGGCGCCACCGCGGCGATGATCGTCAACCTGTCGAGACGCCTCAGATGGACCGCCTGATCCTCCCCGACGCTTCATGGCGCAACCGTGCCCGCCTTGCCGAGCTGGCGACGATTTTGGATGCCGATCAAGGGCTTGCCCGCTATGTCGGCGGTGCGGTGCGCGACACCCTGCTCGGCTTGCCGGTCGCCGACATCGACATCGCCACCCCGCTCGACCCGCACGACGTGATGGCGCGACTCAAGGCCGCGCACATCAAGGCGATCCCCACCGGCATCGCCCACGGCACCGTCACTGCTGTGCTCCCCGACGGCCCGATCGAAGTGACCACCCTCCGCCACGACGTCGAAACCGACGGCCGCCATGCAAAGGTAATGTTTACAGCGGATTGGCAGGCCGATGCGGCGCGCCGGGACTTTACCATGAATGCGCTCTACGCCGACCCGCTGACCGGCGAAGTCTTCGACTATTTCGGCGGCCTCGCGGACCTGAAGACCGGCCGCGTCCGCTTCATCGGCGATCCGTTGCAGCGAATCGCCGAGGACCATTTGCGCATCCTCCGCTTCTTCCGCTTCCACGCCCGCTTCGGCGACACCCCTGATCCCGCCGGCCTCGACGCCTGCACCGCGCGCGCCAACGACCTGATGGCGCTCTCCCGCGAGCGGATCGCAGCCGAGCTCACCAAGCTGCTGGTCGCAAGGAACGCGGTCGAGACCGTCGCGCTGATGGTCGCGCGCGGCATCTTCACGCCCGTTCTTCCGGAGATCGGCCCCGCGGGCGTTGAGCGGCTGCGCCGCGTCGCGGCTGCTGAGACTGCGACGGACCTCGCGCCCAACGCCATTCGCCGCCTCGCCGCGCTGCTGCCCGACGATCCCGCAGTCGGCGAGGCGGTCGGCGCGCGGCTCAAACTGTCGAACGCCGATCGCAAGCGTCTCGTCTCGGCGCTGCATACGGCGGTAAGCTCGCCACATTCATTAGCTTATCGTCTTGGGACCGAATGGGCGCTCGATCGGTGGCTGATACACGTCATCGAACCTTTGGGCGCGCGGACCATCGCCACCTGGCCGCTGCCGCACTTCCCGCTGTCGGGCGGCGCGATCGTCGCGCGCGGCGTGGCGAAGGGACCCGACGTCGCCCGCCTGCGCCGCGAGATCGAGGAGCGGTGGATCGCCGAAGGATTTCCCGACGCCGCGCGCGTCGAGGCGCTCGCCGATCAGGTGGTCGGCAGTTGGTTGCGTTCGGCGAGATAGGCAAAGGCCGCGTCGGCATCGAGCGGCCGCGCATAGGCATAACCTTGTCCGTGCGTGCAACCCAGCGCCGCCAGCGTCTGGCCGAGCTCGCTCGTCTCGATTCCCTCGGCCGTGGTGCGCATCCCCAGCGTCTGCGCCAGGCTGAGGATCGCGCGCACGATCGCCACCTTGTCGCGATCGCCGAGCATGTCGGTGACGAAGCTGCGGTCGATCTTGAGCACGTCGATCGGCAATTTCTGCAAATGGCCGAGGTTCGAATAGCCCGTGCCGAAATCGTCCATCGCCAGCGTCGTTCCGAGCGCGCGCAGCGCGTGAAGCGTCTGCGCGACGCGGTCGGGATCGGTCACCACCGCGCTTTCGGTGAGCTCCAGCGTCAGCCGCTCGCCGCGGAGCCCGCTGGCGGCGAGCGCGCATTCGACCACCGGGGCAATGTCATCGCGCTGGATCTGGATCGCCGAGATGTTCACCGCGAGGGTCACGCCGCACGTGCCGTCGGTGCGCGCGTCCCAATCGGCAAGCGTGCGCACGGCAGCATCGATCGCCCAGCGGCCGAGCGGCACGATCAACCCCGATTCCTCGGCGACCGGAATGAAGTGCGAGGGGCAATGCGCCACGCCCGCCTCATCGGTCCAGCGCGCCAGCGCCTCGAACGACACGACCCGGCCCGAGGCCAGATCGACGATCGGCTGGAACTTGAGCGTCAGCGCCCCGGCGTCGATCGCCCGCCGCAGCGAGGTTTCGATGGTGAACTGCTCGCGCGCGATGACGAACGCGCGGGGATGATAGACCTCGGCGGTCCCGCTCTTCTTGGCGCGATTGACCGCGAACTGGGCGTGGCGGATCAATGCCTCGGCGTCGCGCTCGTCTTCGCCCGAAAAGGCGATGCCGATCGAGCAGTCGACGCGGAATTCGAGGTCGGAGAGGCGGAACGGCGTCGCCAGCGCCGCCTGGATGCGCTGCGCCGCGCGCAACGCTTCGGCATGTCCCTGCTCGAGCGTCAACAGAATGGCGAATTCATCGCCGCCGATCCGCGCCAGCGTGTCGCGCGCGCGCAACGCGCCCTTCAACCGCCGTGCGACGGTGATCAGCAACTCGTCGCCGGCAAGCGATCCCAGGCAGGCGTTGACCCTGCTGAACCGGTCGAGGTCGATCACCAGCACCGCACAGCCGCCCGCAGGCGCGGCATCGCCTTCGATCAGCTCCTCGAGCCGGTCGGAAAAGCCGGCGCGGTTGGGCAGGCCGGTGAGGCTGTCGGTCAGCATTTCGCGACGCAGGCTCTGTTCGGTGCGGACCTCCGACGTCTGGTCGACAAGGGTGACGAGGCAGCGCTCCGCCGGCGCGGTGCGCGAACGCGCGAGCATCACGCGATAGTGGCGGCAATCGACCGCGTCGCCGACTTGCCACGGGAATTGTTCGCTGTCCCTGCCCGACGCCAGGAAGCTCCGCACCCGGCCGCCGAGCAGCGCGGCGAGCGGCGAGCGCTCGGCCGTGGCGCCGAGCCCGGCCATGCGGAACGGCGTGTTGATCTCCAGGAAGCGGAAAACGCCGTCGGCGAGCGTCACCATCACGGCGGGGATCGGCAGCAACTCCAGCGCGCCGGGCACCAGTTCGCCGGCGTAAGCGCGGCCGTCCCCCGCCAACGGAGGCACGATGCGCTGAGCGGAATCGGGCTGCGGCGCCGCCATCGGCCATCGCCCTAGTCCCAAGGTGTTAAGACCTGCTGAAAAGGTCCAATTCAGGTCACCGCCTGCCGAACCGCGAAGCGCGGGTCGCGGTGGCGCCCATCGCGCAGGATCGCCGCGAGCGTTTCGCCGGCGCGCACCAGGTCCCCGAAGCCGAGAGTGAGCGGCGTCAGCCCGAGGCGGAGGATGTCGGGGTCGCGGAAGTCGCCGATAACCCCTTCGGCGATCAGCGCCCGGCAGAGCCGATAGGCCTCCGGGTGGCGAAACGAGATATGGCTGCCGCGCGCGCCCGGATCGCGCGGCGACACGCATTCGAGGCCGAGCGCATCGCCGAACGCGGCCATGATGTCGAACAGCGCCGCGCTCTTCGCCGCGACCAGCGCCATGTCCGCCTCGAGCGCGAGATTCACTCCCGCCTCGAGCGCCGCCAGCCCGAGCACCGGCGGCGTGCCCGCGAGCCAGCGTGCCATGCCGGATGCGGGGCGATAGCGATCCTCCATCGCGAACGGTGCGGCATGGCCCATCCATCCCGACAGCGGGTTGCCGAGCGCCGCCTGCCACCGCTCCGCGACGTAGAGCCAGGCCGGCGCGCCCGGGCCGCCGTTCAGATATTTGTAGCCGCAGCCGACCGCGAGATCGGCCCCGGCACTGCCGAGATCCACCGGCACCGCGCCCGCCGAATGGCTGAGATCCCACAGCACCATCGCACCGGCCTCGTGCGCGCGCGCCGTCCACGCGTCCATGTCGAACCGTTCGGCGGTCTTGTAATGGACGTGCGTCAGCACCAGAACTGCGGTGTCGCTGCCGAGCGCATCCGCCAGCCGCTCGCGCGGAACCGCCGCCAGCCGCGCCCCTTCGACGCAGCCGACGGCGCCCTCGGCGATATGGAGGTCGGTCGGGAAATTTCCGAGCTCGGTCACCACCGTTCGCCGCGCGGGATCGCACCGCAGCGCCGCGACGATCGCCTTGAACAGGTTCACGGTGGTCGAATCGGCGACGATCACTTCGTCGGCCCGCGCGCCGATCAGCCGCGCGATCTTGCCGCCAATCCGCGCCGGCGCATCGATCCAGCCTTCGTTCCATCCCCGGATCAGCCGCTCGCCCCATTGCCGGCGGACGCAGTCCTCGATCGCCGTCACCGCCGCGCGCGGCAGCGGCCCCAGCGAGTTGCCGTCGAGATAGACCACGCCCTCAGGCAGCGCGAATCGCTCACGGAAGGTGCGCAGCGGATCGGCGGCGTCGAGCGCACGGGCTTCGTCGAGCGTCATCATGAACGTTCACCCTTATCCCGTTCGCCCTGAGCCTGTCGAAGGCTAGTGGGGAACGCCGGGCCACAATCCCGTTCGCCCTGAGCCTGTCGAAGGGCGAATGAAGAGCGCCGGGCAACTATCCCGTTCGTCCTGAGCTTGTCGAAGGGGGACCGAAGAGCGCCGGGCAACATGCTTCGACAGGCTCAACACGAACGGAAAATTGGAGGAAATGCCGTCACGCCAGCGCCGCCGCGATCAGCCGCCGCGCCTGCGCCCAGGCGGCGCTGCCCGGCGCGATCAGCTCGACGTGACCGGTGTCCGGTACGGTGTGGAGTTGCACCGCGTCGCCCGCAGCGCGCGCCTTTGCGACATAGTCCATCGGCATCCGGTACGGGATGATCCGATCCTCACGCCCGTTGACCAGGTCCTGCGGCACCCCGACCGGCAGCAGCCGGGTCACCGACGTGTCGGCGAACGGATCGGGATGCGCCGCGGTCTTCGGCCCGACGAGGTGCGCCACCACCTCGGTGCCGCAGCCATTGTCCGGGCTCGCCGCGGTCGCTTCGAGATCGGGCAACGCGCCCAGCGCGACGACATGGCCGATCCGCAACGGATCGCCGCCCGCAAGGGGGCTGGTCTTCGGCAGGTTCGGCCGCGCCGCGAGCCACAGCGCCAGATGCCCGCCCGCCGAATGCCCGACCGCAACCACCCGGCGCGTATCCAGTCCGAACCGCGCCGCATCCTTGGCCAGCAAATCGGAGGCCTGCCCGACATCGCGGAACGTGCCCGGATACCCCCCGCCCGGCCGATCGACCCCGCGATAATCGATGTTCCACACCGCATAGCCCGCGCGCCTGAGATCGGCCGCCGCCCAGTCCATCAGCGTGCGGTCGGCGATCGCGCTCTGCCAGCACCCGCCATGCACCATCAGCACCGTCGGAAACGGCCCCGCTCCCTCGGGCAGCCACACGTCGGCCTTCTGCATCGGGTCGGCCCCGTAGCTGACGGTTGCGTCGGGCTTCGGCCGCGGACGGCTGGTGAGGTCGTCCCACGTCATCAGCGACGTCGACGACGAATGCGGCGGAGCGGGCAGGGTCATCGGTGAGGCCGTAAGCAGAAGAAGGGGCATGACCGATCGGATCATGCCCTTCTCCTACCCGCCGGCCGGCATGACGCCAACCGTCACTTGGCGGCGGGAATCCTGCCGCGCGGCGTCGTGCGCCGCCACGGCGCGTCGTATTGATAAGCGTGGAGCCGCTCAAACGCGCCGACGACGGCGCGTACGGCCGCGGCGACAAACAACGCCACGGCGTCGCCGAGCTTGGCATGATTGTCGGCCCAGGCCGGACCGTAGAATTCGTGGTTCATGGCCGTGATCCTTGCTGCTGAAGGCGATTGAGCCCCGCTGGACCGGACATCGGCTTCGCGCCTGCAAACCGCCAACAAATCGTTGGACGAAGATGACAAGGCCGCCTTATCAATCCGCCATGCGCCACTTGCCCCCGCTTGCCGCGATCCGTGTGTTCGAGGCCGCCGCGCGCCATGAGAATTTCACCGCCGCCGCTGCCGAACTGGGCATGACTCAGGCGGCGGTCAGCTATCAGATCAAGCTGCTCGAGGAGCGGCTCGGCGTGCCGCTGTTCCGCCGCGAAAAGCGCCGCGTGACGCTGACCGAGGCGGGGCGCCGCGCCGCCGCGCCGGTCGCGCGCGCATTCGATGCGATCGACGGCGCGTTCGCCGACTTGCGCGCGGAGGACGAGGGGCTGCTCACCGTCTCGACCTCGAACACCTTCGCCAATACCTGGCTCGCGTGGCGGCTCGGCGGGTTCCAGATGGCCCATCCCGAGATGGCGGTGCGGTTGCAGACCACCGACGCGCTCACCGACTTCGCCGCCGACGAGGTCGATGTGGCGATCCGCGCCGGCCGCGGACCCTGGCCCGACTTGTTCCAGGAACAGCTGGTGGCGATCGACTTTACTCCGATGTGCAGCCCCGACTTCCTCGCCCGGCACCCGATCGCCGTCCCGGCCGACTTGCTCGGGGTGCCGCAGATCAGCGCGCACGATCCATGGTGGAGGCACTGGCTACGCGAGGCGGGGGTGGATGTGCCGCCCGGCCCGCCGCGCGTCGGCGTCCGCCTCGATTCACAAGCGCACGAAGGCCATGCCGCGATGGCGGGCCAGGGGGTGGCGATGCTCACGCCGTTCTTCTGGCGTAACGATCTCGCCGAAGGCCGGCTGATGCGCCCGTTCGAGCAGGTCTCGACGCGCGGCTACGCCTATTGGCTGGTCTATCCCGAGCACCGTCGCACCACGCCCAAGATCAAGCGCTTCCGCGAATGGCTCCTCGCCGAACTCGCCCGCGACCTGCCGAGCCCGGTGTAGGTCGATCCCGGATCGGAACGCCCTTGACCAACGGCGGATGTTCTACTAATGTTCCTATCGTCGAATTTATGGGATCCGCGGGCGGACACGCGCACATTGGGGTGGGACTTTTGTGACCTTTGACGGCGGCGTCGGCTTTCGTGTGGCCGCACCAGTAGCGCGCATCCGCCTCCGCTGCTAACCGTGCGCGCGATGGCCAACGACCTTACCGACCGCGATCCGATCGACAGTCCGCCGATCGGCATCCTCGACGCGCCGTTCGATTCGGCGCTTTCGGAGCGCTATCTCGTCTATGCGCTCTCGACGATCACCGCGCGCTCGCTGCCCGACGTGCGCGATGGGCTGAAGCCGGTCCATCGCCGCCTGCTCTGGGCGATGCGCTTGCTCCGCCTCGACCCCGCCGCCGGCTACAAGAAATGCGCGCGCGTGGTTGGCGACGTGATCGGCAAATACCATCCGCACGGCGACCAGTCGGTCTATGACGCGATGGTCCGCTTGGCGCAGGACTTCGCGCTGCGCTACCCGCTGGTCGATGGGCAGGGCAATTTCGGCAATATCGACGGCGATAACGCTGCCGCCTATCGCTATACCGAGGCGCGCCTGACGCAGGTCGCGATCGACCTGATGGACGGCCTCGACGAGAACGCCACCGACTTCCGCCCGACCTATAACGGCGAGGAGGAGGAGCCTGAGCTGTTCCCCGGCGCCTTCCCCAACCTGCTGGCCAACGGCGCGAGCGGCATCGCGGTCGGCATGGCGACCTCGATCCCGCCGCACAATGCCGCCGAATTGCTCGATGCCGCGATTGCATTAATCGACTGGAAACCCACCAAACAGCCGTTCGCCCTGAGCCTGTCGAAGGGCGAGAGCCCGGCGGGAGAAGCTGGTGGCGAGGCGCCCTTCGACAGGGTCAGGGCGCACGGTGGAGACGATTTCGATGTTCTCCAGTATGTCAAAGGCCCCGACTTCCCCACCGGCGGCCAGCTCGTCGACAGCCCCTCTGCGATCGCCGAGGCCTATGCCTCGGGCCGCGGCTCGTTCCGCATCCGTGCGCGCTGGCATATCGAGGACCAGGGCCGCGGCACCTGGATCGCCGTCGTCGATGAAATCCCTTATGGAGTTCAGAAGGGCAAGCTGATCGAGCAGATCGCCGCGCTGGTCAACGATCGCAAACTGCCGATCCTCGCCGACGTGCGCGACGAATCCGCTGCCGAAATCCGCATCGTGCTCGAACCGCGCAGCCGCACGGTCGATGCCGGGATGCTGATGGACTCGCTGTTCCGCCTGTCCGATCTCGAAAATCGCTTCTCGCTCAATCTCAACGTGCTCGACGCCACCCGCACCCCGCGCGTGATGAGCTTGCGCGAGGCGCTCGCCGCCTGGGTCGAGCACCAGTTCATCGTCTTGCGCCGCCGCTCGCAGCACCGGCTCGACAAGATCGCCGACCGGCTCGAGCTGGTCGGCGGCTACATTATCGCCTTCCTCAACCTCGACCGCGTGATCGAGATCATCCGCACCGAGGACGAGCCCAAGCCGGTCATGATCGCCGAGTTCGGCCTCACCGATCGCCAGGCCGAGGCGATCCTCAACATGCGCCTCAGGAGCTTGAGAAAGCTCGAGGAAATGGAGCTCCGCGGCGAGAAGGACGCGCTCGAAAAGGAACGTGGCGAGCTCGAACAGCTCCTTGCCAGCGACGCCCGGCAGCGCACCCGCCTCAAGCGCGACCTGACCAGGATCCGCGACCGCTACGGCCCCGAAACCGCGCTCGGCAAACGCCGCACGTTGGTCGAGGAGGCCGGCCCCGCGCGCGATATCCCGCTGGAGGCGATGATCGAGCGCGAGCCGATCACCGTCATCATGTCGCAGCGCGGCTGGATTCGCGCGATGAAGGGCCATGTCGAGCTCGCCGCCGCCGACACGCTCAAGTTCAAGGAGGGCGACGGCCCGGCCTTCGCCTTCCACGCCCAGACCACCGACAAGATCCTGCTCGCAATCGAGAGCGGCCGTTTCTACACGCTCGCCGCCGACAAGCTCCCCGGCGGCCGCGGCTTCGGCGAGCCGGTGCGGCTGATGGTCGATATCGAGGGCGAGCAGGAGATCGTCGGTCTGCTCCCCGCAAGCGCTTCCGACAAGCTGCTGGTCGCAGCCAGCGACGGCCGCGGCTTCGTCGTCAGGACCGCCGACGTCACTGCCGAGACGCGCAAGGGCAAGACCATCGTCACCCCACGCAGGGGCGCGAAGCTCAAGCTGGTCAAGCCGATCGACGTGAGTAACGATTACGTCGCTGCGATCGGCGACAACCGCAAGCTGCTCGTCTTCCCGCTGTCGGAACTCGCCGAGCTCTCCCGCGGCCAGGGCGTCCAGCTCCAGCGCTACCGCGACGGCGGCCTTGCCGATGCGACCACCTTCACCTTCGCCGAAGGCCTTTCCTGGACGATGGGTGGCGAGTCCGGCCGCACCCGCACCGAGCCCGACATGAACCCCTGGCGCACCGCCCGCGGCGCCGCCGGCCGTATGCCGCCGACCGGCTTTCCAAGGAACAACCGCTTCTGATTGCCGGATTTGACGAAGGGCGCCCGCGACGCCGTGCCACGTCGCGGGCGGCTCGCGATCAGGGAACGTTGATCTCGACGCCGTACTGCTTCCATTGCTTGGCGGTCTTGCAGACTTCCGGCCGCAGCCGCGATCCCGTGACCTCCGGAAGCTTGGTGCAATATTTGACGGTGCCGTCCGACGACTTCTGCACCTTGTATTGCTGCTGGTCGGACGACGCCTTGGTGCCTTCGGTGGCCCAGGCGGCCGATCCCGTCGCTGCCATGAGCCCCGCGCCGATCGACGCAGCCAGAGCGACGCGAGCCAGATTCTTGACGATAAACATGTGCAATCCTCCACAGACGCTGTCGCCTTGCGTGGCGACATCCGTGTTGGTGCATTAAGTATGCCAAACAGCTATGCCGCTGTTTTCCGATTACTTTCCCGCGAGAGAGGGGAATGAGTAATGGTGAATTCCGCCCAATTTTGGTTTCGCACCCGAAATTCTGGTCAGATTCGGACGCCAACCGCCCGCAAACGGACACATGCGCCGGATCGGTGGCGGAATATGACGACGAGCCGAGTTGCACGCGCCGCTCAGCGCTCGCATTGCGCCCGTCGCGCCCTTCCTCTATAGGGCCGCTCATTCCCGCCCCGGCCTCGCGCGAGTCTCGCTTCCGCGCCGCCGGGGCCGCTCTTTTCAGGGGTATGCGATGGCACGCCGCCGCCAAATCTACGAGGGCAAGGCCAAGATCCTTTACGAGGGTCCCGAGCCCGGCACGCTGATCCAGTATTTCAAGGACGACGCGACCGCGTTCAACGCCCAGAAGAAGGGCACGATCTCCGGCAAGGGCGTGCTCAACAACCGCATCTCCGAGCATGTCTTCACCTTGCTCGGCCAGATCGGCGTGCCGACGCACTTCATCCGCCGCCTCAACATGCGCGAGCAGCTCATCCGCCAGGTCGAGATCGTGCCGATCGAGGTGGTGGTGCGCAACGTCGTCGCAGGGTCGCTCGCCAAGCGCCTCGGGATCGAGGAGGGCACCCAGCTCCCCCGCACGATCATCGAATATTACTACAAGGACGACGCGCTCGGCGATCCGATGATCACCGACGAGCACATCGCCTGCTTCGGCTGGGCGAGCCAGGAGGAGATGCACGACATCGCCGACCTCGCGATCCGCACCAACGATTTCCTGTGCGGGCTGTTCGCGGGCGTCGGCATCCGGCTGGTCGACTTCAAGCTCGAGTTCGGCCGCATCTGGGACAACGACTATGCCCGCATCATCCTGGCGGACGAGATCAGCCCCGACGGCTGCCGCCTGTGGGACATGGAATCGAACGAGAAGCTCGACAAGGACCGCTTCCGCCGCGATCTGGGCGGCGAGGTGGAGGCCTATCAGGAGGTCGCGCGCCGCCTCGGGCTGCTCCCCGAAGGCCCGGATGCGGGCGCGGTGCTCGACCTAGAAAAGCACCGGAAGCGCCGGGGAAAATAGGCGCGGCAGGCGCGACGCTATCCTCAATCCTCCCCTGTAAGGGGAGGTGGCAGCACGAAGTGCTGACGGAAGGGTGTCGTACTATCGAGA
>DASTWI010000063.1:0-17779 GCA_035776635.1 Sphingomonas sp. | reverse complement strand
CAATTACCGGGTGGTGAACTATCGCGACTACGGCCGCCTTTACGCGCCGCCCCGCGGCTACCATTGGGTGCAGTCGGGCAACGACGCGGTGCTGGTCGCGATCACCAGCGGGCTGATCGGCGCCGTGATCGGCGGGGCGCTTAATTGAGGCCACTCGCCCCGGGCGGGACTTGCGTTCCGCCCGGATTACGCTAAGGGAACCGCCAATCGAGGTGGGAGGCGTCGGCTTTCCGCCTCGGTTTGCATGTGAGACGACAGCCGGAGGGGCCTGCGCATGGGGCGCACGGTCAGCGATCGGCCAAGACGAAGGACAAGACATGGCTCTCTACGAGCACGTGTTCCTTGCGCGCCAGGATCTGGCACAAGCGCAAGTCGACGCGCTGGCGGAAACCGCCACCAAGATCATCGAGGACAATGCGGGCAAGGTCGTCAAGACCGAGACCTGGGGTCTGCGCAGCCTCGCCTACAAGATCGCCAAGAACCGCAAGGCGCATTACGTCATGCTCGAGATCGATGGCCCGGGCGCCATCGTCGCCGAGCTGGAGCGCCAGGAAGCGATCAACGAGGACATCATCCGCTACATGACCGTCCGCGTCGACGAGCTCGAGCAGGGCCCGACCGTGATGATGCGCAAGGGCGACCGCGACGGCCGCCGCCGCGACCGCGACGGCCGCGACAACCGTGATCGCGCGTAAGGAGCACTAAAGACATGGCACGCCCGTTTTTCCGCCGCCGCAAGAGCTGCCCCTTCTCCGCGAAGGACGCGCCGCGGATCGATTACAAGGATGTCCGCCTGCTCCAGGGTTTCGTCTCGGAGCGCGGCAAGATCGTCCCCTCGCGCATCACCTCGGTGAGCGCGAAGAAGCAGCGCGAGCTCGCCACCGCGATCAAGCGCGCCCGTCACCTGGGCCTGCTGCCCTACATCGTGAAGTAAGGAGCTGATCCCATGGACGTGATTCTGCTCGAACGAGTCGAGAAGCTCGGCGGCATCGGCGATGTGGTCAAGGTGAAGGACGGCTTCGCCCGCAACTTCCTCTTGCCGCGCAAGAAGGCGCTGCGCGCCAACGAGGCCAACCGCAAGGTGTTCGAGGCCAATCGCGAGCGCCTGGAGGCCGAGAATGCCGCCAAGCGCACCGATGCCGAGAAGGAAGGCAAGGGGCTGGAAGGCACCTCGCTGACGCTGATCCGCCAGTCATCGAACACCGGCCAGCTCTACGGCTCGGTCGCGGTGCGCGACCTGGTCGAGGCGCTTGAGGCCGACGGTCACAAGATCGCCAAGGCGCAGGTTGTGCTCGATCGCCCGATCAAGGCGATCGGCTTGCACGAGGTCAAGGTCGCACTGCACCCCGAGGTCAGCGTGACGATCAAGGTCAACGTCGCCCGCTCGCCCGAAGAGGCCGAGATGCAGGCGTCGGGCGTCGATGTCATGGCGCAGATGTTCGAGGAAGGCCGCGATACGACCGGCTTCACCGAGGATTATGACGCCTCCGCCGAACCGGGCGAGATCCTGGGCGAAAGCACCGTCCGCGAAGACCGCGCCGACGAAGCCGTCGAGGAAGCCGAAGCTCGCGACGCCGGCTGATTCGGCCGACGCCAAAGGAACAAGGACCGTCCGGAGCGATCCGGGCGGCCTTTTTCTGTTTGTGTGTCCGCCGTGGAGGACTCTCACGTCCATGACAGGATCGTGCTCCTGCAGAAAACAACCGGAGCGCTGTTTGTCGGCAGCGAAGCTCGCTGCATTTTTCACCGCCGCCCGAACAGTTTCTCGATGTCGCCATGCGCCAGCTTCACCCAGGTCGGGCGGCCGTGATTGCACTGGCCGGAGTGCGGCGTCGCCTCCATCTCGCGGAGCAGCGCATTCATCTCGGCGACCGAGAGGATGCGGCCGGCGCGAACCGAGCCGTGGCAGGCCATCGTCGCGGCGACATGGTCGATCCGTTCCTTCAGGCTCAGCGCCTCATCATAGGCGGCGAGCTCGTCGGCAAGGTCGGTGACGAGGCCGGCAACATCACTCTGGCCGAGCGGACCCGGAACGCTGCGGACCAGCATCGCCTTGGGGCCGAAGCGCTCGAGTTCGAGGCCGAGTTCGGCGAGCTCGGCAAGGCGCGCTTCGAGGCGGTCGCAGGCGGGTTCGTCGAGCTCGATCACCTCCGGCAGCAGCAGCGCCTGGCTCGGCACGCCCTTGCCCGCAAGGCCAGCGCGCATCCGCTCCAGCACCAGCCGCTCGTGCGCGGCGTGCTGATCTACGATGACGAGGCCGTCCTCCGCCTCGGCGACGATATAGGTCTTGGCGACCTGCCCGCGCGCGACGCCAAGGGGAAAGCTCGCTGTTTCGGGCGGCGGTGCATAAGCCGGCTCGCCACGCGCCTGCGGCGGCGGGGTGAAGAAGGCCGGACGACGATCGCGCATATAAAGCCCCTCCCCTTCAGGGGAGGGGTTGGGGTGGGGAACTCCAGGTGGCCATGCCCTCGGCGAGACATCCCCCACCCCCAACCCCTCCCCTGAAGGGGTCGGGCTCAAATTAGTCGTCCACATCGCCAATGCCGCGTCGCTCGGCCGCTGGACACTACGGAATCCCTCCGCGTCGAGCGCTCGCCTCAATCCGCTGACGATCAGCCCTCGAACCAGCGCCGGGTCGCGGAAGCGCACTTCCGTCTTGGCGGGGTGGACGTTGACGTCGACTGTTTCGACCGGGACATCCAGGAACAACGCCACCACCGCGTGGCGATCGCGCGCGAGCAGCTCGGCATAGGCGCCGCGCACCGCTCCGGCGAGCAAACGGTCCTTCACCGGGCGGCCGTTGACGAACAGATATTGATGATCGGCGATGCCGCGGTTGAAGGTCGGCAGGCTCGCAACGCCGCCGAGCACGAGTCCCTCGCGCTCCAGGTCTATCGCCACCGAATTTTCGGCCAGCGCGCGATCGGTCAGCGCCGCCACTCGCTCGGGCCGCGTCTCGCCGCCGGCGACGGACAGTACGCGGCGACCGTCATGCTCCAGGCTGAACGCGATCTCGGGCCGCGCCATCGCCAGCCGCTTCACCACATCGAGGCACGCGCCGTATTCTGCGCGCGGTGTGCGCAGGAATTTGCGCCGCGCGGGCACCCGCTCGAACAGCCGCTCGACCCGCACACGGGTACCCGGCGGCAGCGCGGCAGGCCCCTCGCCGTCGAGCCGTCCGTTGTCCACCACGCGCTGCCAGCCATCGGCACCTCGCACGCGACTCTCCAGCGTCAACCGCGCCACGCTGGCGATCGAGGGCAACGCCTCGCCGCGAAAGCCCAATGTTGTCACCGCCTCGATCGCATCGTCGGGTAGTTTAGACGTCGCATGGCGTTCCAGCGCCAGCGCCATCTCTTCCGGCGTCATCCCGCAGCCGTCGTCGGTCACCTCGATCAGCTCGGTGCCGCCGCCCTCCAATCGCACGGCGACCCGTGCCGCTCCTGCGTCGATTGCATTCTCGACCAGCTCTTTCAACGCACTGGCGGGTCTTTCGACCACTTCACCGGCAGCGATACGATTGACGAGCTGTTCAGGAAGGCGGCGTATTGACATAAATGTTGCTCTAGCCCAAGCGGCGGCATCCCGCGACCCGCATCGACACGGCATCCCGGCCAGGGATTTCCCGGCCGGGAGGGGCGGGATAAAAATGTGCGAACCACCGCGTTGGGGGCGACGCGGCGACTGACGGATTGATCGATGCTCTTCTCGCGTTTCTTCAAACTGATGTCCCACGACATGGCGATCGACCTCGGCACCGCCAATACGGTGGTCTATGTCCGCGGCCGGGGGGTCGTGCTCAACGAACCGTCGGTCGTTGCGATCGAGACGCTCAATGGTGTCCAGAAAGTCAAGGCAGTCGGCGACGACGCCAAGCTGATGATGGGCAAGACGCCGGGCACGATCGAGGCGATCCGTCCGCTGCGCGACGGCGTGATCGCCGACATCGACGTCGCCGAGCAGATGATCAAGCATTTCATCCAGAAGGTTCACGGCCAGCGCAAGTTCGCCCGCTGGCCGCAGATCGTGATCTGCGTGCCGTCAGGCTCGACCAAGGTCGAGCGCCGCGCGATCCGCGACGCCGCGCAGAATGCCGGCGCGTCGCAGGTCTGGCTGATCGAGGAGCCGATGGCCGCCGCGATCGGCGCCGACATGCCCGTCACCGAGCCGATCGGTAGCATGGTGGTCGATATCGGCGGCGGCACCACCGAAGTCGCCGTGCTCAGCTTGCGCGGCCTGGCCTACACCACGTCGGTCCGCGTCGGCGGCGACAAGATGGATGAGGCGATCGTCTCCTACGTTCGCCGCAACCACAATCTCCTCATCGGCGAAGCCACCGCCGAACGGATCAAGCAGGAAGTCGGCGTCGCCAAGGCGCCCGCCGACGGCATCGGTCAGACGATCCACATCAAGGGCCGCGATCTCGTCAACGGCGTGCCCAAGGAAATCCAGATCAACCAGGGCCAGATCGCCGAGGCGCTCTCCGAGCCGGTCGGCACGATTGTCGAGGGCGTGCGCATCGCGCTCGAGAACACCGCGCCGGAACTGGCCGCCGACATCGTCGACCAGGGCATCGTCCTGACCGGCGGCGGCGCGCTGCTCGACGGGCTGGACGAGGTGTTGCGCGACGAGACGGGACTGCCGGTCACCGTTGCTGAGGAGCCGCTGACTTGCGTCGCGCTGGGCACCGGCCGAGCGCTCGAGGACCCGACGTTCCGCGGCGTGCTGATGACCGGCTGAGGGGGAGTAAAAGGGGATGGCGCCGCCAAGGAACCGGCGCCCCGGATTTTCGCGGCGGGCGCAATACGGTCTGTTCTTCAGCTATATCGTCGCCGCGCTGTGCGTGGTGGCCGCCATTGTGCTGCTCGCGCTGTCGAGGATCAATCCGCCCGCTTTCGCCGCGCTAAGAGGCGGCGTCGCCGAGTTCACCGCACCGGTGTCGGGGAGTGTCGCCGCGGTTGTGCGTGGGGTTGTCGCGGTGCCGGAGGAGATCGGCCAGTATTTCGGCGTGATGCATGAAAATGCGCGGCTTCGTGCGCAGCTTGCGCGCGACCACGAGCTGCTCATGCGCGCGCGAATGCTGAGCTACGACAATCATCGGCTCAAGCATCTACTCGAGTTGCGCGACCGCTCGACTGAGACGATCACGGCCGCGCGTCTGATCAGTTCGTCGGCGACCAGCACGCGGCGCTTCGCGCTACTCAACGCCGGCTGGCGTGAGGGTGTCCGTGACGGCCAGCCGGTCAGCGGGCCGCATGGCGTGATCGGCCGCGTGCTTGAGGCGGGCCCCGACACCGCGCGCGTGCTGCTGCTGATCGATCCCGAAAGCGCAATCCCGGTGCGCCGGACGCGTGACGGCGTGCCGGCGATCGCCAGCGGCCGCGGCGACGCGCTGCTCGAAGTGCGCCCGGTCAGCCTGATCGACAAGCCCTTCAAGGTCGGCGACGTGCTGCTGAGTTCGGGCACCGGCGGGCTTTATCCGCCCGACATTCCTGTCGCGCGCGTCGTCACTTTGACGCGCGACGGCGCACTCGCTGTGCCGTTCGAGCAGCCCGACACGCTCGATTACGCGGTGGTCCAGCGTGCGTTCTTCCGCGCACCGCCGGCCGCTCCCGCGGCCCCCGCGCAATGAGCGAAGCACCGCCCGAACGCTTTCCCCGCTCGGCGCCGCGCTGGCAGCGGATCGGCGTCCCGATCGCCTCGGTGCTGCTCGGCTCGCTGGTGACAATCGTGCCGATCATCGCCACCGGCCCCGTGCTGCCGCCGTTCGGCCTGATGATCCTGCTCGCCTGGCGCCTGCTGCGGCCTGAGCTGTTCCCCGTCTGGGCGGCGGCGCCGTTCGGTCTGTTCGACGATCTCGTCAGCGGCCAGCCGATGGGCAGCGCGGTACTGTTGTGGACCGTCACCTTCTTCGCCATTGAACTGTTCGACACCCGCCTCGTCTGGCGCGATTTTCTTCAGGACTGGCTGATCGCCGTAGGCGGGCTTGCCTTTTGTTTGATCGGCGGGCGCTTGATCGCCTCGCCGATCGCCGCGCATGTCGATACAATGCTGCTCGTGCAGATTCTCGTGTCGGTGATGTTGTTTCCGTTGGTCGCGCGGCTTGTCGCCTGGCTCGACCGAAAGCGCGGGCGGGCATGAAGCGGCCGACCCGGATCGTCACCGAAGCTTCGCAGACCTACAGCTTCTCGCGCCGCGCGCTGTTCCTGGGCGCGGCGCAGGCGACGGTCGGCGCGGTGCTCGCCGGTCGCATGGCGTGGCTGTCGATCGCCGAGAACCAGCATTACGAATTGTTGTCCGAAAGCAACCGCGTCAATTTGACGATGATCCCGCCGCGACGCGGCTGGATCATCGATCGCTACGGCCAGCCGATCGCCAACAACCGCACCGATTTCCGCGTCGACATCATCCCCGATCGATTGCAGGACAAGGAGCGCGTGCTCAGCCGCCTGCAAGCCATGCTGCTTCTCAACGACGAGACGATGCAGCGCATCCGCGCCGACCTGAAACAGGCCGCTGGATTCCAGCCCGTCGAGGTCGCCGATAAGCTCGATTACGAGCAATTCGCCCGCGTCTATGTCCACTGGCCCGAACTGCCCGGCGTCGCGCCGACCCAGGGCTATTCGCGCAATTATCCGGCCGGGGCCGCGGTCGCGCACCTGACCGGCTATGTCGGCGCCGCCTCGGCCGAGCAATATGAGAAGACTCACAATCCCCTGCTGATCACACCGGGGTTCAAAATCGGCAAGGACGGTCTTGAAAAGACGCTGGAAAAGCGTCTGCAAGGCAAGCCTGGAGCCAAACGGGTCGAGGTCACCGCGCGCGGCAAGGTGGTGCGTCAGCTCGCGACCAGGCCCGATACGCCGGGTCAGAACGTTCGCCTCGCCATCGACCTCGGCCTGCAGGAATATGCTGCACGGCGGCTCGGCACCAATTCGGGCGCCGCGGTCGTGCTCGACTGCATGACCGGCGACGTGCTCGCGATGTGCTCGATGCCGGCCTATGATCCCAACAGCTTTTCCGACGGGATCAGCCATCTCGAATGGGACATGCTGTCGGCCAACGATCACGTGCCGTTGATGAACAAGGTGCTGCAGGGCCTCTATCCGCCGGGATCGACGGTCAAGCCGATGAACTCGCTTGCGCTGCTGCGCGCGGGTGTCCATGCCGAAGACACCGTGAACTGCACCGGGGTGCTGCGCGTCGGAACCGGGCTGTTCCACTGCTGGAGGCGCGGCGGCCACGGCCCGATCAGCATGCGCCGCGCCGTGGCGCAGAGCTGCGACATCTATTTCTACGAAATGGCGCGCCGGGTCGGCTACAATCGGATCGCTCCGGTCGCACGCGAGCTCGGCCTGGGCCAGGAATTCGATATCCCCTTCCCCAGCCAGCGCTACGGCACCGTCCCCGATCCGGCATGGAAACTGAAGAAATATCACCACGATTGGACGGTCGCGGATACGATGAACGCGTCAATCGGCCAGGGATATGTCTTGGTGAATCCGCTTCAGCTCGCGATCATGGCGGGACGGATAGCCTCGGGGCGCAACATCGTGCCGCGAGTGCTCCTCGATCATCGCCACGGCATCCCGCCGCAGCTTCCGAACCTCGATCCGCAACACGTCGCGATCGTCCGCGATGCGATGTACGCGGCGGTCAACGACGGCGGCACCGCGGCGCGCGCACGGTTGCCGGTGCCTGGCGTCACGCTTGCCGCCAAGACCGGCACCGCACAGGTCCGCCGCATCACCATGGCCGATCGCCGCGCCGGCCGGACCGGCAACGCCGGGGTGCCGTTCAAGTTGCGCGAACACGCACTGTTCATCTGCTTCGCCCCGGCCGACAACCCGCGCTACGCCGCCGGCATCGTGCTCGAGCACAATGGGCACCTGATCGGCAACCTCGACACGCCAGCGACCGGGCGCGATATCATGACGTACCTGTTCGACCGCGACCGCGCGCTGAAATCGCTCGCTGAGATCGAGCCGACCTGGGGCGGCGATATCCGCACCCGCATGAACGAGCAGGAGGTGGCGTGGCGCGCTGCCCATCAGCTTCCCGCCCTGCTGTCGACCAAGACCGATGCGGGCGCCGCGACCAGCTCGAATGCCGTTGTCAAGGCAACCGCGGCGAGCAGCGCGGCGGCCGAGGCGGTCGCCAACAGCGCCGCGCCGGGCACTCCCGCCGAGGCGGGATCTCCGGACGGCGACGAATGACCCGCCCCGACTTCATCCCCGCGCCGTTCGCGCAGATTCCGTGGCGGGTGATCCTGACGGTACTGGCGATCGGCGGGTTCGGGCTGGTCGTGCTCTATTCGGCCGCCGGCGGGCATTTGAGGCCCTGGGCGCTGTCGCAAGGCGTGCGGTTCCTCGTCTTTCTCACCGGCGCGCTGGTGTTGTCGCGCGTGCCCGAATGGGTGTGGCGGCGCGGCGCGCTGCCGGCCTATGCAATTCTCATCGTCCTCCTGATCCTGGTCGAACTGATCGGCGCAGTGCGCGGTGGCGGACAGCGTTGGCTCGGCATCGGACCGTTCCAGTTGCAGCCTTCGGAGTTCATGAAGCCGGTCATCGTGCTCGCGGTCGCGATGTTCTACGACATGATGCCGCCCAGCGAGACGCGCCGCTTCGTCGCCGTCTGGGTGCCGGCGGTGATGATCCTGTTCCCGGCCGCGCTGATCGCTCATCAGCCCGATCTCGGCACCGCGCTGATGGTGGTGTTCAGCGGCGTTATCGTCATGTTCCTCGCCGGCGTGCCGCTGCGACTGTTCGTCGGCGGGGCGCTGGCGGCAGCGGTGGCGGCGCCGCTCGCGATCAACTTCCTGCTGCACGGCTACCAGCGCGACCGCATCATGATTTTCCTCGATCCCGGCCGCGATCCGCTGGGCCTGGGCTATCACATCAGCCAGTCGAAGATCGCGATCGGCTCGGGCGGAGTGCTCGGCAAGGGCTTCCTCAACGGCACGCAGAGCCACCTCGATTACCTGCCCGAGGGCCATACCGATTTCGTCTTCGCCACGATGGCGGAGGAATGGGGGCTGGTCGGCGGTGTGCTGCTGATCATCGCCTTTTTCTCGGTAATCCTCTGGGGCATCCGCGTCGCGCTCGCCGCGCCCACGCGATTTGGACGGCTGGCGGCGGCGGGGCTCGCCTCGACCCTGTTCTTCTACGTCGCGATCAATCTCGGCATGGTGATGGGCCTTGCCCCGGTGGTTGGCATCCCGCTGCCGCTGGTCAGTTTCGGCGGCTCGGCACAGATGACGGTCCTCATCTGCCTCGGCATCCTGATGTCGATCGACCGCCAGAGCCGGATAAAGCCGCGCTTTTGATTGTTACGGTGCCGGCCGACCTGCCATCAAAAACAGGTTTGCAATCGCCAAAAACCGATGCTAACCGGCGCCCTCCAATCGACGGACGGTCCCACGCGGCCGCCGCTTTTTCGATCGGCATGGACGCATAGCTCAGTTGGTAGAGCAGCTGACTCTTAATCAGCGGGTCCTAGGTTCGAGCCCTAGTGCGTCCACCACCCTTCCCAAGAAACAGCTCCTTACGCGCTGGCCATTGACACGCGGGCCATGCCTTGTCGGCGTAGTCCGCCGTCAAGGCTCGCCATCCATCGTTCAGGAACATTGGGAATATTTATACCCCGCTTCAGCCTGAGCCAATCTAAGGTCGCTAGACATGTGCCCGAGCCCATGACGGCTCGAGTGCAGGAGAATGACAATGCGACTGACCTCCCCCTTCGTCTTCCTTCCGGTGGCGATGCTCGCCGCGGGCACGGCAATCGCGGCGCAGCACGCCGGCCCGCCGGCACGGCTGACCAAGGCACAGGCCGAAGCGATCGCCCTCAAAGCCGCCCCGGGCAAGGCCGTCGAAGCGGAATACGAAAAGGAGAACGGCGCGTGGCGTTATTCCTTCGACATCCGCCAGGGCAACCGGATCCACGAGATCGGCGTCGATCCAAATACGGGCAAGATCATCGAAAATTCGTATGAAGGTTCCCACGACAAGGATTGACCGATCGAATGCGCATCCTGATCGCCGAGGATGACACCGACACGGCCCGGTTCGTCGAGCGTGGGCTCGGCGAGCTCGGCCATGTCGTTACGCGTGTCGCAAACGGCGAGGACGCACTGCATCTCGGCGCCGCCGAATCGTTCGACGTCATCGTCCTCGACCGGATGCTTCCCGGTCTCGGCGGCGTCGAAATCCTGAAGCGCTGGCGCTCGAGCGGCGTGACGGCGCCGGTATTGATGCTGACCGCATTGGGCGGGATCGCGGACCGCGTTTCGGGCCTCGACGCCGGTGCCGACGATTATCTGGTCAAGCCCTTCGCCTTCGTCGAGCTCGCCGCGCGGCTTGCCGCGCTGCGGCGGCGACCACCGATCAGCGAGGCGGCGACCCGGCTGGAGGTCGGCGACACGAGTCTCGACGTGCTCAAGCGCGAGGTACGGCGCGGCGGGCGGGAGGTTCATCTTCAGCCGCGCGAATTCGCGCTGCTGGAGGTGCTGATGCGCCACGCCGGCAAGGTGGTGACGCGGACCATGTTCCTCGAGCAGGTCTGGAATTTCCATTTCGACCCGCAAACCAATATCGTCGAAAGTCATCTGAGCCGCTTGCGCGCGAAACTGAACACCGGGTTCGAGACCGATCCGATCGAGACGCTGCGCGGCATCGGCTATCGGATGCGCGCATGATCCGGCTGATGCGGAGCGCGGCCTATCGCATCGCCTTCACCTATTCGGCCGGCTTTGCGTTGGCGATCGTCCTGCTCGGCGCGATCGTCTATGTCGCCGCCGACGCCAATTTCCGTCGTCAGCAGGACAGCGGGATCGCCGCCGAGACTCGCGACCTCGTCACGAGCTATCGCGCCGAAGGGCTCGGCGATCTCGTCGAGGCGATCGGTGCGCGCGAGCAATCGAGCGCGACCAACGGCTATGGCTATGCCCTGTTCGACGCGCGCGGACGGCGCATCGCCGGCCGGCTCGCGACGGGGCGACCCGGCGCCGGCTTCGCCGATATCGTGTTCGTCGATCCACGGGAGGGTCCCGACCCCGCGCGTGCGCTGGCGACCGATCTGCCAGGCGGCTATCGTCTTGTCGTTGCGCAGGATGCAGAGGACATCGAACGCCTCGACCGCACCATCCTCAGCTTGTTCGGTATCGCCTTCGGAACGATCGTGGTGCTCGGAATCGGCACCGCGCTGCTGCTTGGGGGCTATCTGCGCGCGCGGCTCGGGCGCCTCAGCGCACCGGCGCGGGCGATCGTCGCCGGCGACCTCGACCGGCGGATGCCGGTAGGCGCGCGCGCCGACGAGTTCGATCAGCTCGCCCTGGCACTCAACGCGATGCTCGATCGCATCGCGCAATTGCTCGAAAACCTCCGCCAGGTATCGAGCGATGTCGCGCACGACCTCCGCACGCCGCTGGCAAGGCTACGCAACCAGCTCGAGGAAGCGCTCGAAGGTCCCCGCGATCCCGCCGCCTATCGCAGCGGGCTCGAGCAGGCGATCACGCGGAGCGACGAACTGCTCAAGCTGTTCGCGGCGATCCTGCGCATTTCGGAGGTCGAGGCCGGCGCGCTGAAACGCACCTTCGGCCCTGTCGACATCACCGATCTGGTGCGCGACCTGTGCGACAGCTACGCACCGGCGATCGCCGACGGTGGCCGGACGCTGGCCTGCGATGTCGCCGACGGCCTCGTGCTGCGTGGTGACCGCGAGCTGCTTGCCCAGGCGCTGATCAACTTGCTCGACAACGCGCAGAACCATACTCCGGCGGGCACCACCATCCACGTCGCGGCGGTCGCCGGTGGGGAAACGATTCGTCTGACGGTCGCCGACGACGGCCCCGGCGTGGCGCCGGCCGATCGTGCTCGGATCGTGCATCGCTTTGCCCGGCTGGACAATAGCCGCGGCACCCCGGGACACGGCCTCGGCCTCAACCTCGTCGTTGCGGTCGCGCAGGCGCATGGCGGCGATGTCGCCATCGACGACAACCGGCCGGGCCTGATTGTGACGATTGCGCTGCCGAGGTGTCCGCAATGAAACGGGTCTGGACCCCCATGCTGCTCCTGCCGCTCGCGGCTTGCGCGCGCTACACGCCGCATCCGCTGAGCGACACGCCGCCGGTGCTCGATGCGCCAACGTCGGCGACGCTGAGCCAAGCGGCGGCGACGATCGACCGCCCCTATCTGACGCCGACGACGATTGACCTCGCCGCGCCGCTCGACCCCAATGCGGTGGCGACGATCGCGGTGATCGCCAACCCCGACCTCAAGGCCGCGCGCGCCAAGGCCGACGTCAATGATGCGCAGGTCTTCGCTGCCCGCCTTCTCCCCGATCCCACGTTCAGCATCGGGGCGCACCCGGTGCTGACGGGCCCCGATCCCCTCGCCGAGATCGCCGGAGCGCTAGGGCTCGATATCAACGCGCTGCGCGCGCGCGGCGTCCGGGTCGCACAGGCCCAGGCTGCGGCGCGGCAAGTACGGCTCGACCTCGCCTGGGCGGAATGGCAGACCGCCGGTCAGGCGCGAATCCAGGCGGTCAAGATTACCGGGCTGGAAGCCGTGGTCGCACTCGACCGGCAGACCGCAACCGCTCAGCGGTCTCTACTGGGACGCACGCTCGACGCGGTCGGGCGCGGCGATTTCGCCGGCGACCGCGGACAGGCGGCGCGAACCGCTGCCTCCGACGCCGAAGCCAAGCTCGCCAGCGACGAACGCGATCTCGACGCCGCCCGGCTCGACCTCGACAAGCTGCTCGGACTGCGGCCGACGACGGAGCTGCGCCTCACCGACACCGCACTGCCGCCTCCGCCACCCGATGCCGCTGCGCTGTTTGCGCTGGCACGCGCCAGGCGAGCCGATCTCGCGGCGCTGCGCGCCGGCTACGCCGCCGAAGAAGCAGCGGTTCACAAGGCGATCCTCGACCAGTTCCCAGCACTTAACCTGTCGATCGCCGCGACGCGCGATACCACCGGCAACCTGATCGTCGGCCCGACGGTCGACTTCACGCTGCCGCTGTGGAACCGCAACCGTGGCGGCATCGCCGTGGAGCGTGCGACGCGCGGCCAACTGAGGGCCGAATATGACGCGCGCCTTTTCCAGGCTCGCGCCGAAATCGCCGCCGCGGTGGACGGCATCGCCGTCGCCAGGCGACAACGCGCCGCGATCCTTGCCGACCTGCCGTCGCTCGAACGCTTCGCCGCGGCAAGCCGGCGCGCGGCGGCGCGCGGCGATCTCGCAGCGGCAAGCGCCGAGACCGCCGAACAGGCGCTGCGGGACAAGCAGACGCTCCTCGCGCAAGACGACGAAGCGATCCGCGAACAGACGATCGCGCTGGAACTCCTCACCGGAACCCCGAGACAAACATGGCCGCACTGATCCGCCTGACGCTCCTTTCGCCGCTGCTGCTGGTTGCCTGCTCGGGCGGTGCCGACCAGGCCGACAACAGCGCCGAGCCGGTGGCGCTGGTCACGCTCGGCACGGTCGAGCAGGGGCCGGTGCATGAGACGGTGACGCTCTATGGCACCGCCGACGCCGGGCCGTCGGGAACGATCGCGCTCGCCGCGCCCGCCGAGGCGACGGTGGCGCGGATCGCCGCCCCGGTCGGGACGCATGTCGCGGCCGGCGCGACGGTGGTGGCGCTGACGCCGAGCCCGGCGACAAGCGCCGACTTCGCCAAGGCGGCGTCGGACGCGCGCGTCGCCGACCAGGCCTATGCTCGCGCGCAACGCCTGCGTGGCGACGGGCTGGCGAGCGATGCCGACGTCGAGACCGCGCGTGCCGCCGCGCAAAGCGCCGACGCGCTGCTCGTCTCGATGCGCAGACGCACCGCCCGACTGACGTTGCGCGCGCCTGCGGCGGGCGTCGTGCAGACGATCGCCAGTCAGCCGGGCGACCTCGTGCCGTCTGGGACCACCGTCGCGACGATCGCGCGGCTCGGCGACCTGCGCGCGCGTTTCGGCGCCGATCCGGCGGTCGCCCGCGACGTTCATCCCGGCACGCCGATCCGCATCAGGCCAAGCGAAAGCGCCGCTCCGATCGAGGTTGCGGTGCAGTCGGTCGATCCCGTGGTCGATCCGCAGACTCGGCTCGCCTCGGTCTATGCGGCGCTGCCGGGCAACGCCGGCATCGCCGCGGGCGAGACGTTGACAGGCACAGTGGTCACCGGCGGCAGCGGCAGTGCGTTGACCGTTCCCTACGCTGCGCTGCTCGACGATGGCGGCCAGCCCTATGTCTATGTCGTCGCCGGTGGTGTCGCGCATCGTCACGACGTCGTTACCGGCGCGACGAGCGGCGACCGCATCGCGATCACCAAGGGTGTGGCGGCCGGCGACAAGGTCGTGATCGAGGGCGGCACGGCGGTCGATGACGGCGTGAAGGTCCGCACCCGGTGAAGCGCTCGCTGGCAGATCATGCGCGCGCGTTGTGGCTCGCGGCACTGCTGCTGACGCTGGGCGGAGTCGTGGCGGCGTTGAAGCTGCCGGTCAGCTTGTTTCCCTTCATCAGCTATCCGCGTGTCGTCGTATCGATCGACGCCGGCGAGCGCGATGCCGCCCAGATGACTGCCGAGATCACGCGGCCAATCGAGCTTGCGCTCCGCTCGGTTCCCGACGTCTCGAAGATCCGCTCGACCACCAGTCGCGGCTCGGCCGAAGTCGCGCTCAACTTCCCGTGGGGTGAAGACATGGTCGCGGCGACGCTCGCGACGCAAGGCGCGCTGGCGACGGTGCTCCCCGATCTGCCGGCCGGCACCCGGTTCGACGTACGCCGATCGGACCCGACGATCTTCCCGGTGCTCGGCATCGCGCTGACCTCGCGGACGCTCGACCAGGAGGCGCTGCGCCAAATCGCCGAGCTCAAGGTGCGCCCGGCGCTGACGGCGGTGCAAGGCGTCGCCGCGGTCGACGTCCTCGGTGGATCACCCCGCGAGTTCGCGGTCGATGTCGACCCGGCACGGGCGCAGGCGCTCGGGCTCAGCCTCGACGTTATCGCCACCGCGCTCGGCAAGGCCAATGTCGTGCGCGGGCTGGGCCGGATCGAGGATCGCCATCGGCTCTATCTGGTGCTGGCACAGAACCGCATCGCATCGATGGCTGATCTCGCCGCGACGCCGATCATGGCGGCGAGCCGGAGCGGCGGCGCGAGCTCCGGCACGGCGGCCGGACCGGCCGGCGTCGGCGTCGTCACGCTCGGCGAGGTCGCGACGATCACGCCGGCCGCCGAGCCGGCCTTCACTGCGGTCACCTCGAACGGCCGGCCCGCGGTGCTGGTCAACGTCCGCCAATCGCTGCGCGGTGACACCGTGCGTGTCGTCAAGGACGTGAGCGCGCGGCTCAAGACGCTCGGGCTGCCGCCGAGCGTGCAGGTGACGCCGTTCTACGACCAGTCGGAACTGGTCACCGGCGCCGCCAACGCAGTGCGCGACGCGATCCTGCTCGGCGCTCTACTCGCCGGATTCGTGCTGTTCCTTTTCCTGCGCTCGGGCCGGCTGATGGTCATCACCGGACTGATGCTGCCTGCCGTGCTCGCCGGCACCTGCCTGGTGCTGCTGGCGGCGGGCATGAGCTTCAACATGATGACGCTGGGCGGGATGGCCGCCGCGGTCGGGCTGGTGGTCGACGACGCGGTGGTGATGCTTGAGCACATCGTGCGGCGGATGCAGGAAGGCAACGCGCGGAGTGTGTGCGGCATTCTTGCCGCCGCGCGCGAGATGGGGCGGCCGCTGGTTGGCTCGACCTCGGCGACGGTCATCGTATTCCTGCCGCTTGCCTTCATCAGCGGCGTCACCGGCGGCTTCTTCAAGGCGCTGGCATTGACGATGGTCGCCGCGCTCGGCCTGTCACTCCTCTACGCACGCTTCATCATCCCGCTCGTCTCGGCGCATTGGCTCCGCGATCGGGACGCCGAGGCAGCCGAGAAGGCGGGCGGTTTCATGGGCCGGCTGGGCAGCGGGTACGCCCGCGCGTTCGACCGCTCGCTGGCGCGACCGCGACTGTTCGCGGTTTTTCTGGCGCTTGCCCTCGCGGTGTTAGGGTATCTTGCCTACAGTCACGTCCCGTCGGGCTTCATGCCGCAGATGGACGAAGGCGGCTTCATCCTCGACTATACCGCCCAGCCCGGCGCCGCGCTCAGCGATACCGATCGCATCCTCCGCCAAGTCGAGCATGAAATCTTGGCGACGCCCGAGGTCGCGAGCTATTCGCGTCGCACCGGGCTCCAGCTTGGCGGCGGCCTCACCGAGGCCGACGAGGGCGATTACTTCATCCGCCTCAAGGGCGGCTCGCGCCGGCCGATCGAGGCCGTGATGGCCGACATTCGTCAACGTGTTGAGGCGAAGGTGCCCGGCATCGACGTGGAGACCGCGCAGCTGATGGAGGATCTGATCGGCGATCTGACCGCAGTACCGCAGCCGATCGAGGTCAAGCTGTTCGGCGATGATCCCGCCCAGCTGGAGCAGGCAGCAAAGCGTGTCGGCGATGCGATCGGCACCATCTCCGGGGTCGTCGAGGTCGTGGACGGCCTGCGTGTCGCCGGCGATGCGATCGCCATCAAGGTCGACCCCGGCCGCGCGGCGCTGCAGGGGCTCGATCCCGACAGTATCGCCAGTCAGCTCGAAACGATGATCGGCGGGACGCCGGCAACTCAGGTCCGCATCGGCGAGCAACTCGTCACGGTGCGCGTGCGTGCGCCTGCCGACTTGCGGGCGCGCGCCGACGAACTCGGGCGGCTGACGCTGGTCGCGCCCGACGGCCACGCCGTACGCGTGTCGCAGGTCGCGACGGTTACCGTCGAAGCCGGGCAGAAGCAGCTCACCCGCGAGGATCTAGCGCCGTTCATCGGTGTTACCGCGCGCCTCGAGGGCCGCGACCTCGGCTCGGCAATGAAGGCGGTGCGGGCCAAGGTCGCCGCGCTCCATCTCCCCGCGTCGATCCGCGTCGATTACGGCGGCCTCTACGCCCAACAACAGCAGAGCTTCGCGGACCTGGCGACGGTGTTTGCCGCCGCATTGCTGCTCAGCGCATTGCTGCTGACCTTCCTGTTCGAGCGGCTGGTCTGGACGTTCGCCGCGATCGTGACCGTGCTGATGTCGGCCGCGGCGGTGCTGCTGGGCCTATGGATCACCGGGATCGAGCTCGACATCTCCGCCTTGATGGGCTTGACCATGGTGGTCGGCATGGTGACCGAGCTGGTGATCTTCTTCCTCGCCGAAATCGACCGTGCCAGCCCGGTCGATTTCGCCGCATTGCGACAGGCGGGCGCCAAGCGGCTGCGGCCGATCCTGATGTCCGCGCTGATCGCGATCCTCACATTGAGCCCGCTCGCGCTCGGCATCAGCCGCGGCGCCGGCCTGCAGCGGCCGCTCGCCACCGCCATCATCTTCGGCCTCACTGCCGCGGTTCCGCTCGTCCTCCTGTTCCTGCCCGCCGCGATGCTGAGCATGACGCATCGCCGGATTCGACAAGAGTAAAGGCGGCGGCCGTCTTCCGAAAAGATGCGCCAAGTCCCTGATATTGGTCGGGGAGACAGGATTCGAACCTGCGACCCTCTGCTCCCAAAGCAGATGCGCTACCAGGCTGCGCTACTCCCCGACCTGGCGCGGCGCTTAGCCCGGCGTGAGGGCCTCGCGCAAGGCGCAACGATGGTGGGCCCGGCAGGACTGCCACAAGTGAGCGGTTTCAATTCGATGCGTCGTCTACCCTTCGCGATCGATCAACGAAACTCCCTTCGTGACCCGTTCTGTTCGTCTAACCTTTTGCGCCCCCACCCCTTCGGTAACG
>DASTWI010000062.1:0-2130 GCA_035776635.1 Sphingomonas sp. | reverse complement strand
CGCCGGCGGCCACAAGCAGCGCTATCGCTTCATCGACTTCAAGCGTCGCAAGTGGGACGTCGAAGGCACGGTCGAGCGGCTCGAATACGATCCCAACCGCACCGCGTTCATCGCGCTGGTGAAGTATGAGGACGGCGAGCTGGCCTATATCCTGGCGCCGCAGCGGCTTGCCGCGGGCGACAAGGTGGTCGCCGCCAAGAAGGCCGACGTGAAGCCGGGCAACGCGATGGAGCTCGGCCAGATGCCGGTCGGCACCATCGTCCACAATGTCGAGATGAAGCCCGGCAAGGGCGGCCAGATCGCGCGCTCGGCGGGCACCTATGCCCAGGTCGTCGGTCGCGATCGCGGCATGGTGATGGTTCGCTTGAACTCGGGCGAGCAGCGCTACATCCGCAGCGATTGCATGGCGACGGTGGGCGCGGTGTCGAACCCCGACAACCAGAACCAGAACTTCGGTAAAGCAGGGCGCTCGCGCTGGATGGGCAAGCGTCCGCTGACCCGCGGCGTCGCCAAGAACCCGGTCGATCACCCGCACGGCGGTGGTGAAGGCCGGACCTCGGGCGGCCGTCATCCGGTCACCCCGTGGGGCAAGCCGACCAAGGGTGCCCGCACCCGGAACAACAAGGCGACGGACAAGATGATCATCCGGTCGCGTCACGCCAAGAAGAAGAGGTAAGTCATGGCCCGTTCCGTCTGGAAAGGTCCGTTCGTCGACCTGCACCTGCTCAAGAAGGCCGAGGCTGCCCAGGATTCGGGCGGCCGCGCGCCGATCAAGACCTGGTCGCGTCGTTCGACGATCCTGCCGCAGTTCGTCGGCCTGACCTTCAACGTCTATAACGGCCGCAAGTTCGTGCCGGTCTCGGTCAACGAGGACATGGTCGGCATGAAGCTGGGTGAGTTCGCGCCGACGCGCTACTTCCCCGGCCACGCCGCCGACAAGAAGGGTAAGCGCTGATGTCGAAGCAAGCAGCTCCGCGCCGCGTGGGTGACAAGGAAGCGCTGGCCGTCGCGACGCAGATTCGCGGCTCGGCCCAGAAGCTCAACCTGGTCGCCGGCCTGATCCGCGGCAAGAAGGCCGACGAGGCGCTCAACATCCTCGCTTTCTCGAAGCGGGCGATGGCGGTCGATGCGCGCAAGGTCCTCGCCAGCGCGATCGCGAACGCCGAGAACAACCACAATCTCGACGTCGACGCGCTCGTCGTCGCCGAGGCGTCGGTCGGCAAGTCGATCACCATGAAGCGTTTCGCCACCCGCGGCCGCGGCAAGTCGACGCGCATCCTGAAGCCGTTCTCGCGGCTTCGCATCGTCGTCCGCGAGCAGGAAGAAGCATAATGGGTCAGAAGAGCAATCCGATCGGCCTGCGTCTGCAGATCAACCGCACCTGGGACAGCCGCTGGTTCGCCGAGGGCGCCGACTATGGCCGGCTCCTGATGGAGGACCTCAAGATCCGCAAGTACATACTCGAGACGCTGCCGCAGGCCGCGATCTCGAAGGTGGTGATCGAGCGTCCGGCCAAGCTGTGCCGCGTGTCGATCTATGCGGCGCGGCCCGGCGTCATCATCGGCAAGAAGGGCGCGGACATCGAAAAGCTTCGCAAGAAGCTGGCGTCGATGACCTCGTCGGACGTCAGCCTCAACATCGTCGAAATCCGCAAGCCCGAGATCGACGCCAAGCTCGTCGCGCAGGGCGTCGCCGACCAGCTCGAGCGCCGCATCGCCTTCCGCCGCGCGATGAAGCGCGCGGTGCAGTCGGCGCTGCGTCTCGGCGCCGAGGGCATCCGGATCACCTGCGGCGGCCGTCTCGGCGGCGCCGAGATCGCGCGGACGGAGTGGTATCGCGAGGGCCGCGTGCCGCTGCACACGCTGCGCGCCAACGTCGATTATGCCGAGGCCGAGGCGCACACCGCTTATGGCGTGTGCGGCGTCAAGGTGTGGATCTTCAAGGGCGAAATCCTCGGCCATGATCCGATGGCGCAGGACCGGCTGATGATGGAAGCGCAGACCTCGGGCGTGCGCCCGGCGCGCGACGATCGCCGCTAAGGTTGGGATAAGAGAAAATGCTGCAACCGAAACGCACCAAGTTCCGCAAGGCGTTCAAGGGCCGCATCCACGGCGACGCCAAGGGCGGCAC
>DASTWI010000061.1:0-86097 GCA_035776635.1 Sphingomonas sp. | reverse complement strand
CGAGGATCGTGTTGACCACGCGCTCGGTCACCTGCGGTTCGCCGAGCCCGCCGCCGCGCGCCGGCACCAAACTATCGATCTCGTCGATGAAGATGACCGTCGGCGCGACCTGACGGGCGCGGGCGAACAGCCGGGCGATCTGCTGCTCGCTCTCGCCATACCATTTGCTGAGCAGGTCGGACGATTTGGTGGCGATAAAATTCGCCTCCGCCTCGCGCGCAACCGCCTTGGCGAGCAGGGTCTTGCCGGTGCCCGGCGGGCCGTAGAGCAGGAAGCCCTTGGCCGGACGGATGCCGAGGCGGCGGAACGCGTCGGGGTCCTTGAGCGGCAGCTCGACGCCTTCCTTGAGGCGCTCCTGCGCAGAATCGAGGCCGCCGATATCGGCCCAGCGGACCTGCGGCGCCTGCACCATCACCTCGCGCATCGCCGAGGGCTGGACGCGCTTCAGCGCCTCCATGAAATCGTCGCGGGTGACGGCGAGCGTGTCGAGCACCTCGGGCGGGATCGTGCCGTCCTCGAGGTTGAGCCGGGGCATGATCCGCCGCACCGCCTCGATCGCCGCCTCGCGCGTCAAGGCCGCGATGTCGGCACCGACGAAGCCGTAGGTGGTCCGCGCGAGCGCGTCGAGATCGACCTTGGCGTCGAGCGGCATCCCGCGCGTGTGGATGCCCAGGATCTCGCGCCGGCCGCGCTCGTCGGGAACGCCGACGATGATCTCGCGGTCGAAGCGGCCGGGGCGTCGCAGCGCCTCGTCGATTGCCTCGGGCCGGTTGGTCGCGGCGATGACGACCAGGTTGGCGCGCGCCTCCAGCCCGTCCATCAGCGTCAGCAGCTGCGCGACGAGGCGCTTTTCCGCCTCGCCCGACACCTGGCCGCGCTTGGGGGCGATCGAATCGATCTCGTCGATGAACACGATCGACGGCGCCGCCTTGGCCGCCTCCTCGAACACCGTGCGCAGCCGCTGCTCCGATTCGCCATAGGCCGAGCCCATGATCTCGGGGCCGTTGATCAGGAAGAACTCGGCGGCCGATTCGTTGGCGACCGCGCGCGCGAGGCGCGTCTTGCCGGTGCCGGGCGGGCCATGGAGCAGCACCCCCTTGGGCGGATCGACCCCAAGGCGCTGGAACAGCTCGGGATAGCGCAGCGGCAGCTCGACCATCTCGCGCAGCTGGTCGATCGTCGCGCCCATCCCGCCGATATCGTCATAGGTGACGTCGGCGCGGCGCGACTGCTCCGGCTCCTCATATTCGGGGCGAAGTTCAACTTCAGTATTTTCGTCTATATGAACGATGCCCTTGGGGCTCGCCGACACCACCGCGAGCCGGATCTCCTGCAGCGCATAGGCCGGCGCGCGGAGGAATTGCTGGACGTTGGGCGGGATGTTGTCGACTCGCTGCTGCCCGGCGGTGGCGACGATGTCGCCCTGGCACAGCGGGCGTCCGACGAAGGTGCGCTTCAAGGCGTTGGTCGAGCCCTGCAGCCGCAGGTTCTGCTGCGCGGGCGCGAACACGACGCGCGTCGCCGGCTTCGATTCGGCGCGGCGGATTTCGACGAACTCGCCCGAGCCGGCGCCGGCGTTGGCGCGCTGCAGCCCGTCGAGGCGGACGATCTCCAGCCCCTCGTCCTCGGAATAGGGGTAGACCGCGCGCGCCGGAGTGGTGCGCTTGCCGACGATCTCGATCACGTCGCCCTCGGCGAGCCCCATCGCCGCCATGATTGCGCGCGGCAGATGCGCGAGCCCGCGCCCCGAATCCTCCGGCCGGGCGTTGGCGACCTGGAGCTTGCGCGGCGGGGGGCTTTCGGCGTCGGCCATGGGCTGGGTCCTGTCTGACGGAGTCGCTTCGATGAAGCGCGGCAGATAGGATTACGGTTCCCGCTTTGCGAGATGGCGGGGCGTATTTGCTTTGCGGTGCCGGGCGGGCTGGTGCGGCAACCGCGGAGCCGAGCATCGGCGGAGCACAAAAAAAGGGCCAGCCCCGAGGGGCCGGCCCGTGAGTTTTTAGGAGAGGATGCCTGAAAGGCCTGCCCTATGTGCGGCGCAGCGTATTTTTGTGCAAGTGCGAAAAGAACCATTTGAATTGCAATTTTTGCAATTCGGGGCTGGCACTCGGGCGCGAGACGCGCATATTTGTCTGATTACGGTCGTTCGTGACGCACTGCACAAGAGGATGCCCTATGCGCCGCCTGCCCCCGTTGACCGCGATCGAGGCGTTCGTCGCCGTCGCGCGCCTCGGCTCGATCAAGGCCGCGGCGCAGGAGCTCGCGCTGTCGCCGCCTGCGCTCAGCCGCCGCGTCCAGGCGCTCGAGCGCTTTATCGACCGCCCGCTGTTCGAGCGGCGCCACCAGGCGATGGTGCTCAACGAGGACGGCGAGCGGCTGCTCGCGCAGGTCTCCTCCGCGCTCGACCAATTGTCCGACGCGGTCGAGGCGATGACCAGCCCGGCCGAGGTGCTCCGCCTCAGGCTCAGCATCCTGCCGCTCTATGCCTCGCAGAAGCTGTTCCCGTACCTCGGCGATCTGCGCGCGCGACATCCCGAGCTGCATCTCGACATCGACACCACCAGCCACGGCCTCACCCGGCTCGGCGACGGCGTCGATGTGGCGATCGCGCTCGCCCGCTCGATCGATCCGGCGCTCTACGCGCGGCGGCTCGACCGCAACCGCGTTTATGCGATCGCCGCGCGCACGCTGGCCGAAGGGCCCGATCCGATCACCCGGCCGGAGCAGCTCTCGGGGCTGACGGTTATGCTGCACCGCGACATGCCCGACACTTTCACCGCCTGGCGGCGCGCGGTGGGGCTCGCCGATATCGAGCCGGCGGCGATCGATCATTTCGATTCCGGCGCGCTGATGCTCGAAGCCGCGGCGCAGGGGCTCGGCGTCGCCTTCATGCACGAAAGCCATTTCGACGACGCCAGCGATCCCCGTCTCGTCCGGTTGTTCGATATCGACGTCGACAGTCCCTATAGCTACTGGTTCGTCTGCCGTCCCCGCGCGCTGACGCAGCGCCCGGTTCGCCTGTTCCACGACTGGGCGATCCGGGTGCTGGAGGAGAAATGAGGACTCAGGCGATGTCGCCGGCGCTGCGGGGCAGCCGGCGAACCAACCAGTCGGCGACTTGACGGCCCTCCGGCGCATCGATGCCTTCGCCCAGATACACGCTGTCGGCGCCGTAATCGAACTTCACCGCTCCCGTACGCGGCCGCATGAAGAAGGGCATCGGCGCCCTGAACCCGCCGAACCAGTCAAACGAGCCGTCCCAGCCAACGAGATTGCGGATCGCCGTGCCGCGATAGCGCCATGTCCGACCCAGGCGGCGCCAGCCCCGCCGCACCTCGAGATCGCCATTCACGACGCGTATCCGTTCGCCGCCGACCTGCGATATCAGCATGGACGCGGCAAATACCCAGCCGATTGCCCAGCCGATCAGCCAAAGCGCCAGAAAGACGTCTCCGGTGGCAATCAGCTGCGAGAACGCCATGACTCCGCCGACCGTCCAGAAGATCAGCCACACCGGCACGAACAGCATGACGAAGACTTGCCGCCGGAACGGAATCCACAAATGCTCGGCGCCTTCGACCATTTCGATGCGATGGCGTGCGGTGCGCGGTTCGACATAGCCCATGGACAGCCCCTCCGGCGTACGGTCTGCGCCGAATATGCTGCGTTCGCAATGCCGAGACCTCGCCGGGCCCTGCCCGCCCGGGCTGGAGATCACGTCATCCGGCGCGCATCTTGACGATCTTGCCCGGCTCGCGCGGCGGCTCGCCCTTGGGCAGCGCGTCGATCAGGTCCATGCCGTCGGTCACCTCGCCCCACACGGTGTATTGGCCGTCGAGGAAGCGCGCATCGTCGAAGCAGATGAAGAATTGCGAGTTGGCGCTGTTCGGATTCATCGTCCGCGCCATCGAGCAGGTGCCGCGGACGTGCGGTTCCTTCGAGAATTCGGCCGGCAGATCGGGCTTGTCCGACCCGCCCGTGCCGGTGCCGGTCGGATCGCCGCCCTGCGCCATGAAGTCGGGGATCACGCGATGGAACACCACGCCGTCGTAAAAGCCTTCGTTGGCAAGAGTCGCGATGCGCTCGACATGTTGGGGTGCGAGGTCGGGGCGCAGCTTGATCGTGACGTCGCCGCCGTCGAGCGTCATTGTCAGCGTTTCGGGAGTGTCGGGCATGGCGTTTCCTTTGCAAGGCGCCCTTCGGCAGGCGCGGGCGAACGGAGAGGGTGCTCGGCCGCCGCCCTAGCCGCGCTTGCCCGCGCTGGCAAACCATCGGGCGTTGGCATCGGCAGCGCGTGCGGCTAGAGGGACGAGGACGCGAGCAACCCCGGGCCGGAGGTCGACCGATGAGCGAGACCGAACTCAACCCGGAAGCCGAGGTCGAATCGACTCAGCTCGACGAGGACGACCGCCTCAAGCCCGAATTCGTCCGGGCGGTGCTCGACGCGGTCGAGCAGGGCCGGCCCGAAGACGCGCGCACGCTGGTCGAGCCGCTCCATCCCGCCGACATCGCCGACCTGTTCGAGCTGACTCCGGCCGAGCAGCGCCCCGCGCTCGCGCAGGCGATCCCGGACCTGCTCGACGGCGACGTGTTCGCCGAGATGAACGATTATGTGCGCGAGGACCTGATCGACGCGCTGGAGCCGCACCAGGTCGCCGACATCGCGTCGGAGCTCGACACCGACGATGCGGTCGCGATCATCGAGGATCTCGATGCCGAGGACCAGCGCGAGGTGCTCCGCGCCATGGAGCCCGATGATCGCGCCGCGATCGAAGAGGCGCTGTCCTATCCGGAGGAATCGGCCGGCCGCCTGATGCAGCGCGAGCTGATCGCGGTGCCCGAGCATTGGACGATCGGCGACGTCATCGATTATCTGCGCCGCGACGACGCGCTGACCACCGATTTCTGGGAGGTGTTCGTCGTCGATCCCAGCCATCGGCCGATCGGCACGTGCAAGCTGTCGTGGATCCTGCGGACCCCGCGCACGGTCAAGCTGGTCGATGTCATGCAGCGCGAACAGACGCTGATCCCGGTCGACATGGACCAGGAGGAGGTCGCGCTCCGGTTTCAGAAATATGCGCTGATCTCGGCCGCGGTGGTCGATGCCGGCGGGCGGCTGGTCGGCATGATCACGGTCGACGACATCGTCCACATCATCTCCGAGGAAGCCGGCGAGGACATCCTGCGGCTGTCGGGCGCGGGCGAAGGCGATATCAATGAGCCGATCCGCCTGACCGTGCGCACTCGCCTGCTGTGGCTGCTCATCAACTTGCCGACCGCGATGCTCGCCGCGTCGGTGGTCCATCTGTTCGATGCCGAAATCGCCAAATACGCGCTGCTCGCCGCGTTGATGGGGATCGTCAGCGGGATGGGCGGCAACGCGGGAACGCAAGTGCTTGCCGTCGTCGTGCGCGCGCTCGCCACCAACCAGCTGACCAGCTCGAACACCTGGCGGATGGTGTTCCGCGAGCTGCGCATCGCCGCCGCGAACGGCACCGCGCTGGGCGTGCTGATCGGCATCGGCTCGTATTTCATCTTCGGCCGCGGTGACCTCGCCACCGTGTTCGGGCTCGCGATCTTCACCAACAACATCGTTGCAGGCCTCGCCGGCGTGCTGGTGCCGATCACGCTCGACCGCTTGCGGATCGATCCGGCCGTCTCGTCGGCGGTGTTCGTGACGACCTGCACCGACTGCCTGGGCTTCTTCTCCTTCCTGGGCCTCGCGATGCTCTGGGGTCTGGGCTGACTTGCCGCGCGGGTGTGCCGCACCCACATCGAACGCCATGCTCCACATCACCAAGGTCGCGTTCGGCAATCCCAGTGTCGAGCATCTCGGCGAGCGGCTGAAGCTGCGCGCCGCAACTGGCCCGGTGGTCCTCACCACGCGCTATCTGCCCAAGCGTCACCAGGAGATCGCCGGCACGGGCTCGCTCTACTGGATCATCAAGCACCAGCTGGTAGCGCGCTCGCCGATACTCGCATTCGGCGAGGCCGAAGCGGGGCGCGTCGCGATCCACATCGATCCCGCCTTGGTGCTCGTTCAAGTGCGACCGAAGCGCGCGCATCAGGGTTGGCGCTATCTCGAGGCGGAGGACGCCCCGGCCGACCTTCGCAGCGGCACGAGCGGGGTCGCCGACCTGCCCCCCGCATTGATCGGCAAGCTCGCCGAACTGGCGCTGATCTAGCGTTGACAAGCCCGCCCGCGCTCCCCTAGAGCGCGCGGCCTACCCCGTGCCCAGATGGCGGAATTGGTAGACGCACCAGCTTCAGGTGCTGGCGGGGGTTTCCCCGTGGAGGTTCGAGTCCTCTTCTGGGCACCATTCTTTTCAGATCGATGCTCGAATCGGCGGCTAGGCTCCCGTCAGCCGCCGTTGAGGCTGTGTTTGAGCGTGATCTCGCAGTTCAGCACCTTCGACACCGGACAGTTCGCCTTGGCGCCGGCAGCGATCTCGGCGAAGCGGTCGGGCTCGATGCCGTCGATCGTCGCGGTCAGCTCGAGATCGGAGCGGGTGATCGCGAACCCCTCCCCCTGCTTGTCGAGCGTTACCCTGGCCGTCGTCTCGAGCGTACCCTCGCTGAACCCCTGACCGGCGAGCGCGAAGCTCAACGCCATGGTGAAGCAACTGGCATGCGCCGCCGCGATCAGCTCTTCGGGATTGGTGCCCTTGTCCTCGCCGAAGCGGGTTCCGAAACCGTAGAACTGGTCGGCAAGCGTGCCCGACTGAGTCGAAACGTGTCCGCGTCCGTCCTTGCCCAACCCCTCGTACCGCGCCGATCCGCTGCGTGTCGTCATGCCCGTTGCTCCTGCCTTCAGCCGCGCGTCATTCGCACTCGGCGTTGCCCTTGTCGATCGCCTGGCCGAGCACTGCGCCGCCCGCTGCGCCGAGCAGCGTGCCGATCGTGGCCGAGCCGCCGGGCGCGATCAGGTTGCCGAGCACGCCGCCGGCCAGCCCGCCGACGATCAGGCCGGTCGTGCCGTCGTTGTGCTTGCAGTAATATCGGCCGTCGGACCCGCGATAGATGACATCGTCGCGCGACAGGTGGCGGCGATGATAGCGCGAATCGTTGCGGTAATGGCGATAGGCGTCATAGCTGCCCGCGGGCGCCTGGCTGTAATAGCCCGGCCGGTCGTAATAGCTGTTCTCGCCGCACGCGCCGAGCGCGAGCATCGAGGCGGCCCCGATCCCGATCATAATCGTCTTCATATCACGCATCCCTGTTGTTGGACGGACGGCGGCACGGCCCGATGCCGCACCGCCCCCGTCACGTCAGCGGCAGGTCCTGTGACTGTCGATCGCGTGACCTGCGAGTGCGCCCCCCGCAGCGCCGAGCACGGTGCCGGTGGTGCGGTCGCCGTGCGTGTCGATCGTGCGGCCGAGCAGCGCGCCGGCGACGCCGCCGACGATCGTGCCGACCGTGCCGTCGGTCTTGCGGCAATACATCCGGCCGTCGCGGCCCCGCCATTCCTTGTAGGCGTAATGGTGCCGATGATGGCCGCGATAGCGGTGGTGCTGTGCCTGCGCGCTGGTCGCGGGCAGGACAATGACGGCGGGCGCGGCCACTGCGGCCATGCCGAGCGCCAGCATCAAATTGCGCATGAAGATACTCCCTTTACTCGATGTGATTGATACCGGATGCGTAACGCTTAGTGGCTAGACGCGGTTGCATGAACCTCCGGCAACGACGCCGCGGGCAGGCTAACGCACTGAGGTCCAGCCGAAGTTTTTTACCTTTCCCGCGAACGAGTCCGATCCGCCGTTCGTCCACGATATCCACGTTATCCACAGACCGGAAGCGGCGCTTTGCGCTTGGCACGACTCGCCGACAGTGACAGCATCACCCTTGCAGACGGAACGACGGAACGGCGAGAAATCACTGGAACGTCACAGGTTTGCACTTGGATCGCTGGTCTTGGTCCCGAACGGAACCGGCGCGAGCGACCCGAGGGATGCAGGTCACGCGAGAGCCTTTGCCCGCGTTCGCGCAAGCGGCCGCGACAGGAACACGCGAAGGACGGTATCCGGCGCATGGTTGCTGCCCTTCACGGGAAGTATGCGATGCGTGAGGCCGTGGAGCGGCCGATCGGCAATGATGCCCGCGAGGGCGGCAGGGCCGGGCGGCGGTGATGCGGCCGAGGCGAGGCGCTGCGTTTCGACGCGGAGCCGAGCAGGCTGCCGAAGCCGGTACGCGGTGCTCGCTTGCGAGCGCAGACGACCCGCCGAGGTGACCGCAATGCCCGACCAGGCGCCCTCGCGGCCTTGTTCGGACATGCCGCCGATCGCCGATCAGCGGCGATGCTTTTCGAGGCATCGCCGAAGATCGAGGCGCGGCGACCGGGGGCCGACAGCAATGTCGGCCCCTTTTTGCGTTGGTCGGACATCCACGCGCTTCGCGGCTGTCGAGCGCCTTTTAATTGAAGGTGAAGCCGAAACCGGCCGGCGCCGCCTTCACGCCCGCGATCAAGCTCCTTCAGGACGACCGATGCGCTCGCCATTGCGTTGCGGTCTGGCCCCAGGCGTCGACGCGAACGCCGTCGAGCGGCGGCGGCAACCGCGTCGGTCCGCGATTGACCGATCCCAGCCGTTCCGCGAGCCGGATCGATCGCACATTGTCCGGGGCGATCGTGTGGATGACGTCGCTCCAGCCGAGCACATCGACCGCATAGTCCATCGCCGCGGATGCCGCCTCATGGGCATAGCCGCGCCCGGCGAAACCGCGCGCAACGCCCCATCCGACCTCGGTCCCCGGCCAGCCATCGGGTTGCCACGGGCCGACCCGTCCCACCCAGGCGCCCGTCGCGCGCTCGACCACCGAAAACATCGAGAAGCCGCGCGTCAGCCATCCGCCGGCGCGCAGCGTCAGGTCGCGCCAGGCGACCTCCCGCGGCATCGCGCCGCCCAGGAAGCGCATCTGTTCCGGGTCGGCGGCGAATGCGGCATAGGCTTCGAAATCCTCGCCGTTCAGCGGGCGCAGCATCAGCCGCGGCGTGAACAGCACCGGCAGCATCAGCCGAAGCGGTGCTTGAGCGCCAGCATCGCCAGCGCGGCCTTGGCGGCTTCACCGCCCTTGTCCTTCTCGGTCGGCCGTGCGCGCGTGAGCGCCTGCGCCTCGTCCTCGACCGTCAGGATGCCGTTGCCGATCGCGAGGCCGTCGATGCTGAGCGCCATCAGCCCGCGCGCGCTTTCGCCGGCGACGATCTCGAAATGATAGGTCTCGCCGCGGATCACGACGCCCAGCGCGACATAGGCGTCGTAACGGCCGGCTTCGCTCGCCAGTGCGACCGCGCCGGGTATTTCCAGCGCGCCGGGAACGGTCACGGTTTCGTGCGAATGTCCCGCTGCCTCGATCGCGGCGCGCGCGCCCGCCAGCAGCAAATCGTTCAGATGTTCGTAGAAGCGGGCTTCGACGATCAGAATATGTGCCATCGGGTCCTTCCGTCATGCCGAAGGTCTTCGCAGAAAACACGCGCCGGCCGCTTCAGCCTGTGCCGCACGCGCCGCCTTGGAACAAGCCCCGCCCGCGCATCTGACGTCGCCAAGGCACCCGCAGGCATCACGGCGAACGCGGCAGCGGTCGCGCGGGCGCCTTCAGCCTCCGGCCGACCCAGGCGAACCGCCCGCCGTGGAGCAGCGCCGCCGCGACCATCCCGGCGCCCGAGGCATAGACCAGTCCCAGCGCGCCATAGCCGTGATGGACCAGCAGCACCCCCGCCCCGCCGGTCACCACGAAATACGCAAGGATGCTGTTGACTCCCGCGATCACTTGGTCGCCCAGCGAGCGCAGCGCATAGACCAGGACCACCTGCACCCCGTCGAAGCAGATGAACGGCGCCCACGCCGGCACGATCGCCAGCGCCAGCACATGGACCGCACCGGCCGCCGGGAACAGCGCGACCAGCGGCGCCCGCGCCACCACCATCAGCAGCGCCAGCAGCGCGGTCGCCATCGCGGCAAGCGCCGCGGCGATCGCGACGCGCGGGATCGCGGCCGCCGGCCGCCCCTCGCCCACCGCATTGCCGCTGCGCACCCCCGCCGCCGATCCCAATCCCAGCGCAACCCCGAAGGTCACGTTGTGAATCGAAAAGACGATCTGGAAGGCGTGAGCCGTGACATCGCCGAGCTCGGTCGACAGCGCGATGAGAATCGCGAAGCCGGCAAGCTCGAGGCCGGAGGCGATCGCCGGCACCGTCCCGAACCGCGCCAGTCGGACCGCCCCCGCGCCGACGCCCGTCCAGGCCGCGCGCGAACGGTCGCGCACGCCGCGCTGAGTCGCCTCGGGCAAGGTCCACACCGCTGTCAGCATCGCCACCGCGCCGATGCCCGACGCGATTGCGGTGGCGGTCGCCGCACCGACCGCGCCGAGCTCGGGCAGCCCCAATCGTCCTGCCGCCAGCGCCCAGGCGGCGAGCGCGTTCAAGGGCAGCACCGCAAGGTTGACCGCCATCACTCGCCGCGGCCGGCTGACGCCTTCGAGGAAGAAGCTCGCCGCGATCGACAGCAGCTGAAACGGATAGGACAGCGCCATCACCCGCACGACGTGCGCGGCGTCGGGCACCAGCTCGCGCGCCACGCCGAGCCCTTCGAGCATCGGCGCGGCGAACAGCAGCAGCATCGCCGCGGCGCCGATCCCGATCGCCGCCGCCAGCACCAGTCCTTCGCGCAGCACTCGCCCGGTGCCGGCGAGGTCGCCCGCCCCGTCCGCGCGCGAGGCGAAGACCAGCACCCCCGACATGCCCGACAGCGCGGCGACGATGACGATATAGGTCAGCGTCCGGCTCGCGCCCAGCGCGGCGACCTGTTCGGTCGAGACGAGGCCGACCACCACCACGTCGGTGACGTGCAGGATCGTCCAGTTCAGGCTGGTCAGCATCACCGGCCAGGCGAGCGACAGCAGGCGCCGCGTCTCGGCGGAAAGGGCGGGGAGGCCGGACATCGATCCCCAGTTGCACGGGCGATCGGGCTTTGCTAGGGGCGACCGCCTGCCAGCCTCCGGCGCCCGCCGGATGCAGTTCACGTGCGGTCGTGGCGGAACTGGTAGACGCGCAACGTTGAGGTCGTTGTGGGCGAAAGCCCGTGGAAGTTCGAGTCTTCTCGACCGCACCATTCCCGAGCAGACAAGGCAGATCACTGCCGGCTGCTCGGGTTTCCTGAAGATGTGGGATGGGCGCTGAGCCCCGCCCCTACCCCTTCGCAGCGCGGCGGCGGGCGATGGCCTGGGGCAGGAAGGCGGCGCGGTTCTCGTCCTCCGTCCGCACCTTCTGGCGAGCGCGCATCAGGTCCTTCCAGCCGATATAGCCGACCAGTGCGCCGCCGCCCGCCGCGACCACCGGGAGGTGCGCGACGTTCGCCTTCATCATCTTGTCGACCAAGCTTTCGAGGAACTCGTCGGGCTCGGCGACGACGAACTTGGTACTGGCGAGAAGCTCGCCGAGCGTCGCCTTGCGGTGCTTGCCCGCGCGCCGCCATGCCATCACCGATGGCGGGTCGATGATGCCCAGCACGCGCCCGTCCGCATCGACCACCGGAAAGCTCGGGTGCCGCCGTTCGGGCGCGGTTAGGAACGACACCGCTTCCTGCAGCGTCATCGACGCGGGCACCGTCTGCACCTCGCGCGTCATCACCTCGCTCACCCGGGTCAGCACGAACGGATCGACGCGATATTCGCGGACGATGTGGTGGCCGCGCCGCGCGATCTTCTCGGTCAGGATCGACCGCTTCATCAGCAGCACGGTGACGAGGTGCGCGGTCGCGCAGGCGGCGATCAGCGGCAGCAGCGCGCCCGAATCGCCGGTCAGCTCGACGGCGAAGAAGGTGGCGGTCAGGGGCGCGCGCATCGTGCCGCCCATCGTCGCCGCCATCGCCAGCAGCGCCCAGAAGCCGGGGCTCGCCGCCGGCAGCCAGCCGCCGAGCGCCGCGCCCATCGCCCCGCCCATGATCAGCAGCGGGGCGAGGATGCCGCCCGACGTGCCCGATCCCAGCGCCACCGCCCAGATGATCGCCTTCACGACGAGCAGCAGCAGCGCGATCTTGAGGATCGCCCCCCCGGCGAGCATCCGCGCGATATTGTCGTAACCGACGCCGAGCGCATGCGGCTCGATCAGTCCGCCGATACCGACCACCAGGCCGCCGATCATCGGCCACCACATCCAGTGGATCGGCAGCTTGAGGAAACCGTCCTCACAGGCATAGACAAGCTGGGTCAGCCCGACCGACAGCAGCCCGCCGGCAATGCCGATGAACACCCAGGCGGCGAGCCCTTCGAGGCCGATCGGCATGACGCCGTGGAACGGGAACAGCGGCGAGGGCATGGCGAGCGCGGTGCGGCCGACCTCGGCGACGATCGCGGCGACCGCGACCGGCACGAAGCTGCGCGGCGTCCATTCGAACAGCAGCAGCTCGACCGCCAGCATGATCGCCGCGATCGGGGTGCCGAACACCGTCGTCATCCCCGCCGCGGCGCCGGCGACGAGCAGCGTCTTGCGCTCGGTATCGCTGACCGGCAGCGCTTGCGCGATCAGCGAGCCGATCGACCCGCCGGTCATGATGATCGGTCCTTCGGCGCCGAACGGGCCGCCGGTACCGATCGAGATCGCCGAGGAGATCGGCTTCAGGATCGCCACCTTGATGTCGAGCTGCGAGCGGCCGAGCATGATCGCCTCGATCGCCTCGGGGATGCCGTGGCCGCGGATCTTGTCGCTGCCGTAGCGCGCCATCAGTCCGACCACCAGCGAGCCGATCACCGGCACCAGCACCGACGACAGCGGCAGCTGGTGCGCGCCGAGGTCGAGATTGGCGAAGCTGAAGGTGCCGAGGTAGGCGAGGTTGGTGCATAGGCGAATGAGGCCGAGCAGCACGATCCCGCCGAATAGCGCCGCCACCGCGACGACGACGGCGATCAGCGAAATCAGGATGACGCGCGGTTCGGTGGTGAAGTCGCCCAGCCGGCGGTCGATGCGTTCGGTGCTCAAGACGATGCGTTCTCCGGGCGCGCGGAATGCGGCTGCGCTTTTCTATCGCAATGCGATACGAAAACTCAAAGCACCAAATGCTCTCCCGCCCCGGCGGAATTGATCCACATCATCGCCCGTTTGACTCGAATCGGGCATTCACCGATTGATGGGCGACAAGGGGAAGAGCTGGCACATGGACACAGTCAACCTGTCGGAAGCCGAATGGCGCAAGAAGCTGACGCCGGCGCAATACCATGTGCTGCGCGAGGCGGGGACCGAGCCCGCCTTCGCCGGCCGCTACAACGACAACAAGGCCGACGGCATCTATCGCTGCGCGGGCTGCGCCAACGAGCTGTTCGACAGCGCCGACAAATACGATTCGGGATCCGGCTGGCCCAGCTTCACACGGCCGATCGCCGCCGATCGCGTCACCGAACATAGCGACATGAGCCACGGCATGGTGCGCACCGAGGTGCGCTGCGCGCGCTGCGACGGGCATCTCGGCCACGTCTTCCCCGACGGCCCGCCGCCGACGGGGGTGCGCTATTGCATGAACTCGCTGTCGCTGGACTTCCGCCCGAGGACGATGGCCGACAGCGACTGATCGCACGACTGCTTGTGAGCCGCGCGGTTAGCGGCTAATCCCGGCTGCGTTTCATGGCCCGTGCGTCCTCCCCCCGCAAAACCAAGTCTTCGACGCCCGCCTGGCGGCGGTGGGTGATTCGCGCGCTGTGGGCGTGCGGCGCGCTGGCGGTGCTCGGGCTGATTGCCCTCGTCGTCGCGGTCTATGCCACCGAGCAGCAGCTGCCGAGCTTCGATGAGCTCAAATCCTCGCCCAACGGCCAGATGATCCGCGTCCACGCCGCCGATGGCACGGTGATGATGTCCTTGGGGCCGAGCTACGGCGAATGGCTGAGCTACGACGAAATCCCCGCGGTGATGCGCGAGGCGACCGTCTCGGTCGAGGACCGTCGCTTCCGCCACCATATCGGCATCGATCCGATCGGCGTGCTGCGCGCGGTCAAGTTCGCGATCGTCAACCGCAACACCGACCGCCGCTTCCAGGGCGCCTCGACCATCACCCAGCAGGTCGCCCGCACGATCTTCCTGTCGAACCGCTACGACATCCGCCGCAAGATCAAGGAAGCCATCCTCGCGCTCGCGCTCGAGGCGAAGTTCAGCAAGGATCAGATCCTCGAACTTTACATCAACAAGGTCTATTACGGCGGCGGCGCCTATGGCGTCGATGCCGCCTCGCGCAAGTTCTTCGGCCACCCCGCCACCCACCTGACGCTGGGCGAGGCCGCGGTGATCGCCGGCATGACCAAGGCGCCGTCGCATTATTCGCCGACCGCCGACGCCGAGGCGGCGATCGGCCGCGCCGGCGTCGTCCTCCAGCTGATGCAGGAAACCGGCGCGATCACGCCTGAGCAAGCGGCCGAGGCCGACGTCGCCGCGGTCAAGCTCGCGCCCGAGCCCAAGCAGAACAGCGTGCGCTATTTCACCGACTGGGCGCTGCCGCAGCTCGACACGCTGATCGACGAGAAGACCCGCCCGCTCGAGGTCTATACGACGCTCGACCTCAACATGCAGCGCGACGCGACGCGCGCAGTCAACCAGAACGTACCGGCGGGCGCGCAGGGGGCGCTGGTCGCCTTGGATCGCGACGGCTCGGTCCGCGCGATGGTCGGCGGCAAGGATTACGTCGCCTCGATCTACAACCGCGCCACGCAGGCGGTGCGTCAGCCGGGCTCGTCGTTCAAGCTGTTCGTCTATCTCGCCGCGTTCGAATCGGGGCTGAAGCCCGACGACACGATCGTCGACGAGCCGGTCACGATCCAGGGCTGGAGCCCGCGCAACGACGACCGCCGCTATCGCGGCACGGTGACGCTGCGCCAGGCGTTCGCTTATTCGATCAACACCGTCGCGGCGAAGCTGGGGGTCCAGGTCGGCTTCGACACGATCGCGGATATGGCGCGGCGCTTCGGCATCACCACGCATATCGACACCTATCCGTCGATGGTGCTCGGCACCAACGAGGTGCGGCTGATCGACATGACCCGCGCCTTCGCCTCGGTCGGCAACGAAGGCGTCGCGGTGATCCCGTTCGGCATCACCAAGGTGACGGCCGACGGCGTCACCATCTACCAGCACCAGGTCGATCGCAGCCATGTGCTGGTCGCGCCCTATGTCGCCGACGAGATGATCGACGTGATGGCGAGCACGGTCAACGTCGGCACCGGCCGCGCCGCCGATATCGGCCGCCCGGTCGCAGGCAAGACCGGAACCACCTCGTCGAACAAGGACGGCTGGTTCCTCGGCTTTTCCAGCGGGCTTACCACCGGCGTGTGGATGGGCCGCGACGACGACAAGCCGATCCCCGGCCTGTTCGGCGGCACCGGCCCGGCGCATGCCTTTGCAGATTTCATGAGCAAGGCGGTGGCCAACCGTCCGGTCCAGCAATTCCAGTCGGCGCCGCCCCTCCCCGACTGGATGGACGAGGACGAGAATGCCTATTTCGGCGAGCCCGACAACGGCCTGTTCGTCGATGAGAACGGCAATCCGATCGCGCCCGGCGGCTATCCGGGCGACCAGCAGCCCGACATGATTCCGCCCGCTGGCCAAGGCTATCCTCCCGGCCAGCCCCTCGCTCCCGGTGACATGCAGCAAGCCGTACCGGTCGAGCCGCAGCCAGGGCAGCGGCTGGACCAGGAATGGATGGATCACGTCCTCGGTCGTACCCCGCGCGACCGTCCACGCGACGTCGCGCCGCAGCCGAACCGCGCGCCGCCTCCGCGTCAGAACGGCGCAGGCGACTATTATTACGCCCCGCCTGCCAACGGATCGCCGCCCCCGAACCGCCGCCAACCGCCGCCGCCGCCGGGGTATTGACCTTCGGCACGGCGTGAAAGGGTTGTGCTCCTGCGAAAGCAGGAGCCCAGGGGTGCTGCCGGTATTGTTCGTGATTCTGGGCTCCTGCTTTCGCAGGAGCACCTATGTCGCTTTGTCCGCTTCGACCCCGGGGATTGTTATCCTTCGCGCCCGACCCAGTGCAGCGCCGCGCCGTGCTTGCGCAGCCAGGCGCGCGCCGGGGCGGGATCCTCGCCCAGGATCCGCGCCGCCGCGGCATGGAACGCCGCGCTGTGATCCATGTGCAACCGGTGCGCCACCTCGTGCGCTACGGTTGCGCGGCGCACCGCATCGGGCGCCAGGATCAGCCGCCAGCTGTAGCGGATCGCGCCGCGGCAGCTGCAACTTCCCCAGCGCCCCCCGGGGTCGCCGACCGTTACCCCCTCGACCGTCACTCGAGCGCGATCGGCGTAGAATGCGGTCTCTTCGCTCAGCACGGCCAATGCCTCGCGCTTCAGCCACGCGGCAACCCGCCGTGCCAGCCCCTCAGCCGGTCCGCCGCATACCAGCCGGTTATCGTCGCGCACTATCCGTCGCGGCGCGTCGGCGCACCAGTCGATCGTCAGCGTTCCGCCGCGGAACGGCACCGTACCTGCGGGCAAGAACGGCCGCGGCTGCGGCAGGCGCGCACGTTGCGCCGCGATCCACGCCTCCTGCCCCTCCGCCCAGCGCAGCGCCGCCTTCAAGGACGCGCGCGGCGGCAGCGTCAGCCGTGCCGCGCCGCTCGCCGGATCGACCGTCAGCCGCGCCCGCCGCGCGCGCGGATGGCGGACCACCCGGATCGCGGTCACAGCGGCCGGTCGATCATATGGTGCTCGAGCTCTCCGGCATCGGTTTCGGAAATCGTCCAGCCGGCGACCGACTGTCCCGCGCGACGCACCGCCTCGCGGTCGCCGCACACCAGGTAATGCCAGTCGGGCAACGGCTTGCCCTCGGCGCGCAGCCGATAGGCGCAAGTCGAGGGCAGCCAGTCGATCGACCGCACATTGCCCGGCGTCAGCCGCACGCAATCGGGAACGAATGCGCGGCGATGGCGATAGTCCGAACATTGCGCGGTGGCGCGGTCGAGCAGCCGGCACGCAACGTTTGTCGCGAACAATTCGCCGGTCTCCTCGTCTTCCAGCTTGTACAGGCAGCATTTGCCGCAACCGTCGCACAGCGCCTCCCATTGCCCGCGGTCGAGTTCGGCGAGCGGCATGTCTTCCCAGAAGCGCGCGCTCATTGCACCCATTGCTCCAGCGTTGCGACGATCGCCTCGGGCGAATCCTTGACCGGCACCAGCACGATCGGCTTGCCGTCGGGGCCGAACAGGATCGCCTGGTCGCTGTGCTGGATCATATAGCCGCCGCCCGGCTGCACCGGCTGTTTTTCGTAGAATACGCGATATTCCTTCGCGACCCGCGCGATCGCCTCCGGGCTCCCGGTCAGGCCGACCAGCCGCGGCGAGAAGGCCGAGACGAACTGCTTGAGCACCCCCGGCGTATCGCGCGCCGGATCGACCGTGACGAAGATCGGCACGACCCGCTTCGCCAGCGCCGGACTGCGCCGATCGAGCAGCCGCATCGCCGCGCCCAGGTGCTGCATGTCGGTCGGGCAGACGTCGGGGCAGAAGGTGTAGCCGAAATACATGATCCGGTATTTGCCGGCGAAGTCGCGGTCGCTCACCGTCCGCCCGTTCTGGTCGGTCAGTGTGAACGGCCCGCCGATCGACGCGCCGGCGAGGGGCGGTTCGGGGGCGGTGCGGTGCGGCGAGCACCCGCCCAGCATCGCCGAAACGGCGGCGGTGAAGGTCAGCACGGGCCGGAACATCTCGTTCATGACAGCGCCAGCCATGGTCTGTTAAGGGTGCCCGCGCAAGCCGAGGTTTTCGCAAAATCGAGGGGGTCGTTCATGGTTTCGAACAGGATTTTGGGCGCGATCGGGCTCGCGGGGGCGCTGGCGCTCGCGATGCCGGCCGCGGCGCAGCTCGGCGGCTCCGACAGCTACAAGTTTCTCCAGGCAGTCAAGGATTCGAAGGGGCAGGAGGTCACCGACATGCTGACCACGCCGGGCTCGACGATCGTCAACACGCGGGACCCGTCGTCGGGCGAGGGCGCGCTGCACATCGTCGTCAAGCGCGGCGATCCGACCTGGCTGCGTTTCCTGCTCCAGCACGGCGCCGATCCCAACCTGCGCGACAAGGGCGGCGTCACGCCGATGCTGCTCGCGGTCAACCAGGACCAGGAGCCGTGCCTTCAGGTGCTGATCGATGCGCATGGCAATGTCGATCTCGCCAACAACCGGGGCGAGACGCCGCTGATCCGCGCGGTGCAGATGCGCGACGTGGCGATGGTCCGCGACCTCCTCAAGGCGGGCGCCAATCCCGATCTCGCCGACCATGTCGCGGGCCTGTCCGCGCGCGATTATGCGAAGCGCGACACCCGCTCGCCGATCATCGGCAAGCTGCTCGCCGACGCGCCCAAGGCAGGCGCCAAGGCCGCGGTATCGGGGCCGCAGCTTTGACTTAGGTGAAGGCCAGCGCTCCTGCCTGCGCCGCAGCCCGGGATCGCAAGCTAATCCAGGTACCGGTGCAAAAACGCCACCGTCCGTTTCCACGCGAGCGCGGCCGCTTCGGGCGCGTAGCGGTCTGCCGAGGTGTCGTTGTTGAAGGCGTGGTTCACCCCGGGATAGGTATAAGCGGTCACGGCCTTTCCCGCCGCCTCGAGCGCTGCGACCCACGGCGCTCCGGTCGCTTCGACTCGTGTATCGAGCCCGGCGTAATGGAGCAGCATCGGCGCCTGCACCTCGGCGGCTTCGCTCGGGTCGGGCGCCGGGCCGTAATAGGCGACCGCCGCGTCGAGGTCGCCTCCGGCGGCGATCGCGATGCGGTCGACCATCCCGCCGCCCCAGCAGAAGCCGACCGTCCCGACCTTTCCGGTGCCGTGGTTGAGCTTGTGCAGCCGCCGGATCGTCGCCAGGCATTCGGCGATCGCCGCGTCGGTATCGATCCTGGCGATCATGTCGCGCGCGGCGTCTTCGTCCGTCGGCGTTCCGCCCTGGTCCGACAACAGATCGGGCGCGGCGGCGAAGAAGCCTTCCAGCGCCAGCCGCCGCGTCACGTCCTCGATATGCGGGTTGAGTCCGCGATTTTCGTGGATCACCATCACCGCGCCGATCTTGCTCGGTGCGTTCCGCGGCGCGGCGAAATAGCCGGTCATCGTCTTGCCGCCGCCGACCGCATAGCTGCCCTTGCGGGTGACGAGCCGCGGATCGTCGGCACGGGTGATCGACGCGGCGGCGGGGGAGGCGGCGATCCCGGCGATCAGGGCCTCGGCCGCCGCGACCGAACCGGCCAGCGCGGCCATCTGCTTCAGCAGCGCGCGCCGGTCGCGATGCTCGTGCGTGAAGGCGTCGTACAGCGCGATCGCGCGGGCGCGAAGATCGGTCATGCTGCGGCTCTCCGAAAGTTCGGTGCGCCGCAGTTTACCCGAATCGGTTCACTTGCGGAACAGCGTCTCCGCGGTCGGCTCGGCGGGCGACAGCGTGCCCTCAATTTCGTCGGACGCCGCTTCGGCCTCGCGCGCTGCCTGCTCGCGCTCGGCGCGCAGCTCGTTGATCAGCGCCTCGCGGTCGCCGGCGAGCCGGCTGTCGACCGGCGCCTCGAGTCCCGCCGACTTCGCCGCCTTGGCCACCGCCGCATCCAGCTCGCGCTGCGAGGTGAGGCCCAGCGTCACCGGGTCCTTGGGCACGATGTTGGCGATGTTCCAGTGGCTGCGCTCGCGGATCGCCTGGATCGTCGTGCGCGTGGTGCCGATCAGCTTGCCGATCGCGCCGTCGGAAATTTCCGGATGGTTGCGAATGATCCAGGCGATGCCGTCAGGCTTGTCCTGCCGCTTCGAGACCGGCGTATAGCGCGGCCCCTTGGTGCGGCGGACTTGCTCGGGGCCCTTGGTCATCTGCAAGCGGTAGTTGGGATCGGCCTGGCCCTTGTCGATCTCCTCCTGGCTCAGCTCGTGCGCGCGCACCGGATCGCGCCCGGTCAGCTTGGTCGCCGCGGTATCGTCGGCGATCGCCTGCACCTCGAGGATGTGGAGGCCGCAGAACTCGGCGATCTGCTCGAAGCTGAGCGCGGTATTGTCGACCAGCCAAGAGGCGGTGGCGTGCGGCATGAGCGGCTGGGCCATGCGAGAATTCTCCGAAAACAATAAGGGCCGCCCCTTGCGGAGCGGCCGTGTCTGCCGCCCGACTTAATGCGATGCGCCGCGCCGCGCAAGGACAACGCGTGTTGGAGCGCGAGAACGCTATCCGAGCCCGGCCGTCCCGGCGTCCATCGGTACGAACCTGGGCAGCGCCTGGATCCGCGCGATCCACGCCTTGACCGCGGGATAGAGCGACAGGCCGAACCCGCCGCCCTCGGCGACGTGAGTGTAGGCATAGAGCGCGATATCGGCGAGGCTGACGGCATCGCCGACCATCCAGTCGACCAGCGCGAGATGGTCGTCCATCGTCTGCAATGCCGCCTCTCCGGCGAGCCGCTTGGCGGGGATCTGGCTGCGCTGCAATTCGCTCAGCGCGTCGGTGCCGACCATCGTCATCCAGAAGCGCAGCGTCGCGACATTGGGCTCGTGATGATATTGCTCGAAGAACATCCAGCGCAGCATCTCGGCGCGCCGGAAGCGGTCGGCGGGGATCAGCTCCGATCCGTCGGCGATGAAAAAGCAGGCGGCGTTGCTTTCGGGCAGGAAGCGCTGGCCGACCTGCAGCACCGGGATTCGCCCCAGCGGATTGATATGCGCGCGGAACTGGGGCGTGCGCGTCTCGCCCTTCATGATGTCGTATTCGACCCGCTCCATCCGGACGCCGAGCAACGCCGCGGTCAGCCGGATCTTGTAGCAATTGCCCGACTGGGCATATTCGTGAAGGATCAGCTTCTCCGCCACACGCGCCTTCCTGTCTTTTCCAACGCCTTGCCCGTCATCCCTGCGAAAGCGGGAATCCCGCTCTTCTTCCGCCCTACCTCTCACCCCATCGTCAGCACGATCTTCCCGACATGCTCGCCCGATTCCATTCGCCGGTGCGCATCGGCGGCGTCGGCCAGCGGAAAGGTCGAGTCGATTTCGGGCTTCAGCCGCCCTTCGTCGACCAGCGGCCATACCGTCCGCGCCAGCTCGTCGGCGACCAGTGCCTTGAATCCCGCGTCGCGCGGGCGCAGCGTCGAGCCGGTCAGCGTCAGTCGCCGGCGCATCACCTCGACCACCGGGATCGTCGCCTCGCCCCCGCGCTGCACCGCGATCGACACGTGGCGGCCTTCGTCCGCCAGGCAGCTGAGATTGCGCGCCACATAGTCGCCGCCGACCATGTCGAGCACCGCCGCGACGCCCTTGCCGCCGGTGATCGCGCGCACCCGCGCGACGAAGTCCTCGGTCTTGTAATTGATCGCGTGATCCGCCCCGATCGCCTGCGCCCGCGCGCATTTCTCGTCGGATCCGGCGGTGACGATGATCGTCAGCCCGAACGCGTTGGCGAGCTTGATCGCCATCGTGCCGATGCCGCTCGTGCCGCCATGGACCAGCACGGTGTCGGCTTCGACGACGAAGGCGCGCTCGAACAGGTTGGTCCACACGGTGAACAGCGTTTCGGGGATCGCCGCCGCCTCGACCAGGTTCAGCGCCGGTGGAACCGGCAGGCATTGCCCGGCGGGCGCGACCGCATATTCGGCATAGGCGCCGCCCGAAACCAGCGCGCACACCGCCTGCCCGACTCGCTCGTCCCGGACGCCCTCGCCGACCGCGACGATCGTACCGGCGAGTTCGAGTCCCGGGATCGACGGCGCGCCCGGCGGCGGCGGATAGGCGCCCGTGCGCTGCAGCACGTCGGGCCGGTTGACGCCGGCGGCGGCCACCGCGACCAGCACCTCACCCGCGCGCGGCCGCGGCACCGGACGCTTCACCGGCACCAGCACCTCCGGCCCGCCGGGCATCTCCGGGTCGATCGCCGTCATGACGTCAGGCAGCGCGCGCATAGCTTCCCCCCTTCTTGCGCGCGTTATTGACATGCATGGCCGAACGGTCAACGTGTCGTCCCATGGATTCCGACGAGAATCTCCCGCGCAAGGCCGACGATCCCGTCGCCGCGCTCGCCCGGCAGGATCTCGATCCGCTGTCGGTCGCCGAGCTCGACGGGCGAATCGCCGCTCTCGAAGCCGAAATCGAGCGGGTGAAGCGCCACAAGCAGCGCGCCGTTAATCATCGTGCAAGCGCCGACGCGCTATTCAAGCGGTGAAGGCACGTTCGGCGCCTTGCGGGGCCGGGCCTGCATTCGGGGTCTTGGCGGTCAGCGCGGTTTCGGCTGTCCTACAAGGCCGGCTCGTGCTACGGAACAAATCATGATCGGGCGTCGCCTTTCCTTGCGGACATTCAACCGACCGGTTGACCGATTTTGCCGTAACGTCTTGAATCTCCGTGGGCCGATACCCTCGGTGACTGTCAACTTTGTCCACTTCGGATGCGCCCGGCCGACGCTTGATGCGCGCGGGCCGGCACCCGACATAGGGGCAAAGGGCCGCGGGTCTTTGCGGCCGCAAGGAGTGAACCTGTAATGCCTTCCTTTGCCTCCGCGCTCGAAACCACGTTGCACAAGGCGCTCGAAGCCGCCTCCACGCGGCGCCACGAATATGCGACGCTGGAACATCTGCTGCTGGCGCTCGTCGATGACGAGCACGCCTCCAAGGTGATGAGCGCCTGCAACGTCGACCTGGGCGATCTCAAGGCGACCGTCGCGCACTATCTCGATACCGAGCTCGATGCGCTCAAGGTCGATGCCGCGACCGATCCGTCGCCGACCAGCGGGTTCCAGCGTGTCGTCCAGCGCGCGATCCTCCACGTCCAGTCGTCGGGCCGTGACGAGGTGACCGGCGCCAACGTGCTCGTCGCCTTGTTCTCCGAACGCGAATCCTACGCGGTCTATTTCCTGCAGCAGCAGGACATGAGCCGCCTCGACGCGGTCAGCTTCATCAGCCACGGTGTCGGCAAGGGCGGCCAGCCTGCCGAAGCGCGCGAGGTGAAGGGCGCCGAGGACGAAAAGCCGACGTCGAAGGCGGAGAAGGGCAAGAGCGAAAGCGCGCTCAAGCAATTCACCATCGACCTCAACGAAAAGGCCAGGAACGGCAAGGTCGATCCGCTGATCGGCCGCGGGCCCGAGGTCGATCGCACCGTGCAGATCCTGTGCCGCCGGTCGAAGAACAACCCGCTCTACGTGGGCGATCCGGGCGTGGGCAAGACGGCGATCGCCGAAGGCTTGGCGCGCAAGATCGTCGAGGGCGACGTGCCCGACGTGCTCAAGCCCGCCGTCATCTACTCGCTCGACATGGGCGCGTTGCTCGCCGGCACGCGTTACCGCGGCGATTTCGAGGAGCGGCTGAAGGCGGTCGTGTCGGAGCTGGAAAAGCTGCCGCACGCGATCCTGTTCATCGACGAAATCCATACCGTGATCGGCGCCGGCGCGACCAGCGGCGGGGCGATGGACGCCTCGAACCTCTTGAAGCCCGCGCTGTCGGGCGGGACGATCCGCTGCATCGGCTCGACCACCTACAAGGAATTCCGCAACCATTTCGAGAAGGACCGGGCGCTGCTCCGGCGTTTCCAGAAGATCGACGTCAACGAGCCGACGGTCGAGGACACGATCAAGATCCTCGCTGGCCTGCGCAGCGCGTTCGAGGAGCATCACGCGGTCAAATACACGCCCGACGCGCTCAAGACCGCGGTCGAGCTCAGTGCGCGCTACATCAACGACCGCAAGCTCCCCGACAAGGCGATCGACGTGATCGACGAGGTTGGCGCGATGCAGATGCTCGTGCCCGCCTCGAAGCGCCGCAAGACGATTACGCCCAAGGAGATCGAGGCGGTGATCGCGACGATGGCGCGCATCCCGCCGAAGAGCGTGAGCACCGACGACAAGAAGGCGCTCGAGACGCTCGAGACCGACTTGAAGCGAGTCGTATTCGGCCAGAACGAGGCGATCGAGAAGCTGTCGTCGGCGATCAAGCTGAGCCGCGCGGGCTTGCGCGATCCCGACAAGCCGATCGGCAATTATTTGTTCACCGGCCCTACCGGCGTCGGCAAGACCGAGGTCGCGCGCCAGCTCGCCTCGATCATGGGCATCCCGCTCCAGCGGTTCGACATGAGCGAATATATGGAGCGCCATTCGGTCAGCCGGCTGATCGGCGCGCCTCCGGGCTATGTCGGCTACGACCAGGGTGGGCTCCTGACCGACGCGGTCGATCAGCAGCCGCATTCGGTGCTGCTGCTCGACGAGATCGAGAAGGCGCATCCGGACCTGTTCAACATCCTGTTGCAGGTGATGGACAACGGCAAGCTCACCGATCACCATGGCAAGACGGTCGATTTCCGGAACACGATCCTGATCATGACCACCAATGCCGGCGCGTCGGACATGGCGCGCGAGGCGCTGGGCTTCGGCGTCTCGGGTCGCGAGGGCGAGGACGAGGAAGCGATCAAGCGGATGTTCACGCCCGAATTCCGCAACCGCCTCGATGCGATCGTGCCGTTCGGCTATCTTCCGCCGGAGGTGGTCGCCCGCGTGGTCGACAAGTTCATCCTCCAGCTCGAGCTGCAGCTGGCGGACCGGCAGGTCCATATCCAGCTCGACGACGGCGCCAAGGCATGGCTCACCGAACGCGGCTACGACAAGCTCTACGGCGCGCGTCCGATGGGCCGCCTGATTCAGGAGAAGGTCAAGCAGCCGCTCGCCGAGGAGCTGCTGTTCGGCAAGCTCGTCCACGGCGGCGAAGTCAGCGTCAAGCTGAAGGACGGCGAGCTCGCCTTCGAAATCGTCGGCGCCGCGCCGAAGAAGCCCAGGAAGGGCGGCGGCAAGAAGCCCGAGAAGATCGAGGCGAAATAGGCGAATGGGCCGGCCCGGCACCGGGCGGGCCGGTAAACGGCGATCGGGGCGCTACCGCCGGTCGAACGCCTCGAACTCGTAGGCGATCGACGCCTCGATCAGCTGGTCCCACAGCGCCGCGATCGCGTTTTCGGGAATGCCCGCGGCCCGTGCCGCGGCGCGGGCATTGTCGATCACCTGGGCCTTGCGCGCTTCGTCACGCACATGGCTCCGTTCGGGTTTGATCCGTGCGGCCGCGTCCATATAGCCGAACCGCCGCGCCAGCAGCGCGACCAGCTCGCGATCGACCTGATCGACACCGGCCCGCACCTCGGCCATCGTCGCGCACTCCGGGCCGGCCAGAATGAAGTTCGTCATCGGGCCCTGATAGTCGGGCCCGGCAATATGTCCATATCCGGAGCGGCTTGACTCGGCACAAGCGCGCGCCGATAGAGCGGCGCAGCGGGCGACCTGTCCCGCTGACTTGACGCCGCGCGCCCTTTCTGCGAAGGCGCGCGCCTTCGCAATTGGCCCCGCATGTCGGTGAAGCGGTGGCCGTGCCCGATCCCCGATCGGTGCAGGCGATACCGGCAATCACGTTGTCGCAATTGAGGAATTGAAGATGTCGAAGCGCACCAGCGCCAAGTATAAGCTCGACCGCCGGATGGGCGAAAACATCTGGGGTCGCCCGAAGAGCCCGGTCAACAAGCGCGAATACGGCCCCGGCCAGCACGGCCAGCGCCGCAAGGGCAAGGTGTCGGATTACGGCATCCAGCTGCGCGCCAAGCAGAAGCTGAAGGGCTATTACGGCGACGTCACCGAAAAGCAGTTCAAGGCTGCCTATCAGGAAGCTGCCCGGATGAAGGGCGACACCGGCCAGAACCTGATCGGCCTGTTGGAGCAGCGGCTCGACGCGATCGTCTATCGCGCCAAGTTCGCGCCTACCATCTGGGCCGCGCGCCAGCTGGTCAGCCATGGTCATGTCCGGGTCAACGGCGTCAAGTGCAACATCGCGTCGCGCCGCTGCTTCGTCGGCGACGAGATCACGCTGGGCAAGAAGGCGCAGGAGATGGCGCTGGTGATGGAGGCGCAGAGCCTCGCCGAACGCGATATCCCCGATTACGTCGCCCCCGACGGCGCCGCCAAGGTCACCTTCACGCGCGTGCCCACGCTCGACGAGGTGCCGTATCCGGTGAAGATGGAACCGAACCTGGTCGTCGAGTTCTACTCGCGCTGATCGGAGACGGGCGCCTCCTGCGGCTGCTGGCGCGGTTCATTCTCGCCGCCGCGCTGGGCGCCCTCGTTCCGCCGGCGTATGCCGCGGCGGGCTGCACGCTCGCCGCGCCCGGCGCGACGCAGCGAATCGCGATCGCCGATACCGGCCGGCCGATGCTGATCCATCTGCCGGCGGGGTTCGATCCCGCACGGCCGGCACCGATCCTGTTCCTGCTCCACGGCAGCGGCGGCACCGGCGCGGCGATGCTCGCCCAATCGCATCTTGCCGAAACGGCGGACCGGCACGGCTTCATCGTCGCCGCGCCCGATGCAGGAATCCCGGTCGGCAGCGGCTTTGCCTGGAATATCCCCGGCGTGCCAACGATCGCCGGAACCGTGCCCGGCCCCGGCACCGCCGATGACGTGCGCTATCTTGAGACGGCGATCGACTGGCTGACGGCTGCGCGGTGCATCGACGCGACGCGAATCTACGTCACTGGCTTGTCCGGTGGCGGGCGGATGGCGTCGTGGCTCGGCTGTGTTGCCGCCGATCGCCTTGCCGCGATCGCGCCGGTGGTGGGATTGCGCGCCGGAAATCCGTCGCGGACCGATCCGACCCGGCCCGATCCCGCCACCTGCCGTCCGGCGCGCCCGGTGCCGGTCATTGCCTTTGCCGGCGATGCGGACACCACCAATCCGATCGCCGGCGGCGGTGCCGGATATTGGCGCTATTCGATGCACGCCGCCGAGCGGCGCTGGGCGGCACTCGACCGCTGTGCGGCGTCGCCGACCACGCGATGGGTTGCGGCGGGGGTTTTTGAGGAGCGTTACGCTGGTTGCGCCGATGACGCGGCGGTCGTCGGCCGCATCAGCATCGGCAAAGGACACAGCTGGGTTGCGGATAACGAGGCGATGTGGGCCTTCCTGTCGCGCTATCGCCGCGATCGCTGATCACCCGTAGGCGCGCCAGAAGAAGACGATCGTAGTCGCGGTCGAGACGAGCAGTGTCCAGGCGCGGACGCCTCCGGCGGGAAGCCGCTTTCCGACATGGGCACCGACCCAGCCGCCGATGATCGACCCTGCCAGCATCGGCAGGCCAGTGCGCCAATCGATGAGCCCGGTAGCGACGAACACCAGCGCGGCTGCCGAGTTGGCGATCGCCAGCATCAGCGTGCGCAGCGCGAACATTCCCCGAGGATCGATTCCTGCGAGCAGGCCATAGATCGCCGTCGTCACCAGCCCGAGTCCTCCTCCGAAATAGCCGCCATAGACACCGAGCACGCCTTGCACGGCGACCAGCGTGCGCGTGCCGATCGTTACGCGATCGTGCAGCCATCCCGCCGCACGCCGCCCGAAGGCGAGCACCAGCGAGGCGAACAGCAACAGCCAGGGAATGATGACGTCGAACACGCTACTCGGCGTCACTACCAGCAGGACGCTGCCGCCGAGCGCCCCGGCGAAGGTGACGCCGCCGAGCAGCCACGGTGAGACGCCGCCGACCGGCGCGATCTCATCCCGAAACGCCCATCCGCTCGTCGCTGCTCCCGGTAGCAAGGCGACGTTCGACGTCGCGTTGGCGGCATTGGCGTTCAGGCCGATCGCGATCAGCGCAGGCAGAGTCGCAAACGTACCGCCGCCGGCGAGCGCGTTCATCGTGCCGCCAACGAACCCGGCGCCGGCGGCAAGGAGAAGCGCGCCTTCAGCCGTCATTTCCGACGTGTTCCGTTATCCACGAACGACCAACGCAACGGGCAGGCGCTCGCTGAACGGCTCAGAGCAGGGCTGCGGGACAATTCCGCACTCAACCAAGCGCCGCAAGCTTCTCTTCCGCCAGCCGATCGAGCTCGGCGCGACTCCTCTTCTCCGCAGCGGTCTTGAGCTGGCCGCACGCGGCATCGATGTCGCGACCGCGCGGCGTGCGGACCGGGGCCGAGATACCCGCCTCAAAAACGATGTCGGAAAAGCGCTTGATCCGCTCCGGGCTCGAGCATTCGTAGGGCGCGCCGGGCCATGGATTGAACGGGATCAGGTTGACCTTGGCGGGAAGCTTATACTTGCGGATCAGCCGCACCAGCTCGCGAGCGTCGGCGTCCGAATCGTTCTTGTCCTTCAGCATGACATATTCGAACGTGATTCGCCGCGCGTTGTTGGCGCCGGGATAGGCGGCGCATGCCTCGAGCAGCTGCTCGATCCCGTATTTGCGATTGAGCGGCACGATCTCGTCGCGAATTTCCTTGGTCACGGCGTGGAGCGACACCGCGAGATTGACGCCGATCTCCTCTCCGGCGCGCGCCATCATCGGCACGACGCCCGAGGTGGAGAGCGTGATCCGCCGCTTCGACAGCGCAAGGCCATCGCCGTCCATGACGATCTTGAGCGCGTCGCGAACCGCGTCGAAATTGTAGAGCGGCTCGCCCATTCCCATCATGACGATGTTGGTCAGCATCCGCCCCTCGGGCGTCGAGGGCCATTCGCCGAGCGCATCGCGCGCCAGCATCACTTGTCCGACGATCTCGCCCGGCATCAGGTTGCGGACGAGCCGCATCGTGCCGGTGTGGCAGAAGCGGCAATTGAGCGTGCAGCCGACCTGGCTCGATACGCACAAGGTTCCCCGATCGGCATCGGGGATGAACACCATCTCGTAATCCTGCCCGTCTTCCGAGCGCAGCAGCCACTTGCGTGTCCCGTCGTTCGACACCTGCGCCTCGATCACCTGCGGCCGCCCGATCACGAACCGCTCGGCCAGCCAGGGATGCTGCGCCTTGGCGATGTCGGTCATCGATGCGAAATCGGTGGCGCCGCGATTGTAGATCCAATGCCAGATCTGCTTGGCGCGCAGCTTGGCCTGCTTCGCCTCCATGCCGGAGCCCTCGAGCGCCGCGCGCAGCTGTTCGCGCGAAAGCCCGATCACCTCGGTGCGACCGTCGGCGCGCGGCATCGCTGCGCGCGGCACGGGCACGGGATCGATATGCCCCGGAATGGGCATGGAGGCTGCCGAAGCTGTCTGCATCACGCGCACATAGGCGATTCGCGCGACTTTTTCTAGGCAGCCGCCGCTCCATGCCCGCACGAAGCGATCCGATGGATCGGCAAGCGATCCACCTCGCGATCGCTCAACGCCGCCGACGGCCCTGATCGAACGGACCCGCCCGAATCGTCAGGAGCTCTGCCCGGGTGAGCACGCCATCATGGTCGCGGTCCAATCGCGCGAAGGTGCGGTCGAACTGGGAGTCGAGCTCGGCCAGCGTGACGCGATTGTCGTGATTCGTATCGACCTCGAACGGGCTCGGCAGCGCGTTGGCGTCGCCCAGGTACCGCTCGGCCCATTGGCTGAACTGGATGTAGCCGATCGAGCCTGCCTTCGCCGTATCGATCGCGGCATAGGTCTTCGCGACCCCGGCGGTCATCTCGGCATGTGTCACGCGCGCATCGCCGTCAGCATCGAAGGCGGCGATCATCATCGCGACGGGTTCGGCCATCATCGTCTGGCTGGGCGGCTGATTGGGATTGACCGCTGCCTCCTGGGCAAGCGCGAGCGCGAGGAGCAGCATCAGCGACTCCGGTCGGGCAACAGCAGGCTGGCGTCGCCATAGCTGTAGAAACGATAGCCCGCGGCAATGGCCTGAGCATAGGCGGCCTGCATCCGCTCCAATCCCATCAGCGCCGAGACGAGCATAAACAGGGTCGAGCGCGGCAGGTGGAAATTGGTCATCAGGCCGTCCACCCCCTTGAAGTGATAGCCGGGAGTGATGAAGATCGCGGTGTCGCCTTCGAATGGCCGGATCGTACCGTCGTCGTCGGCCGCGCTCTCGATCAGGCGCAGGCTGGTCGTGCCGACGGCGATTATCCGTCCGCCGGAGGCCCGCACCGCGTTGAGGCGGTCGGCGGTCGGCTGGTCGATCCGACCCCATTCGGCGTGCATCCGGTGGTGGTCGGTATCCTCGGCCTTGACGGGCAGGAAGGTGCCCGCGCCGACGTGCAGCGTCAGCGTGGCATGGCCGATCCCCGCCGCGTCGAGCGCGGCGATCAGCTCGGGCGTGAAGTGCAGCGCGGCGGTCGGCGCGGCGACCGCACCCGTCTCCCGCGCGAACATCGTTTGGTAATCTTCCGCATCGCGCGCATCGGTTTCGCGTTTGCTGGCGATATAGGGCGGCAGCGGCATCCTGCCGGCGCGATCGAGCAGCAGTTCGACCGGCTCGTCGCCTGCGAAATCGAGTGCGAAGCTGCCGTCTTCGCCTCGGTCCCCGGCGATTGCGATCACGCCGTTGCCGAAATCGATCGGATCTCCTTCGCGCAGCCGCTTGGCGTTGCGGATGAAGGCGCGCCAGCGCCGTGGCCCCTCACGCTTGTGCAGTGTCGCACCAATCCTGGCCTGCCCGCGTCGTCCTTCGAGCTGCGCCGGAATCACGCGCGTGTCGTTGAACACGAGAAGATCGCCCGGCCGCAGAAAGCCGGGGAGACCGCGTACCGTTCCATCGTGAGTCGCGACGCCGTCGAGCACCAGCAGCCGCGCCGAATCGCGCGGCGATGCGGGACGCAGCGCGATCCGCTCGGGCGGCAACTCGAAATCGAAGGCGTCGACCTTCATCGTCGGCCGTGCCTGGCGGGCATCACTGGCCGGCGGGTGCCGCCGGTTTGGTCCCCGGCAGCGTTACCGGGGGGCCGAGGTCGGGCGCGGCGGTCGCGGCCGGCTGATAGGGCGGCGGATTGTCGGCGGCGATATAGGCATGGAGAATACGGCTGGGATTGGCCGGCGGCTCGCCGCGATGGATCGCATCGACATATTCCATGCCTTTGATTACGCGGCCAAACACCGTATATTTCTTGTCGAGCGTCAGGTGCGGCTGGAACATGATGAAGAACTGGCTGTTGGCGCTGTCGTCGGCCTTCTTCTCGGTCGCCGGGTCGGAATGCGGCGGTGCGCTCTGCCGCGCGGCGGCGACCGCGCCGCGGACGTGCGGCAGATAATTGAACTCGGCCGGCACGTCGGGCAGCGATGACCCGCCCGAGCCGTCGCCCTTCGGATCGCCGGTCTGCGCCATGAAGCCGTCGATCACGCGATGGAAGGTGAGACCGTCGTAGAAATGCTGGCGAACCAGCGTTTTCACCCGCTCGACCATCTTCGGCGCGACATCGGGGCGCAGCCAGACGACGACGCGCCCGCCGGTCGACAGGTCGAGGTAGAGCAGGTTCTCGGGATCGGTCGGCGAGGCGACCGGCGCGCGGTTTGCGACATTGGGATCGACGAGTTGCGAGCTTTGCGCGAAGGCCGGCCCCGTCAGCAGCGCGCCGACGAGCGCGATCAAACTCAGGATGAAACGCATCACTTCCCCGCGAGAGTCCTTGTTGGCGGTGGCTTAGAGCAAATCGGCGCTTGCGCCAACGTGAACCGTGATCAGGTCGCCTTGCCGCTGTCCGCCGCGACGCGCGCATCGACCTCGGCTTTCACCGCAGACGTCACGAATTTGGCGATGTCGCCGCCGTAGCGCGCAATTTCCTTTACCAGTCGGCTGGCGATCGGCTGCAGCGCGACGTCGGCCATCAGGAAGACGGTCTCGATACGGTTGTTGAGCTGCTGGTTCATGCCGGCCATCTGATATTCATATTCGAAATCGGCGACCGCACGTAGGCCCCGCACGATGACCGACGCGCCCTCGCGCTCGGCGAAGTCCATCAGCAGCGAATCGAAGCTGACGACGTGGATCTCACCGGCGATCCCCTCGACCTCGCGTCGAACCATCGCCATCCGCTCCGAAAGCGAGAACATCGGTGACTTGGAGGGATTGGTGGTGACGCCGATCACCAAACGGTCGACGAGCTTCGCGCCCCGGCGGATGATGTCCATATGGCCGAGCGTGATCGGATCGAAGGTGCCGGGATAAACGCCGGTGCGGACGGTCATCGAGGTGCCCTCATCTGTCGCGATCGAGAACGAATCGGGCGATGTCGCGCAGGAGATCGGCCTCGCTGCCGTAGCCGTGGAGGTGCGCAATCGCCTGATCGACCAGCATCCGTGCCTGTTCGCGCGCGCGCCCGACACCCAGCAGCGTCAGGAAGGTTTCCTTGCCCGCGCCCATATCCTTGCCGAGCCGCTTGCCGACCACCGCCTCATCGCCGGTCGCGTCGAGAATGTCGTCGGCGATCTGGAACGCGAGCCCGAGGTCGCGCGCATAGCCGCGCAGCCGTGTCCGGCCCTCGACGGGAACATGGCCGAGGATCATGCCGCATTCGACCGCGCAGGAAATCAGCGCACCGGTCTTGAGCGCCTGCAGCCGCGTGATCGTGGCCAGGTCAAGGTCGGTCTTCTCCGCCTCGATGTCCATCATCTGCCCGCCGACCATCCCTGCCGGACCCGCAGCGCGAGCGAGTTCGAGTGCCATCTCGGCGCGAACGAACGGGTCGGGGTGCGTCGCCGGATCGGTCATTATCTCGAACGCGAGCGTCTGCAGCGCATCGCCGACGAGAATCGCGGTCGCTTGGTCGAATGCCTTGTGCACGGTGGGTTTGCCGCGGCGCAAATCATCGTCGTCCATTGCCGGCAAATCGTCGTGGACCAGCGAATAGACATGGATGCACTCGACCGCCAGCGCGGCGCGTGCGGCATGGTCGCGATCGACCCCGAAGATGCGGGCGGTCGCGGCGAGCAGCAGCGGGCGCAGCCGCTTGCCGCCGCCGATCGCGGCGTGGCGCATTGCGCGATAGAGCTCGGCGCGCGAATCGTCGGGAACGGCGAGCAGTACGTCGAACCGCTGGTCGATCTCTCCCGAGATCTGGCTCAGCGCCTTCTGGAGCGGCAGCGAAAACTGCGCCACGGCGTGATCACCCGCCATCGAACGGGGCGGTCCCGGTCGGGCGACCCTCCGCATCGAGCCGGATCGCCTCGATCCGCGCTTGCGCGGCGTCAAGCCGTTCGGCGCAGCGCCGGCGCAGGCGGTTGCCGCGCTCGTAGAGCGCAATCGCCTCTGCAAGCGGCGTGTCGCCGCTTTCGAGCCGACCGACGATCGATTCGAGCTCGCGCAGCGCTTGTTCGAAGGTCAGCGCTTCGATATCGGCATCGGCGTCCATCCGCCCGCTATGCGGCAGCGGGCCGAGCGCGGTCAAGGATACGGGGCGGCGGCCTTGCGTTGAATGGCCGATCGTCGGACAGGAGCGCGCATGTTCACCAGCACCAATCCCGCCACCGGCGAGACCGTCGCCACCTATGACGAGCTGACGGCCGACGAGGCCGAGACGAAGGTGCAGCGCGCGCACGAGGCGTACCGTGAGTGGCGTCTCAGCACCTGTGCGACGCGGACCGCGCTGCTCAGCCGCATTGCCGACGGTTTCGAGGCGGACAAGCGGCGCCTGGGCGAGATCGCCACGCGCGAAATGGGCAAGACGCTCAAGTCGGCGATCGCCGAAGTCGAGAAATGCGCCGCGGCCTTCCGCCACTATGCCGAACACGGTCCGGCAATGCTGGAAGATCATCGATTCCGTGTGGCGGGAGGCACCGCAACCGCACGGTGGCTTCCGATGGGGCCGGTGCTGGCGGTTATGCCGTGGAACTTTCCCTATTGGCAGGTGGTGCGCTTCGCCGCGCCGACGATCATGGCGGGCAATGTCGGCCTGCTGAAGCACGCTTCGAACGTGCAGGGCGTCGCGGCGGCGCTCGAGGACACGATCCGTGCGGCGGGGGCGCCCGAGGGGCTGTTTCAGAACCTCGCGGTCAAGGCCGACAAAGTCGCCGGTCTGATCGCCGACGACCGCATCGTCGCGGTGACGCTGACCGGAAGCGAGGGCGCCGGAATTAAGGTCGCCGAGGCGGCAGGCCGCGCGCTCAAGAAAGTGGTGCTCGAACTCGGCGGCTCAGACCCGTTTATCGTCATGCCCTCGGCCGATCTCGACAGGGCAGCAGAGATTGCGGTTACCGCACGAATCCAGAACACCGGGCAGTCGTGCATCTGCGCCAAGCGGATGATAATCCACGCGCAAGTCCATGACGCGTTTCTGGAGCGGTTCACCGCCGGCATGAAGGCGGTCAGGGCCGGCGATCCGATGGATCCGGCTACCGACATGGGACCGTTGTCGAGTGACGAGCAACGCCGGACCGTGCTCGACCAGCTCGGCCGCCTGCAGCAGGCGGGTGCGAGGCTGCTGTTCGGCGGCGAAGCCCTTCCCGGCACGGGCGCCTATATGTCGGCAGGGGTGCTGACGGATGTCCCGCTGGACGATCCGGTTGCGCAGGAGGAACTGTTCGGTCCCGTCGCGATGGTGTTCCGGGCTGCCGACATCGACGAGGTGATCCGGATCGCCAATGCGGTGCCCTTCGGGCTGGGATCGAGCGTGTGGACCAACGACGAGGCCGAACAGCAGCGCTTCATCCGAGACCTCGACGTCGGCATGACCGCAATCAACCGGATGCTGGCGAGTGCTCCGGCGGCACCGTTCGGCGGGGTCAAACGCTCCGGCCACGGCCGCGAACTCGGTCCCTATGGCCTGCACGAATTCATGAACCTGAAGACGGTTATGGAATGAGAAACCCCGGCGACCGCGTGGTCGCCGGGGTTTCGGTGCGCTCCCTGAAGAAAGGGAGAGCCGGTCGGCCCCGACACCCATGAGGGGGCGGCGCCGGAGCCGTTCGCGTGCTTACTGGAGCAGCTTGAGCACGTTCTGCTGGCTCTGGTTGGCCTGCGCCAGCATCGCGGTCGACGCCTGGCCGAGGATCTGCGCCTTGGCGAGGTTGGTCGTTTCGGCCGAGAAGTCGGCGTCCTGGATGCGGCTGCGCGCATCCGTCAGGTTGGTCGCGTCGCTGGTCATGTTGTTGACCGCCGACTGCAGCTGGCTTTCCGACGCGCCGAGGCCGGCGCGAACGCTGTTGACCGTCTTCATATAGCCATCGACCGTCGAGAGCACGCCGTTCGCGGTCGTGCCGTCCGTGCCGGTGATCGTCACGGTCAGCGACGACAGCGATGCGAGGCTGCCGATGCTGATGTCCACCTTGTCCGCGGCGTTGGCGCCGGTCTGGATGGTGGTGGTGCCGCCGGCGCCCGACGCGCCGAACAGGTTCACGCCGTTGAACTGCGTGTTGTTGATGATCGCGCCGATCTGGCTGGTGAGCTGCGTGACCTCGGTCTGCATGTTGGTGCGGTCATCCGACGAATAGGTGTCAGAAGCCGCCTGCACCGCGAGCTCGCGGATGCGCTGCAGCATGTTGGTCACCTCGTCCAGCGCGCCGTCGGCGGTCTGCGCCATGGCGATGCCGTCGTTGGCATTGCGGATGCCCTGATTCATGCCGTTGATCTGCGCCGTCATCGAATTCGAGATGGCGAGGCCGGCGGCATCGTCCGAAGCCGAGTTGATGCGCTTGCCTGTCGACAGGCGCTCCATGCTCTGCTGCAGGCTGAGGGACGCGGAAGTCGACGCGTTCGACGCGCGCAGCGCGCTGATGTTGGTTCCGATAACAGTCATGTTCCATGTCTCCGTTCGTAGCTGGCGATCCCCGCCGCCCCCTGGCGAGGGGCCGAGCCGCCACACCGGATAACGACCGCGGTTGACCGAGCTTTAGGCAAATCGGATTTTTTCGCTGCCGGCCCCGGCAAAAACCGCCGTGTTGCGCCGATGCCACGGCAAGGCTGGCAAAAAATTGCCGCCGGCCGGCAAGTGCTTTACGCTCTGTTTACCAAGGATGCCGCATTCACCCTCACGTTCACGGGGGGTTCCAATGCGAACGATCTTTCCTTCCGCAGCGGTGCTGCGCCAGAAATATGCGCTGATCTCGTCGCTTCGGGCGCAAGGTTTCACGATCGGCTCGTTCGAGGATGGCCGACCCGGTCCGGGCGACCTGTTCCTGATCGCCGAGGGCGAAACGCCTTCGGCGCCTGCGCGGACGATGATTGTCGGCGAGGGCGACCGGCGGATCCAGCCGTCGCACGACGGCAATCCCGCACGGATCGCGTTCGACAGCAGCGATGCCGCGATCGGCAACGGCTTCGTTCGCGCCATGCTCGCCGGTCCCGAAGTGCCGACCGCCGCCGATCCCGAGAGCCTCGCGCTCCATGCGCTCGCCGAGCGGGTCGCCGCGGCCGATATCACCGTCCTCATCAATGGTCCGACCGGCACCGGCAAGGAAGTGCTGGCGCGCGCGATCCATCTCAATTCGGAACGTTGCGACGGTCCGTTTATCGCGGTCAATTGCGCGGCGCTCCCCGAGACGATGCTCGAGGCGTTGCTGTTCGGGCATCAGAAAGGCGCGTTCACCGGCGCGTCGTCGGGCGGCGAAGGCTTTTTCCGCGCCGCGAACGGCGGTACGCTGCTCCTGGACGAAATCGCCGAGATGCCGCTGACCTTGCAGGCCAAGCTGCTCCGCGCGCTACAGGAGCGCGAGGTAATCCCGATCGGCGCGACGCAAGCCGAGCCGATCGACGTTCGCGTCATCGCCTGCGCCAACCGCGACCTGCAAGGCGAGGTCGCCGCCGGGCGGTTCCGCGCCGACCTTTATTATCGCCTCAGCGTCTTCCCGCTCGAGACCAAGCCGCTTGCCGACCGGCCGCAGGACATCCCCGCGCTGGCCGCGACGCTGATCCTCCGCCACGCCGGCAGCCGCAAGACGGTGCCGTGGCCAAGCGCGGCGGCGCTCGACAGGCTGATGGCGCACGGCTGGCCGGGCAACGTTCGTGAGCTCGAGAACGTCATTCAGCGCGCGCTGTTGTTCGCCGCAGGCGACGCGATCGAGGCAAGCCACATCGTTTTCGACCGCGTCCCCGAAATGCCGCGCGAAGAAATCCGCTCCGCGGAGGCGCCGCAGACACTGGGCAATATCGTTCAGCTGTCGGAATTCCAGGCCATCCGCGAGACCCTGGCGGCGTGTGGCGGCAGCCGGATCGAGACCGCGAAGCGACTTGGCATTTCCGAGCGCACGCTGCGCTATCGTCTCGCCAAGGCGCGAGAGCAGGGTGAGGACATCCTGCGTGCGGTGTCGGCATGAGCGGCGTGGGCGGTATCGGCGGGATGAGTGCCGTCGATCGGGTGATGGCGCTACGCGCGCAGATCCTCGAACACAACCAGGCGTTGCAGCGCGCGCAGGCCGCCCCGGTCGGCGGCGCGGGCGCCACCAGTGCTTCGGCTTCGGCCAAGCCGGCGAGCTTTGCCGACACGCTCGATCAGGCGCTCAAAAGCGTCAATGACGGGCAGAATCAGGCGAACGCCTTGTCCGACGCCTATGAGCGCGGCGAGACGATCGACATCGCCAAGGTAATGCTGGCGCGCCAGCAGGCGCAGGTCGGCTTCGAGGCCACCCTGCAGGTCAGGAACAAGCTGTTGTCCGCCTACAAGGACATCATGAGCATGCCGGTGTAATCGATCATGAGCACGCAACTCGCACCCGCCGGCGCCGCGGCGCCGACCCTGGTTCCGGAACGTTTCGCCAACCCGCTGAAGCAGATCGGCACGCTATTGGCGCAGCCGGCGGTCCGCCGCGCGCTGCCGATGGCGTTGATGGTCAGCCTGATCGCCGCCGCGGCGCTCGCCTGGCTGACGCTCAGCACGCCGCCGCAGCGCACGCTGTTCGCCGGGCTCGCCGATGCCGACAAGGCCGCGGTGACGCAGGCGCTGACCGCTGGCGGCATCGCCAGCCGGATCAACCCCGATACCGGCGCAGTCACCGTCGGCCGCGACGATTTCGCCAAGGCACGAATGCTGCTCGCCAGCCAGAACCTGCCCAAGGCGCCGCCGACCGGCTATGCACTGCTCGACGACATGCCGATGGGCACCAGCCGCGCGGTCGAGGGCGAGCGGCTACGCCAGGCGCGCGAAAGCGACCTTGCGCAATCGATCGAGCAGATCAACGCGGTGGACAGCGCTCGCGTCCACCTCGCCATGCCCGAGGATTCGGTATTCGTCCGCGACAATGCGTCGCCATCGGCATCCGTCGTGCTGAAGCTCGTCGCCGGACGCAGCCTCGACGACACGCAGGTCGCCTCGATCGTCAATCTCGTCGCATCGTCGGTGCCGGGAATGAAGCCCGATTCGGTAACCGTGGTCGACCAAATGGGCAATCTCCTGAGCAAGCCCGGCGGCGTCGATTCGGCGACCCAGGCGAGCGACGATCGCATCGAGTTCCAGCGCAAGGTCGAGGACAAGTACCGCATCCAATTGATCCAGCTGCTGACTCCGCTGGTCGGCGCAGGCAATTTCTCGGCAGAGGTGCAGGCCGATGTCGATCTCGACCAGACGCAAGCGACCCGAGAAAGCTACGACAAGGACGGCGCGCTCAAGGCCGAGCAGGGCAGCTGGACCACGCAGGCGGCCGACACCCAGCCGCCGAGCGGGATTCCCGGCGCCCTCTCCAACACGCCGCCGCCGGCGAGCCAGATCACCACGCCTGCCGCCCAGGCCGCTGCAACAAAGGCTGCCGGCGGCACCGGCGCAGCCCCGGCGACCACGGCCGCCGCCGGTGCTCTGCCCGACTCGCAGAAGGCCAGCGACAGCTACACCCGCGCATACAACCTCGGTCGCGAGATTTCGGTGACCCAAGGGACGCCCGGCGCGGTCAAGCGGCTGTCGGTCGCCGTGGTGCTGCGCGATCCAGGCACCGGGAAGCCGCGTACCCCGGCGGAAATCGACAAGATCACGCAACTGGTCCGCGCCGCGGTCGGCTATGACGCCAGCCGCAACGATCAGGTGACGGTGGTCTCGGCCAAGTTCGCCGGAGCGGACACCGATGCGGGCTCACCGCCTTGGTATCAGGCGAGTTGGCTGCCGATGGTGCTGCGCAACGTCACCGCGGTGGTTGTAGCGCTGCTGGTCCTGCTGTTCGGTGTTCGGCCGCTCGCAAAAAGCCTGCTCAAAAAGCGCGAGGAGACGGTGCAGCCGCGGCTCGCGCTGGGCAGCACCGGCGAGGGCGAGGCCGCCGCGGTGCCGGTCAGCATCGACATGCTCGAAGGTGGTCGCGGCTATGATGATCGCGTCGGCCTGGTCCGCGGCTTTACTCGCGACAACCCCGCTCGCGCCGCGCTTGCGGTTCGCGACATGATCAAATCGGACGCCCAGTGATGAACACGCAGCCCAAGACTTTCACTGGCGTTGAGCGCGCCGCAGTGCTGATGATGCTGGTCGGTGAGGAGGAGGCGGCCGCCATCCTCCAGAAGCTGGACCCGGAGGAAGTCCGCCAGCTCGGCGCGGCGATGTTTGGGGTGGCCGATGTCGGCGAGGTCGAGGTCGAGACGGTGCTCGACGATTTTGTCGGACGCGCGCGCGAGCGCACCGCGATCGGTTTCGACCCGGCGCCGAAAATAGCCGCGGTGATGAACCGCGCGCTTGGCCCGGAAAAGGCGTCGAGCGTGCTCGCCCGCATCACTCCGACCGAGGACGCGTGCGCGATCGACCTGCTCGAATGGCTCGAGGCGCCGGACATCGCGGCGATGATCGAGAAGGAGCATCCGCAGGTTGCGGCGCTGCTGCTGGCGAATCTCGATCCGGTTGTCGCTGCCAAGGTGTTGGAGTTGTTGCCCGACGCGATCCAGCCCGACCTCATGCACCGCATCGCGCGGCTGGGGCCGATCGGCCCCGAGGCGATCGAGACGCTGAAGACGATCGTAGCCAGTCGCACCGGCAGCGCCAAGCAGGCCGGCGGCCTGTCGCTCGGCGGCACGCGTGAGGCCGCGAAGATCATGTCGAGTGCGAGGAAGGCGACCGAGCAGCGCGTTATGCCCAAGCTCGCCAAGATCGATCGCGAGACTGCGAAAGCGATCGAGGAGGCGATGTTCGTCTTCGACAATTTGCTCGAGATGGACGACAAGAATCTCGGCACACTGATCCGCAATATCGACGGCGATCTGCTCAGCCGGGCGCTCAAGGGTGTCGACGAAATGGCGCGCGAGCGCTTCCTCGGCTGCATGTCGGCACGCGCCGCCGACGGCATCCGCGACGAAATGGAAGCGCGCGGGCCGATGCGGCTTTCGGAGGTGCTCGAAGCGCAGAAGGCGATCATCCAGATCGCGCGCACGCTCGCCAAGGACGGCACGATCATGATGGGTGGCGGCGAGGACGATTATGTCTGATTTCACCGCGGGATTCATCGCGCGCCACAACGCCGCCGCCGAGGCGCTGCATCGCGCCTTCAACCTGGCCGGCGAAATGTTCGCGCCGTCCGACATCCGGGATCGTGCGGCGGGCGGACAGCCCAATACCTACACATCTCAGGACGGCGGTATGGCGCCAAAGCATTTCAGCCCGGCCGATCCCGACGTCAATCCAACCGAGGGTTGGGATCCCTTCGCCGCCGACGCGGCCGCCAGGCCGGCCGGTGCCAGCGGCTTCGTCGATCCGATCAAGGCTGCGCACGACATGGGCTATGCCGAGGGGAAGGCCGCCGGACTTGCCGAAGCAGCCGCAAACGACGTGCGCGACCGCGCGCTGATCGAGGCGATTTCGGCAGAGCTGCGCAGCGCCGGACAGCTCGACCGCGAGCGCCTCGCCGCGCAACTGCGGCAAGCGGTCATGCTGCTGCTCGGCCGGCTGGTGGGGGAGGCCGGCGTCGATGGCGATCTGCTCGCGCGGCGGATTGACGCGGCAACCGAATTGCTTGCCGACAGCGCCGAATCGGCGCTCCTCAGGGTTCATCCCGAAGACCTCCCGCTGCTCGAAGACCGGCTGCCGAAGACCGTGTTCGCCGCCGGTGACGCCGCGGTCGAGCGCGGCAGCTTCATCCTCGAATCGGCCTCGACGATCGTCGAGGACGGTCCCGCCCTGTGGCTCGAGCAACTTGGCCACGCGATCGACCGCGTCGCGCTGCCGCGGGACTGAGTCATGCTCAACCGCTTCACCAGCGACTATCTCGAAACGATCGGCAATGCCGATTTCACGCCCCGGCCCAAGGTTTCCGGCCGGCTCGCTTCGTTCGACGGCCTGCTGATGGAAGCGGTCGGGCTGACGCTGCCGGTCGGAACGGTCTGCGCGGTCGGCGGAGAGAACGGATCGAGCCGAGTCGAGGCCGAGGTGATCGGCTTTCGCAACGGCCGCACTTTGCTGATGAACCTCGGAGGCCCCGCGCCACTGCTGCCGCAATCGCCGGTGCGCCCGCTCGGCCCTCCGGGCGAGGCGGAGGTGGGGAGTGCGCTGCTCGGCCGGGTGGTGGATGGTGCGGGCAAGCCGATCGATGGCCTGGGGCCGATCCGCGGGGCGCAGCACTGGCCGCTCGCCGGCAAATTGCAGAACCCGCTCGACCGGGGCCGCGTAATCGAACCGCTCGACGTCGGGGTGCGTGCGATAAACGGCCTGCTGACGATCGGCCAGGGCCAGCGCGTCGGCATCATGGCGGGGTCGGGCGTCGGCAAGTCGGTGCTGCTCGGCATGATCGTCCGCGCGGCGCAAGCCGACGTGATCGTCATCGGCCTGATCGGCGAACGCAGCCGCGAGGTCGCCGACTTCCTCGAAACCAAGGTGGCGGGCGCGGCGCGGCAGCGGGCCGTCGTCGTCGCGGTGCCCGCCAACCATTCGCCCGTGCTGCGCATTCGCGGCGCGCTGCGCGCCACCGCGATCGCCGAGCGCTTCCGCGCCGAAGGCAAAAAGGTGCTGCTGATCATGGATTCGCTGACGCGCGTTGCGCACGCCGGTCGCGAGATCGGGCTGGCGCTGGGCGAACCGCCGTCGGCGCGCGGCTATCCGCCTTCGGCGATCGCGATGCTGCCCAATCTGATCGAGCGCGCGGGCACTTGCGTTTCGAGCGGAGGTTCGATCACCGCGATCTACACCGTGCTCGCCGACGGCGACGACGGGAATGATCCTGTGGTCGATTCGGCGCGGTCGATCCTCGACGGCCATATCGTGCTGAGCCGTGCGCTCGCCGAACGCGGGGTCTATCCGGCGATCGACCTCGGCCCTTCGGTCAGCCGAGTGATGACCGACATCGCGGCGGCCGGGCATATCAAGGCCGCGCGCGTGCTGCGCCGGCACCTCGCGACCTATGAGGAGAATCGCGACCTCGTGCTGATGGGCGCTTATCGCGCCGGCGCCGACCCGGCGATCGACCGCGCGATCGCCTGCCACGGTGCGGTCATGGAATATATCCGCCAGGACGCGAACGAGGTGGTACCGCTCGACGCGGCAATTGCCGAACTGATCGGCGTGTTCGGCGATGGCTAGCCGGGCCAAGACGCTCGATCGGCTGCTTCGCGTGCGGTCACTGCAGCTCAACCTCGTCCGCGCCGACGAAGCGCGCGCGCAAGCGAAACGCGACAGCGAACGCACACTCAAGGACCGCATCGCCGCGCTCGCCGAGAATGTCGCGCCCGCTTCCGAGCCGAGCGGCGCGATCGCGCTCCGCGCTGCGGCGCATTTTCGCGATCGCCTCCACCGATCGGCCGAAGCGGCCGACGAACGGCTGCGGGCGGCCGAGCGCGGTCTCGAACGCGCTGCCGAAGCGACCCGCGAAGCCCGGCGCGACCAGAGCGCGATCGAGAAGCTGATCGAACGCGAAGCGGCCGAGCAAGCGTTGAAGGCACTTCGCGCGCTCGAAGAGCCGCTTCCGGTGCGCAAGATTCGGCACGGTCCTTGCTGATCGTACGTCCGGTACCATCGCCGGAGATGTCATCTGCATGCTCGAGCTGTCGCCATCGATCCTGCTGCCGTCGCTGAAGACGCCGGGCACGGGCGCGAATCCCGCGCCTGCCGGTGATTTCAGCGTCGCATTGGCCGGCCTGCTCGCGGTCGATACCGGCGCGACAGCTGCCGACGCCACGCCGGCTCTGGCAAAGGCTGTCCGGCAAGAGCCTGCCGCGAGCGGCAATCCGCTGCCGGGACAGCCGATCGAGGACGTTGCCGTCGATCCGGCGCTCGCCTGGCTCGACGGCGCAGGCGCAGCACCGAAAGCCCTGGCGCCGCAGAAGAAGGCCGCGCCGATCCAGGCCGAATCGAACCACCCCAGCGACCTCATTCTATTGCCCGAATCGGTTCCGGTCGCCGTACGAGCGAGCCGCCGCGCGGAGCTGCAGGTCGGCGATGTTGCGGCCCCGGCGGCGAGCCCGCTTGCCATTGCGATCGCCAGCGCCGCTGCAACGGTTCCGGTGACGAGCGCCGAGCCCGCAGTCGCGCCGAGCCGGCCGGTCGGAAGAAAGAAGGACGAAAGTACGTCCGGCAAGGCTGAGCCCGATATCCAGGGTGCGCCGGCCGCGCAGCAGCCCGTTCCACAGAGTGTCATCCCGTTCGCGCCGGCACTGCCGATCGCAACGGCCGATCCGATGGCCGCGTCTCCCGCGGCCGGCACAGTTCGGCCGACGACTTCAGCGTTATCGCTGATACGCGGATCAAAGGGACGGGCCGGCCAAGCGGATGGTAGGCTGGTCGATGGTGGCCGCTCTGCCGTCACCGGTGCGGCCGCCGCCGAAGCCGAAGAGATGTGCGCCCTGCCCGTTCGGTCGAGCGCGGCGCCCGAGCTGAGCGATGCGCTGCCGGACTCACCGAACACTGCTGAGTCGCGCTCGCAGCCGATTTCGGCGCAGGCCGGAACGGTCGCGGTTGAGGCTTCGGTGATGCCGAATCGCCAGGTTCCGATGGCGTCCGTGACGGTCGCGTTGCCTACCAGCGAAAGCGCGCCGGATTCGCGTACCGATCGGCGCGCCGTGACGGTCGCGCAGCCCAGCGCCGGACCAATGGGCGTGCAGGTTCAGTCGGCGCCGGCGATGCCAGCTGCGCCCGCGCCGTACCCGCTCCAGCCCGGTTCGCCTAACCGCGATATCAGCAAACCGGAACCCGAACCCGCTGTTCAGCGCGCCGACTCGCCTCCGGTCGCGCGCGCCGACATGGCGCAGCCGGCGGCGCGCCCCGCGACTGCCGTGCCGCCGCAGCCCATGCCGGTCGCTGTGCAGCCCGCCGGAATGGTGTTCGGTTTTGCGTTGGCGACAGCGCTCGACCAGCGGCAGCGCGCCGATTCGCGCGATCAGGGCGCGCCGCGTGCCGAGGCGCTCCAGGCGCTTACCGCTGCTGCCGGATCGGCACAGGCGGTCGCGGCGGTCGGTTCCAGCGGAGACGCGCGCCATGCCGCGCTCGACATGCGCCGCGACGATTGGCCGCAGGCGATGATCGACCGTATCGATGCGCTGCGCGACGCTGCCGACGCTACCAGCACGCGGATCCGCCTGATTCCCGACGCGCTCGGGAAGGTCGACGTCTCGCTGCGTCACGACGGTGACGCCCTTCATGTTCATTTCGCCGCCGACGTCGCGACGACACGCGCGCTGATCGCAGACGCCCAGCCGCGGCTCGCCGAAGCGGCGCAGGCGCGCGGGCTAAGGCTCGGGCAGGCCACGGTCGATGCCGGCGGCGGCCACGCCGGGCACCAGCCGCACCGGCAGCCCGCTACCCCGACGCCGTTCACGGCGCGCCCCGTCGCGGCTGCCGCCGTGGACGACGGCGCGATCGCCGAATCATCCCGTCTCGCCTGAAATCTGAAGGAGTCACGCCATGGCCGATATCGTTGAAGGAAAACCCAAGAAGAAGGGCAAGCTCGTCAAGCTGCTGGGAATCGCCGTCGTACTGATCGTGCTGGTCGGCGTGGGTGCCGGCGCCGGCATGTTCTTCGCGCAGAAGATGGGCGGCGCGAAAGCAGAGGCCGCGCCGGCCGATAATCTGCCGCGTCTCGTCCCTAAGAGCGAAGAGGTGCGCGTCAGCGCCGCCGAGGGTTCGGGCAGCGAGACCAGCGGCGCGGGCGCCAAGGAAGCCACCCCTCCCGGCGAAGGGGGCGCCAAATACGCCTCAACCTATTACGAGCTCGACAAGGACTTTACCTCGAACCTGCAGGACAGCGTCCATTACATCCAAATCGGGGTGGCGGTCTCCACCCCCTACGATCAGCGAGTGATCGACAATCTCAAGACGCATGAGATCGCGGTCCGCTCGGCGATCCTGATGGCGCTCGGCGACACCACCGAAGACGAGGTTTTCACGTCCGACGGCAAGAAGCAGCTGCAGAAGCGGCTGGTCGGCGCGATCAACCGCGTGCTGATCCAAAAAGAGGGATTCGGCGGAATTAGTAACGTCTATTTTACCAGTTTCGTCGTTCAGTGAACGGGCATGGTTAACAGCCCGTCATCCACAGTGAAGGCCGATCGGCGCGAACGCCCCCGCGCGAGCGCGGAAGGCGCCTTCGCATTCGGCACGCCCAAGCTCAACCCGTTCGGGGACCTGCACAGCGTGCAGCACCTGTCGGCGCGGCTGGCGCGATCGCTGCGGGGGGTGTTCGAGCCGATCCTGAGGCGTGAGGTGCGGACCTGGGCCGAGCCGCTGGTCGTCCAGCGCTTCGCCGATTACCGCGCCGAGCGCCCCGACGGGCTGACCGCCTGGATGCCGCTTGCCGTGGCGCCGTCGCCGGCCTCGTCGCCGGGCGTCGCGCTCGCCGTGTTCGACGGACGATTCGTGCTCGAAATGCTCGACCTGTTCTTCGGCGGCACGGGCGAGGTGGCGAAGACATTGCCCGGCGAATTCTCGCCCGCCGCCGAGGCGATGGTCGCCCGCGCCGCGATGATGCTGTCCGCGCCGCTCAAATCGGCGTGGGAGCCGCTCGCCAAGCTCGATTTCGTGCCCGGCCGCGTCGAAGCCAATCCCGCGATGCTGACCGACGTCGACGGCGACGACGCGATGGTCGTCACGCGGTTCGGCATGGCCTCCGAGGACGAGAAGCCGCGCTTTCTCGACATCGTCTATCCGGTGACGGTGCTCAAACCCCATACGCCGCAGCTGACCGGCAAGGTGGTCGGCAAGACCGCCGAGCCCGATCCGACCTGGTCGGGCGGGCTGACCCGCGCGGCGATGGCGATCAAATTCCCGGTCCGCTCGGTGCTTGCCGAGCCGATTATCTCGCTCGCCCAGCTCATGGAATTGCAAGTCGGCGACGTGATCCCGATCGCGTTCGGCAACGACGTGCCGGTGATGGTCGGTGGCGACCGTTTCGGCACCGGGACCGTCGGCACGTCGAACGGCAAGGCGGCGATCAAGCTCACCAAGATCAAGCGTATCCAGCACGAGGACTGACGACATGAACGACATGACGGGGGGATTTCCGATCGACGGCGCGGTGGCCGCCAATTTCCGGCTGCTGCAGGACGTCGACGTCAAGCTGACGGTCGAGATCGGTTCGACGCAGCTGAGCTTGCGCGAACTGCTCGCGCTTGGCGAATCGAGCGTGATCGAGCTCGACCGGCAGGCGAACGAACTGCTCGACGTATTCGTCAACGGCACGCTGATCGGCCGCGGCGAGGTTGTGACGGTCGGCGAGCGCTTCGGCGTGCGCATGACCGAGCTGGTGAGCCCCGACAAGCGCGCCAAGCCGCTATGATGTGGGCCTATATCCTGAAGCTGGTCATCCTGCTGCCGCTCGTCTGCGGGTTAATGATCGGCTGCCTGTGGCTGTGGCGGCGGCTTGAGAGCCGGATGCCCGGCCAGCCAACCAATCGCCTGCTCAAGGTAACGGAAACGATGATGGTCTCGCCCGGCACCAAGCTCGCCGTACTCGAATTCGAAGGTCGCAAACTGCTCGTGTCGGTGAGCCGCGGCGGCGTCAGCCTAATCGACCGGGGCGACAGATGAGCCAGCCCGTCGTGCGCCGCCTGCGCGGTGACGCAGGCATCTCGCTGTTCGCCCAGCCAGCAGGGCGGCCGCATTCCGGCCGGTCTGCGAAGATCGTGCTGGTGCTGCTCGCAATCCTGCTTTGCGTGGTGATCGCCGCGCCGTCCTTCGCGCAGACTGTGTCCACGCCAGCGCCGGTCGCCGCGCCCGCGACGCCGGGAGTCGGCGATGCGATCGACCGCGCGCTCGGCGACCTCAGCCACACCAACGCGCAGAACCAGTCGGGCGGCAACGCGCCGATGGCGCTCAGTCTGCAGATCCTGATCATCATGGGGCTGCTGACGGTCCTGCCGGGCATCCTGCTGATGATGACCAGCTTCACGCGGATCATCATCGTGCTGTCGATCTTGCGCCAGGCGCTCGGCCTTCAGCAGACGCCGCCGAACCAGGTGCTGATCGGGCTGTCGCTGTTCCTGTCGCTGTTCGTGATGTCGCCGGTAATCAGCAAGATCAACGCAACCGCGATCCAGCCCTATTCGGCCGGCCAGATCGGCGCGACGCAGATGATCAAGACCGCCGGCTCGCCGCTGCACGACTTCATGATCAAGCAGACGCGCAAGAAGGACGTGACGATGTTCGCCGAAATGGCGCACCAGGGCCCGTTCCAGAGCGCCGCGGACGTGCCCTATTCGATCCTGCTGCCGTCGTTCGTCACCAGCGAACTCAAGACGGCTTTCCAGATCGGCTTCCTGATCTTCCTGCCGTTCATCGTCATCGACCTCGTCGTCGCGACGGTACTCATGAGCCTGGGGATGATGATGCTGTCGCCGACGATCATCTCGCTGCCGTTCAAGCTGCTGTTGTTCGTCCTCGTCGACGGCTGGGCCCTGACGATGGGCAGCCTCGCCAATTCGTTCATGACGTGATGGTGAGGACGAATCGCCTCGCCCCGTTCGCCCTGAGCTTGTCGAAGGGCGAGTGTGCTGAACGGTCGGCCTTCGACAGGCTCAGGCCGAACGGAGGGAAGCGCAGCTGACATGGACGCCGACTATTTCCTGACCGTCGCGCACGAGGCGATGTGGGTGCTCGCGCTCGCCGCGGCGCCGATCCTGATCCCCGCGTTGCTCGCGGGGCTGATCCTCGGCATGATCCAGGCAGCGACCTCGATCAATGAGCAGACGCTGTCGTTCGTCCCCAAGCTGATCGTCGTCGGGATTTCGCTGCTTATCTTTGGCGGCCTGATTATGGGCCTGCTGACGGATTTCACGACGAGCATTTTCGAACGCATTCCGGATCTGGTGCGGTGACATGGACGGCGCGCCCGCCATTCTCGACCTGCCTCGGCCATCCTCGCGCTTCCCCGGCGAAGGCCGAGATCCGGTTGCACGACGCGTGTGGCGGTGCGCAGCGCCCCGCCATCAAGCTCTTCCGAACCGGATCCCGGCCTTCATCGGGGAAGCGCTGAAGTCGAGGCAGGCACCGACATGCTAGGGTTCGGTCTCTCGATCGAGCCGCAGCTGTGGGCGCTGATCTTCGTGATGGTGCGCGTCGGGGCGGCCTTCGTCGCGGCGCCGGTGTTCGGGGCGGTGTCGGTGCCGTTGCCGGTCAGGATCACGCTGTCGGGCGCGATCGGAGTGCTGGTGCTCGGCGTCCATCCGGTGACACCGCCGCACCAGATATTCGCGCTCGCCACATTTCTGTCGGTTGCGGCCGAGGCACTCGTCGGCCTCGCGATCGGCTTCGTCCTGCAGATCGCCTTCGCCGCGCCGCTGATTGCCGGCGAGATGATCGGCAATTCGATGGGCATCGGCTTCGCCTCGATGGTCGATCCGCAGACCGGGAGTTCGAGCCAGGCAATCGGCCAGTTCATGTCGGTGATGCTGACGCTGCTGTTCCTGTCGCTCAACGGCCATCTCGTCCTCGTCGAGATGCTGGTGAAGAGCTATCAGGCGCTGCCGCCGGGCGCCGCCTGGCTGGCGCCGGGGCAGCTCCGCGACATCGCCTTTTTCGGCGGCTACGCGTTCTCCGCCGGGTTCCTGCTCGCGCTGCCCGTCGGATTCCTGCTGCTCTGCCTCAACCTCATCGTCGGGATGCTGTCGCGCTCGGCGCCGGCATTGAACCTGTTCGCGGTCGGGCTGCCGGCGAGCCTCGCGGTCGGCGTGATCGCGCTGGCGATCGCCTTCCCGGCGATGGGCGACTACATGCTCGTCATCGTGCGTGAGAGCCTCAGCGCCGCGCAGAACCTGGTGTTCGGCTGATGGCGGAGGAATTCGGCGAAAAGACCGAAGCGCCGACGCCCAAGCGCAAGCGCGACGCCGCCGACGAAGGGCAGATCCTCCAGTCGCGGGAGTTCGCCACCGCACTGGCGGTGTTCGCCGGATGCGGCTGGATGGCATTGTTCGGGCCGTCGCTGATGCGCGCCTGTCAGGCGGTGATGGCGGCGAGCTTCCGCTTCGACGTCGGCGACGTCGCTGATTTCTCGCCGTTCCGTCCGCTCGCCGAGGCGGGGTGGAAGCTGGCGCCGTCGCTCGCCAGCCTGTTTGCCATCATGGTCCTCGCCGCGATCGCCAGCCAGGCAGGACTCTCCGGCTTGCGCTTCAACGGCAAGCTGCTCCAGCCCAAGGCGAGCCGGATCAATCCCGCGTCGGGGCTGAAGCGCATCTTCGGCATGCAAGGCTGGATCGAGCTTACCAAGTCGCTGCTCAAGGTCGCGCTGCTTGGCGTCATCGGCACCTATATGCTGTGGCAGGTCGCGCACCAGTCGATCGGCCTCGCCGCGACCGACATCCACCAGGCGGTGGCCCTGCTTGGTGACCATCTGATGGCGATCCTGTTCGCAATGGCCGGCGGGCTGGTGGTGATCGCCGGCATCGACCTGCCGATCCAGATCGTTCGGCTGCTCCATCAGCTCCGCATGTCGAAGCAGGAAATCAAGGACGAGCACAAGGAGGCCGAAGGCTCGCCGGAGGTCAAGGCGCAGCAGCGCCAGCGTCAGCGCGAGATGGCGCGGCGGTCGGTCAAGAAGGCAGTGAGCGAGGCGCATGTCGTGCTCACCAACCCGACCCATTTCGCCGTCGCGCTGCGCTACGTCCGCGGGCAGGATACGATTCCCGTCGTCGTTGCCAAGGGCCGCGGCGCGACCGCGTTCGCGATTCGCGACGTTGCCGGCGAAGCTGCGGTCCCGATCCTCGAATATCCGGCGCTTGCACGCGCGATCTACTACACCAGCCGCGAAGGGCAGGAGATCCGCGACGACCTCTATCTCGCGATCGCCACCGTGCTCGCCTTCGTTTTCAACCTCAACGCTCAGGCGGGCGGTAGCCCACCCCCCGCGATCGAGGTGCCGGAGACGGCGCGCTTCGACGAGAACGGGGCCAAACAACACTAAAGGTCGGCGCCGGTCGGTCGCTTTATCTGAAAAGGGGACAGGGCGATGACGACGACCAGTTCGACTGGCTCGACCAGCACCGGCACGACCAGCGCGACCGCGTCGATCGTTAGCCAGCTCAACGCCGGATCGGGAATCGATACCGGGGCGCTGGTCGATCAGCTCGTCGCCGCGCAGTTCGCGGTCAAGCAGGACCAGCTCACCACCAAAGGCGATACGCTCAAGGCCGAAATCAGCGCCGTTGGCCAATTGCAGAGCGATATTACCGGGTTCGCTTCAGCGCTGTCGAACCTCATCAAGGGCGGGACGCTGCAGACCGCGCCGACCAGCTCGAACAGCGGAATCCTCACCGTTACCGGCCAGCCCGGTGCCACGCTCGCCGGCCTGTCGGCGCAGCTCGAAGTCGATCAGCTCGCCACCGCGCAATCGGCCGCAACCGGGCTGATCGCCGATCCCACTGCGGCGATCGGTGGTGGCACGCTGACGCTGACCTTCGGCACTGCGACGGTGTCGGGCGGACAGATGACCGGATTCACCGCCGGTACGGCGCCGTCGGTAAATATCGCGATCGATCCGGCGAATTCGAGCCTGCAGGACATCGCCAAGGCGATCAACGCGGCCGATGCCGGCGTCACCGCAACGATTGTCGCCGATTCGGGCGGTGCGCGGCTGATGTTGAAGGGCGCGACTGGCGCAGAACAGGCATTCACGTTGACGGCGACCGAAGATCCCTCCTCGCCCGGGCTGTCGGCGCTCGACGTCGGCGTCGGTGTGAGCGGGACGACGATCGGCACGGCCGCGCAGGATGCACTGGTCACGCTCGATGGCGTCCAGTTCCGGCGATCGAGCAACAGCTTCAGCGACCTCATTCCGGGCGTGGCGGTCACGCTCGTTTCGGCCCAACCCGGCACGGTCGTGTCGATCGGATCGAGTCGCCCGACGTCGGCGCTGAGTCAGGCGGTCACCGATTTCGTCGACACGTACAATCAGATGATCGCTGAGGTGAATTCCGACACCGATGCCAAGTCCGGCAATCTCAAGCAGGACACTGCCGCGAAGAATCTCAAGTCCATGCTCAGCCACCTGACGCTGACCGCGCTCGTGTCGAGCAGCGACCCCAACGCTCCGACTACGCTCGCCGAGATCGGCGTCGGCACCAATCGCGACGGCACATTGTCGGTCGATCCCGATCAGCTGTTTAAGGCGCTGACGCAATGGCCCGACCAGGTCGAGGCGATGTTCGCCGATGTCGCCGGTACGAGCGTGAGCCTCGGTGCCAATGTCGTGGCGACCGGACGCGGGTTGCTCGGCGCGCTCAAGTCGATCTCGGCAAGCGCATCCAGCACCGTCTATGGTCTCGGTGCCAGCCTGACCAAATATCAAAAGGCACAATCCGATCTTTCGGATCAGACCGACGCGCTTCAGCGGCAGCAGGACGCCACGCGCACCCGGCTGACCCAGCAGTTCGCGACAATGGACGCGATGGTTTCGTCGTACAAGTCGACGCAGACCTTCCTGCAGCAGCAGATCGATGCCTGGAACGGCAAGAACAGCTGACCATGGCCCGCTACGCGACCAGGCTGGGCCGTGACCCCGTGGCGACCTATCGCCAGATCGACGTCGTCGGTCGCACCGCCGAGGCCGATCCGCACGCCTTGGTCGCGCTGCTCTATGACGAGCTCATTCACGCGCTGCGCACACTCGCGTGGGCGGCCGAGCATCGCCAGTTCAAGGTCAAAAGCGACAAGGCGACGCGCGCCACCGCGATCCTGTTCGCGCTTGAGGCCGGGCTCGATTTCGATCAGGGCGGGGACGTCGCGCGGACGCTGGCGCGATTATATCACGGCGCGCGCCAAGCGGTGATCGACGCCAGCATCGGCCACGATCCCGCCCCGTTCCTCGACATCGCCGCGCGGCTCGAGGAGATCGCCGAGGCGTGGCGTTCGATGCGCGGCGGCGGTGCGCTCAGCGGAACCAGTGGCGCCTGACGAAATAGATCGTGATCGCTAGCGCGATCACCACGCACACCGCCACCACCCCGCCGAATGCCCAGGACTGGTCGGCATAGGGAATCCCCTTGACGTTCATGCCGAGCAGGCCGGTCAGGAAGGTCAGCGGCAGGAACACCATCGCCACCACCGATATAATCAGCGCGCGGCGATCGATCTGCTCGGCGCGCAAATCGGTCAGGCCTTCATGCATCAGCGCGGCGCGTTCGCGGATACTCTCCAGCTCCTCTGCCATCCGCGCGGCTCGATCGGCGGCGGCGGCGAGGTGCAGCCGGTCGTCGTCCTGCAGCCAGTCGCACGGCAGCGTCGCGAGCTTGTCGAGCGCGGCACGCTGCGGCGTCAGAAAGCGGCGATACTGGATGGCGACGGCGCGGATGTGCGTCACCGTTCGCCTGAGCTCGAAGATACGGTTCTCGTCGAGATCGGCCTCGCAATCATCGAGGTCGTCGCCGATTTGCGCCACCTCGGGGTCGAGCTCGGCGGTAATCGTCGCCGCGAATTCGGCTATCAGGTCGCCGGGATCGCGCACATCGCCCGCCTCGACCGCGGCGATCACCTGGTCGAGTGCGGTCAGCGGCTTGCGCGTCACGGAGATGACGCGGCCGGCCTTCGCCCAGATCCGCACCGAGGCAAGCGCGTCCTCCGCCTCGACATCCTCGACCATCCGGCCGCGCAGGTTGAGGAACGCGCCCTCGCCGATCGCGTCGCAGCGCGGGCGGGTTTCGGCAGCGGTCAGCGATTCGATGATATAGTCGCCCAGCCCCGCCCGGCTGGCGAGCCACTCCTGCGCCTCGCGATTGCTGGTCGCGAGGTGAATCCAGCCAAGTCCGGCGGTGGCGTCGAGCGCCTGTTCGGGTTCGACCCGCACCGCTTTCCCCTCGGCCACATGATAGGCGAAATGGCTCATGCCGGCATCTCCAGGTCGATCGACAGCCCCGGTCCGGGATCGGCGGGCGGCGCGGCGCAGGCGGTATGCGGCGCATCGGCGCGCGCGCGGTCGAGGACCGCCGCGGGCACATTGGGCCGATGGAACAGCCGGTCGGCCTGCCCGAGCAGCCGTGCTTCGCGCAAGCTGAGGTCGTCGGGGTCGGGCGAGCGCAGCCGGATCGTCACCAGCCGCGCGGGCGCGACGGTCTCGCCGGAAAGCCAGTCTTCGACCGCCTCGGGCGAAGCGGTGAGCGGATCGAGCGGTCCGCCCGGCGCGAGCGCGGCGCCGAGCGCGCGCCGCCGCGCCTCGGCATCGGGATAGCGCGCGCGGATCGCCTCGCGCGCCGATTGCAGCCGCCCGGCGAGCGCGCCAAGGCTCGCCGGCAGCAGCATCTCGAATCGCTGGCGCAGCGCCGCGGCCAATCCGGCGGAGGCGCCGCCGGTGCCGATCGCGACGACGACGGGATCGCGCTCGACGATCGCCGGCAGCGTGAAGTCGCACAGCGCCGGCCGATCGACCGCATTGACCAGTACCCCCCGCGCGCGGAGCCGCGCGACCGCCGCCTCGGCAGCGGCATCGTCGGCGATAGCCACCACCGCCAGCGAGGCTTCGCCGTCTTCGCCGACGATCGTCGCGCCCGCGCGGTCAAGCAGCCGCCGTTTCGCCGCGGCGGCCGCGCCGTCGCCGAGCAGGATCACCGGCCGTCCCGCCAACCGCATGTAGAGCGGCAGGCTGTGCAGGCTCACCGCGCCAGCCATTCCGGGACGCGCTCGGCGGCGAGGATCGTCGCCGGCTCGATGCGGTCGGCGACCACGGCGTAGCGGTCACCATCGACCAGAACCTCAGGGACGAGGCCGCGGCTGTTGTAGGTCGAGGCCATGGTCGCGCCATAGGCGCCGGCGGTGCGGAAGATGGCGAGGTCGCCCGACGCCACCGCGTCGATCTCGCGCCCCATTGCGAAGGTGTCGCCGGTCTCGCACACCGGGCCGGCGATGTTCGCGGTCATCCGTTGGCCGCTCGGCCGCACGGCGGCGAAATCGTGCCATGCATCGTACAGCGCGGGCCGCGCGAGGTCGTTCATCGCCGCATCGACGATGACATACGGATGGAGGACACCCGGCTTGACCCAGATCACCCGCGTCAGCAGCACGCCGGCATTGCCGGCGATGATGCGGCCGGGCTCGAACATCAGCTCGATGTCCCAGCCCGCGGTCGCGCGCGCGACCAGCGCACCGTAATCGGCCGGGCTCGGCAGCACCTCGCCCGCGCGATAGGGCACGCCGAGCCCGCCGCCGAGATCGACATGGGTGATCGCATGGCCGGCGGCGCGCAATTCGGCGACGAGCTCACCGACGCGCCGATACGCCGCCTCGAGCGGGGCGAGGTCGGCGAGCTGGCTGCCGATGTGGATCGCAACGCCCCTGAGATCGAGACCCGGCAGCCCGGCGAGCCGGTCGAAAATGCCGCGCGCCTGATCGATCGGCACGCCGAACTTGTTTTCCTTGCGTCCGGTCGAGATTTTCGCGTGCGTCCCGGCATCCACGTCCGGATTGACGCGCAGCACCGCCGGCGCGGTCAAGCCCTTCGACGCGGCGAGCTCGGCGAGGACGCGGCCCTCCTCCTCCAGCTCGAGATTAACCTGTCCGATCCCCGCATCCAGCGCCGCAGCAAGCTCCTCGCGCGTCTTGCCGACGCCCGAAAACACGATGTCCTCGGCCTTGATTCCCGCCGCCAATGCGCGCCGCATCTCGCCGCCGGAGACGACGTCGGCGCCATAGCCCTCCTCGGCCAGCACCCGCAGCACCGCGAGGTTGGGATTGGCCTTGATCGCATAGGCGAGGTGCTTGCGCGGCACGCTCGCCAGGCCTTCGCGGAACACGCGGGCGTGGCGCCGAAGCGTCGCGGTCGAATAGACATAGACGGGGGTGCCCACCGCCTCCGCGATACGCGGGAGCGGCACATGCTCGGCGTGCATCACGCCGTCGATCAGCGAAAAATGGTCCATCGGTCAGTTCTGGGGCGGCAGGTCGAACGGGTCGGGCTGGCGCTTTTCGGAATCCTTCAGAAGCTCGTCGTTGCGCTGCGGCCGCGCCTGGGTAGAGGGGGTGAGCAATTGCTGCGGCGTCGGCGTCGCGGCGGCGCCATAGGGCTTGGGCGGCAGCGCCTCGCCCGGCGCGGGCTTGAGCTGGTTGGCCGAGCCGCAGCCGGCGAGCAGCAGCGCGGCGCAAACGGTCAGGCGCTTCATCGCGTTTCTCCTGCGCGTGCGGCCCGCGCCGCGGCGATCGCCTCGCGCACGCGGGCGGGGGCGGTGCCGCCGAAGCTGGTCCGGCTCGCGACCGACGCATCGACCGACAGAACGTCATGGACGCCGCCGTCGATCCGCGGATCGATCGCCCGCAGATCGTTGAGCGACAGCGCGTCGAGCCCGACCCCGCGCTCCTCCGCGCACTTCACCGCGCGTCCGGTGATGTGATGCGCTTCGCGAAACGGCACGCCCGCCTCCCGCACCAGCCAGTCGGCAAGGTCAGTCGCGGTCGAGAAGCCGGCTTGCGCCGCCGCGCGCATCCGCTTCGTTCGGAAGGTCGCGGTCTCGATCATCCCGGTCATCGCCGCGATCGACAGGCCGATCAGATCGTGCGCCTCGAACACCGGCGGCTTGTCGTCCTGCATGTCCTTCGAATAGGCGAGCGGCAGGCCCTTCATCGTCATCACCAGCGCCGTCATGCAGCCGGCGATCCGCCCGGCATGGCCGCGGACCAGCTCGGCGGCGTCGGGGTTGCGCTTCTGCGGCATGATCGACGAGCCGGTCGACCATTGATCCGACAGGCTGACGAAGCCGAACGGCTGCGACGCCCAGATGATGAACTCCTCGGCGAGCCGCGACAGGTGCAGCGCGCACTGTGTCGCCGCCATCAGGTAATCGAGCGCGAAGTCGCGGTCGGAAACCGAATCGAGCGAATTGCGCGTCGGCCGGTCGAAGCCGAGTGCCCTTGCGGTCGCCTCGCGGTCGATCGGGAAGCCGGTGCCGGCGAGCGCGGCGGCGCCGAGCGGGCATTCGTTGAGCCGCGCCCGCGCATCGGCGAAGCGGCCGCGGTCGCGCGCGATCATCTCGTGATAGGCCATCAGGTGATGGCCGAGCGTCACCGGCTGCGCGCTCTGCAAATGGGTGAAGCCGGGCATCACGCTGTCGGCATGCTCGTCCGCGCGGACGATCAGTGCGTCTTGCAAGGCTCCGAGTGCGGCATCGACCGAGTCGATCGCGTCGCGCACCCACAGCCGGAAATCGGTCGCGACCTGGTCGTTGCGCGAGCGCGCGGTATGCAGCCGCCCCGCCACGGCGCCGATCTTCTCCGCGAGCCGCGCCTCGGTCTGCATGTGGATGTCCTCAAGCGCGAGGTCCTCCGCCACGCCCTCGCGCGCATAATCGGCGGCGACCGAATCGAGGCCTTCGCCGATCGCCTTCGCATCGTCTGCCGAGACGATGCCCTGCGTCGCCAGCATCGCGACATGCGCCTTCGATCCGGCGATGTCCTGCCGCCACAACGCCTTGTCGAACGGGATCGAGGCGTTTATCTCGCGCATGACCGCGGCCGGGCCTTCGGCGAAGCGCCCGCCCCACATCGCGTTGGAGCTGTCATTGCGCGCGCTGATCGCTTGTCTCCTTGGCCTCGCCGTGCTGATCGGCGGCTGCGATAGGCAATCGCCCGGCTCGGGGCAAGCAGGGCCGCGCCTCGACACCAATGCCGCCAACGCGGTTGCCGGCCAGAGTCCCGACGAAGTGACCGGCGGCGACACGGCGGGAGTCGCGAAACCCGGCACGATCGATCGCAGCCATAAGGGCGAAGCGGCGCCGGCCGCGACTTTCCTCGGCCCCGCCAACCGGCCGGTCAGCCTCGCCGATTTCAGGGGCAAGCCGGTGCTGGTCAACCTGTGGGCGACGTGGTGCGCGCCGTGCGTCAAGGAAATGCCGACGCTCGACGCGCTGGCGCAGTCGGGTGCGGTGAAAGTCGTTGCGGTCAGCCAGGACCTCGAGGGCGCGGCCAAGGTCGACCCCTTCTTCCAAGCGCACGGCTTCAAGGCGCTGCAGCCCTATCTCGATCCCAAGCTGGGGTTGAGCACGGCGCTGCAAGCCAATCTACCGACGACGATCCTGTACGATTCGACCGGGCACGAGCTGTGGCGCGTGATGGGCGGCTATGACTGGACGAGCGCCGAGGCGCGCAAGCTGATCGCCCAAACCGCCTGAGCCGCGGCTGATCGCCTTTCCGACTCGACTCGGCTCGTCGCCATTTGCCGGCGGCGGCGCTTTCTCCTTATCCGCAGCGTAGCAATCGGGAGATTTGTCGATGATCACGCGGAGCATCGCCGCACTCGGCGCGATCGCGGCGCTGGGGCTCGCTACGCCGGCGTCTGCTCAGGTCGGTGCGGAAGCCAATATCGCGCACGCCGACGGCCGCGGCGCCGGCGAGTTCGGCGTGGGCTATGCGTTCGGGCTGGCCGGGTTCAGCCTCACGCCCGGCATCGGCTTGCAAGTCGCGGATCACCGCACCCACCTCTACGGCCGGCTCGAAGCGGCATATCAGATTCCGCTGTCGGTGAAGGTCGGCGCCGGCCTTCGGATCACCGGCGACCATGCCCGCCCTTACGGAACAATCGCCTATCCGCTGCTGCCCAAACTAAAGGTCAAGGGGAACCTCGGGCCGAAATATTACGCCGTCGGCCTGGCGCTGGGGTATTGAAGCGCAGAGGCGTTCGCTAGCGCCGGGTGAGCTCGGCGAGCTCGGCGGGGCGGAGTTCGTGCTGGAGCTGGTCCATGCGGCATTGCTTCGGCGCCTTGTCGGGACGCCAGCGCAGAAGCTTCGTGCCGTGGCGAAAGCGGCGGGCGGTGACCTGGTCGTAAAGCACTTCGACGACCAGCTCGGACCTGAGCGGCTGCCATTCGGTCGCCTTGCCGTTGTTCCAGCGGCTCGGCCCGCCGGGCGCCTTGCCGGTGAAACCGGGCGGCTCGATCAGCGCCTCCAGTCTCTTGGTCAGCGCAGTACGGCCGGCGCGCGGCAGCGATGAGGTGAAGCCGACATGATCGAGCAGCCCATCGTCATCGTAGAGCCCGAGCAGCAGCGAGCCGACCTCGCGGCTGTCCTTGGCGTAGCGGAAGCCGCCGACCACGCAATCGGCGGTGCGGCGCTGCTTGACCTTGAGCATCGTGCGCTCGCCGGGCTGGTAGGCGTCGTCGGCCCGCTTGGCGACGACGCCATCGAGCGCGCCGCCGCTGTGCGCGAGCCAGTCGGCGGCGGTCGCCGGATCGTCGGTCCAGGGCGACAGCCGGAGGCCGGGCACGGCGCGGCGGCGCAGCAGCGCCTCGAGCGCTGCGCGGCGGCGGGCGAGCGGGGCGTCGGCGAGCGGCGCGCCGTCGCATTCGAGGCAGTCGAACAGCATCAGCTGCGCCGGCGTTTCGGCCGACAGCCGGCGGATGCGGCTTTCGGCGGGGTGGAGCCGCATCTGCAGCGCGTCGAACGACAGCGAGTCGCCGATCGCGATGATCAGCTCGCCGTCGAGCACGAAGCGGTCGCCGTCAATCCGGCCGACCGCGGCGGCGACCTCGGGGAAGTAGCGGGTCAGCGGCTTGCCTGATTTCGAGATCAACCGGACGTCATCGCCGTCGCGCGCAGCGAGGCAGCGGAAGCCGTCCCATTTGGGCTCGAACCGCCAGCCGGGCTCGTCGGGCAGCGCCTCGACCAGCAGCGCCTCCATCGGCGCGTGGGGCAGCGCCGGGCCGGTCATGCAGTCGGCCGGGTGACGAAGCCCTCCAGCCGCTCCGCCGGCGCATCGTCGCTGGCCGCGACATGATCGACGCGCGACGCGGGCGAGCCCTGGCGGGCGCGGGCGACGATCGCCTCGACCTGTTCCGGTGCGCCTTCGACTACCGCCTCGACGCTGCCGTCGGCGCGGTTGCGGACCCAGCCGTCGAGGCCGAGCGCGCGCGCCTGTTCGACGAACCAGGCGCGATAGAACACGCCCTGCACGTTCCCGGTGACGACGAGGCGGCGGCGGATCACGGGCTCACTCCGATCTGATCCAGCACGAACGCGACACGCGCCGCGACGGTTGCGCGGGGCAGCTCGACGAGGCGGTAGCCATAGCCGCGATAGGTGGCGACCATCACCGCGAAGGTGGCGCGCGCCTCTTGCGGAGTCTGCTTGCGCTCGGCGTCGGTGGTGAAGATGTCTTCCCACCACGGCGCGATCAGCACGCGGGGATTGTAGCGGCAGGCGCGCGCCGCGGCGTCGATATGCGGCGGCACCGCGAGGCCGGAGACGCGCAGGAAGCCGATCACGTCGGGCACGCCGCGGTCGAGCACCACCGTCCGCCCGGACGCGAGCGCCGCCTGGTGCGCGGCGACCTCGCGCACCACCATCCGCTCGGCGAAGGCATGATGGTCGCGCCATGGCAGCGCGGCGCCGCCGGCGGCGAGCTCCTCCTTGATGATCGCGCGGCCGACCTCCGGGCTGGTCGCGACGCCGGCGGCGGCGAGGGCGTCGATCAGCGTCGACTTGCCCGATCCGGGACCGCCGGTGACGACGTGGAGGCGGTCGGTCGGCGGCGTGCTCATCGGCGCGAGCCTAGCCGATCGAATCCTCGAGGCAAGCCCACGCCCCGCAAGGCTGCATCCGCAGCGGCCTCGCGCCCGTAGCTTGGTGAGCGGCGCGCCACAGCCGGGTCCGCCGGCGGCCGCAAACGACATCGCGCAGGTGCCGGGCGATGACCTGTGCTTGCAACGCAAGCTAATGAAATAAAACGGAATTTCTTTTGAACAAAGCCCATCGCTGCGCGTTGCTGCGGGACTGTAAGGGAGGTTCATGCGATGATCGATACCAGCCAGGAACTGATCGCGGCGCTCGACGCCCGCGTCGAACGGCGCAACGCGCGCAGAGACTTTTTCCGACAGGCGCTCGGCGCGGCGGCGATCGGCGCGGTCGGCGCCTCGGCGCTCGGCTGGTCGTCGGGCGCGACGGCGCAGGCGGTCAGCGACGCCGACGTCCTGAACTTCGCGCTCAACCTCGAATATCTCGAGGCGAGTTTCTATTCCTACGCCACGACCGGCGCCGGGCTTCCCGCGAACATGGTCGACGGCACCGGCACGCAGGGCAACGTCACCGGCGGTCGCGCGGTGGCCTTCACCGACGCCGCGGTGCGCAGCCACGCCAACGAGATCGCCGCCGACGAGCGCGCGCACGTCATGTTCCTGCGCACCGCGCTCGGCTCGTCGCGGGCGGCGATGCCGGCGATCGACATCGGCACCGATCCCGGCGGCGCGTTCAGCACCGCGGCGCGCGCGGCCGGGCTGGTCGGTGCGGGCCAGTCGTTCGACCCTTATGCCAATGACGAGAATTTCCTGCTCGCCGCGTTCATCTTCGAGGATGTCGGCGTCACCGCCTACAAGGGCGGCGCGCCGCTCATCTCCAACAAGACCTATCTGGAGGCGGCCGCCGGCATCCTGGCGGTCGAGGCGTACCACGCCGCGATCATCCGCACGACGCTATATACCAAGGGTCTCGACACGCCGTCGCTCAGGACCTCGGCCGACAAGATTTCCGACGCGCGCGACAGCCTCGACGGGACGAGCGACGACGACCAGGGGATTTCCAACACGACGATCAACGGCGCCGACGCTTCGAACATCGCGCCGCTCGACCCCAACGGCATCGCGTTCAGCAGGTCGCCGGGCCAGGTCCTCAACATCGCCTATCTGACCGCCGCCGCGGCCAGCAAGGGCGGTTTCTTCCCCAACGGCGCCAACGGGACGCTCACCACCAGCGCCGACAGCAGCGGCGCATGATCGGGCTCGATTTCAGGGAGATTTCTCATGCACGACGAAGAAACCTTGATCGCGGTGCTCGATCGCACCGCCCAACGCCGGCGCGAGCGCCGCGACTTCTTCCGCCTGGCCGGCAGCGCCGCGTTCGCGGCCGGCGGGCTCGGGCTGCTCAGCGCGTGTAACGACGACAATTCGGGGCACGGCACGCCAACCCCGGCGCCGGTTCCGACGCCGACGCCCACGGCGACCGCAAACGACGTTGCAGTGCTCAACTTTGCGCTCAATCTCGAGTATCTCGAGGCGCAATTCTATGTGCATGCGGTTTATGGCGAAGGACTACCGGCCGCAGCCATCAACGGAACCGGCACCGCCGGCACCGTAACCGGCGGCGCCAAGGTCGCATTTACCGATCCGCTGGTCGCCGCCTATGCGCGCGAGATCGCTGCGGACGAAGCGGAGCACGTCAATTTCCTCCGCAATGCGCTCGGCACCTCGGTGGTGGCGATGCCCGATATCAACATTTCGGGCGACGCCACCGGCGCGTTCACCGCGGCGGCCCGCGCGGCAGGGGTGATCGGGTCGAGCGACACGTTCAATCCTTACGCCAGCGACGAGAACTTCCTGCTCGGCGCCTTCCTGTTCGAGGATGTCGGCGTCACGGCCTATAAGGGCGCGGCGCCGTTGATCGACAACGCGACCTATCTGGAGGCGGCTGCGGGCATCCTCGCCGCCGAGGCCTATCACGCCGGCCTGGTTCGCACGGTGCTGTACCGCAAGGGCATCAGCACCGCCTCGCTGATCACTGCGGCGAACAAGATCTCCGACGCGCGCGACAGCCTCGACGGGTCTTCGGACGACGACCAGGGGATCACCGACAGCGCCGGCGCGGCCAATTTGGTGCCCGCCGACAGCGCCGGCATGGCCTTCAGCCGATCGACCGGCCAGGTGCTCAACATCGTCTATCTCAACCCGGCCAAGGTTGCGATGGGCGGCTTCTTCCCGTCGGGCGTCAACGGGTCGATCAACACCAGTGCCACCAGCGGCTGACCGGGTTCGGGCCGCCTTTCCGCCTGCATCCGGCAATCGACCAGGGCAGGCGGATCGAGATCAGTCGAACAGGCTCGAGACCGACGATTCGTCGGCGATGCGGCGGATCGCCTCGGCGAGCAGCGGGGCGATGGTCAGGTGGCGGACGTGCCGCGCGTCCTTGATCATCTCGTGACTGCCGATCGAATCGGTGATGACCAGCTCGGAAAGCTGCGAGCCCTCGACCCGCGCCACCGCGCCGCCCGACAGCACGCCGTGGGTGCAATAAGCGACGACGTCCTCGGCGCCCGCCTCCTTGAGTGCGGCGGCGGCGTTGCACAAAGTGCCCGCCGAATCGACGATGTCGTCGATCAGGATGCAGAAGCGGCCCTCGACCTCGCCGATGATGTTCATCACCTCCGATTCGCCGGCGCGCTCGCGGCGCTTGTCGACGATGGCCAGCGGCGCGTTGTCGAGCCGTTTGGCCAGCGCGCGCGCACGCACCACGCCGCCGACATCGGGTGAGACGACCATCAGATTGCGCCCGTCGAAGCGCGCCTTGATATCCGCCGACATCACCGGGGCGGCATAGAGATTGTCGGTCGGAATATCGAAGAAACCCTGGATCTGCCCGGCATGGAGATCGACCGACAGCACGCGGTCGGCGCCCGCGACGGTGATGAGATTGGCGACCAGCTTCGCCGAGATCGGCGTGCGCGGGCCGGGTTTGCGGTCCTGCCGGGCGTAGCCGAAATAGGGGATGACCGCGGTGATCCGCTTGGCCGAGGCGCGCTTCAGCGCGTCGATGCAGACCAGGAGCTCCATCAGATTGTCGTTCGCCGGAAAACCGGTCGATTGCAGGACGAACACGTCCTCGCCGCGCACGTTTTCGAGGATTTCGACGAAAATCTCTTCGTCGGCGAAACGCCGCACGTGCGCATTGGTCAGCGGCAGCTCGAGATAGTCCGCGATCGCCCGGGCGAGCGGAAGGTTCGAATTGCCGGCCATCAGTTTCATGCTGTGCTCCCCGCGCGCTGTCGGCTTCCCCTTACGGCGACAGTTCGATGACAGGAAGAGGGCATTGCAGCGCATGGCGCGGGTCGCGTAAGCGGCGGCGATGACCGTCATCACCCGTTTCGCGCCCTCGCCCACCGGACGGCTGCACGTCGGCAATATCCGCACGGCGCTGCATAACTGGCTATGGGCGCGGAAACGGGGCGGCCGGTTCCTGCTGCGGATCGACGACACCGATGCCGAGCGCAGCGAGGAGGGGTTCGTCGCCGCGATTCGCGCCGATCTCGACTGGCTCGGGCTCGCGCCCGATGCGGAAGCGCGGCAGTCGGCGCGGTTCGATCTGTACGAGGCGCGCTTTGCCGAGCTGGTCGCCGGGGGCCGGATCTACCCGGCCTATGAAACTGCGCAGGAACTCGAGCTCAAGCGCAAGATCCTGCTCGGGCGCGGGTTGCCGCCGGTCTACGACCGCGCCGCGCTGGCGCTGAGCGAGACCGAGCGCGCGCGGCTGGACGCGGAGGGGGTACGGCCGCACTGGCGGTTCAAGCTCGACCACGACTCGGCCATCGAATGGACCGACCTCATCCGCGGGCCGCAGCATTTCGATCCGCGGACGATGAGCGATCCCGTCGTGCGGCGCGCCGACGGTTCGTGGCTCTACATGCTGCCGTCGGCGATCGACGATGCCGACATGGGCATCACTCATGTCGTGCGCGGCGAGGACCATGTGTCGAACACCGCCTTGCAACTCCAGATGTTCGCCGCGCTCGGCGCGCCGGCGCCCGCCTTCGCGCATGAGGCGCTGCTGGTCGGCAGTGAAGGCAAATTGTCGAAGCGGCTGGGCTCGGTCGGCGTTACGACCTTCCGCGAGGCAGGAATCGAGCCCGCGGCGGTGCGTGCGCTGCTCGCGCGGATCGGAACCAGCGATCCGGTCGAGCCGCTGGTCGAGGCCGCGCCGCTGGTCGAGCACTTCGACTTTGCGCGCTTCGGCCGTGCGCCCGCGCGATTCGACGAAGCCGAACTCGCCGCGGTCAACACGCGGATCGTCCATCAGCTCGACTATGCCGCGGTCGCCGATCGGTTGCCCGAGGGCATGGACATCGCCGGGTGGGAAGCGATCCGGCCCAATCTGTCCACCGTCGCCGAGGCGGCCGACTGGTGGCACGTCGTCGAGGGGCCGGTCACGCCGGCGATCGCCGACGAGGATCGCGCCTATCTCGCCGCGGCGCGGGCGGCGGCGGCCGAGATCGACTGGACGGGCGACCCCTGGCACGCGCTGACCGGCAGGTTGAAGGTCGAGACCGGACGCAAGGGCCGCGCGCTGTTCCTGCCGCTCCGCCTCGCGCTGACCGGGCGCGACCACGGCCCGGACATGGCCGCGCTGCTGCCGCTGATCGGCCGCACGCGCGCGCTGGAGCGGCTGACAAGCGCCTGAGCGGCGACGGTATTGTCGCTGGAGTGGTTATGTTGTATCATTTACTTGATCCGGCAACACGCCGGGCGAAGGAGACGATGCAGGAGACAGGCCATGTATGCGGACCGACATGCCGGGCGGCGCGGGCTCAACCCCGTCGGACTCGGCGCTTCGCTGACGATCAACGCCGCCGTCATCCTCGCGCTGGCCTATGCCGCGCCCCATGTGATCCCGATGAGGCAGCCGACGACGCTGGTCGACCTGATCCCGATCGAGCCGCCGCCTCCGCCGATTCCCGAGCCCAGCCCGCAACCCCGCCACGCCGCGGCGCCGCAACCGACCGCGCCCGAGCCAAAAGTCGATCTGACGAAGACGACGCCCACGATCGATTTCGTGCGGCTCCCGCCGATCGACCTCGACTTGAAGGGCGACGGGCCGCTGGGCGGGGCAGGGCCGAGTCCCTCGCCCTCGGCGACGCCGCTGCCGCCGCTGGTCGGAGCGAGCGCCGATCCGCGCTTCGCGGGCGATTTCCAGCCGACCTATCCGCCGTCCGAACGCCGCGCCGGCCATGAGGGCGAGGTGGTCGTCCGCGTGCTGATCGGCATCGACGGGCGCGTGAAGCAGATCGAGAAGGTGAGCGCGACGAGCGACGCCTTCTTCGCCGCGACGCGCGAGCGGGCGCTGGGCACGTGGCGCTTCAAGCCGGCGACGCGCGGCGACGTCCCGGTGGAGCAGTGGAAAACGATGCGGGTCCGCTTCGTGCTGGAGGACGAATAGCGCGGGGCCGATTTCCCGGTCGAAACGTGACGCTCGCGCCCAAGCACGCAGGCGCGAGCTGGAGTGGGCGTGCCGTAGCCGGCCGCCGACGAGGTGTTCAATTCCGCGACCTGAGGGAACGAAGCTGGATGCCCCGCGTGGATTCGAACCACGATTGACGGAGTCAGAGTCCGTAGTCTTGCCGTTAGACGACGGGGCAATGGGTGGGGCGAAATAGGCGCGCGTATCGGGACTGTCAACGCCGCCCGGGCGGCTCGCTTGCCGCTGGCCATGCGATACGCTACCTTCGCGCCAAGCACCGAACGGCGCGAGTCCTGCGCCGCGACGGAAGAACATAAGCGATTGAAAGTGACGGCCATGGGGGAAATTCCCGCCAATACGCCGTACCGGCATGGCTTTCGCCATCGCCCGCCCGGCGCCCCGATCCGGCCGCGATGGCCGCAGGCGCAGCATTATGCCGCGCTCGATCTCGGCACCAACAATTGTCGTCTGCTGATCGCGCGGCCCAACGGCAACGGCTTCACGGTAATCGACGCCTTTTCGCGAATCGTCCGGCTGGGCGAGGGGCTCGCCACCACCGGGCGTATTTCCGATGCCGCAATCGAGCGGACGCTCGCTGCGCTCAGCGTCTGCGCCGCCAAGCTGCGCCGGCGCAACGTCGCCCTATCGCGCGCGGTGGCGACCGAGGCGTGCCGCCGCGCCGCCAACGGGCCGGAGTTCATCGCCCGCGCGCAGGCCGAGACCGGGATCGTGCTCGACATCATTTCGGCCGAAGAGGAAGCGCGGCTCGCAGTGCTCGGCTGCCACGGGCTGCTCGAGCCGGGCGACGATCCCGCGCTGGTGTTCGACATCGGCGGCGGCTCCACCGAGCTGGTGCTGATCGACACGACAACGCCGATTCCGACCGTGCTCGACTGGCACAGCGCCTCCTGGGGCGTCGTCTCGCTGACCGAGGCGGCGGCGGTATGCAGCGGCGATTCGCTCGCCGACAGCTACGCGCGGATGCGCGCGATGGCGGCTGAAGCCTTCGCGCCGTTCGCCACGCGGTTGCCGCCGGGAATCGCACGGCCGCGGCTGCTCGGCACCAGCGGAACCGTCACGACGCTCGCCAGCGTCCACCTGGCGCTCGACCATTACGATCGTTCGGCGGTCGACGGGCTGATCGTCCCGGCGGCCGCGATGCGCCGGATCAGCAGCGATCTCGCCGCGAAGAGCATCGCCGAACGCGGCATGGTTCCGTGCATCGGCGCCGAGCGCGCCGATCTGGTCGTCGCCGGCTGCGCGATCCTCGAGACGATCCTCGACCTGTGGCCGGCCGAGCGGCTCGGCGTCGCCGACCGCGGCATCCGCGAAGGCATCCTTCGGCGCCTGATGGGCGCGCCGCGGCCGTGAGGGCCCGGACATGAGCCGCGGCGGCTCCGGCGGCCGGCAGCGCGTGCGCACCGCGCGCGGCCGCTCGGCGCAATCGACGCGCTGGCTCGAACGCCAGCTCAACGATCCCTATGTCCGCCGCGCCAAGGCCGAAGGGTACCGCAGCCGCGCCGCCTACAAGCTGATCGAGCTGGACGAACGATTCGGGCTGCTCAGGGGCGCCCGGCGCGTCGTCGATCTCGGCATCGCGCCCGGCGGCTGGAGCCAGGTGGTGCGGCAGAAGCGGCCGGGCAGCACCGTCGTCGGGATCGACTTGCTGCCGGTCGATCCGATCGAGGGCGTCGCCATCCTGCAGATGGACTTCATGGACGAGCGCGCGCCGCACCTGCTTACCGAGGCGCTCGGCGGCGAAGCCGATCTCGTGCTCTCCGACATGGCGGCGAATACGGTCGGTCATCCGCAGACCGATCACCTGCGCACGATGGCGCTGGTCGAGGCGGGCGCCGCGTTCGCTTGCGACGTGCTGCGTCCCGGCGGCGCGTTCGTCGCCAAGGTGCTGGCGGGCGGCGCCGATAACCGGCTTGTCGCCGAACTGAAACGCAACTTTGCCACGGTGAAACATGCCAAGCCGCCTGCCAGCCGCAAGGATTCGTCTGAATGGTATGTCATCGCCCAAGGCTTCAAAGGCCGCCCCGACGCCGCGGAGCCCTGCGCCTGAAACGGCATGATTCTTGACCCAGATTGTTGCGCAGGCCCAACCATCGGCTATGATTGGGGATCATCAGGGGGCGATCGGCGTTGGCCACCGAAACACTTTGGATTGCACCGGCAGGCGCGCTGCTGCTCGGCTATCTGCTCGGCTCGATTCCGTTCGGGCTGATCCTGACGCGCGCGTTCGGCGCGGGCGATTTGAGGCAGGTCGGATCGGGCAATATCGGCGCGACCAACGTGCTGAGGACCGGCCGCAAGGGACTGGCCGCCGCGACGCTCCTCCTCGATCTCATCAAGGGCTTCGCCGCGGTCGTGCTCGCGCGGCACCTGTTTCCCGGCGACGAGCTGCTGGCCGCGGCTGCGGTCTTCTTCGGCCATTGCTATCCCATTTGGCTCGGCTTTCGCGGCGGCAAGGGCGTGGCGACGCTGATGGGGCTGGTCCTGGCGCTGCACTGGCCGTGCGGGCTGGTGTTCGCCGTGGTCTGGCTGGGCCTGCTCGCGACGCTGCGCATTTCCTCGGTGGCCGGCATGGCTGCCGCCGTGTCGGCGCCGGTCAGCGCCGCGGTGTTCGGCCAGTTCGATGCGGTGCCGGTGCTGCTCGCGCTGGCGCTGGTCGTGCTGTGGAAGCATCGCGGCAATATCGAGCGGCTGCTCGACGGCACCGAACCGCGCGTCGGCGGGGCGCGTGGCTGACGCGGCCGGGGCGATCGCCCGGCTTCGGCTGATCCGCACGCCCAAGGTCGGGCCAGTCACCTATCGCCAGCTGATCGCGCGATTCGGCACGCCGCAAGCGGCGATCGAGGCGCTGCCGATGCTCGCCGCCCGGGGCGGCGGCAGCCCGCCGGCGGTGGCGGATCCTCGCGCGGTCGAGCGCGAGATGCGCGGGCTCGAGCGGATCGGTGCGCGTTACCTGTTTCTCGACGATCCCGATTATCCGCCCCTCCTGGCCGAGCTGGAGAATGCGCCGGCGGCGCTTACCGTCCGCGGCGACGTGGGTCTTGCGCACCGTTCGGTGGTGGCGATGGTCGGCGCGCGCAACGCTTCGGCGGCGGCTTGCCGTTTTGCGCGCCAGCTCGCGCATCAGCTTGCCGGCGAGGGCGCCGCGGTCGCCTCGGGCCTCGCTCGCGGCATCGACACCGCCGCGCATGTGGGTGCGCTCGACGGCGGGACGATCGCGGTGATCGCCGGCGGCATCGACATCGTCTATCCGCCCGAAAATGCCGCGCTGCAGGAACGGATCGCGCACGAGGGGCTGTTGGTCGCCGAAATGCCGCCGGGGACCGAGCCGCGCGCGCGGCACTTTCCGCATCGCAACCGGATCATCGCCGGGCTCGCGCTCGGTACGGTGGTGGTCGAAGCGGCGCCGCGCTCGGGCTCGCTGATCACCGCGCGGCTCGCCGGCGATGCGGGGCGGGAGGTGATGGCGGTCCCCGGCTCGCCGCTCGATCCGCGCGCGCAAGGCTGCAATGCGCTGATCCGCGACGGCGCGACACTGGTGCAATCGGCCGAGGATATTCTCGAGACGATCCGCCCGATCGATACCCGCATGGTGCGCGCGCCAGCGAGCGGCTTCACCCCCGCCCCGCCCGACGACGCCAGCGACGCCGAGCGCCGCGCGATCGCCGATCTGCTGGGCCCGGTGCCGGTCCCGGTGGACGAGCTCGTCCGACAATCCGGCCTGCCGCCGGCGCTGGTGCAAATCGTGCTGCTCGAACTCGAACTCGCCGGCCGGCTCGAACGCCATGCCGGCGGGCGGGTGAGCCTGGGATGACGCGCCGCCTCGTCGCAAAGCGGTTCGCCCCTTGAATGCGCCGGGCGCTTGACGACATCTCGCCCGCCCCACCATCCTCGCGCGCGCACACATAAGGACACACGCGACCCTCCATGCAGCTCGTCATCGTCGAATCGCCCGCCAAGGCGAAAACCATCGAGAAATATCTCGGCTCCGATTACCGCGTGCTCGCCTCCTACGGCCATGTCCGCGACTTGCCGGCGAAGGACGGATCGGTCGATCCCGAAGCGGGCTTCGCGATGGATTGGGAGAATTACGCCGACAAGGCCAAGCAGCTCAAGGCCATCGCCGACGCCGCCAAGCAGGCCGACCGGCTGATCCTCGCCACCGACCCCGACCGCGAGGGGGAGGCGATCTCGTGGCACGTGCAGGAAGTGCTGGCGAAGCGCCGTGCGCTGCCCAGGGACGTGGAGCGTGTCACCTTCAACGCGATCACCAAGGCGACCGTCACCGAGGCGATGAAGCACCCGCGCGCGCTCGATACCGACCTGATCGACGCCTATCGCGCGCGCCGCGCGCTCGATTATCTCGTCGGCTTCACGCTGTCGCCGGTGCTGTGGCGCAAGCTGCCCGGCGCCAAGTCGGCGGGCCGCGTGCAGTCGGTCGCGCTGCGCCTGATCGTCGAGCGCGAGCGCGAAATCGACGCGTTCGTCGCGCAGGAATATTGGTCGGTGACGGCGCATCTCGAGGCCGACGGCCAGGGCTTCGACGCACGTCTGGTGCGCTGGAAGGGTACGAAGCTCGACCGGCTGTCGCTCGGCAACGAGGGCGACGCGCTCGCCGCCAAAAAGGCAGTCGAGGACGGCCGCTTCACCGTCGACAGCGTCGAGACCAAGCCGGCGACGCGCAATCCGCCACCGCCCTTCACCACCTCGACGCTGCAGCAGGAGGCGGCGCGCAAACTCGGCTTCTCCGCCAGCCACACGATGCGGATCGCGCAAGGGCTCTACGAGGACGGCGCGATCACCTACATGCGCACCGACGGCGTGCAGATGGACGGCTCGGCAATTTCGGCCGCGAGGCGGGCGGTCGCCGACCGCTACGACGCGAGCTACGTGCCCGACACGCCGCGCCACTATCAGACCAAGGCCAAGAACGCGCAGGAAGCGCATGAGGCGATCCGCCCGACCGATTTCTCGAAGGATCGCGCCGGCTCGGGCGACCATGCCAGGCTCTACGACCTCATCTGGAAACGTGCGCTGGCGAGCCAGATGGCCTCGGCCCGGCTGGAGCGCACGACAATCGAGCTCACCGACGCGACCGGTCAGCACGCGCTGCGCGCGACCGGCCAGGTGGTGCTGTTCCCCGGCTATCTCGCGCTTTACGAGGAGGGTGCGGACGACAGCGCCGATGAGGATTCCAAGCGCCTCCCGCGCCTGCGCGAGGGCGATACGCCGGCGAAGAAAGGCGTCGATGCCGAGCAGCATTTCACCCAGCCGCCGCCGCGCTTCTCCGAAGCGTCGCTGGTGAAAAGGCTCGAGGAGCTGGGGATCGGCCGGCCCTCGACCTACGCCTCGATCATCCAGACCTTGAAGGACCGCGCCTATGTGCGCGTCGAGAAGAACCGCTTCTTCGCCGAGGAGAGCGGGCGGCTGGTGACGGCCTTCCTCGAACGCTTCTTCGGCAAATATGTCGCCTACGACTTCACCGCCGATCTCGAGGAGGAATTGGACGATATCTCGGGCGGCCGTGCCGAATGGCAGGCGGTGCTCGACGCCTTCTGGCGCGACTTCAAGCCGCGCACTACCGAAGTCATGGAGTTCAAGCCTTCGGAGATTACGGCGGAGCTCGACACGTTTCTCGAGCCCTATCTCTTCCCGGCGCGCGCCGACGGCAGCGATCCCCGGCTGTGCCCCAATTGCGGCGAAGGCCGGCTCTCGCTTCGCGGCGGCAAGTTCGGCGCGTTCGTCGCCTGTTCGAACTATCCCGACTGCAAATACACCCGCGCCTTCGCGCAGCCGGGCGGCCTTGGGGCGGAGGACAGCGGACCCGAGACGCTGGGCACCGACCCTGAAACCGGCCTTGCCGTGGAGCGCAAGGCCGGCCGCTTCGGTCCCTACATCCAGCTCGGCGAGGGCAAGGACGCCAAGCGCGCGTCGATCCCCAAGGATATCGGCGAGCTCGACCTCGAATGGGCGCTGAAGCTGCTGAGCCTGCCGCGCGTGATCGGCAACCACCCCGAGACCGGCGCACCGATCGAGGCGTCGATCGGCCGCTACGGCCCCTATCTGAAGCACGACGGCAAATACGCTCGCCTCGCCTCGACTGCCGAGGTGTTCGAGACAGGGATGAACGCCGCGGTCGTCAAGCTCGCCGAGGCCGCCGCCAACGGCGGCCGCCCCGCGCGTGGCAGCCGCGAGCCGTTGAAGGTCCTTGGCGCGCATCCGCGGACCGAGGCCGAGATCAAGCTGATGGAGGGCCGTTACGGCGCCTATGTCACCGACGGTACGACCAACGCGACCCTGCCCAAGTCGATCGACAAGGACAAGCTGACGCTGGAGGAAGCGGCGCAGCTGATCGATGCCAGGGCGGCGGCAGGGCCGGCAAAGAAAGGCCGAAAAGGAGCGGCCGCCAAGAAGAAGGCGGCGAAGTAGCCCTGCTCCTGCGAAAGCAGGAGCCCCGCGGCTCGAAGCGAATCGCCTGAAATCTGGATTCCTGCATTCGCAGGAATACGAGCATTTACGCCGCGCGCCGTTCGGTCAAGCTGAGCCAGTCGCGCGCGGCGCGCTGCGCGACGGCGATTTCGCGTGCGGTCATCTCTTCGGCGATCTCGGCGCGGCAGTGCTGCGCTTCCTCGTTGCCGGCGACTGCTGCGAGGTTGAACCATTTATGCGCTTCGACCAGGTCGATCGCGCCCCCGCCCGAACCGGTCGAATAGATCGTGCCGAGGTCGAACAAGGCGCGCATGTCGCCGCGCGCCGCGTCGCGCAGCCGGCTTTCGATCAGGAATTCGGCGCTCTTGACACTGTTGCCCATCTCACCACCCCCCAAAGGTGCCTTCTCGACCGGCACTGTGGCGGGATGGTTTCAACAAATGGTTAACGCGGTTAACCCTGTTCGGGCGCTGCCGAACGGAGGAGGTCAGCCCTCCGGTTCGACCGCAATATTGTCGATCAGTCGCGTGCCGCCGATCCGCGCCGCAGCGAGCAGGCGGCGCGGCCGCGCAGCGTCCGGCATCCCCAGCGTTTCGGCATCGACCAGCTCGACATAGTCGATCTCGAACCCGGCGGCGGCGAGCGTCGCGCGCGCCGTCTCTAACGCTGCGGTCTCGTCGTCGCCGCGCCCGATCGTTCGCGCCGCGATGCCGAGCGCGCGGGGCAGGGCCACCGCCCGCGCGCGATCCTCGTCGGACAGGTAGATGTTGCGCGACGACAGCGCGAGCCCGTCGTCCTCCCGCTGTGTCGGCACGCCGACGATGCGGAGGTCGAAATCGAGGTCGGCGGCCATCCGCCGGATCACGGCAAGTTGCTGGTAATCCTTTTCGCCGAACAGCGCGACGTCGGGGCGGACCTGGTTGAACAGCTTGGCGACCACCGTCGCGACGCCGTCGAAATGTCCCGGCCGCGCGGCGCCGTCCAGCCCCTCGCTCACCCCGGAAACCGAGATCGCGGTGGCGAAGCCGTCGGGATACATCACCTCGACCGGGGGCAGCCACAGGAGGTCGCAGCCGGCCTCCGCCAGCATCCGCTGGTCGGCGCCCTCGCGGCGCGGATAGCGGTCGAAATCCTCGTTGGGCGCGAACTGCTTCGGATTGACGAAGATCGACGCGACGATGCGGTCGGCGGCGTGCTTGGCCGCTTCGACCAATGCCATGTGCCCGGCGTGCAGCGCGCCCATCGTCGGCACCAGCGCGATGCGCTCGCCGGCGGCGCGATAGCGTGTGAGCGCTTCCCGGAGCGCCTCCAGCTGACGGATCGATTGCACGCGTGAACCCCCTTCGATACAGACGGCGGGCCTTCTATGGAGGGCATGCCGATCGATCAACAGGGAAGCACACGGCTTGGCGCACCGCCCGCAACAGACCCATGTCATCGTGTTCGCCAACGAGAAGGGCGGCACCGGCAAGTCGACGACGGCGGTCCACGTCGCGATCGCGCTCGCCGCCAAGGGCGCGCGCGTCGCTGCGCTCGACCTCGACCATCGCCAGCGCACGCTCGGCCGCTACCTCGACAATCGCGAGGTGACGGTCCGCCGCACCGGCCATGACCTGCCGCTGCCGCGCCATGCCACCCATGACGGCGAGACGCCCCAGGTGTTCGAGCGGCTGTTCGATGAACTGTCCGCCGGGTCCGATTATCTTGTGATCGACACGCCCGGCCGCGACGACGTCTTCGCGCGCACCGCGGCGGCGCGCGCCGATACGCTGGTGACGCCGATGAACGACAGCTTCGTCGATTTCGACCTGATCGGCCAGGTCGATCCCGACACCTTCAAGGTGACGCGGCCGAGCTTCTATTCGGAGCTGATCTGGGATGCCCGCAAGGCCCGCGCCAAGGCCGACGGCTCGACGATCGACTGGGTGGTGCTGAGGAACCGCCTGCAGCATATCGAGGCGCGCAACATGCGCCGCGTGTCGGAAGCGCTCGACCAGCTCGCCAAGCGCGTCGGCTTCCGCATCATCCCGGGCCTGGGCGAGCGCGTGATCTATCGCGAGCTGTTCCCCAAGGGGCTGACGATGATCGATTCGAAGGATTTCGGCGAGATGGGCCTCGGCCATGTCGCCGCGCGGCAGGAACTGCGCGAGATGATGAACGGGCTCGCGCTGCCGCAGACCGTCGTGCCGCTGTTCGCCGCCTGATGGAGAAGTTCGTCTTCCTGGCGATCGTCGCGGTCGCCGCCTGGTACTGGCTGCGGCCGAAGCGCCGTCCGCTGCCGACACTCGACGAGGTCGAGGCGCGCGCGATCCTCGGCCTGCCGTCGGGCGCCGGCGCCGACGACGTCCGCGCCGCCCACCGCCGCCTGATCGCCGCGGTCCATCCCGACCGCGGCGGCTCGGCCGAGCTTGCCCGCCGCATCAACTCGGCGCGCGACGTGTTGCTCAAGCGTATCGATTGAACTTTCCTGCGTTCAACTGATTATCACGCCATCCCCTCGCCCGTTCGGGCTGAGCGAATCGAAGCCCGCCTTTCGACAAGCTCAGGGCCAGCGGGGCATTCCATTCTGTGTTTCCAGCCTTTCAGGAGCCGCTTTCGATGAGCCACCGCTTCGACCCCACTTCCTTACGCGAATACGACATCCGCGGAATCGTCGGGAAGACGCTCGGCCCCGCCGATGCCGAGGCGATCGGCCGCGGGTTCGGCACCTGCGTGCGCCGCGCCGGCGGCACCCGCGTCGCGGTGGGCTATGACGGGCGCACCTCCTCGCCCGAGCTCGAAAAGGCGCTGGTCGCGGGGCTCGTCGCGGCGGGGGTCGATGTCGTGCGGATCGGCATGGGTCCGACGCCGATGCTCTATTACGCCGAGGCGACGCTAGAGGTGGATGGCGGCGTACAGATAACCGGCAGCCATAATCCCGCCGAGTATAACGGGTTCAAGATGGTGCTTCAGCACCGCCCCTTTTTCGGCGAGGACATCCAGAAGCTTGGTCGGATGGCGGCGGAGGGCGACTGGCTCGACGGCAGTGGGACCGTCACCGACGCCGATATCGTCGACACCTATGTCGACCGGCTGATGGTCGGCTATGCCGGCGGCGCCTACCGGATCGGCTGGGACGCGGGCAACGGCGCCGCCGGCCCGATCGTCGAGAAGCTGGTCAAGCTCCTCCCGGGTGAGCACCATACGCTGTTCACCGATGTGGACGGTAATTTCCCCAACCATCACCCCGATCCGACCGAGGAGAAGAACCTCGCCGATCTGAAGCGCCTCGTCGCGGACAAGCAGCTCGATTTCGGACTGGCGTTCGACGGCGACGGCGACCGGATCGGCGCGATCGACGGCGAAGGCCGCGTGATCTGGGGCGACCAGCTTCTCTCCATTCTGGCGCAACCTGTGCTGCGCGAGGAGCCCGGCGCGACGATCATCGCCGACGTCAAGGCGAGCCAGATGCTCTACGACCGCATCGCCGAGCTCGGCGGCAACCCGGTGATGTGGAAGACCGGCCACAGCCTGATCAAGACCAAGATGCGCGAGACGGGCGCCCCGCTCGCCGGCGAGATGAGCGGCCATATCTTCTTCGCGCACGATTATTATGGCTTCGACGACGCGCTCTACGCCGCGGTGCGGCTGATCCGTGCGGTGCATATGATCGGCAAGTCGATGACCGAGATCCGCGACGGCATGCCCGAGCTCGTCAACACCCCCGAGATGCGCTTCCAGGTCGACGAATCGCGCAAGTTCGCGATCGTCGACGAGGTGCTCGACCGGCTCGAGACCGAGGGCGCCGAGGTCAACCGCACCGACGGCGCGCGGGTCGCGACGCCCGACGGCTGGTGGCTGCTGCGCGCGTCGAACACCCAGGACGTGCTGGTCGCCCGCGCCGAATCGTCGAGCCGGCAAGGCCTCGATCGGCTGGTCGCCCAGATCGACGCTCAGCTCGCCAAAAGCGGCGTGGAACGAGGGCCACAGGCGGCGCATTGATCCTGCGAAAGCAGGAGCCCAGGGTTCCTGGCTCCTCCTTCCGCAGGACCACGCATAGTCAGGATGAGCACCGGCCACGCGGGCATCCTCTAAAAGAAGTGGCATTCCGCGCCCAAAGCGCCCACCTACGACCCATGTCATCTCCCCAGATCATTCGCGTCGTCGACCTCGAAACTACCGGGTCGGCGCCGCCGGCGCACGGCGTGTGCGAAGTCGGCTGGCAGGATGTCGCGCTCGACCAGGACGGCCGCTGGGCGCTCCAGGGCGAGGGCGGGGCGATCCTCGTCAATCCGGGTCGCCCGATCCCGCCGACCACGCAAGCGATCCATCACATCCTCGAGGAGCAGGTCGCCGACGCTCCGTGGTGGCACGATGTCGCGCGTCAGGTGCTCGATCCCTGGCCGCGCCGCCTTGCGCTCGCCGCGCATCATGCCGATTTCGAGCAGCAATTCTGCACGCCGCCGCTGACTCACGGCGCCGACTGGATCTGCACCTGGAAATGCGCGATGCGCCTCTGGCCCGACAGCCCCAGCTTCTCCAATCAGGTGCTGCGCTACTGGCGCAGGCCCGCCGGGCTCGACCATGAGCGCGGCCTGCCCGCGCACCGCGCCTTTCCCGACGCTTACGTGACCGCGCACCACCTGCGCGACATGCTCAACGAGGCGAGCGTCGCGCAGCTGATCGAATGGTCGAACCTGCCCGGCCTGCTGCCCCGCGTGCGCAGCGGCCCGCACCGCGGCAAGGACTGGCGCGAGCTCGACGAGGAATCGCTGGTCGACTTCGCGCACGACCGCGACGCCGACGTGCGCTATTCGGCCGAGCAGGAAATCGCCCGGCGCCAGGGCGGCGGCGCGGTCGGCCGGCAGACGCTGCAAGGCGCGCTGCTCTGATATCCACCGGGTCGGGCCCCTTAAGGCTGGCGACAGGCGCGTTCTGTCAGCTATACCGCGCCAGCCACTGCTTTTCGGGACCTTTACCATGCGTTCTTTCCTCGTCGCCGCGCTTGCCGCTTTCGGGATCGTCGGCAGCGCCGCCCCGGCGCTCGCGCAATCGCAGTCGCAGCTCGGCGCGCGCGTCGATCGGCTCGAAAGCGAGATGCACGCGGTGCAGCGCAAGGTCTTTCCGGGCGGCGCGGGATTGAATTATGTTCAGCCGCAGATCACGCCCGATCAGGCGCCGCAGGATCTGGGATATGGGACGCCGGCGTCGAGTCCGCTGACCGACCTCACTGCGCGGGTCGGGTCGCTCGAGCAGCAGATGAGCTCGATGACCAACACGCTGGAGGAGACGCAGCACCGGTTGCAGCTGCTGCAGGACGATTTCGCCAATTACAAAAGGGTGACGGATCAGCGGCTTGCGACTCTTGAAGGCGGGCCCGGCGGGTTGGCCGGCGCCGGTGCGGCGGGCGGACCGAAGATCGACGCGCCGCCGCCGCTTAACGGTCCGTCGCCGGAAGATTCCGGAGCTGTTTCAACCGGTTCCGGCAGCACTGCGACGGTCGAGAAGCCGAGCACCGGCGATCCGGCCGAGGACGCCTATATCTACGGCTATCGGCTGTGGGCGGCGAAGCAATATGCGGCGGCCGAAGCACAGTTGAAATCGGTGGTCGCAAAATATCCCGACAGCCGGCGCGCCAGCTTTGCGCAGAACCTGCTGGGCCGCGCCTATCTCGACGACGGCAAGCCAAGTCTCGCCTCGATCGCCTTTTACGACAATTACAAGAAGATGCCCGACGGCGAGCGCGCCCCCGACAGCCTTTACTATCTCGCACAGGCGCTGATGCAGCTCAAGAAGCCGGCCGACGCCTGCAAGGTCTATAGCGAATTGAGCGATGTCTACGGCGGCAAAATCTCACCGAGCATGACGGCCGACATCGCGCAGGGCCGCCGCGTCGCGCAGTGCAAGTGAGCCGGTGAGCCCCGATTCACGTCTCATCGAGCGATTCGCTTCGTTTTTCGATGGGACGTTCGAGCGGAAGCCCGAAGCCGGCGCGCCGCTCGCGCTGGCGGTATCGGGCGGGCCCGACAGCATGGCGATGCTGGCGCTCGCCGCGGCGGCGTTTCCGGGGACGACGATCGCGGCGACGGTCGACCACGGCCTGCGCGCCTCGGCTGCCGAGGAATGCGCGATGGTCGCGGCGGCGTGCGCCGGACTGGGCGTTCCGCACGCGACGCTGACCGGCACGGCGCCCGCGGGAGCGAGCCTGCAGGCGCGCGCGCGGGAGCTGCGTTACCGTTTGCTGGCCGACTGGGCGGCGCAGGCAGGCGCGCGGATGCTCGCCACCGCGCACCAGGCCGACGACCAGGCCGAGACCTTCCTGATGCGCGCGGCGCGCGGCGCGGGGCTGTCGGGGCTCGCCGGCGTGCGCGCCGCACGGGCGATCGAGGGAAGCGGCGTGCTGCTGGTGCGGCCGTTGCTCGACTGGCGCCGCGCCGAGCTGCGCGCGGTCGTGCGACGCGTGGGGCTGCCGTTCGTCGAGGATCCGGCCAACGACGATCCGCGCCACGACCGCACGCGGTTCCGGCGGCTGCTGGGCGAGCACGAATGGCTCGACCCGCCGCGGCTGGCGCGCGCCGCGGCGCATCTTGCCGAAGCCGACGGCGAGCTGCGCGCGATCGCCGACTGGCTGTGGCGCGACCGCCAGCGGCCGGGCCGCACGACCGGAGTCCGGCTCGACATGGCCGGACTGCCGCGCGGGGTGCGGCGGCGGCTTGCGCAGCGCGCGATCGGCGAGGTGCGCGGCCGCGCCGGGATCGAGCGGCCCGACTGGTCGCCAGAGGCCAATATCGAGCCGCTGCTCGACGCGCTGGAGCGCGGCAAGGCGGCGACGCAGGCGGGGGTGCTGGTGCGCCCGGCGGGAGAGTTGTGGCACTTTCGCGCAGCGCCGCCGCGCAAGACGGGGCGGTAGGGCGAACGCGGAGGGCTGGAAACGAAAAGGGCGGCCGCAGCGCGACCGCCCTTCGGGGTTTCAGGGCGAAGCGGTCAGGCCTCGGCCTTGTCCTTGGCGTGGAGCGGCGCGGCCTTGCGCAGGATGTCGAGGATCTTGTCCTGCGCGGCGCGCTCGTCGGTTTCCTCCATCGCGGCGAGCTCGCGCGCGAGGCGGCTGGTCGCGCCTTCGAAGATCTGGCGCTCCGAATAGCTCTGCTCGGGCTGGTCGTCGGCGCGGAACAGGTCGCGGACCACCTCGGCGATCGACACGAGGTCGCCCGAGTTGATCTTCGCCTCATATTCCTGCGCGCGGCGCGACCACATGGTGCGCTTGACCTTGGGCTTGCCCTTCAACGTGTCGAGCGCTTCCTTGAGCGTCTTGTCGCTCGACAGCTTGCGCATACCGATCGACTCGGCCTTGTTGGTGGGCACGCGCAGCGTCATCTTCTCTTTTTCGAAACGGAGCACGTAAAGCTCGAGCTGCATCCCGGCGATTTCCTGGCGTTGCAGCTCAACGACACGGCCGACGCCGTGCTTGGGGTAAACGACATAGTCTCCGACATCGAAGAAGAGCGCCTTGGCGACCATGTTTGAAAGCCTTTCTTTGGACCTTCTCCGCGCGATCGCGTATCGTCGGCGTGAGCCGGCGCGGCGGATCGGGGAGGAATACGTGCGACTCCGGGCGAACCGCGAAAGGTGTTCGCGTTCGTCGAGTCTCGATGTAGCACGTCCGCAATAAAATTACCAGTGTTGCTTCATTCCGGACTGGCGGAATGAGCGCGCGGCTGTGAGCGCGTCGTCGAGCGTGCCCGCTCTTGCCCGTCATCCCTGGCGACGGCTGGGATCCATAACCGGCAGGATCACTGTCGAGCGCTGGGCGGCCAGCCGACAGGCATGGATGCCAGCCTTCGCCGGCATGGCGGGGAGGTATGCCCCTCAGTCGCCCTGGCCGGGCTCGGGCGAGAAATATTTGTCGTATTTGCCTTCTTCGCCCTTGTGCTCGTCGGCATCCGCCGGAGTCTGGCCGGCGTTGCGCGTGACGTTGGGCCATTGCGCGGAGAAGGTGGCGTTGAGCTCGAGCCACTTTTCGAGCCCGCTCTCGGTATCGGGCAGGATCGCCTCGGCGGGGCATTCGGGCTCGCACACGCCGCAGTCGATGCACTCGCTGGGGTTGATCGCCAGCATGTTCTCGCCTTCGTAGAAGCAATCGACCGGACAGACCTCGACGCAGTCCATATACTTGCAGCGGATGCAGGCATCGGTGACGACGTAGGTCATTGCCGGATAACTCCCTTGGCGGCTGGCGGGTCCGTGTCGCTGCTATGCCCGCGCCCGCCCTTCGTCAATCGCCCGGCGCGTCCTGCGAGACGTTCGCAAGATCGGCATAGCAGGCGCGCGCCTCCGCCGCCGGCCCGCGTCGTGCGGGGAGCGCCTCGATGCGCAGCGTGCGCACTCGCCCGCGATGGTCGGCGAAGGTCAGGACGTTGCCGACGCGCACCGGCGTCGCCGGCCGATCGACCGCGCGGCCGTCGATCCTGAAATGCCCCGAGCCGGCGAGCGCGTGCGCGAAGGGGCGCGTCTTGACGATCCGGGCGAACCACAGGAAGCGGTCGAGCCGCATCGTCGCGCCGGGCTCAGCCGCCATGCGCGCCCCAGTCGGCGAGCGCGGCGAAGGCATTGCCCGGCCTCGGCCGCGCCGGCGCGGCGGCGCGCGGCCGGGGCCGCCCGCGCCATTGCCAGCGCGGGCTTCCGTCGGCGGGCGGCGCGGCGCGGAAGCCGAGCTGGCTCATCAGTCGCGCGAGCGTTTCGGGGGCAAGCCCCATCGAGGTGGCGAGCGCCGGGTCGGGCGCGAACGGCGCCTTGCCCTTGCGCGCGTCGTGGACGGCGCGCGCGATCCGCTCGACCAGGTCGATCCGCACCGCCTGCGCGCCGATCGTCCGGAACCCCGCGACATCGCCACGGGGCAGCACGGTCGCGCCCTCGGGCGGCAGCGGCGCGGCCGGCGCGCCCGAGGCGGCGAGCAGCGCCGCGCGCCACCGCGCGCCTTCGGGCTTCAGCAGGCGCGGCGCGAACAGGTCGAGCGAGCCGATCGTGATGCCGGCCGCGCGCAGCCGCTTGCGCTCGGCGGCGTCGAGCCGATCGACGCTGTCGCCCGCCGCGCGGCGCGGCAGGATCGCGCCCGAATCGAGCAGCGCGGCGGCGACCGCGCGCAGCGCCGGGCTGGCTTCGGCTTCGCGGCTGATCGCCTCGAGCGCGGCGAGCACCGGCGTCCGCCGCGCGATCTGTTGAGCGAGCCAGCGGTCGAGCCGCGCGCGCACCCGGTCGGTAAGCGGCGTGTCGAGCACGTCGAGGCTGCGGTCGAGCACCACGCGCGGCCGCGCCGGCGAGGGCCCGGCACCGAGCGTGGCGATACCGGACCCCTGCCAGACGATCGCCGGCGCCTCGCCCCCGGTGGCCAGCGTCAGCGCCGCGTCCTCCGCCTCGGCGAGCGCCGCGCCGCGCCCACTCGCCGGCAAGCCGCTTTTCGGCGGCGGCGAGCAGCAGCTTCTTGTCGGCGTGGCGGGCGTCGGCGGCGACGGTGAAGCGGAAGCCCTCCAGCCGCCCGATCGGATGGTCCTCGACCAGCACCTCGCCCTCGTCGCCGACCACCACCGGCAGCGCGGCAACGTCGGCGCCGATCTGGCGCATCAGCACCGTCGTGCGCCGATCGACGAAGCGCTGAGTCAAGCTGGCGTGAAGCGCGTCCGACAGCCGCTCCTCGATTTCGCGCGTGCGCCCCGCCCAATGCGCGGGATCGGCGAGCCAGTCGGCGCGGTGCGCGATATAGGCCCAGCTGCGCGCCGCCGCGATCCGCCCGGCGAGCGTCTCGACATCGCCCTGGACGGTGTCGAGCCGCGCGATCTCGGCCGCGAACCAGTCGTGCGGGACGTGGCCGTTACCTTCCGACAAATGCTGGAACAGCTTGGCGACGAACCGGGCGTGCGGATCGACGCCCAGCTTGCGGAAATCGGGGAGGCCGCACGCCGCCCACAGCCGCGCGACCCTCGCCGGATGGCGGGCGCGATCGCGCACCCACTCCTCCTCGACGAGCCGCTTGAGCACCGCGAGATCGGTCGCCTGCGGCGCCGGGCGCAGCCGCGGGTGGTCGGGCTTCGCCTCGAGGCTGGCGACCAGCGCGTCGAGGCCGGCGAAATCGGGGCTGCCCTCGCGCCAATAGACGGTGTCGAGCTCGGGGAAGCGATGCGCCTCGATCGCGGCGATTTCTTCAGGAGTGAAGGCGCCCGGCCCTTGCTCGGTGATCGCGCCGAACGTCCCGTCGCGCTGGTGCCGCCCGGCGCGGCCGGCGATCTGCGCCATTTCGGGCACGGTGAGGCGGCGCTGCCGGCGGCCGTCGAACTTCGACAGGCTGGCGAACGCGACATGCGCCACGTCCATGTTGAGCCCCATGCCGATCGCGTCGGTGGCGACGAGATAATCGACCTCGCCCGCCTGGAACATCGCGACTTGCGCGTTGCGCGTGCGCGGACTGAGCGCGCCCATCACCACCGCCGCGCCGCCGCGCAGCCGCCGCAGCATCTCGGCGACGGCGTAGACTTCCTCGGCCGAGAAGGCGACGATCGCCGAGCGCTTGGGAAGGCGCGAAATCTTCGTCGCGCCGGCGTAGCTGAGCGTCGAGAAGCGCGGGCGGCCGATGATCTCCGCCTCGGGCACCAGCGAGCGAACGATCGGGCGCAGGCTTTCGGAGCCGAGGATCATCGTCTCCTCGCGCCCGCGGGCGTGGAGCAGGCGGTCGGTGAAGACATGGCCGCGCTCGGGATCGGCGCCGAGCTGCGCTTCGTCGAGCGCGACGAACGCGACGTCGCGGTCGCTTTCGTTGGCGCTCCGGGCCTGCCCGCTTACGCGCAGCGGCATCGATTCGGCGGTGCAGAGGAACCAGCGCGCTTGCGGCGGCAGGATCTTCTCCTCGCCGGTGATCAGCGCGACCTCGTTCGGGCCCTTCATCGCGACGACGCGGTCGTAGACCTCGCGCGCCAGCAGGCGCAGCGGAAAGCCGATCATTCCGCTCGAATGCGCGGCCATCCGCTCGACCGCGAGGTGGGTCTTGCCGGTGTTGGTCGGGCCCAGCACGGCGGTGACGGGCGAACGGGCGAACGCAGTCATCGTAAGCGACAAGATCGGGGCTCGGGGCGGCTGGCGCAAGCGTCCTTTCCTTGCCGTCTCCCCTCCCCCGTTCGGTTCGAGCGAAGTCGAGAATTGTTGCCGAGCATGGCCGAGGCAAATCTCGCTCGCTCAGATGCGTGTCTCGACTTCGCTCGACACGAACGGAGAAGGGGGAAAGGGCGAAGCGAACCGGGAAGAGGAAAACAGCAAGGGAAATACCCTCTCGATACCGCCGTCCACCCCTCCCTGCGCACGGCTCGGCGCAAGCGGGACTCGCTGATTCCGCGGTTAATTTGACTTTAGAACCTTGCCGCCACAGTGATTCGCTCGTGGCCGGGGTGGGCCGCGCGTGGGCTTTTGTGGGGGCCGCTCGCAATGTTCTTGCGTGACGATCTTGGGTTCGGCGGCGGCGGCGGCACCGTCGCCTTCAGCCGTGCCGGGCTCGCGCCCGCGCCGGTGCGCGGACTGGTCGAGCGCTGGCAGGACCGCACCGCCGGCATCGACTGGACCCCCGATCTCGGCGCGCGGATCGGCTCGGCCGAATGGTTCCGCGGCGCCGCGACGTGTCTCGCGCTGCTCGCCGGCGCCTGGTGCCTGTCGCCGGGCCTCGCCCCCCGCCCGCTGGTCGGCGCCGCGCCGCCCGCGCTCTCCGGCGGCGAATGGGAGGAAGCGCGCGCGCAGTCGATCGCGCCGATCGCCTGGGGCTCGACCACCGGCCGCCACGTCGCCGCGGGCGACCTCGTCGCGCCGCTCGCCGAGACCCCCGAGCGCCCGATCGTCGAGCTGACCGCGACGCTCGGCCAGGGCGACGACCTCGCCAGCGTGCTCGAACGCGCCGGGGTCGCCAATGGCGAGGCGAAGCAGGTGGTGAAGCTGGTTTCCGGCACAATCGCGCTCGGGGACGTGAAGGCGGGGACGCGGCTCGACGTCGTGCTCGGCCGGCGCGCGAGCAAGTCGGTGCCGCGCCCGCTCGAAAAGCTCGCATTCCGCGCGCGGTTCGACCTCAACCTGACGGTCGCGCGCGCGGGCGGGCGGCTCACGATCACGCCGCAGCCGATCGCGATTGACCACACGCCGCTCAGGATCGAGGGGCTGGTCGGCTCGAGCCTCTACCGCTCGGCGCGCGCCGCGGGGGTGCCCGCCAAGATCGTCGAGGCGTATCTCAAGGCGATCGCCAGCCATGTCTCGCTCGGCCGCGACGTCGCGTCGAGCGACCGGTTCGACGTCATCGTCGAGCGCGCGCGCGCCGCGACCGGCGAGGTGCAGCTCGGCAAATTGCTGTTCGCCGGGCTCGACCAGGGCAAGAGCAAGCTCCAGCTCGTGCGTTGGAGCGAGGACGGCGAGGAGCAATGGTTCGCCGCCTCGGGCAAGGGCATGGTCAAGCAGGCCGGCGGCGGGCTGCCGGTCGCCGGGCACGTCACCTCGACCTTCGGGCGGCGTTATCACCCGATCCTGCATTATTACCGGATGCACGAGGGGATCGACGTCGGCGCCGCCTATGGCGCGCCGATCCACGCCACTGCGGCGGGCACGGTGACGCTCGCCGGGCGCAACGGCGGCTACGGCAATTTCGTGCGGATCAACATCGGGCATGGGATGACCACCGGCTTCGGCCACATGAGCCGCATCGCGGTGCGCAATGGGCAGCACGTCAAGGCAGGGCAGGTGATCGGCTATGTCGGCTCGACCGGCCTGTCGACCGGCCCGCACGTTCATTACGAGGTGCGGCGCAACAACGTGCCGATCAATCCGCTGTCGGTGAAGATGGTCAGCGTCGCGCAGCTCGCCGGCGCCGATTTGCGCAAGTTCAAGGCGCGTGTCGCGAGCCTGCTTTCGGTCAAGCCGGCCGAAACCGAAATGGCGTCGCGCTGACCTGAAGTGCTCCTGCGGAAGCAGGAGCCCAGGGTCTCGAGCGTATCGCCCGTGACCCTGGAGTCCCGCTTTCGCGGAAATACCTATTCGGTAAGGCTCACCCCGCCACCCCGGCGCCGCCGGCCGCCAGTGCGGCGAGCAGCAGCAGCGCGACGATGTTGGTGATCTTGATCATCGGGTTGACCGCCGGCCCGGCGGTGTCCTTGTAGGGATCGCCCACCGTGTCGCCGGTCACCGCGGCCTTGTGCGCTTCCGAGCCCTTGCCGCCGTGATTGCCGTCCTCGATGAATTTCTTGGCATTGTCCCACGCGCCGCCGCCCGAGGTCATCGAGATCGCGACGAACAGGCCGGAGACGATCACGCCCAGCAGCATTGCGCCGACCGTCGCGAACCCCTCGGCCTGTCCCGCCACCCAAGTGATGATGAAATAGACCACGATGGGCGAAAGCACCGGCAGCAGCGACGGCACGATCATCTCGCGGATCGCGGCGCGCGTCACCAGGTCCACCGTGCGGCCGTAATTGGGCCGGCTGGTCCCCTGCATGATGCCGGGATTGTCGCGGAACTGCGCACGCACCTCCTCGACCACCGATCCCGCCGCGCGACCGACCGCAGTCATGCCGAACGCGCCGAAGATGAACGGCAGCATCGCGCCGAGCAGCAGCCCGACGATGACGTACGGGTTGGACAGCGAGAAATCGACGGTCAACCCGCCGAAATACTCCTTGAGGTCGCTGGTATAGGCGCCGAACAGCACCAGCGCCGCAAGCGCCGCCGAGCCGATCGCATAGCCCTTGGTCACGGCCTTGGTGGTGTTGCCGACCGCGTCGAGCGCGTCGGTCCGCCCGCGCACGTCGTCGGGCAGCCCCGCCATCTCGGCGATGCCGCCGGCATTGTCGGTGACCGGGCCATAGGCGTCGAGCGCGACCACCATGCCGGCGAGCGCGAGCAGCGAGGTCGCCGCGAAGGCGACGCCGATGATCCCGGCGAGCTGGTAGGAAGCGATCACCGCGATGACGATCACCAGCGTCGGAAGCGCGGTCGATTCGAGGCTGACGGCGAGGCCCTGAATGACGTTGGTGCCGTGGCCGGTCTCCGACGCCTTGGCGATGCTGCGCACCGGCCGGTAGTTGGTGCCGGTATAATATTCGGTGATCCAGACGAGCAGGCCCGTCACCGCAAGCCCGATCAGCATGCAGTAGAACAGGTCCATGCCGGTGAAGCTCGCGCCGGTCGCGACCGCAGCGACGCTGCCGGTGAGCGCGTCGGCGGGCGCATCGAGGAAGCCCGCGCCGCCGATCACCGCGTTGAGATCGCCAAGCGCCCATTTGGTGACGCCGAAGATCGCGAACGCCGAGAGCACGGCCGAGGTCCAGAAGCCCTTGTAGAGCGCGCCCATGATCGAGCCGCCGCCCAGGCGCACCATGTAGGTGCCGATGATCGAGGTGATGATGCACGCCCCGCCGACGAGCAAAGGCAGCGACATGAGGCCGAGCAGCGAGCACCAGAACAGGTCCATGCCGGTGAAGGCCTGGTCGCCGATCACGGCGTTCATGTCGCCGTGCTGGACGAAGTAGATCGAACCGTAGATCGCCACGACCGAAAGGATCGCGGTGACGATGAAGCCCTTGTACATCGCGCCCATGACGTTGTTCGAGCCGCCGAGGCGGACGCAGTAAGTGCCGATGATCGAAGTGACGATGCACACGCCGCCGATCAGCAGCGGCAGGGTCATCAGCGAAACCAGGCCGGCTCCGAGGCCCTTCACCAGCAGCGCGGTGAGCACCATGGTGGCACCGACGGTGACGACGTAAGTCTCGAACAAGTCGGCG
>DASTWI010000060.1:0-19177 GCA_035776635.1 Sphingomonas sp. | reverse complement strand
CGAACTTCTTCTCGGGCGGCACCGCCGATGGCGCGGGGACCGGCTGGACGATGTATGCACCGCTCTCGACGTCCGGCTCGCCCGGCGCGTCGGTCGACATGGTGATCCTTTCGATGCACCTTGCCGGCGCTTCGTCGATCCTGGGCGCGATCAATTTCATCACCACCATCCTCAACATGCGCGCGCCGGGCATGACGCTGCACAAGATGCCGCTCTTCGCCTGGTCGGTGCTGGTTACCGCCTTCCTGCTGCTGCTGGCGCTGCCGGTGCTCGCCGCGGCGATCACCATGCTGCTCACCGACCGCAATTTCGGCACGACCTTCTTCGATCCGGCCGGCGGCGGCGACCCGATCCTGTTCCAGCATCTGTTCTGGTTCTTCGGCCACCCCGAGGTCTACATCATGATCCTGCCGGGCTTCGGCATGGTCAGCCAGGTCATCGCGACGTTCAGCCGCAAGCCGGTGTTCGGCTATCTCGGCATGGCCTATGCGATGGTGGCGATCGGCGTGGTCGGCTTCGTCGTCTGGGCGCACCACATGTTCACCACCGGGATGCCCGTCACGGTGAAGATGTATTTCACCGCCGCGACGATGGTCATCGCGGTGCCGACCGGCATCAAGATCTTCTCGTGGATCGCGACGATGTGGGGCGGCTCGATCAGCTTCAAGACGCCGATGCTGTGGGCGATCGGGTTCATCTTCATGTTCACCGTCGGCGGCGTCACCGGCGTCGTGCTCGCCAACGGCGGCATCGACGATTACATGCAGGACACCTATTACGTCGTGGCGCACTTCCACTACGTGCTGAGCCTCGGCGCGGTGTTCAGCCTGTTCGCGGGCTTCTATTACTGGTTCCCGAAGATGTCGGGGCGGATGTACAACGAGTTCCTGGGGCAAGTGCATTTCTGGGTGTTCTTCATCGGAGTGAACGTGCTGTTCTTCCCGATGCACTTCCTTGGGCTGGAGGCGATGCCGCGCCGCATCCCGGACTACACGCCGGCGTACGAATATTGGAACCATATCGCCTCGATCGGCTATTTCATCATGGCGGCGGGGATGGTGGCGTTCTTCGTCAACCTGATCTGGTCGCTCGCCGCCGGCCGCAAGGCCGAGGGCAATCCGTGGGGCGAGGGCGCGACGACGCTCGAATGGACGCTGCCCAGCCCGCCGCCCTATCACCAGTTCGAAACCCTGCCGGTGATCGATTAATCCCCTCCCGCTTGCGGGAGGGGCTAGGGGAGGGCTTGTTACGAGCCGTCCCAAACAGGCCCTCCCCCGACCCCTCCCGCAAGCGGGAGGGGAGAGTTGTTATGACCACGATGACCCGCCCGCTTCCCGTTCCCGCCGACTGGCGCGATTTCCTGGCCTTGACCAAGCCCGGGGTGATGCGGCTCGTCGTGTTCACCGGGCTGTGCGGCCTTCTCGCAGCGCCGGTGACGATCGATCCGGTGCTGGGCTTCACCGCGATCCTGTGCATCGCGCTCGCCGCCGGCGCCGCGGGCGCGCTCAACCAATGGTATGAGAGCGACCTCGACGCCAGGATGAAGCGGACGCGCAACCGTCCGCTGCCCGCCGGACGCATGGACCGCCAGGCGGCGCTGCATTTCGGGGTCGGGCTCGGCACGTTCGCGGTGATCCTGATGGGGCTGGCGATCAACTTGCTCTCGGCGGCGATCCTTGCGGCGTCGATCCTGTTCTACGTCCTGATCTACACCGTCTGGCTCAAGCGCCGCACGCCGCAGAACATCGTCATCGGCGGCGCGGCGGGCGCGTTCCCGCCGCTGATCGGCTGGGCGGCGGCGACCGATCATGTCGCGGCGCTGCCGCTGTTCATGTTCGCGCTGATCTTCCTGTGGACCCCGCCGCATTTCTGGGCGCTCGCGCTGTTCGTGAAGAGCGACTACGCCAATGCCGGGGTGCCGATGCTGCCCGTCGTCGCCGGCGAGCGAGTGACGCGGACGCAGATCGGGCTCTACACGATCCCGATGGCGGCGGCGGCGGTCGCGCCGTGGCCGCTCGGGCTCACTCATGCGATCTACGGCGTGATCGCGGCCGTCGCGACGGCGTTCTTCGCGCTGGTCGCCTTCCGCGTCGCCACCCGCCGGACCGAGGCAGAGGATCGGATGCGGCCCGAAAAGCGGCTGTTCGCCTATTCGATCGCCTATCTGTTCATCATCTTCGCGGCGCTGGTCGCCGACCGGTTCCTGGCATGACCGATCCGCAGGACGACGAGGATCTGATCCGCCGCCGCCAGCGATCGCGCGCGCGCGTCACCGCGCTGCTGCTGGCGGCGCTGGTCATTCTGTTCTTCTTCATTTCGATCGCCAAGATCCGCTCGGGCACGCCGTGATTTGCCCGGTGGATTTGGCGGATAGCTAGCGTTACACCGTTTCGCGAGAGGACTGACAGGGAAGCGCACATGGCCGGCCACAAGACGCACGATTACCATATCCTGCCCCCAAGCATCTGGCCGCTGATCGGCGCCTTCTCCGCGCTGGCGATGGCCGCGGGCGGGATCGGCTGGATGCACGGCGGCCATATCGGCAAGCCCAACGGCATGGGCTGGCTGTTCTTCGCCGGGCTCGCCGGCGTGCTGTTCACGATGTACGGCTGGTGGCACAAGGTCATCCAGGAAGCGCACGAGGGCGACCATACGCCCGTCGTCCAGCTCCATTTCCGCTACGGCATGATCCTGTTCATCGCCTCCGAGGTGATGTTCTTCGTCGGCTGGTTCTGGGCCTATTTCGACTTCGCGCTGTTCCCTTCCGCGGCCGACGTGGTCGGCGGGCAATGGCCGCCCAAGGGGCTGACGGTGATCGACCCGTTCGAGCTGCCGCTGCTCAACACGCTGATCCTGCTGCTGTCGGCGACCACCGTCACCTGGGCGCATCACGCGCTGATCCACAACCAGCGCGGCGGCGACAAGACCGGGCTGTGGGGCCTCATCGGCGTGGGCAATCGCGACGGCGTGCTCAAGGGGCTGTGGCTGACGATCATCCTCGGCATCTGCTTCACGTCGCTGCAGGCGTTCGAATACATCCACGCGCCGTTCAACTTCAAAGGCATCAACTATGGCGCGTCGTTCTTCATGGCGACGGGCTTCCACGGTTTTCACGTTATCATCGGCACGCTGTTCCTGATCGTGAACCTGATCCGCGCCTATAAGGGCGACTTCACCCCGCGCCAGCATTTCGGGTTCGAAGCGGCGGCGTGGTACTGGCACTTCGTCGATGTCGTCTGGCTGTTCCTGTTCACCGTGATCTACGTGTGGGGCAGCTGGGGCGCGCCGGTCGCCGGCTGATGGACGGGGGCGGCGCGCCGCCGCCCGCCGCCGCGGCGCTCAAGGGGCTGTGCCCGCGCTGCGGCGCGCGCACGCTGTTCGCCGGCCCGATCGCCTTCGCCGAGCGTTGCCGCGCCTGCGGGCTCGACTATCGCGGCTTCAACGTCGGCGACGGCCCCGCCGCGCTGCTGACGCTGGTGCTCGGCGCGATCATCGTCACCGGCGCGGTCGTGCTTCAGCTCGCCGCCGATCCGCCGCTCTGGCTGCAGCTCGTCATCTGGGCGCCGGTGAGCGCGCTCGCGGTGGTTTTCGCCCTGCGCGTCGCCAAGGGAGCGCTGCTCGCGCTCGAATACCGCAATGCCGCGCGCGAGGGGCGGATCAGGGATCGCCGATGATCCGCCGCCTGCCCCTCGTCCCGACGATCCTCGTCGCCGCCGCCGTCGCGCTGATGGTCTGGCTGGGCGTGTGGCAGATCCACCGGCTGCACTGGAAGGAGGCGCTGCTCGCGCGCTATTCGGCCAATCTCGACCTGCCGCCGGTCGCACTGCCGATCGGATCGACCGACCAGGCGCTGCTGTTCCGCCACGCCACCGCCTTCTGCCTCACGCCGGTCGGCTGGACCACCGAGGCGGGGCGCGACCGCGACGGCAATGTCGGCTGGCGGCAGATCGCGCAGTGCGCGACGGGCGCCGAGGGGCCGGGCTTCCTCGTCCAGCTCGGCATCGCAAAGGACCCCGAGACGCACCCCGCTTGGACCGGCGGCAAGGTGTCCGGCTTCATCAGCCACGCCCCCGATCACCGCCCGCTGATCGCGCTGATGCTCGGCAAGGGCGGGCCCAAGCCGCTGATGCTGGTCGCCGACACGCCCCCGCCGGGCCTCGCGCCCAATGCCGGCCCGGACCTGTCGGCGGTGCCCAACAACCATTTCGCCTACGCGGTGCAATGGTTCCTGTTCGCCGGCATCGCGGTGGTGATCTACGTCCTGGCGCTGAGGAAGCGCTGGCGCACCCGATAGCTTTTCTAGGCTTGGCGAAGCGGGCGTGCGCCGCTACCCCGCCCGCCGTCATGCGCTATATCAGCACCCGCGGGAGCGCGCCGTCGCTCGACTTCAAGGGGGCCACGCTCGCCGGCCTCGCCGCCGACGGCGGGCTCTACGTCCCCGAACGCTGGCCGACGCTGTCGCGCGAGGCGATCGCCGGGCTCGCCGACCTGTCCTATGCCGACACCGCGGTCGAGGTGATGGCGCCGTTCACCGCCGGCGTGCTCGACAAGGCGGAGCTCAAAACGCTCGCTGAGCAGGCCTATGGCCGCTTCGCCCATGCCGCCGTGACTCCACTCAAGCAGCTCGACCACGACCAATGGCTGCTTGAGCTGTTCCATGGGCCGACGCTCGCGTTCAAGGACGTCGCGCTGCAATTCCTCGGTCTGTTGTTCGAGCGCTTCCTCGCCGATGCCGACACGCACCTGACGATCGTCGGCGCGACCTCGGGCGACACCGGGTCGGCGGCGATCGACGCGCTGGCGGGGCGCGAGCATGTCGATGTTTTCATGCTCCACCCCGAGGGCCGCGTGTCCGAGGTGCAGCGGCGCCAGATGACGACGGTGCTCGCGCCCAACATCCACAACATCGCGATCCACGGCTCGTTCGACGACGCGCAGGCGCTGGTCAAGGCGATGTTCAACGCGCCCGATTTCGCGCGATCCTTCCGCCTGTCCGCGGTCAATTCGATCAACTGGGCGCGGCTGATGGCGCAGGTGGTCTATTATTTCTACGCCGCCGTGCGGCTGGGCGCGCCCGAGCGGCCGGTCGCCTTCTCGGTCCCGACCGGCAATTTCGGCGACGTGTTCGCCGGCTATGTCGCGGCGAAGATGGGGCTGCCGGTCGCGAAGCTGATCGTCGCCACCAACGTCAACGACATCCTCGCGCGGGCACTCTCCAGCGGCGATTACTCGTGCCGCGAAGTGATCCCGACCCCCAGCCCGTCGATGGACATCCAGGTGTCGAGCAATTTCGAGCGGCTGCTGTTCGATCTTGCCGGCCGCGACGGCGCTGCGCTCGCGGCGCAGATGCGCGGGTTCGAGGCATCGAAGGCGATGCGACTCACCAACGCGCAGCGCGAGGGCGCCGCCGCATTGTTCGCGAGCGACCGCGTCGATCTCGACGACATGGCGCTGGCGATGCGCTGGGCGAGCGAGCAGGCGGGCGAAGTGATCGACCCGCACAGCGCGATCGGCCTCGCCGCCGCGCGCCGCGCCGATCTGGGCGACGTGCCGGTGGTGACGCTGGCGACCGCGCACCCCGCCAAGTTCCGCGATGCGGTCGAGCGCGCGACCGGAGTGCGCCCGCCGCTGCCGCCGCGCGTCGGCGACCTGTTCGACCGCGAGGAACGCTACGCCACGCTGCCGGCGACGTTCGAAGCGGTGACGGGCCATATCGCCGAACGGGCGGTGGCGGTTTCGTGACGAATGCGCGCCCTCCGTTCGCCCTGAGCTTGTCGAAGGGCGTTGCGAGCGCGCGCTTCGACGGGCTCAGCGCGAACGGGTAATGGGGCGGGAGATGCAGCTCCACACCCTCATCGGCGAACCCTGGGCCGATTACGGCCTGATCGATTCGGGCAACGGCCGCAAGCTCGAGCGCTACGGCCGGTTCCGCTTCATCCGGCCCGAGCCGCAAGCGCTCTGGGCGCCCGCCACCGCCGACTGGCGCGCCGATGCCGAGTTCGTGCCCGGCTCCGACGAGGAGGGCGGCGGCCGCTGGACTTACGCGCAGCCGGTGCCGCGCGACGGCTGGCCGCTCCACTGGGACGACGTGACCTTCACCGCGCAGACCACGCCGTTCCGCCATCTCGGCTTCTTCCCCGACATGGCGCCGGTCTGGACCTGGATGCGCGAGCGCGTCGCCGGGATCGAAGCGCCCGAATGCCTCAACCTGTTCGGCTATACCGGGGTCGGCACGCTGGCGATGGCCGCGCACGGCGCGCGCATGGTTCATGTCGATGCCTCGAAGAAATCGGTCGAAGCGGCGCGCGGCAACGCGGCGCTGTCGGGGCTTGCCGATGCGCCGGTCCGCTGGCTGGTCGACGATGCCGTCAAGTTCGTCGCGCGCGAGGTGCGGCGCGGGCGGCGTTACGACGGCATCCTGCTCGACCCGCCCAAATACGGACGCGGCCCCACCGGCGAGGTGTGGAAGCTGGAGGAGGGCCTGCCCGGCCTGGTCGCCGATTGCCGCCGGCTGCTCGACGACAGGTCGCGTTTCCTGTTCCTGACGGTCTATGCGGTGCGCATGTCGGCGCTGGCGATCGGCGAGCTGCTCCGGCAGGCGCTGGGCGATCTCGGCGGCACGGTGGAAGCGGGCGAGCTGGCCGTCCGCGAGGAAGCGCGCGGCCTGTTGCTGCCGACCGCGATCTGGGCGCGGTGGCGCCGCTGAAGCGGCCGGCGCGGGCGGATCACGGCGCTGACGCTGCAAAGTGAAGGTAAGTGCGTTCAATCGTTTCACTTTGAACGCTCCCCCAGCCGCTGCGTGAAGCAGCAGGCGATCGGAGGGCGTCGGCATCAGGGGCAGCGAAGCAAACCAAATCCAACATTGCAAGCGTGCCGGTGATGAGGCGGCAGTGGATCCGTTCGAAAACGGACCGGCCCCGCGCCCGGATGCTTCATGTGTCTCATGTGCTTCGACTTCGCTCAGCACGAACGGGTAAGGGGTGGTTCGGGCCGCTTCAGGCCCCCTCCACCCAGGCCGTCAGCAGCGTGTGCGCGATGGCGTAGCGCGGCGGCGGGAGGAACGGCGCGTCGGCGTCCCCGGCGAGCGCCGCCGCCACGGCCGCGCGGGGCACCCAGATCGCGTCCTCCAGCTCGTTGAGGTCGATCGTCAGGGCGTCGCCCGCCGCCTCGGCGATGCAGGCGATCATCAGCTGCGAGGGGAACGGCCAGGGCTGGCTCGCGACGTAGCGGACGCGCGCGACGCGCACCCCCGATTCCTCGGCGATTTCGCGCGCGACCGCCTCCTCGATCGATTCGCCGGGCTCGAGGAAGCCGGCGAGCGCCGAATAGCGCCGCGGCGGCCAGCTCGCCTGCCGGCCGACCAATGCGCGGCCCTGATGCTCGGCGATCATGATGACGACCGGATCGACTCGCGGGAAATGCTCCGCGCCGCACTTGGGACAAGCGCGCGCCCAGCCGGCACGGAAGATCGTCGTCGGCGTCCCGCAATTGGCGCAAAAGCCGTGTCGCGCATGCCAGTCGAGCAGGCTGCGCGCCGCGGCATAGGTCGCCGCCTCGCCCGGCCGCAGCGCGTCGAGCGCAGCGAACAGCGCGGGCGAGCGCGTCATCGGCATCCGCTCGCCCGGCACGCTTGCGACGAAGCGGGGCGCGCCATGGTCGAGGCCGAGCAGCAGCAGCTCGGCCTCGGCGGTCGCCTCGGCGAGCGCGGCCCAGCCGAGCCGGCCGTCGCCATCGACTTCGGGCGTGTCGCCGGCGAGCCTGAGCAGCCGCGCGCGCGGATCGGCGATGGCAGCCGCGAAGGCGTCGGGATCGTGACGCAGCGGATCGGCGCGGTCGAGCGTGCCGCCGGTGAAGCCGGGAACGATCATGTGCGCCCGATCACTTCTTCCAATAAGCGTAATCGGTGAGCAGCGCCTTCACCGTCTCGCTCCGCACCGGCCATGTATCGGCAGGCATGTAGTTGACCATGATCGTGCCGCGGGCGTGGTGCGCGCGATCGACCCAGGCGATCGTCCCCGCCGCGCCGCCCCAGCCGTAGGTGCCCTTGCCGGCGCCGTTCGGGTCGTCGCTGAGCGTCACCGACCCGCCCGCGCCGAACCCCATCGGGTGCGCGGCCTGCGTGCCGCCGGTGATCGCGCCGACTCCGCCGAAGATGACTCCGGGCGGCAGCAGGTTCGAAGTGGCGAGCGCGACCGTCTCGGGCTTCATCACCCGCACCCCGTCGAGCGTGCCGTCGTCCTGCAACATGTGGAGGAAGCGGTCGTAGTCGCGCGCCGACATGACCAGCCCGGCCCCGCCATAGGGAAAGCTCGGCGCGTCGAGGAACACCGACGTCGCGCCGGGATCGAGCGGCACCCGCTTGTCGCCGAGGAAGGTGTAATCGGTCGCGAGCCGCCCTGCCTGGCTCGCCGGCACCTGCCAATAGCTCGAGGTCATCTTCAGCGGATCGAACAGCCGCGTCTGGACGAAGCGGTCGAACGGCATTCCCGACGCGATTTCGACGACGCGCGCCAGCACGTCGAGCCCGATCGAATAATGCCATTCGGTCCCCGGCTCGGCGATCAGCGGCAGCGTCGCGACCTTGTCGGCGAAGGCGGCGAGCGTCTTCGGCCGCACGGCGCGCATCTGCTCCTCGACCATGCGATTGGCGGCGAACGGGACGATCCCGGCGTCCTCATACGCCTTCTTGATCGGCCCGGTGTTGACGATCGAATAGCCGAGCCCGGCGGTGTGGGTCATCAACTCGCGGATGGTGACCGGCTTCTTCGCCGGGCGCGTGGCAAGGCTGTGCTCCGGGTCCGTCAGCACGTCCATGTGCGCGAAGCCGGGGATGAAGTCGCTGACCGGCTCGTCGAGCTTCAGCTTGCCGTTCTCGACCAGCAGCATCGCCGCCATCGCGGTGATCGGCTTGGTCATCGAATAGACGCGCCACAACGTGTCGGGGCCAGCCGCGGGCGCGCCGGGATCGTCCGAGATATGGCCGGCCGAAACGAACACCGTCGGCAGGTCGCGCGAGCCGAACGCGCCGACGATGCCCGGCATCTTGTCCGCGGCGACGTAGGAGTCGAACAGCGCCGCGACATGCGGCAGCGGGTGCGCGAGCGTCGGCGCCGGGATCGCCGTCGGCTGCACCGGCGCGACCGCTTGCGCGGCGAGCGCCGCCGTCGAAACGAGCGCCGCGGCGCCCAGCATCATTCCGAACCGCACTCCCCTCATCGTCCGCTCCGTATCGCTCGTGCCGCCTTGGCGAACACGACCGGCAGCCCCGCCGAGTCGAGCTCGGCGATCGGCCACCATTCGCCGTCCGCCGCTGGTCCATGCTCCCCCGCAGCGGCGACGGCAAGCGCGAGTTCGAGGCGGAAGTGCGTGAAGACGTGCGAAATCCTCGCGTCGAGCATCCGCCACTCTGCCGCCGGCGGCGCATCGGCGAGCCCCGGCGCGCCCGCGCTCCACGGTCCGCTCGGCAGCGCGCGCATCCCGCCGAGCAGCCCCCTGGGCGGGCGGCGGACCAGCAGCACCGCGCCGTCGCGCTCGAGCCAGAAGACCGTGCCGTGGCGCTGCGGCTTGACGGGCTTGGGCGCGCGCACCGGAAACGCCTCGGGCGTGCCGAGCGCATGGGCGCGGCAGCCGGCGCGGACCGGGCAGAGCAGGCATTTGGGGGCGCGCGGCCGGCAGATCGCCGAAGCGAGGTCCATCATCGCCTGCGCGAAATCGCCGGCGCGCGCGTCGGGCGTGATCGTGTCGGTATGGGCCGCGATGACCGGCTTTGCGGCGGGCAGCGGCTCGGCGCTCGCGAACAGCCGCGCGACGACGCGCTCGATGTTGCTGTCGACCACCACCGCGCGCCGGCCGAAGGCGATCGCCGCGACCGCCGCCGCGGTATAGCCGCCGATTCCCGGCAAGGCGCGCAAGCCTGCCTCCGTATCGGGAAAGCGGCCGCCGTGCTCGGCAACGATCGCGCGCGCGCAAGCGATCAGGTTGCGCGCGCGCGAATAATAGCCGAGCCCCGCCCAGGCGGCCATCACCTCGGCCTCGTCGGCGGCGGCGAGGCTGGCGACGGTGGGCCAGCGCTCGACGAACCTCTCGAAATGCGGCCGCACCGTCACGACGGTGGTCTGCTGCAGCATGATTTCGGAGAGCCACACGCGATAGGGGTCGTTCGGCGGCGCGCCGGGCGGCGCGCGCCACGGCAGCGCGCGGGCGTGGACGTCGTACCAGGAAAGCAAATGATCGGCGATCGGCGAGGAGCTATTGGCGGGCACGCCCCGGCTATGGCATGGGATGCCCCATGAGCAAACCGCGCAGCCCCGCGCCGCGTCCCAGAAAGCCCGAGCCGCAGCGCGCCAACCGCGCGCGCGCGGTCGCCGAGCTGCTGCCCGACGTCGGCCGCGCCGCGTTCCGCCGGTTCGGCTTCATCCAGAGCTCGATCGTCAGCCGCTGGGCGGAGATCGTCGGGCCGCGCTATGCCGAGGTCTCGGCGCCCGAATCGCTGCGTTTCCCGCATGGCGAACGTTCGGGCGGAACGCTGACGCTGGTCGTGCGCGGCGCCCATGCGGCGATGATGCAGCACATCACGCCTGAGATCATCGAACGGGTGAACCGCTTCTTCGGCTATGGCGCGGTGGCGCGCGTCGCGTTCCGCCAGGGCGAGGTGGCGAAGCGCCGCCCGCGGCCCGCGCCGCCGTCGCTCACGCCCGCGCCGGTGGAGCTCGGCGACAGCCTGCGCGCGATCGGCGATCCCGAATTGAAGGCGGTGCTCGAGGCGCTCGCCGCCGGCGTCGCCGCCACCCGCGGCATCCCCGTGATCGAGCCCAAGGAGCGTTGATGCGTCTGATCCTCGGTCTTCTGACCGCCCTCGGCGCGGCGCTCGCGCTGACGCTGTCGGCTTCGGCCGCCGCTCCGAACTGGCAAAGCCGCGTTACGCAATTGCCCGACGGCGCGTTCCTCGTCGGCAATCCCGACGCGAAGGTGAAGCTCGTCGAATATATGAGCTACACCTGCCCGCATTGCGCGGCCTTCTCGCGCGAATCGGCTGCGGTGCTGCGCGGCAGGATGATCAAGTCGGGGACGGTCAGCCTGGAGGAGCGCAACCTCGTCCGCGACCAGCTCGACCTCGGCGCGGCGCTGCTCGCGCGCTGCGCGGGGCCGGACGGCTTCGACACGATCTCGAGCGCGTTCTTCGCGCAGCAGGACAGCTGGCTCCCCGCCGGCATCCAGTTCGAGCAGACCAACGGCCAGCGCCTGGCGATGTACCCCAAGATGGCGCGGATCAAGGCCGGGGCGGACGGCGCCGGGCTGACCGCGATCGCGCGCGCGAACGGGATGAGCCAGGCCCGGATCGACGCCTGCTTCGCCAGCGAAGCGGGGCTGCAGACGATCCTGACGATGTTGGAGAAGGTGCCCGCCGGGATCACCGGCACGCCGGGCTTCATCGTCAACGGCAAGCTGCAGGACAAGGTTTTCGACTGGGCGCACCTCGAGCCCATCTTGCGCGCCGCGGGCGCACGCTGACCGACAGGAGACGCCGATGATCCGCCGCCTGACCCTCGCCCTGCTGCCGGTCGCGGCGCTCGCCGGGTGCCAGCAGCCTGCGCCCGAGGGCAATGCCACGACCAACGCCGCCGCCGCCGCGCCGAGCCCGACCGCGACTGTCGCCGCGACCGCGCCCGAGGGCCGCGACTGGTCGACCGTCGTCACGCGCACCGCCGAGACCGGCTATCGCATGGGCAACCCCGCCGCGCCGGTGCAGCTCGTCGAATTCGGCTCGCGCACTTGCCCGCATTGCGCCGCCTTCGCCGCGAGCGGCATGAAGCCGCTGGTCGAGAATTATGTCCGCACCGGCAAGGTCAGCTACGAATTCCGCGACTGGCTGCGCGACGGCGGCGACGTTTCCGCCGCGCTGATCGGCCGCTGCAAGGGTGCCGAGGGCTTCTTCCCGCTGCTCGCCGCCGAATTCGCCTATCAGCCGCAGATCTTCGCCAAGGAAGCCAGCCAGACCAAGGCGATGGCCGCCGCGGTCGACAAGGCGCCCGAGACCGAACAGCCCTATGTGCTCGCCGGCCAGATCGGCTATCTCGATTTCGCGAAGGCGCAGGGCATCAGCGACGCCGAGGCGCACAAATGCCTCGCCGACATCCCCACCGTCGAGGCGATCGGCAAGATGAACGTGCGCGCCAAGGCCGACTACAAGCTCGACGGCACCCCCACCTTCCTCGTCAACGGCGCAAAGATCGACGCGGTCGGCTGGCCCGAGGTCGAGGCCGATCTCAAGGCGGCGCTGGCGAAGGCCGGCGCGTGACAGTTTTCCCGGAAAGAGGACGTTCGATGACAACCCTGCGTTTTGCCTCCCTCGCGCTCCCCCTGCTGCTCCTCGCCGCGTGCGGCGGCAGCGGCGACGCCAATTCGTCCGCGCCGGCAGCCTCGGTCACCGCGGTCCCTCCGCCCGCCGGCAAGCAGTGGACCGATGTCGTCGTCAAGACCGACGAGGGCGGCTATCGCATGGGCAACCCCGACGCCCCGATCAAGCTGGTCGAATACGGCTCGCGCCTCTGCCCGACCTGCGGCAATTTCGGCCGGACGGGGCAGGAGCCGCTGACCGACAATTACGTCAAGACCGGCAAGGTCTCCTATGAATTCCGCGAGTTCCTGGTCCACGGCGCGCCCGATATCCCCGGCGCGCTGCTCGGCCGTTGCGCCGGGCCGGGGCCGTTCTTCCCGCTGCTCGAGGCGATGTTCCAGAACCAGGACGAAATGGAGAAGAAGCTCGCCGACACCAAGGCGACGGCCGCGCTCCAGCAGTCGCTCGCCGGCGCCCCGCCCGCCAGGATCGCCACCGCCTGGGCCGAATATCTCGGCTATATCGACTTCGTGAAGCAGCGCGGCATCCCCGAGGCCGAGGCGCGCGCCTGCCTCAACGACACCAAGGCGCTCGACGCAATCACCAAGGTCATGCAGGACGCGGCGCAGAACAAGAACGTCACCGGCACGCCAACCTTTTTCCTGAATGGCGAACAGCTGCAAAATGTGTTCACATGGGAAGGCGTCGAGGCGCGGCTGAAGGCGGCAGGCGCCTGACCCGCCCGACGCGCTGGAGGGGAGGCGCCGCATCCGATGCGGATCAAGCGGCTGAGGCTGTCGGGGTTCAAGAGCTTCGTCGATCCGGCTGACCTCCGGATCGAGGCCGGCTTGACCGGGATCGTCGGCCCCAACGGCTGCGGCAAGTCCAACCTGCTCGAGGCGCTGCGCTGGGCGATGGGCGAAACCTCCGCCCGCTCGATGCGCGGTGCCGGGATGGAGGACGTGATCTTCGCCGGCACCGCGAGCCGGCCGGCGCGCGACTTTGCCGAGGTGTCGATCCTCGCCGAGGGCGTTGGCGAGGACGACGAGACCGAGATCGTCCGCCGCATCGAGCGCGGCGCGGGCTCGGCCTATCGCATCAACGGCCGCGACGTGCGCGCCAAGGACGTGTCGCTGCTGTTCGCCGACGCCGCCACCGGCGCGCACTCGCCGGCTTTGGTCAGCCAGGGGCGGATCGGCGCGGTGATCGCCGCCAAGCCCGCCGAGCGCCGCGCGCTGCTCGAGGAGGCGGCGGGGATCTCGGGGCTGCACGTCCGCCGCAAGGACGCCGAGCAGAAATTGCGCGCGACCGAGGCCAATCTCGCGCGCCTGGACGAAGTGATCGCCGACCAGGAAACGCGCGCCGCCGCGCTCAAGCGCCAGGCGCGGCAGGCCGAGCGCTATCGCGCCCTCTCCGACCAGATCCGCGTCGCCGAGGCGCGGATGATCTTCGCGCGCTGGCGCGACGCCGCCGCCGCCGCCGATGCCGCGAAGAAGGACGCCGAAGCTGCCGAGGCGCGGGTCGCCGCCGCCGCCGAAGCGCAGCGCGCCGCAGCCGCGCACCAGCGCGCGGCGAGCGAGGCGCTGGCGGCGGCGCGCACCACTGCGCTCGCCGCGCGCGACCGGGCGAGCGAGTTCGGCCACCGGCTCGACACGCTGAGGACCGAGCGCGGCGGGGTCGAACGCCGTCGTGTCGAACTCGCCGGGGCGCTGAGCCGCATCGTCACCGACCGCGAGCGCGAGGGCGCGCTGGCCAGCGACGCCGCCGAGGCGCTCGCTCGGCTTGCCGACGAAGCCAAGGCGCTCGATGCCGAGATCGCGCGCGCCGCCGAGCGGCTGCCGCACCTCGACGCGGCGCTCGCCGAGGCCGAGCGGCAAGCGCGCGACGCCGAGGTCGCGCTCGCCCAGGCGCTCGCCGCGCAGGCCAGCGAGGCGGCCGACGCGCGCGTCGCGCAGGCGGCGGTGCAGGCGGCGCGCGCCCGGCTCGACCGCGCGGCCCGCGACCACGCGCAGCTCGACGCCGAACGCGCCGCGCTCGGCGATGTCGCGCCGCTCAAGGCCGAGCGCGAGGCCGCCGTCGCCGCGCGCGCGCAGGCGGCGAGCGACGCCGAGACCGCGCGCGCGGGCCGCGTCCGCGCCGACAGCGACGAACGCGCCGAGATCGAAGCCCGCGATCGTGCCGAGGCGCGCCGCGCCGCCGCGCGCGCCGAGCTCGCGACGCTCGACAGCGAGGCGGCGGCGCTGGAGAAGGCGGTCAAGCCCAGCGGGCGCGACCGGCTGCTCGACCGCCTCGCCGCCGATCCCGGCTACGAGCGCGCACTGGCGGCGGCGCTCGGCGACGATCTCGAAGCCGGGCTCGACACCGCCGCCGATCGCTTCTGGCAGGGCGCCGAGCCGCAGCCCGGCGATCCCGCTGCGCCCGCCGGCGCCGTGCCGCTCGCCCGCCACGTCGCCGCGCCGCCGGCGCTCGCGCGGCGACTCGCGCAGGTGTTCGTTGCCGAGGCGGACGCTGGGCAGCCGCTTGCAGTCGGGCAGCGGCTCGTCACGCTGGGCGGCGCGCTCAGGCGCTGGGACGGCTTCGTCGCCAGATCGGGCGGCGCCGCTGCGGCCGAGCGGTTGGAGCGCGTCAATCGCCTCGCCGCGCTCGCCAAGGCGCGCCCCGCCGCCGCCGCAAAGGTCGAGGCCGCCGAGGCCGAGCTCGGCCGGATCGCGCAGGCGATCGCCGACGCGCGGCAGGCGGCGCAGGCCGCCCGCGCCGCGCTCGAAGCGGCCGAGGCGGCGATGCGCGAGGCGGCGCGCGCGGAGGATCGCGCCACGGCCCAGATCGAGCGGATCGAGGCCAAGGCCGCCGACCTCGACGCGCGCGCCGCCCGCGTCGCCGCCGAGCATCGCGACGCCGAGGCCGAACGCGCGCGCGCCGACGCCGCGCTCGCCGCGCTGCCCGACGGCAGCGCCACCGCCGAGCGCGTCCGCATCCTGCAAGCCGAGGCCGAGGCGCACCGCGCCGGTGTCGCCGAGGCGCGCGCCGGCCGCGCGACGCTCGACCGCGACATCGCCGCCGCGCGCGAGCGGCGCGCCGCCGCCGAGGCCGATTCGCGCGGCTGGAAGGCGCGCGCCGGCGAGGCCGCGCGGCGCATCACCGACATGGACACGCGCGAGGCGGCGCTCACCGCCGAGGCCGATTCGCTCGCCGCGCGTCCGGCCGCGCTCGACGAACAGATCGCCGCCCTGACGACCGATCACGCGGCCGCGCGCACTGCCGCCGACACCACGCTTGCCGCCGAAACCGAAGCCGCCGAGGCGCTGCGCGGCGCCGACGAGGCCATCCGCATCGCCGGCGAGGCGCTCGCCGAGGCGCGCGAGGGGCGCGCCGGGGCGGTGGCGCGGGCGGAAAGCCAGGAGCAGCGCCGGGTCGAGATGAGCCGCCTGTCGGGCGAGCGGTTCGAATGCCCGCCGCCGGTGCTGCCCGAACAGATCGGCTTCGCCGGCGCCGACGTCGGCCCGCCGCTCGACGAATCGGCGCGGCACGAAAAGCTGCTGCTCGACCGCGAACGGATCGGGCCGGTCAATCTCGTCGCCGAAACCGAGCTTGCCGAACTCGACGAGGCGCGCACCAGCAACGCCGCCGAGCGCGAGGAGCTGGGCCAGGCGGTCAATCGCCTGCGCTTCTCGATCGGCAGCCTCAACCGCGAGGGACGGCAGCGCCTGCTCGCCGCGTTCGAGGCGGTGAACGGGCATTTCCGGCGGCTGTTCACCACCTTGTTCGGCGGCGGCAGCGCGCATCTCGAGCTCATCGATTCGGACGACCCGCTCGAGGCGGGGCTCGAGATCATGGCGCAGCCGCCGGGCAAGCGCCTGCAGTCGCTGACATTGCTGTCGGGCGGCGAGCAGGCGCTGACCGCAGTTGCGCTGATCTTCGGGCTGTTCCTCACCAACCCCGCGCCGATCTGCGTCCTCGACGAGGTCGATGCGCCGCTCGACGATGCCAATATCGAGCGGTTCTGCGCCCTTCTCGAACGCATGACCGAGGAGACCGACACGCGCTACCTGATCGTCACGCACAATGCGGTGACGATGAGCCGGATGCACCGCCTGTTCGGCGTGACGATGATCGAAAAGGGCGTGAGCCGCCTCGTTTCGGTCGATCTGGGCGGCGCCGAGACGCTGCTGGCGGCGGAGTGACCGAGGCCGGGTTCCTCGCTGCCCTTCGCGCGCTGCCGCTCCACCCCGGCGCCGCCGGCCTCGGCGACGACGCCGCGCGGCTGGGCGACTGGGTGCTCACCACCGACACGATCGTCGAGGGCGTGCATTATGTCGCCGGGGACGCGCCGGAGGATGTCGCGTGGAAACTGGTCGCGGTGAACCTGTCCGATCTCGCGGCGAAAGGCGCGGCGCCGGAGGGGGCGCTGCTCAACTATCCGCTCTCCCCGGCGAAGGGCGAGCGGTGGGACCGGCAGTTTCTCGCCGGCCTCGACTCGGCGCTGCGCGGCCTCGCCTGCCCGCTGCTCGGCGGCGACACCGTCTCGCTCCCCGCCGGCGCGCCGCGGGTGATCACGCTGACCGCGATCGGCCGCGCCCTCGTGTCGCCGGTGCGCAGCGGTGCGCGGGCGGGCGACGCGCTCTACGTCACCGGCACGATCGGCGATGCCGGCGCGGGCCTGAAGATCGCGCGCGGCGAGCGCGGGCCCGAAGAGCTGCTCGCCGCCTATCGCCGGCCGCACCCGCGGCTCGCCGAGGGCGGCGCGCTGGCGCCGGTCGTCGCTGCGATGATGGACGTGTCCGACGGGCTCCTCGTCGATGCCGCACGGATGGCCGGTGCGAGCGGGCTCGAGGTGACGATCGACCTCGCCGCGATCCCGCTGTCCGCCGCCTATCGCGCCTTCGCCGGCGACGATCGCGCCGCGCGGCTCGCCGCCGCGACCGCGGGAGACGATTACGAGCTGCTGTTCGCCGCTCCGGCGGATCTGGCGCTGCCGGTGCCCGCGACCCTTGTTGGAAGGTTCAGTGCTCCTGAGAGCCTTTCGCAGGAGCACGTTCCCCTCACCCTCATCGACGCCGGCGGCGCCGTCGCCCTCCCCGAAAGCCTCGGATTCACCCATGGCGATTGAGGCGCTTGCGCTGCCCCTCCCGCCCCGATAGCTTCGCCGCCGCAGTCACGGGAGCGTTCCCACCCAATCCAGTCTCCCGGACGGAGAGCAGGGGAAGGAGTGCCAATGACGTATGTCTACGCCGCCATCGTGTGCGGCCTGATTGCTGTGCTCTACGGATTCTTCACAAGTCAGCAGGTGCTTAAGGCGTCCGCCGGCGACACGCGGATGCAGGACATCGCCGCCGCGATCCAGGAAGGGGCCAAGGCCTATCTCGCCCGGCAATACACCACCATCGCGATCGTCGGCGTGATCGTCGCCATCGTCATCCTCCTCACATTGGGCTATATTTCCGCGATCGGCTTCGCGATCGGCGCGATCCTGTCGGGCTGCGCGGGCTTCGTCGGCATGAACATCTCGGTGCGCGCCAACGTCCGCACGGCGGAGGCTGCGCGCAGCTCGCTGCAGGGCGGGCTCACCCTCGCCTTCCGTTCGGGCGCGATCACCGGGATGCTGGTGGCGGGGCTCGGCCTGCTCGCGATCTCGGTGTTCTTCTGGTATCTGACCGGCCCCGCCGGCCACGCGCCGGGCGAGCGGATCATCACGCAATCCCTGACTGCCCTGGCGTTCGGCGCATCGCTCATCTCGATCTTCGCGCGGTTGGGCGGCGGCATCTTCACCAAGGCCGCCGACGTCGGCGCCGACCTGGTCGGCAAGGTCGAGGCGGGCATTCCCGAGGACGATCCCCGCAACCCCGCCACCATCGCCGATAACGTCGGCGACAATGTCGGCGACTGCGCGGGCATGGCCGCCGACCTGTTCGAGACCTATGTCGTCACGCTCGGCCTGACGATGGTGTCGCTTGCGCTGCTGCTCCCGCACGCCGACAAGCTTTTTGCGCTGATGTCGCTGCCGTTGCTGGTCGGGGGCGTGTGCATCATCACCTCGATCATCGGCACCTATATGGTCCGGCTCGGCGCCAACGGCTCGATCATGGGCGCGCTCTACAAGGGGTTCTGGACCACCGCGATCCTGTCGGTGCCGGCGATCTGGCTGGTGACGAGCTGGGCGCTGGGCGACCTCAACGCCGCGATCGGCGGCACCGCGTTCCTCGACGCCGCGGGCGGCGCACTGCCCGTCTCGGCGGCCGAGGCGGCGACCGGCTGGGACCTGTTCTGGTGCATGATGATCGGGCTCGCCGTCACCGGCCTGCTGGTCTGGATCACCGAATATTATACCGGCACCAACTATCGCCCGGTGCGCTCGATCGCGCGCGCCTCGGTCACCGGCCACGGCACCAACGTCATCCAGGGGCTGGCGATCAGCCTCGAATCGACCGCGCTGCCGACGCTGGTGATCGTCGTCGCGGTGATCGCCTCCTACCAGCTCGCCGGGATCATCGGCGTCGCCTTCGCGGCGACCTCGCTGCTCGCGCTCGCCGGAATGGTGGTCGCGCTCGACGCCTACGGGCCCGTGACCGACAATGCCGGCGGCATCGCCGAGATGGCGGGGCTGCCCGACGACGTGCGCGGCCGCACCGATGCGCTGGACGCGGTCGGCAACACCACCAAGGCGGTGACCAAGGGCTATGCGATCGGCTCGGCGGCGCTCGCGGCTTTGGTGCTGTTCGGCGCCTATACCAGCGATCTGCATGAGTATTTCGGCGGGCTGACCGTCGATTTTTCGCTGAGCAATCCCTACGTCATCGTCGGGCTGCTGCTCGGCGCGATGCTGCCGTTCATCTTCGGCGCGTT
>DASTWI010000059.1:0-16841 GCA_035776635.1 Sphingomonas sp. | reverse complement strand
CGCGCGCAGGCGCGCCACCACGGCGGCGTCCTGCCGCGCCGGCGGCGCATCGTCCAGCGCGATCGAGCCGGACAAGGTCGTCTCGCCCGCGACATCGCACAGGTTCTTGATCGAGACCGGAAGGCCGGCCAGCGGCGACGGCACGAGGCCCGCCTTGCGCTGCAGGTCGCTGGCCTCGGCCGCCGCCAGCGCCTGCGCCTTGTAGACCTTGATGAAGGTGCGCTTGCCCTCGCCCTTGGGATCCTCGATGCGGGCAAGGGCCTGCTCGGCGAGAGCAACGGCGGTGGTGCGGCCGGCGGCCAGGTCGGCGGCGAGCTGCTGGATCGTCGGCTTGGCCATCGGTCGCTGATGCTCCTTCTACTGCGCGCGATTCTTGACGAGATCGTCGACCACCGTCGGATCGGCGAGCGTCGACACGTCGCCGAGATTGCCGAAATCGTTCTCGGCGATCTTGCGCAGGATGCGGCGCATGATCTTGCCCGAGCGCGTCTTGGGCAGGCCGGGCGCCCACTGGATGACGTCGGGCGTGGCGATCGGCCCGATCTCCTTGCGCACCCAGCCCGAGAGCTCCTTGCGCAGGTCCTCGGACGGCTGCTGGCCGGCCTTCAGGGTGACGTAGGCATAGATGCCCTGGCCCTTGATGTCGTGCGGAAAGCCGACCACCGCGGCCTCGGCGACCTCGGGGTGGAGCACCAGCGCCGACTCGACCTCGGCGGTGCCCATGCGGTGGCCTGAGACGTTGATGACGTCGTCGACGCGGCCGGTGATCCAGTAATAACCGTCGATGTCGCGTCGCGCGCCGTCGCCGGTGAAATATTTGCCCGGATAGGTCGCGAAATAGGTCTGGAAGAAGCGTTCGGCGTCGCCCCAGACGGTGCGCATCTGCCCCGGCCAGCTCTTGGCGATGCAGAGGTTGCCCTCGGCGGGGTTGCCGGTCTGGACCACGCCGTCGACGTTGACAAGGTCGGGGGAGATGCCGAAAAAGGGCTTGGTCGCCGAGCCGGGCTTGAGCGCATGCGCGCCGGGAAGCGGGGTGATCATGTGGCCGCCGGTCTCGGTCTGCCACCAGGTGTCGACGATCGGGCAGCGGCCTTCGCCGACCACGTCGTGATACCAGCGCCGCGCCTCCGGGTTGATCGGCTCGCCGACCGTGCCGAGCAGCTTGAGCGAGGCGCGTGAGGTCTTGGTCACATACTCGTCGCCCTCCCGCATCAGCGCGCGGAGCGCCGTGGGGGCGGTGTAGAGAATTTCGACATTGTGGCGGTCGCACACCTGCCAGATGCGGCTGGCGTCGGGCCAGTTGGGGAGCCCTTCGTACATGAGCGTCGTCGCGCCGTTGGCGAGCGGGCCGTAGACGATGTAGCTATGCCCGGTCACCCAGCCGATGTCGGCCGCGCACCAATAGACCTGGCCGGGCCGGTAATCGAAGGTCACCTCGTGCGTCAGCGCGCACCACAGCAGATAGCCCGCGCTGGTGTGGAGCACGCCCTTGGGCTTTCCAGTCGAGCCCGAGGTGTAAAGGATGAACAGCGGGTCTTCGGCGTTCATCGGCTCGGCCGGGCACTCGGCGGAGACGCCCGCGGCGGCCTCGTGATACCAGACGTCGCGGCCCGGCTGCATCGCTACATCGCCGCCGGTCGCCTGCACCACGATCATCTTCTGGAGCGCGGGCGCGCGCTCGGCGGCGGCGTCGGCATTGGCCTTGAGCGGGACCGTCTTGCCGCCGCGCCGGCCTTCGTCGGCGGTGATCAGCACGTTCGAATCGCAATCGGTGATCCGTCCCGCCAGCGCATCGGGCGAGAAGCCGCCGAACACCACCGAATGGATCGCCCCGATCCGCGCGCAGGCGAGGATCGCGAACGCCGCCTCGGGGATCATCGGCATGTAGAGCGTGACGCGGTCACCTTTCTTTACGCCCTCGGCCTTGAGCACATTGGAGAAGCGGCACACCTCGGCGTGGAGTTGCGCGTAGGTGAAGCGCCGCGGCTCCGCCTTAGGGCTATCGGGTTCCCAGATCAGCGCGATCGTGTCGCCGCGTTCCGCGAGGTGCCGGTCGAGGCAGTTCGCCGCGACATTGAGCTGGCCGTCGGGGAACCAGCTGATGTGGAAATCCTTCTCGGCGAACGACCAGTCGCCGGCGATCGTCGGTTGCGTGATCCAGTCGAGCCGCTCCGCCTGTTCGAGCCAGAAGGCGCCGGGATCGGACAGCGAGCGGGCGTACATCTGCTCGTAGGTTTCGGCATCGACTCGCGCGCTCGCCGCCCAGTCGGCGGGAACGGGATACACGCTGGCGTCTGACATCGGCCTCTCCTTCGTCCGCGCTTGTGCCCAAAGGATCGCGGAAAGCCAAGAATACCAATCGGTCAGAACGGTTGCAATTTGCCGGCGCGCGGAGAAGAGAGGCGGGCGAAGGAGAGGTTATGTCTGCAACGATGCAGGAACTCGAAAAGCGCCGCGCGCAGGCCCGGCTCGGCGGCGGCGAGAAGCGGATTGCGGCGCAGCACGCCAAGGGCAAGCTCACCGCGCGCGAGCGGATCGATGTGCTGCTCGACGAGGGTAGCTTCGAAGAAGTCGACATGTTCGTCGAGCATAATTGCGTCGATTTCGGGATGCCGGAGCAGGTGGTGCCGGGCGACGGCGTCGTCACCGGCAGCGGCACGATCAACGGCCGGCTGGTGTTCGTGTTCAGCCAGGATTTCACCGTGTTCGGCGGTTCGCTCAGCGAGCGCCACGCGCAGAAGATCTGCAAGATCATGGACATGGCGATGAAGGTCGGCGCGCCCGTCATCGGCCTCAACGATTCGGGCGGCGCGCGCATCCAGGAGGGCGTGGCGAGCCTCGCGGGCTATGCCGAGGTGTTCCAGAGGAACGTGCTCGCGAGCGGGGTGGTGCCGCAGCTATCGCTCATCATGGGGCCGTGTGCGGGCGGCGCAGTCTATTCGCCGGCGATGACCGACTTCATCTTCATGGTGAAGGATTCGAGCTACATGTTCGTCACCGGCCCCGACGTGGTGAAGACCGTCACCAACGAGGTCGTGACGCAGGAGGAACTCGGCGGCGCGGTGACGCACACCACCAAATCCTCCGTCGCCGACATCGCGTTCGAGAACGATATCGAGGCGCTGTGGGCGGCGCGCGAGATGATCGATTTCCTGCCGTCGTCGAACCGCGTCGAGGTGCCCGAACGCCCGACCGCCGACCCATGGGACCGGATCGAGCCCAGCCTCGACACGCTGATCCCGCCGAGCGCCAACCAACCCTACGACATGCACGAGTTGATCCGGAAAACGGTCGACGAAGGCGACTTCTTCGAGCTCCAGCCCGCGCACGCCGCCAACATCATCATCGGCTTCGGCCGCATCGAAGGCCGCACGGTGGGCGTCGTCGCCAACCAGCCGATAGCGCTCGCCGGCGTGCTCGACATCAACAGTTCGAAAAAGGGGGCGAGGTTCGTCCGCTTCTGCGACGCCTTCGACATTCCGATCGTGACGTTCGTCGATGTCCCCGGCTTCCTCCCCGGCGTCGGCCAGGAGCATAACGGCATCATCAAGCACGGCGCCAAGCTGCTGTTCGCTTATGCCGAGGCGACCGTGCCCAAGATCACCGTCATCACCCGCAAGGCCTATGGCGGCGCCTATGACGTGATGGCGTCGAAGCATTTGCGCGGCGATTTGAATTACGCCTGGCCCACCGCCGAGATCGCGGTGATGGGGGCGAAGGGCGCGGTCGAGATCATCTTCCGCGGGCGGACGGCCGAGGAGATCGCCGAGCGGACGGCGGAATACGAGGCCCGCTTCGCCAACCCGTTCGTCGCGGCAAGCAAGGGCTTCATCGACGAGGTGATCCAGCCGCACTCAACGCGGCGGCGGATTGCGTTGGGCTTGCGCAAGCTCCGCGGCAAGGCGCTGGAAAATCCGTGGAAGAAGCATGACAACATTCCGCTGTGACGACTCAACTCGCCTTCGCTATTTTTGAGGTCCTTCTCGGCGGTGTGTTTGCGGTGCACTGTCCGTTGGCTGCTCGGCGCGAATGGCGAGAAGGCGTCGCACGGGGCCGATATGGCAATTACCTGAGAGGTGAAGATCCGTTTAGATTTTGGATAACGATCGCCGGAACAGCCGCAGCAGGCCTGTTGGGGTTACTGTTCTTGTTTATCGGCGCCGCAACGATCGCGGATGTGCTGGGCTTTTCGTTATGATGTGTTCTCCCCACAAGGTTATGGTGACGCACTTGGCGCCGCTTGATGCCCGCGCGTTAAACATTATAATCACATGTTAAGGAGTGCGGCGATGCAGACCGAACGTGTGACTTTCCTGACCACCCCCGGCACGAAGGCGTCGCTGGCGGCGCGGGCTGCGGCGCAGGGCGTTTCGCTCGGGGAATATATCCGCCGCAGGGTCGAGAACGAAGACGATGTCACCCCCCAGCAGGAAGCCGAGCTGGCGGCGCTCGTGGAGCAGGTCAACGAGGCCGTTCCCAAGATGGAGGCGGCGTTGGATGAGATGAGCCGGAAACTTCGCACCACGCACCAGGAAGTGGACCGGATGCTGCGCGAAATGGGGGCTCGCCGGTGAGCGCGTTCGGCGACGCGATGAAAGCGTTGAAGAACGTCATGCTCATGCAGGAGCGAATCGATGGCCTGCGGCAGGACAATGCGCGGATCGCCGACGACTTGCGCACCCTCACCGGCCATGTTTTCGAGATCGACAAGCGCGTGTTGCGGATCGAGACGATGATCGAAATGTCGCGCCCGAGTGGCAGTGGCGGTCAGCCGCGGATCGAAGGATGAAGCTCGGCCCGCTCAATCACGTCGGCATCGCCACGCCGTCGATCGACGCGGCGGTGGCGCGGTATCGCGAGTTGCTCGGTGCGGAGAAGGTCGGCGAGGCATTCGACCTGCCGGCGCAGAAGGTGCGGGTGTGCTTCGTCGATGCGCCCAATTGTCAGATCGAGCTGCTCGAACCGCTGGGCGCGGACTCGCCGGTCGCGAAATTCCTCGAGAAGAACCCGGTTGGCGGGCAGCATCATGTCTGCTTCGAGGTGCCCGACATCCACGCCGCCAAGGCCGAGCTCGAGGCGAAGGGCGCGCATGTGCTCGGCGAACCGCGCATCGGCGCGCACGGGACGTTGGTGCTGTTCGTCCATCCCAAGGACATGGGCGGCGTGCTGACGGAGTTGATGGAAACGCCGGAGGGCGGGCACTGAATTAGCTCCCTCTCCCCTTGCGGGAGAGGGTTGCGCAGACTTGGCGGCTCTGCCGCCTAGTCGAAGCTGGATGAGGGGTAGCGATCCGGTGGATCGCGCGGAGCTTTGCTCCGCACCACCCTCACCAACCTACGCTAGCCAGCAAGCTGGCAAGCTTCGGTATCCTCTCCCGTCAAGGGAGAGGAAAGGGAGACGCAATGGCCGGCTACGACCATATCCTGACCGAGCGGCGCGGCGACGTGCTGGTCATCACGCTCAACCGGCCCGATCGGCTCAATGCCGCGCCGCCGGCGATGTTCGACGAGATCGGCGCGGTGCTTGGGCGTCTAGACGGCGCGCGCGCGGTGTTGCTGGCCGGCGCCGGTCGCGCCTTTTGTTCGGGTGCGGACATCGCCGGCGCGCTCGGCAGCGACAATCCCGGCGAAGCGACCTTCCTCGCGCTGACCGAGCATTACAACCCGCTGATGGAGACGATCGCCCAGCTTCCTGTGCCAGTCGTCTCGGCGGTGCGCGGGCCGGCGGCCGGAATCGGGTGCAGCCTCGCGCTCGCCGCCGATTTCTGCGTGGCGAGCGACACGGCCTATTTCCTCCAGGCGTTCGTCAACATCGGCCTTGTCCCCGATGGCGGCGCGAGCTGGATGCTGCCGCGGCTGATCGGCCGCGCCCGCGCCGCCGAGATGATGATGCTCGGCGAGCGCGTGTCGGCAGCGAAGGCGCTGGACTGGGGCATGATCCACAAGGTCGTTGCCGACGAGGCGCTCGACGCCGAGGCGGTCGCATCGGCCGAACGACTCGCCGCCGGGCCGACCGTCGCACTCGGCCTGATACGGCAGGGGCTGCAATATGGTTTCAATTGCGACTATGCTGCGGCGATGCGCAACGAAGCCGAAAACCAGCGCCGCGCGCGCGGCACGAAGGATTCGATAGAGGGTGGCATGGCCTTCCTCAAAAAGCGCAAGCCGAATTTTAGAGGAGAATGACCCTTCCTCCGTTCGTTTCAAGTGCAGTCGGGAAACGGAAGCGAGGCGCACCGGCAGCGTGTCTCGACTTCGCTCGACACGAACGGATAGGGCATCGACGATGACCGACAAACCGACCCTCACCGACTGGCAAGCGCTCGCCGACAAGGAGGCGAAGGGCGCCGACCTCACCTGGCGCACGCCCGAGCGGATTGCCGTCAAACCGCTCTATACCGCGTTGGACGCCACCGATCCCGGCCTTCCCGGTTTCGCGCCCTACACGCGCGGCGTGAAGGCGACGATGTATGCCGGCCGGCCGTGGACGATCCGCCAGTACGCCGGATTCTCGACCGCCGAGGACTCGAACGCCTTCTACCGCCGCAACCTCGCCGCCGGGCAGAAGGGGCTGTCGGTCGCGTTCGATCTCGCCACCCATCGCGGCTACGATTCGGATCATCCGCGCGTCGTCGGCGACGTCGGCAAGGCCGGCGTAGCGATCGACACGCTCGACGACATGAAGATCCTGTTCGACGGCATCCCGCTCGACCGGATGTCGGTCTCGATGACGATGAACGGCGCGGTGCTGCCGTGCCTCGCCTTCTACATCGTCGCGGCCGAGGAACAGGGCGTCGCGCAGGACCAGCTCTCGGGCACGATCCAGAATGACATCCTCAAGGAGTTCATGGTCCGCAACACCTATATCTATCCGCCCGAGCCGTCGATGCGGATCGTCGCGGACATCATCGCCTACACGAGCCGGCACATGCCGCGCTTCAACAGCATCTCGATCAGCGGCTATCACATGCACGAGGCCGGGGCGACGGCGGTGCAGGAGCTCGCCTTCACGCTGGCCGACGGCATGGCGTATGTGCGGGCGGCGCTCGACCGCGGGCTCGATATCGACGCCTTCGCGGGGCGGCTGAGCTTCTTCTTCGGCATCGGCATGAACTTCTTCATGGAGGTCGCCAAGCTGCGCGCCGCGCGTACCTTGTGGTCGAAGATCATCGCCGGGTTCGGCGGCAACGCGCGCAGCCAGATGCTGCGCACGCATTGCCAGACCTCGGGCGTGTCCTTGACCGAGCAGGACCCGTACAACAACGTCGTCCGCACCACGATCGAGGCGATGGCGGCGACCTTCGGCGGCACGCAGTCGCTCCACACCAACAGCCTCGACGAGGCGGTCGCACTCCCCACCGACTTTTCCGCGCGGATCGCCCGCAACACCCAGCTCATCCTGCAGGAAGAGACAGGGATGACGCACGTCGTCGATCCGCTGGGCGGCAGCTACTACGTCGAAGCCCTCACCAAGGAACTCGCCGATAAGGCCTGGGCGCTGATCGAGGAAATCGAGGCGCGGGGCGGCATGACGCACGCCGTCGGGCAGGGCTTCCCCAAAGAGCAGATCGAACGCGCCGCCGCCGCCCGCCAGGCGCGGATCGACCGCGGCGAGGACGTCATCGTCGGCGTCAACAAATACCGCCTCGAGGACGAGGACGAGATCGACATCCTCGACATCGACAACGCCAAGGTCCGCGCCGACCAGATCCGGCGGATCGAGCGAGTCAAGAATGAGCGCGATGCGGGCAAGGCCGCGGCAGCGCTCGAGGCCCTGCAAAAAGGGGCCGGGGGCGATGCCAACCTCCTCGCATTGTGCGTCGAGGCTGCCCGCGCGCGCTGCACGCTCGGCGAGATGTCGGCGGCCATGGAGGCGGCGTTCGGCCGCCATGCGGTCGGCGTCACTCCGATCACCGGCGTGTATGGCCCCGCGCACAAGGACGACGCCGGCTGGCACCGCGCGGTCGAGGGCATCACGGCGGTCGGCCAGCGCATGGGGAGGAAGCCCCGCATCCTTGTCGCCAAGATGGGGCAGGACGGGCACGACCGCGGCGCCAATGTCGTCGCCAGCGCCTTCGCCGACATGGGCTTCGAGGTGATCTCCGGTCCGCTGTTCCAGACACCGGCCGAAGCACGCGACCTCGCGCTCGACGAGCAGGTCGACGTGGTCGGCGCCTCCAGCCTCGCCGCGGGGCACAAGACGCTGATCCCCGAGTTGATCGCGCTCTTGAAGGAGGCGGGCCGCGCCGACATCAAGGTCGTGGCGGGCGGGGTGATCCCCGCGCAGGATTATGAATTTCTAAGGGAGGCAGGGGTGCAGGCCATTTTCGGCCCCGGCACCAATCTGGTCGAGGCGGCGGGCGAGGTGCTCAAGTTGCTCGGCCACAACCTGCCCCCGATCGAGGAGGCTGCCGAATAATGCTTGATATTCCACCCCAACCGTTCGCTTCGAGCGAAGTCGAGAAGCGTGGCGAGGGAGAGACTCAGCGTTTCTCGACTGCGCTCGAAACGAACGGATGTGGGGGCGTCAGGAACGATTGGTCGCGAGAAGAAATCGCCGCCCTTTTCGATCTCCCCTTCACCGAACTCCTGTTCCGCGCCGCGACGGTCCACCGCGCGCACCACGCGCCCGACGAGGTACAGCTCTGCACCTTGCTGTCGATCAAGACCGGCGGCTGCCCCGAGGATTGCGGCTATTGCTCGCAATCGTCGCACGCCGACAGCGGAGTCAAGGCGACCAAGCTGATGGACATCCGTGCGGTCCTCCAAGCCGCGGCGCAGGCCAGGGACGCCGGCTCGCAGCGCTTCTGCATGGGCGCGGCATGGCGCAACCCAAAGGACCGCGACATGCCCGCGATCGTCGAGATCGTCGAGGGAGTCCGCGCGATGGGGATGGAAACCTGCATGACACTGGGGATGCTGACGCCCGATCAGGCGGCGCAGCTCAAGGTCGCGGGGCTCGATTACTACAACCACAATATCGACACCGCGCCGGAGAATTACGAGAACGTCATCACCACGCGCAGCTTCGAGGAGCGGATCGACACGCTGGAGAACGTGCGCGAGGCGGGGATCAACGTCTGCTCGGGCGGAATCGTCGGCATGGGCGAGACGCGCGGCCACCGCGTCGGCTTCATCCACGCGCTCGCCACGCTGCCGCGCCATCCCGAAAGCGTGCCGGTCAACGCGCTGGTGCCGGTCAAGGGCACGCCCTTGGGCGACATGCTCGCCGACACGCCGATGGCGAAGATCGACGACATCGAGTTCGTCCGCACCGTCGCGGTTGCGCGGATCACCATGCCGCGCTCGATGGTCCGCCTGAGCGCGGGCCGCGAAAGCATGTCGGAGGCGACGCAGGCCTTGTGCTTCCTGGCCGGCGCCAACTCGATCTTCACCGGCGACAAGCTCCTCACCGCCGCCAATGCCGGCGACGACAAGGATGCGGCGTTGTTCGCCAAACTCGGCCTGACGCCGCTGCAAGGCGAAGAACCGATGCGGGGGGAAGGGGGCTGTTCCGATGTTCGACGCGCTTAAGGACCGTGCTTATCAGCGCCAGGTTATCGAGTATCTTGAGAGTCAAATGGCTGAGCATCTTGGCGCCGAGGTTGGCGCTGAATGCGTAAGTGCATGTGCAGCCGCCGCATTGAACTCGGATATGCCCGACGACTTAGTAGCGCAGTTTCGCCAACAGGGATTGAGCGTGAGCGACGGTGCCGTCGCTTTTTTCGACGCATCAATCACGGCCATCAAGCGGGTGCTTCCAGCGCAGCCGTCTGAAGATCTCGCCGCGCTCTTAAAGAACATGGAGGTCGGATTAGACCGAATGTTCCTTGCCAATCCAAATCTTGTGGTTCCTCGAAATGGGACCGCAGGGCCGATGATGGCCGACTTTACGACCGACGGGGCAAACTAGTGTTCAAGAAAATCCTGGTCGCCAATCGCGGCGAGATCGCGTGTCGGGTGATGCGCACCGCCAAGCGGATGGGGATCGCCACCGTCGCGGTCTATTCGGATGCCGACGCGCGCGCGCCGCATGTGCTGATGGCCGACCAATCGGTGCGCCTCGGCCCGCCGCCGGCGGCGGAGAGCTACCTCAAGGCCGAGGAAATCCTGCTCGCCGCCAAGGAGACCGGCGCCGACGCGATCCATCCCGGCTACGGCTTTCTGTCCGAGCGCGAGAGCTTCGCGCGCGCCTGCGCCGAGGCGGGGATCGCGTTCATCGGGCCGCCGCCGGAGGCGATCGCCGCGATGGGCGACAAGATCGAATCGAAGAAGCTCGCCAAGGCGGCCGGCGTCAACGTCGTCCCGGGCTATCTCGGCGACATCGCGACCACCGAGGAGGCGGTGACGATCGCCAAGGACATCGGCTTTCCGGTGATGATGAAGGCTTCGGCCGGCGGCGGCGGCAAGGGGATGCGGCTTGCCTGGTCCGAGCAGGACGTGCGCGAGGGGTTCGAGGCGACCAAGCGGGAGGGACTCGCCAGCTTCGGCGACGACCGCGTGTTCATCGAGAAGTTCATCGAAAGCCCGCGCCACATCGAAATCCAAGTGCTCGGCGACCAGCACGGCAATGTCGTCTATCTCCACGAGCGCGAATGCTCGATCCAGCGGCGGCACCAGAAGGTGGTCGAGGAAGCGCCGTCGCCCTTCGTCACGCCCGCCATGCGCAAGGCGATGGGCGAGCAGGCGGTCGCCCTCGCCAAGGCGGTGGGCTATTATTCGGCCGGAACGGTCGAGCTGATCGTCTCGGGCGCCGATCCGACCGGCAAGAGCTTCTACTTTCTCGAAATGAATACGCGGCTCCAGGTCGAGCATCCGGTGACCGAGGAGATCACCGGGCTTGATCTTGTCGAACAGATGATCCGCGTCGCGGCGGGCGAGAAGCTCGGCTTCACCCAGGACGATCTCGCCATCAACGGCTGGTCGATCGAAACCCGCGTCTATGCCGAGGACCCGTATCGCGGCTTCCTGCCGAGCATCGGCCGGCTGGTGCGGTACAATCCTCCGGCGGCCGACAAGCACCAACAACCGTTCGCTTCGAGCGAAGTCGAGAAGCGGAAGGGCGGCGCTCGGGACGGTGTCTCGACTTCGCTCGACACGAACGGGGGGAGGTATGCCGCGGAGCCGATCATTCGCGTCGACGACGGCGTCGCCGAGGGTGGCGAGGTCAGCATGTTCTACGATCCGATGATCGCCAAGCTGATCACCTGGGCGCCGAACCGCGACGAAGCCGCCGACGCGCAGGTCGCCGCGCTCGATGCGTTCGAGATCGAGGGGCCGGGGCACAATATCGACTTCCTCTCGGCGCTGATGCAGCACCCGCGCTTCCGCGAGGGCCGCCTCACCACCGGCTTCATCGCCGAGGAATATCCCGACGGCTTCACCGGCGCGCCCGCCTCGCCTGACCTGCTGCGCGTGCTCGCCGGCGTCGCCGCCTTCGCCGCCACCGCCGAGGCCGATCGCGCGCGGCGGATCGACGGACAGCTCGGCCGTCGCCTGCGCCCGCCCGCCGACTGGTCGGTGCGGATCGGCGGTGTCGACCATGCGGTGACGGTCTCGGCCGACGAGTTGATGGTCGATGGCGACGATCTGCCGATCGCGATGGAATATACGCCCGGCGACCGGATGATCGACATCTCGCCAGGGGATGAGGGCGAGGAACGGACCGTTGCCGTCCGCATTGCCCGCATCCGTTCGGGCTTCCGCCTCACCACGCGCGGGGCCTCGCATGTGGCCCGTGTGCTTCCCGCGCGCATCGCGCCCTATGCGCGGCATATGATCGAGAAGGTGCCGCCCGACCTTTCGCGATTCCTGCTCTGCCCGATGCCGGGGCTGCTGGTCCGGCTCGATGTCGCGCAAGGCGACCATGTCGAGCCCGGTCAGCCGCTCGCGGTGGTCGAGGCGATGAAGATGGAGAACATCCTGCGCGCCGCGAAGGCGGGCACGGTCAAGGCGGTTGCCGCCAAACCCGGTGACAGCCTTGCTGTGGACGAGGTCATCCTGGAGCTCGAATGAGCGGCGCGAGGGGCGCCCCCCGCGTTACAACTTGCGACACTATTTCGATGGACGGCGCTCGCCGCGCAGGTCATTGATCGGCGCGATGAAAGTGCCGCGCTCGATCCTTCTGTCGATGACGGCGCTGCCGCTTGCCGGTTGCGCCGTCGGGCCGAACTACACGCCGGCAAGCCCGGCCGCGCTTGGCGTGCCGGCCGGCTATTCGGTCCCCGCCGATGGCACGGTCCGCGGCGATTTCACCCAATGGTGGACTCAGTTCGATGACCCGCTGCTCACCCGCCTGGTCGAGCAGGCGCGCACCGCCAATCTCGACGTCGCGCAAGCGGTGGCGCGGCTGCGCCAGGCGCACGAGGCGCTGATCCAGTCGCGATCGCAACTATTCCCCAGCGTCGATGCTTCGGCGGGCTATTCGCGCAACTTCAACATCGCCGGGGGGACCAGCACGATCACGCTGCCCGACGGCACCGTTACCTCGATCTCGCGGAGCAGCGGCGACAGCTTCTCGGTGTCGGGCGACGTCTCGTATCAGGTCGGGCTGTTCGGCGAGGTTCGCCGCAGCGTCGAGGCGAGCAAGGCCGAATACCAGGGTTCGGGCTATGACTACGCCACGGTGCTGACTTCGGCCGAATCGGAGGTCGCGCGCAACTATATCCTCGCCCGGCTCTATCAGGCGCAGCTCGCCAACGCGCGCGCCTCGCTGGCGATCGAGGACGACAATCTCGAGATCGCCGGCTTTCGCGTCCAGGCCGGCCTCGTCTCATCGCTCGACGAAGAGGCGGCACGCGCCGCCCGTGCGCAGACCGCCGCCTCGATTCCCGCGATCGAGCAATCCTACAACCAGGCGGTGTCGCGGCTCGGCGTGCTGACCGGACAGGCGCCGGGCGCGCTCAAGGAGGCGATGGCGGCCGCCGCGCCGATCCCGCAAGGCCCCGCGTCGATCGCGGTCGGCATTCCCGCCGACACGCTGCGCCAGCGCCCCGACGTGATGAGCGCCGAGCGCGGCCTCGCCGCCGCCACCGCGCGGATCGGGGTCGCCAAGGCGGCGCTCTACCCGGCGCTCAACATCTCGGGCAACATCGGCACCTCGACCAACGTCTTCTCCGACCTGTTCAAGGTCATCACCGGCAGCGTGTTCGCGGGACTGAGCCAGGCGATCTTCAACGGCGGCCGGCTCCATTCCGAGGTGCGGTCGAGCGAGGCCGCGGCCGAGGGCGCGTTCGCGCTCTACAAATCGACCGTGCTCACCGCCTTGGAGGACGTCGAGAACACGATCGTCGCCCTGAACGCCGCGAAGGAGCGCGAGACGCAATATGCCATCGCCTTCGACGCGGCGAACAACAGCGCGATCCTGTCGCGCGCGCAATATCGCGCCGGCCTCACCGACTTCACCACGCTCAACGCCGCGGAAAGCTCGCTGATCTCGGCGCACAACGGCCTGACCCAGGCGAAGGCCGATCAGGCGACTGCGCTGGTCCAGCTCTATCTCGCATTGGGCGGCGGCTGGGACAGCACGACCGCCCCGGTCGCGCCCACGACGCCGCCCGTTTTCCAGACCGCGACCAGCCCGTCCGAGGACCGATAAATGGCCGACCAGACGATCACCGACACCGACGAATTCCTCGGCGTCAAACCCGCGCCGGCGTGGCAGCGCTGGGCGAAATGGGGAGCGATCGCGGTCGGCGTGGTCCTGCTGATCCTTCTCGTCCGCCACCTGACGCGGCCCGCCGACGCCGCCGGCTATTCGACGCAGCCGGCGCGGATGGGCTCGCTCACCACCACGGTGTCGGCGACGGGCAAGCTCGCCCCTGTCAATCAGGTGACGGTCGGCTCGCAGCTCTCCGGCCTCGTCACCAAGGTCGCGGTGGACGTCAACGACCATGTCGTCGAGGGGCAGGCGCTCGCGCTGATCGATCCGCAGCAGATCGACGATCAGATTCGTCAGGCCGAGGCGCAGCTCGCCGCCAGCCAGGCCTCGGTCAACGAGGCCAAGGCGACGCTCGAGCAATCGCAGGCGACGCTCGACCGCTATCGCGAGGTCAGCAAGCTGTCGGGCGGCCGTGTCCCCGCCAAGACCGAGATGGAGACCGCGATCGCCGACCGCGATCGCGCCGCCGGCGCGCTGCGCGTGGCGCAGGCCAACGTTCAGGCCAATAAGGCGAGCCTCGCGCAGTTCCAGACGCAGCGTTCGCGTGCGGTGATCCGCTCGCCGGTGACGGGCGTGGTGCTCGCGCGCCAGGTCGATCCCGGCCAGACCGTCGCTGCCTCGTTCAACACGCCGACGCTGTTCGTGATCGCCGAGGACCTCACCAAGATGAAGCTGGAGGTGCAGGTCGACGAGGCTGACGTCGGCCAGATCAAGACCGGGCAGAAGGCCACCTTCACCGTCGATGCCTTTCCGGGCCGCACCTTCCCGGCGGAAATCACCCGGGTCGATCTCGGCTCCAACCTGACGGTGCAGGACGCTTCGTCCTCGTCCTCGACCAGCTCCAGCGCGTCCTCGACTACCGGGCAGGTGGTGTCCTACGCCGCCGACCTCAGCGTCAGCAACCCGACGCTCGAGCTCCGACCCGGCATGACGGCGACCGCCGACATCATCACGTCGCAGCAGAACAACGTCCTGCTCGTCCCCAACGCGGCGCTGCGCTTCGTGCCCGAAAAGGCCGGCGAGACAACCGCCAGGCAAAGCGGCAACGAGGGCATCACCGGCGCGCTGGTGCCACGCCGCCGCCGCCGCGGCGGACAAAGCGGTGACGAGGGAGCAGCCGCGATCACCGCCGGCGGGCGGCACACCGTCTACATCCTCGACGAAAAGGGCGATCCGAAACCGGTCGAGGTGACGGTCGGCGAAAGCAACGGGACGATGACCGCGATCACCGGCGGCGGGCTGAAGCCGGGGATGCGCGTCATCACCGGGCAGCTTTCGGGCAAGAAGGGCGTCTCCGGCGGGACCGGCAAGGCCGCGGGCAGCGCCGGCGCGAACCGCAGCGGCGGCGGGCGGCGCGGTGGCTGACCTCGCCGCGGCCGAACCCCTCATCCGCCTGCGCGGCGTCACCAAGGTCTATGGCACCGGGGCGACCGCGTTCCAGGCGCTGAAGGGCGTCGATCTCGACATCCTGGCGGGCGATTTCATCGCGGTAATGGGCGCGTCGGGATCGGGTAAGTCGACGACGATGAACATCCTGGGCTGCCTCGACGTGCCGACCGAGGGCGAATATCTGTTCCGCGGGCATCATATCGAGCTGCTCGGCCGCGACCAGCGCGCGCTGCTCAGGCGCAAGTATCTCGGTTTCGTGTTCCAGGGCTTCAACCTGCTCGCCCGCACCAGCGCGCTGGAAAATGTCGAGCTGCCTTTGCTCTACCGCGGCGAGCCGCGCGCCGAGCGCCGCGACCAGGCAATGGCGGCGCTCGACAAGGTCGGCCTCAAGGACTGGTGGGACCATACGCCGGCGGAATTGTCGGGCGGGCAGCAGCAGCGCGTCGCGATTGCGCGCGCGATCGTCACCTCGCCCGACGTGCTGCTCGCCGACGAGCCGACCGGCAACCTCGATTCGGAGCGCTCGGTCGAGATCATGGAATTGCTCACCGAGCTCAACCATGAAAGCGGCATCACCGTGCTGATGGTCACGCATGAGCCCGACATGGCCGCGTTCGCGCACACCATCGTCAACTTCAAGGACGGCCTGGTCGAAAGCATCGATTCGAAGCACCGCCAGGGGGAGAAGGTGCGGTGAGGGCCAGGGCTTTCATGAAGCCCCTCCCCTTAAGGGGAGGGGTTGGGGTGGGGGAACCAAGGACTGTCGCGCTTGTGACATTCCCCACCCCCGGCCCCTCCCCTGAAGGGGAGGGGAGGTAAGATGTTCGCCACCACCCTCGTCCTCGCGCTGCGGTCGATCCGGCGCCACCTGCTGCGCTCGTTCCTCACCATCCTCGGCATCGTCATTGGCGTCGCGGCGGTGGTGACGATGGTGACGCTCGGCAACGCCACCACCGCGGCGGTGCAGAAGCAGATCGCCAGCCTCGGCACCAACATCCTGCAGGTCCGCCCCGGCCAGGGCTTCGGCCGCGGCGGCGGCGGACCGCGTCCGCCCGAGTTCAAGCCGGAGGACGTCACCGCGGTCGCCGATCAGGTCGCCGGCGTCACCGCGGTCGCTCCGCAGGCGCAGACCAGCGTCACCGCGATCTACAACGGCAACAACTGGTCGACGACGATCAACGGCACCACCGACGCCTATTTCGAGGTCCAGCCCTGGCCGCTCGACGAAGGCCGCACCTTCACCCCGGCGGAGGAGGAGGCGGGCAAGGCTGTCTGCATCATCGGCAGCACGGTCAGGACCAACCTGTTCCCGGCGACCGATCCGATCGGCAAGCGCTTCCGCGCCGGCAACGTGTCGTGCGACGTGATCGGGCTGCTCACCACCAAGGGCCAGCAGGGCTTCGGCGGCGATCAGGACGACGTCATCATCATGCCGATCAAGACGGTGCAGCGCCGCTTCACCGGATCGACCGACATCCGGCTGATGCTGGTCGGGATCGACGCCGCCTATGACAGCGATCAGGTTCAGGCCTCGCTGACCAGCCTGCTGCGCGAACGGCGCAAGATCCAGCCGGGGCAGGACAACGACTTCAACATCTTCGACACTAAGCAGATTTCCGATACGCTGACCGGCACCACGACCTTGCTCACCAGCATCGTCACCGCGGTCGCCGCGATCAGCCTGGTGGTCGGCGGGATCGGCATCATGAACATCATGCTGGTGTCGGTGACGGAGCGGACGCGCGAGATCGGCATCCGCCTCGCGATCGGCGCGGTCGCGCGCGAAGTGCTGA
>DASTWI010000058.1:0-44217 GCA_035776635.1 Sphingomonas sp. | reverse complement strand
GCCAAGACCCGCGACATCACCGGCGGTCTGCCGCGCGTCGCCGAGCTGTTCGAGGCGCGCAAGCCCAAGGAGAATGCGATCATCGCCAAGGTCTCGGGCCGCGTCGTGTTCGGCAAGGACTATAAGGCCAAGCGCAAGATCGGCATCCAGCCCGAGGATGGCGGCGAGGTCGTCGAATATCTGGTGCCCAAGTCGAAGGTGATCGACGTCCAGGAAGGCGACTACGTCAAGCGTGGCGACAACCTGATCGGCGGCTCGCCCGATCCGCATGATATCCTGGAGGTTCTCGGCATCGAGGCCTTGTCGGAATACATGGTTGCGGAGATCCAGGAGGTCTATCGTCTCCAGGGCGTGAAGATCAACGACAAGCACATCGAGGTGATCGTTCGCCAGATGCTGCAGAAGGTCGAGATCACCGACGGCGGCGACACCACGCTGCTGGCCGGCGAGCAGGTCGATCGCGAGGAAATGGACGCGATCAACTCGAAGCTCGAGAAGAAGCAGGCGCCCGCGCAGGGCAAGCCGATCCTGCTCGGCATCACCAAGGCGTCGCTGCAGACCCGCAGCTTCATCTCGGCGGCGTCGTTCCAGGAGACCACGCGCGTCCTCACCGAGGCTTCGGTCCAGGGCAAGAAGGACACGCTGATCGGCCTCAAGGAAAACGTCATCGTCGGGCGCTTGATCCCGGCGGGCACGGGTGCCGGCATGAACCGGATGCGGATCGCCGCCACCAGCCGCGACGCCGCGCTCCGTGCCCAGCAGCGCAAGCTGCAGGAGGCGCTGGTCGCCGCCAACTCGGCGGCCGACGAGCGCGCCGCCGAGCTGCAGCGTGACCTCGCCGACGATACCGGCGACGACGCACTGGCGCGGGTCGTGCCCTCGGGCGACGGCTCGGATGCCGCCGCGGGCGAGTATCTCAACGAGGAGTGATCCTCGTGCCGAGAGGCTGAAGGCCAAAAAAGAAGCCGCCGTCCGGAATGCCCGGGCGGCGGCTTTTATTTTGCTGGAGAGACGAACCTCATTCCGTTCGCCCTGAGCGAAGTCGAAGGGCGGGTCGCACCCCAAGTGCTTCGACTACGCTCAGCACGAACGGTCGGAGTGGTTCCGGTCTAACGCAAATCGGCGCGATTGCGCGGCGCTACTCGGGCTTCGACAGGCTCAGCCCGAACGGTCGGGGATCAGGCCGCGTCCTTCTGCCGGCTCGCGCGCTTGCGCTCGTGCGGGTCGAGGTGGCGCTTCCTCAAGCGGATCGACTTGGGCGTGACCTCGACCAGCTCGTCGTCGTCGATATAGGCGATCGCCTGCTCCAGCGTCAGCTTGCGCGGCGGCGTCAGGCGGATCGCATCGTCCTTGCCGCCCGAGGCGCGGAAGTTGGTGAGCTGCTTCGACTTCATCGGATTGACTTCGAGATCGTCGTTCTTGGCGTTCTCGCCGATGATCATGCCCTCGTAGATCGGGTCGCCCGGGCTCACCATCAGCACCCCGCGCTCCTCCAGCGCATTGAGCGCATAGGCGACCGCCTCGCCGGTGCCGTTGGAGATCAGCACGCCGTTGGCGCGGCCCGAGATCGGGCCCTTGTACGGGCCATAGCGCTCGAACAGCCGGTTCATGATCCCGGTGCCGCGCGTGTCGGACAGGAACTCGCCGTGATAGCCGATCAGCCCGCGCGACGGCGCCGAGAAGGTGATGCGCGTCTTGCCGCCGCCCGACGGGCGCATGTCGGTCATCTCGGCCTTGCGGATCGCCATCTTCTCGACGACGGTGCCCGAATATTCGTCGTCGACGTCGATGACGACGGTCTCATACGGCTCCTCGCGGCCCGCCTCGCCGTCGCGGAACAGCACGCGCGGACGGCTGATGCCAAGCTCGAACCCCTCGCGGCGCATCGTTTCGATCAGCACGCCGAGCTGAAGCTCGCCGCGCCCCGCCACTTCGAACGAATCCTTGTCGGCCGCCTCGGTGACGCGGATCGCGACGTTCGATTCCGCCTCGCGGAACAGGCGGTCGCGGATCATGCGGCTCGTCACCTTGGTGCCCTCGCGGCCCGCCATCGGGCTGTCGTTGACCGCGAAGCGCATCGACAGCGTCGGCGGATCGATCGGCTGCGCCTGGATCGGCTCGGAAACCGACGTGTCGGCGATCGTGTTGGCGACGGTCGCGACCTCCAGCCCGGCAAGGCTGATGATGTCGCCCGCCCTGGCCTCCTCGACCGGCACACGCTCGAGCCCGCGGAAGCTCATCAGCTTGGACGCGCGGCCGGTCTCGATCACCTTGCCGTCGGCGTCGAGCGCGTGGATCGGCTGGTTGACCTTGACCGTACCGCTCGCGACGCGCCCCGTCAGGATGCGGCCGAGGAAATTGTCGCGATCGAGCAACGTCACCAGGAACGTGAAGCCCGCATCGGGATCGACGTCGGGCGCCGGGACGTGGCCGACGATCTTCTCGAACAGCGGCTCCAGCGTGCCCTCGCGCGCGTCGGCGTCCTCGCTGGCGTAGCCGTTGCGGCCGCTCGCGAACAGCACGGGGAAGTCGAGCTGCTCGTCATTGGCGTCGAGGCTGACGAACAGGTCGAACACCTCGTCGAGCACTTCCTGCGCGCGCGCGTCGGAGCGGTCGATCTTGTTGACCACGACGATCGGCCTGAGGCCCAGCGCGAGCGCCTTGCCGGTCACGAACTTGGTCTGCGGCATCGCGCCCTCGGCGGCATCGACCAGCAGGATCACGCCATCGACCATCGACAGGATTCGCTCGACCTCGCCGCCGAAATCGGCGTGGCCCGGCGTATCGACGATATTGATGCGGGTGCCCTGCCACTCGATCGAGGTGCATTTGGCGAGGATGGTGATCCCGCGTTCCTTCTCGAGGTCGTTCGAATCCATCGCGCGTTCCTCGACGCGCTGGTTGTCGCGAAAGGTGCCCGACTGGCGGAAAAGCTGGTCGACCAGGGTGGTCTTGCCATGATCGACGTGCGCGATGATGGCCACGTTGCGGAGGCTCATTCGAAAATACTCGATTGTAGGAAGCGAAGTTGCCGCGGCCCCGTAGCGCATTTGCTGCGTTGCGGAAAGGGGTTCACGGCCGGATCACCGTCTCCTGCGCCCTCAGCGCACGCCACGCGCCGTCGCGATAGACGAACACGTCGGTAAACCGCACCGCGCCCGCGGGCGTTCCGTCAGGGCCGGTCTGGCGGTTGCGGCCGCGGACGACGGCGAGGTTGCCGTCGAGATCGACCGACAGATCGTCGAGCGCCAGCGTGACGCGGGGCTTCGCGGCGAACCCGTCGAGCATCGCGGCGCGGCCGATCACGTGCCCGCGCCAGTTGAAATCGGTGAAGCCCGACGCGAGCAGGCAGTCGAGCGCGCCGGCATCGCGCCGCTCGATCGCGGCGACCCAATATCGCTCGGCGGCGAGCGCGCCGTCGGCCGTCTTCGGTGTCTGGAATGCGCAGGTTCCGGCCAGCGCGACGGCGAGTCCGATCGACATGGCAAACCTCCCTGGATTTTTCGGCGGCGGACGAAAAGGGTTTACAAATTGTTAGGGGGCGTCGCCTAGTCTCATCCGATAGCGGCAGGGGATGGATGTGATGGCGACGGCACGGGCGGCTCGGCAACCCAGGGACTCACGGCGGACGCGGCGAGTGACGACCGATGTCGCGGTCGGGTTTCGCGAGCAGGGCCAGCACAGCGTCGCGACCCGGCTGCTCGACGTGTCCCGCTTCGGCTTTCGCGTCGAGGTGCATGGGCTGGTGCCCGACAGCATGGTCTGGCTGAAGCTGCCCGAGGCCGATCCGCAGATGGCGCGCGTCGTGTGGAGCGACCACCGGGCGACCGGCTGCGTGTTCACCGAAACGCTCGACGTCGAGATTTTCCGCCGAACGGTGCGCACCGGCTGCACCGAGGCGGCGATCATCACCGGCCCGTGGAAGCCCCAGGCCGCGGTCTGAGAACGCCTCAGACGCGCGCTTCTGCGCAACCGAACCTTTCAGGACCCCAGCCTCCCAGGGCCTTGCGAGCCTGTTGAATCCGGCTCTCGTTCGGAACGAGAGCGCACCCGAAAAGACCGGAAGCCTTCAGTGCTCCTGCGAAAGCAGGAGCCCAGGATGGCGCGCGTACCCCCTCCCCTTTTGGCTCCTGCTTCCGCAGGAGCACTAACCGCCTGTCCCGGCACGCAGGCGAAGAGGGCGCAGATCGATCCTAACGCCAATAGCCGTCGTGGTCGTGGTCGTGGTCGTGGTGATGATGGCGGTGGTGATGATCGCTCTAACGGCCCGGCCGGTCGTTATAGCATCCACCGAGCGACAGCCCGAAGGCGAGCAGCCCCGCGGCGACGACGATTCTGGCGATACGCATGATGCCTCTCCTTGCGGAATGGCTCAGTCAACCACCTCGCCGCTTTACCGTTCCTGTATGCGACCGACAGCGAGCGGCAAGCTGCGCGCGCCGCGCCGCGCTGTCGTGCCGAACCCGTTTCGGCACCCGCTCCGGTGCAGAGGCAAAAACCATTTTCCTACACGGCGAAAATCTGGCTTACCCTCGTCGATGGCTACCCCGCTCCCGCCTGGCAGCTCGATTCGCCCGCCGGCGCCCCGCATATGGGGACCGGCCGAAACCTCTCCGAGATGTCACTTTTGTCCACTTTGCTTTGCCATGGCGTTGCGAAAGCAGCGGAATATGCTCAACCGCCCGGTTGACCGATTATCCGCCTTCTGCGGCATTCAACCCTATGGTTGAACGTCCGTCTTCGGCGGGGCGCTTTACTTGCCAAGGCAGCGATCGCGCGCCATTGAACGGTCATCATCGGAAGGCCGCCCCCTCGCGCGGAGTCGGCTCCGTCACGAGGGGATAACAGCCATGAAAAACAGCATCTTCCGCATCGGCCTCGTCGCGCTTGCCGCATCGCTCGCCGCCGCCGCGCCGGCGCAGCAGGCGAGTCAGGTCACGCCGGACATGATCCAGACCGGCAGCGACATTCCCAGGGACTGGAAGCAGCCCGAAACCAATTTCGATTACGTCAAGAAAGACGTGATGATCCCGATGCGCGACGGCGTGAAGCTGCACACCGTCATCATCATTCCCAAGGGCGCTCGCGATCTGCCGATGCTGCTCGAGCGCACGCCCTATGACGCGACCAGCACCAACAGCACCAACAGCCCGCACATGCGCGAGGCGGTCTGGTCGGCGCAGCGCGAATGGGTCGACGACGGCTACATCATCGTCATGCAGGACATCCGCGGCAAATACGGTTCCGAGGGCAAATATGTGATGACCCGCCCGCCGCGCGGGCCGCTCAATCCGACCAAGACCGACGACACCACCGACGCGTGGGACACGATCGACTGGCTGGTCAAGAACGTGAAGGAATCGAACGGCCGCGTCGGCATGATCGGCTCGTCCTACGACGGTTGGACGGTGGCGATGGCGCTGCTCGACCCGCATCCCGCGCTCAAGGTCGCCGCGCCCGAAAGCCCGATGATCGACGGCTGGATGGGCGACGACTGGTTCCACTACGGCGCCTTCCGCCAGGTCAACCTCGACTATTTCACCGGCCAGTCGAGCGTGCAGGGGTCGGGCGAAGGCGTCCCGCGCGAAGCTTATGACGATTATCAGAATTTCCTGAAGGCCGGCTCGGCGGGGCATTGGGCGGTGGAGCACGGCTTCAAGCAGCTGCCGTGGTGGAACCGGCTGTCGGCGCACCCCGCCTACGACGCCTTCTGGCAGCTCCAGGCGCTCGACAAGATCATCCCCCAGCACGCCTCGAACGTGCCGACGATCTGGCTTCAGGGCCTGTGGGATCAGGAGGACATGTACGGCGCGATCCATACCTGGGAGGAGCTCAAGAAGGCGGGCCACGGCGCCAACAACCATCTGGTGATGGGTCCGTGGTTCCACAGCCAGGTCAACCGCTCGGCCTGGGACCTCGGCCCGCTCAAGTGGAACGGCGACACCGCAGCCGATTTCCGCAAGAACTATCTGATCCCGTTCTTCGACCAGTATCTCAAGGACGAGCCGCAGCAGACTCCGTTGCCTGAAGCGCTGATCTACAATCCCAGCGAGAACCGCTGGGACAGTTTCAGCAACTGGCCGGTCGCGTCGCAACAGCAGCTCACCCCACTCTATCTCCAGGCCGACATGGGGCTGGCCTTCGGACAGGCCGCCGCGGGCGAGGACAGCTACGTCTCCGATCCCGCCAAGCCGGTGCCCTATCTAAATCCGCCGATTCCCGCGAAGAACGACCGCTGGCGGACCTGGCTCGAGCAGGACCAGCGCTTCGTTTCGACTCGGCCGGACGTGCTGAGCTACCAGACCCCGGTGCTGACCAAGGCGGTGCGGATCGAAGGCGCGCCGATCGCCGACATCTTCGCCAGGACGACCGGCACCGACGGCGATTTCGTCGTCAAGCTGATCGACGTCTATCCCGACATTTATCCGGAGCAGCCCGAGATGGGCGGCTATCAGCTGCCGATCAGCATGGATATTTTCCGCGGCCGCTACCGCAAGAGCTTCTCCGACCCCTCGCCGATCCCGGCGGGCGAAGTGCAGGAATACAAGTTCCGCCTGCCGACGCAGAATTACGTGTTCAAGCCGGGGCACCGGATCATGGTGCAGATCCAGTCGAGCCTGTTCCCGCTCTACGACCGCAACCCGCAGAAATACGTGCCGAATATCTTCTTCGCCAAGCCGGAGGATTACCAGAAGGCGACGATCAGCATCGAGCACGGCCCGGCGGGCGCGAGCGCGGTCCTGCTGCCGGTCGTGGCGGCGAGCACGGCGGAGAAGTGACCGAGGAAATCCGTTCGCCCTGAGCCTGTCGAAGGGCGACTTGGCTCAGGGCGAACGGGCAAAAGCGAAGGAGAGTGGAGCGGGTAGCGGGAATCGAACCCGCGTATTCAGCTTGGAAGGCTGCTGCACTACCATTGTGCTATACCCGCCCATGGGCCGGGCAGGCGAGTTAGCGCGGGCGGGGCTCCTGCGCAAGACTGGCGAATGTGCTTCACGCCTTGCTTACCATTGCGGTCTATGTCCGGGGCCGATGTTCTACGACCGCACCCTCGCCCGTCAGGCGCGCGCCGCCGATCCCCGGCCGAAGTCGGCGGTCAGCACCGGCGCCGGGCTCGCCGGCATGGTCGGGCTGCTCGGCTGGACCGCGGTGGCGCTGGTCTATGGGATGGACGGGCCCTATTCGGCGCTGGTCAACGTCCTCGCTTGCGCGGTGCCGATGGTGCTGTGGTCGCTGGTGGTGGACAAGGTCCACCGCAACGCCTCGACCGGGATCGACTGGTCGGCGCGGCGGCCGTGGCGCGAGAGCCTCGACGTCAGCCTCGCCAAGCTCGCCGGGCTGTGGGCGACCTGGGCGCTGATCGGCGTCGCCTACGGCACCATCCGCGCTTATTGGGACGGGCCGTTCCTGTTTTCGATGTGGTGCTTCGCCTATGCCGCGCCCGCGCTGTTCGTGCTGTCGATCCCCTATGTGATCTGGCTCGACCGCCGCCTCGTCGAGCCCAGGGACGGCGCCTGGGCCCTGGGCGCATGGCTGATGGGCGTGGCGAAACCGCCGATGGAGGACATCTACGCCCATCTCCGAAGCTGGACGGTCAAGGGCTTCTTCCTCGTCTTCATGCTGGCGATCGTGCCGCCCAATTTCCAGAACGTGATCGACACGCCCTTCGCCTGGAGCGACCCGGTGGTGCTGGCGACATGGCTGATCCGCTTCATGTTCATGGTCGACGTCGCCTTCGCAACCGTCGGCTACCTGCTGACGATGCGCCCGCTCGACGCGCACATCCGTTCGGCCAACCCGTTCGCCGCGGCGTGGATGGCGGCGCTGATCTGCTACCCGCCGTTCATCATGATGGACGACGGCGGCCCGCTCGACTACCGCCCCGGCACGCAGGACTGGAACCTGTGGTTCGCCGGCCATCCGGCGGTGCTGTGGGCGCTGGGCATCGCGCTGGTGCTGCTGACCGCGATCTACGCCTGGGCGACGGTGGCGTTCGGGCTGCGCTTCTCCAACCTCACCAACCGCGGCGTGCTGACCCATGGCCCCTATGCCTGGTCGCGGCACCCGGCGTATCTGTCGAAGAACCTGTTCTGGTGGCTGTCGTCGGTGCCGATCCTGACCACCGGCAGCATCGTCGATGCCGCGCGCGCGACGATCCTTATGGCGGTGGTGAGCGGCGTCTATTACTGGCGGGCGAAGACCGAGGAACGCCACCTGAGGCTCGATCCCGACTATGTCGCCTATTGGGACTGGATGCAGCGCCACGGCCCGGTGCCGCGCTTCTTCCGGTGGGTGCTGGGGAAACAAAGCCCCTCCCCTTCAGGGGAGGGGTTGGGGGTGGGGGATATCTCTCCGAGAGCACCATCCAGAACTGCCCCACCCCAACCCCTCCCCTGAAGGGGAGGGGCTATACGCAATCAGAACCGCGTTTCGGGATAGATCCGGCAGACGTTGCCGTCCCACTCGCCCGCATAATGGTCGAGCAGCACCTGCGCGGGAACCTTGCCGGTGCGGACGATCTCGCGCAGCGGCTCGAGGAAGCCGCTCTCATTGTCGCCCGACGAGTTGAGCCGCGTGCGCGCCGACAGACCCGCCGCGGCGATGTCGAGGACTTCCCCGGCAATGTCCTTGAGCGTGCCGCCGCCGGGGATCGGCGCGTCGAGCGCCTGGCGGGGCACCGCGTTGCGCAGCGCCTCGCGCTCGTCCATCGTCCAGTGCTTGACCACGTCCCACGCCGCGTCGAGCGCGGTGTCGTCGTAGAGCAGCCCGACCCACAATGCCGGCAGCGCGCAGATCCGGCCCCACGGCCCGCCGTCGGCGCCGCGCATCTCGAGGAAGGTCTTCAGCCGCACCTCGGGGAAGGCGGTCGAAAGGTGGTCGTTCCAGTCGTCGAGCGTCGGCGTCTCGCCCGGCAGGACCGACAGCTTGCCCTCCAGGAAATGGCGGAACGACAGGCCCGCGGCGTCGATGTAGCGGCCGTCGCGGTAGACGAAATACATCGGCACATCGAGCGCGTACTCGGCGTAGCGCTCGTAGCCGAAGCCCTCGTCGAAGACGAACGGCAGCATTCCGGTGCGCGCGCCGTCGGTATCGGACCAGATATGGCTGCGGTAGGAGAGATAACCGTTGGGCTTGCGCTCGGTGAACGGCGAATTGGCAAACAGCGCCGTCGCGAGCGGTTGCAGGGCGAGGCCGACGCGGAACTTCTTCACCATATCGGCTTCGCTCGAATAATCGAGATTAACCTGTATGGTGCAAGTTCGCAGCATCATGTCGAGGCCGAGGCTGCCGACGCGCGGCATGTGGCGGGTCATGATCTCGTAGCGGCCCTTGGGCATCAGCGGCAGGTCGGCGCGCGCCTTGTCGGGCCACATGCCGAGCCCGAGGAAACCGAGCCCGAGCCGTTCGCCGACCGTCTTGACCTGGTCGAGGTGCCGTGCGGCCTCGGCGCAGGTCTGGTGGATGTTGTCGAGCGGCGCGCCCGACAGCTCAAGCTGGCCGGCGGGCTCCAGGCTGATCGTGCCGTCGGGGCCGGCGAGCGCGATGACCTTGCCGTTCTCCTCGACCGGACGCCAGCCGAATTCGGTGAGGCCGGTGAGCAGGTCGCAGATGCCGCCGGATTCGTCATAGGACGGCGCGTGGAGGTCGCGCGTCGCATAGACGAACTTCTCGTGCTCGGTGCCGATCCGCCAGCGGTCCTTCGGCTTTTCGCCGCGCGCGAAGCTGTCGATCAGCTGGGAACGGTCGGTGATGACCGCTGCGTTCGTGTCCGTAACGGTCTTCGTCGTCATGGGCGCGGATGTAGGGGGGATGAACGGGCGGCGCTAGACCTTCGCGGCTCCCAATTATTCCCGTTCGCCCTGGGCTTGTCGAAGGGCGTTTTTGCGCAATCGTGCTTCGACAAGCTCAGCACGAACGGAGGTGGGGCAAGTATCCTCACCAATCCCCCGCCGCGGCCATCCACAGCGACACCGCCGCCGCCGCCGCGGTATCGGCGCGCAGGATGCGGGGGCCGAGCGTGATGCCGACCGCCTGCGGCAGCGCGCGGATCGCGGTGCGCTCCTCGTCGTCGAAGCCGCCTTCGGGGCCGATCAGGATCGCCGCCGGACCGCGGTGGGCGCGCATCGCCTCGAGCGCCGCCGCGCCGCCCGCCTCGTCGGCGAAGAACAGCGCGCGGTCCGCCGGCCACGCCTTGAGCAGCGCCGGCAGCTTCACCGTCTCCCCAAGCTCCGGTAGCGCGGTGCGGCCGCATTGCTCGGCGGCCTCGATCATGTGCGCGCGCAACCGGTCGACCTTGGGTTTGTCGACCACCGCGCGGCGCGTCACCACCGGCACCAGCCGCGCGACGCCGAGCTCGCACGCCTTCTCCGCCATCCAGTCGATCCGCCCCTTCTTGAGCGGCGCGGCGCACAGCCACAGGTCGGGCACCGCCTCGCGCTCGCGCAGCCGTTCGGTGACGTCGAGCGTCAGGTCGCGCTTGCCGACGCTCGCGGCCAGCGCGAGCCACTCGCCGGTCACGTCGTCGAACAGCTTGACCGGATCGCCCGGCTTCAGCCGCATCACCGCGACCAGATAATGCGCGGCCGCCCCGTCGATCCTGAGCGGGCCGGGCGCGAGCCGCGCCTCGACGAACAGCCGCGGGGTCGATTGCGGCGGCCAGGCGGGGGTCGCGACCATCGGCTCAGCCCGCCAGCGACCGCAGCACGGCTTCCCATTGCGCGACGCCCGGATCGATCGTCGCGAGCGGCAGCCGCTCGTTCAGACCGTGCGCGAAATCGTCCGACGCCTTGAGGAAGATGCTGGCGACGCCATAGGCCGGGATGCCCTTCGCGCGGAAGAACATGCTGTCGGTCGCCCCCGCCGACATGTCGGGGATGACCGGCAGGCCAGGAACGCGCGCGTGGACCGCGTTCGTCACCGCGGCGACCACCTTCGGATCGAGCGGCGATTCGGGCGCGGGAATCGAGCCCGACGGCGTGTAGGTGACGGTGATCCGCGGGTCGCCGACCACCTCGGTCAGCTTGGCGCGGATCGTCTCGATCGACGTGCCGGGGAAGATGCGGCAATTGACGTTGGCGGTGACGCTCTGCGGCAGCGCGTTCTTGGCATGGCCGCCCTGGATCATCGTCGGGACGCAGGTGGTGCGCACGATGCCGACATATTCGGGCTCGGCCGACAGCGTCGCGGCGGCTGCGGCGTCGGTCGGATCGGCGGCGAAGGCGCGCATCGCCGCGCCGACTGTGCCCGGCGTGCGCGGCGCGCTGCCCAGCCAATAGGCCTTTGTCAGCGGGCTGAGCTGCGGCGGGAACCGGAAGTCGGCGAGCTTCGTCAGCCCGCGCGACAGCATCGCGATCGCGTTGGTGTCGTCGGGCCGGCTGGAATGTCCACCCGCGTCGGTGACGGTCAGCGCGAAATCGGCATAGGTCTTCTCGCCCGCCTGGATGCCATAGGCGATCGGCCTACCGTCCTCGCCGATCAGCCCGCCGCCCGAATCGGCGTTGAGCACCAGCCCCGCGTCCTTGAGGCGCTCGGCCGCGGCGGCGGTGGTCTTCATGTCGGTCTCTTCGTCGCCGGTCAGCAACAGGAGGATGTCGCGCTTCGGCGTCCAACCGGCGTGCCTCAGCTTGAGCAGCGTCGCGATCACGATCGCGGTATCGCCCTTGTCGTCGAGCGAGCCGCGGCCGAAGATGTAGCCGTCCTCGATCACCGGCGTGAACGGATCGCGCTGCCAGTCGCTCGACTTGGCCTCGACCACGTCCATATGGCCGAGGATGACGAGCGGCTTCGCGGCGGCGTCGCTTCCCCGCCAGCGCGCGGTCAGATAGCCGGTCTCGCCTAAGGGCGTGAAGACGACATCGGATGCGTCGAAGCCGCCGGCGACGAGCTGCTGCTTCAGATAGGCCGCATAGGCCGGCACCTGCCCGCGGCCCTTCACCGTCGGGAAGGCGACGGCGTGCTTCAGGATGTCGAGCGCCTGCTTGCCGGCGGGCGTTGTCGGTGCGGACGCGGGTGCCGCGGCTGCCAATGCCGCTAGAGCCAGTGCGAACATTATGCTCCCCCTTCAGAACTGATTGCCGGCATCTATGTCAGACGGCGCACCGCCCGGCCACTGGTGAAGCGCCCCGCGCTGTGGCAGCAGGGCGCGCATGACCGAGACCGCCTATGTCCCCGACACGCAGCGCCGCCGGCTGATCGATCGGCTGCCGGCGCGCGCGCGGCCCTATGCGGTGCTCGCGCGGTTCGACCGGCCTATCGGCTGGTGGCTGCTGTTCTGGCCCGGCGCCTGGGCGGTGGCGCTCGCCGGCGGCGCGGTCGCGCGCTGGGACCTGATCCTGTGGCTGCTGGTCGGCGCGATCGCGATGCGCGCCGCAGGCTGCGTCTATAACGACATCGTCGATCGCGAGCTCGACCGGCAGGTCGCGCGCACCCGCGCCCGCCCGCTCGCCTCGGGCGCGGTGTCGCTGAGGGCCGCGTGGATTTGGCTGGCGCTGCTGTGCCTCGTCGGGCTGGTCGTGTGGCTGCAGCTCGGCAGCTTGGCGAAAATCGTCGCGATCGCCAGCCTCGCGCCGGTCGCGGCCTATCCGTTCATGAAGCGGATCACCTGGTGGCCGCAGGCGTGGCTCGGCATCGTCTTCTCCTGGGCCGCGCTGGTCGGGTGGAGCGAGGTCGCCGGATCCCTGCACTGGCCGCTGTGGCTGCTCTACGGCGGCTCGATCTGCTGGGTGATCGGCTACGACACGATCTACGCCCTCCAGGATCGCGAGGACGACGCGCTGATCGGCGTGCGGTCATCGGCGCGGCGCATGGGAGCGCACGTCCGCCTCGGGGTCGGACTGTTCTACCTCGCCGCGCTGGCGTGCTGGGCCGGCGCGTTCTGGCTGGCGCGCCCCGACCCGCTGGCGCTCGTCGCGCTCGCGCCGATGGCGTTGCACCTCGGCTGGCAGGTCGCGAGCCTCGATCCCGACGACGGCGCGGGCGCGCTCCGCCGTTTCCTGTCGAACCGGTTCGCCGGCCTGCTGATGTTCGCCGCCTGCTTCGTCGTCGGCACGACGCTTTGATTCGAGCGCGCGCGACCCTAAGTGGCGTCGATGAAGTCAGTCGATCACGCGCGTAGCCTCGCCCACGACATCGTCACCCGCGCCCGCGCCGCCGGCGCCGACGCCGCCGATGCGATGGTGTCCAGCCATGCCTCGCTCAACGTTTCGGTGCGGCTCGGCCAACTTGAGGATGTCGGCCGGTCGGAGGGCGAGGACCTCAGCTTGCGCGTCTTCTGCGGGAAACGGAACGCCAGCGTCGCGTCGTCGGACTTCGCCTCGGCCGCTCTCGACGAGCTGGTCGCCCGCGCGATCCGCATGGCGAAGGAAGCGCCCGAGGACCAATGGGCCGGTCTCGCGCCCGAATCGCGGCTGCTCAAGGGGCATCCGCCGCAGCTCGACATCGACGATGGCGGAATGATCGCGCCGGAGGACCTGCGTGAGCGCGCGCTCGCCGCCGAGGACGCCGCGCGCGCGGTTCCGGGCGTCACCAACAGCGAGGGCGCGGGGGCGGGCGCGAGCCGGTCGGTGATGGCGCTCGCCACCAGCCAAGGCTTCGCCGCGGGCTATGCGGCGACCAGTTACGGCATCCAGGCCAGCGTGCTCGCCGGCGTGGCGGGCGGCATGGAGCGCGATTACGCTCACCACAGCGCGCGCCAGCTCGCGCGGCTCGACGACCCCGAGACGATCGGCCGCCGCGCCGGCGAGCGCGCCGTCGCACGACTCAGCCCCGGCCGCGTGCCGAGCGGCGCGCTGCCGGTGGTGCTCGACCGCCGCGTCGGCGGCAGCGTGCTCGGCCATCTGGTCGGCGCGATCGCGGGGCCGGCGATCACCCGCAAGACCAGCTTCCTGCTCGAGTCGATGGGCGAGCGGATCTTCCCCGCCGGCGTCACGATCAGGGACGACCCGCATCGACCGCGCGGGCTGCGCTCGCGTCCGTTCGACGGCGAGGGGTTGGCGGTGCTGCCCATCTGCGTGGTCGAGGACGGGCATCTCGAAACCTGGCTGCTCGACAGCGCCTCGGCGCGCCAGCTCGGGCTTGAGCCGACCGGCCACGCCGCGCGCGGCGGCGGGGTGTCGGCGAGCAATCTCTACATGGAAGCGGGCAATCTGTCGGTCGAGGCGCTGATCGGCGATATCGCGCGCGGCGTGCTCGTCACCGAGCTGATCGGGCAGGGGGTCAACCTCACCACCGGCGATTATTCGCGCGGCGCCTCCGGCTTCCTGATCGAGAACGGGCAAGTCACCCGCCCGATCGCCGAGTTCACTGTCGCCGGCGACCTCAAGGCGATGTTCTCCGGGCTGACCCCAGCCAACGACCTCGAATTCCGCTACGGCATCAACGTCCCGACGCTGAGGATCGACGGCATGACGGTGGCCGGTGACTAGCCGCCTCGCGGATGCCGTTGCGGAGGTCGCGGCCGAGGCGGGGCGCCTCGCCATGGCGCGCTGGCGCACCGATTTCCGCCGTTGGGAAAAATCGCCCGGCAACCCCGTGTGCGAAGTCGATCTAGCGGTCGATGCGCTGCTGCGCGAGCGGCTGACGGCGCTGCTGCCCGACGCCGGATGGCTGTCGGAGGAGACGGTCGATAACGCCGATCGCCTGACGAAGCACCGCGTCTGGGTGGTCGATCCGATCGACGGCACGCGCGACTATCTGCGTGGGCGCGAAGGCTGGGCGGTGTCGATCGCGCTGGTCGAAGACGGCCAGCCGGTGATCGCAATGCTCGACTGCCCCCCGCGCGCCGCGGTGTTCCGCGCCGAGGCGGAGCAGGGGGCGACCCTCAACGGCACCCCGATCCGCGCCGCCACCCGGACTGAACTCGCCGGCGCGCGCGTGCCGACCGAGGCACTGCCCAAGGCCGACCGCGACCTCGCGCCGGTCTATCGCCCCAATTCGATCGCGCTCCGGATCGCGATGATCGCGTGCGGTGAGGCCGATCTCGTGGCGACGCTGCGCTGGGGCCACGAATGGGACATCGCCGCCGCCACGCTGATCGCGCGCGAAGCGGGCGCGGAAATCACCGACGCGCTCGGCCAGCCGCTCGCGTTCAACACGCGCAGCGCCGAGACGTTCGGCGTCCTGGCGACCGCGCGCGGGCTGCATGGTGCCGCGACGGAGCGGCTGCGCGTGCGCGTTGAAGCAGCGTTGCATCGCTAGATCATGATGAGTTTAGTTCAAACCGTCGTGCTGAGTAGCGACCGAGTAGCTGCGAAGCAGCGTATCGAGGGCGCCTATCGAAGCATCTCCCGACGCGCGACCGTCCTTCGATACGCAGCCTCGATACGCCCCTGCGGGGCTACTCGGCCGCTACTCAGGATGAACGGGAAAGAAAGGGTCGATCCAAACTCATCTTGTCTAGACCTTCAAATCGAAAAGACGAGTCCTTCAACCCAAGGCAAGCTCAGCCCCCGATCGCGTCGTCGCCCTGGTATTTGATCTGCAGATAGCGCCCGCGCGTCGCGAGCAGGTTGAGGTCCCCCTCGGCAAGCTGCTCGGTCATCTGGCCGATTTCGCGGTCGATCACCTTCAGGCCGTCGGCGAGCTGCTGGTCGGGGGTCTTGCCGTTGCGCTCGACGCTCCGCAGCGGGGCCGGGACGCGCGCATAGCTGTTGATCAGCTCGGGCAGATTGTCGGCGAGCAGCTTGCGGATCTCGCTCGCCGCCGGCGTGTTCTCGTCGAGACCGGCGAGCTGCGGGCTGAGCGTCTCCAGCCGCTGGCCGATCCCGTCGAGCACCCGCATCGACGCCGTGGGCAGCGTACCGCGCTGCGTCTCCAGCCATTGCTCGGTACGGAGCGGCAGGATTCGGAGCGGCGTCTGATGGAACGCCTCGGGCCGCGCTTCGGGCGTCGTCGGGAAGATCGCGAAGCCCAACGTCGCGACGATCAGCAGCAGCATCACCAGCATCGCCCCGCCGATGCCGAGCGGCACGAACCAGCCGAGCACCATCGCCGCGAACAGGATCGCGATATCGGCGGCCGCGATCCGGCCGAGCCGTTTGACGATCGTTTCCTTCTGCCGCTCGCGCCGCCGTGCCCCCAGCGAGCGATAGCGTTCGGAGGTGCGGTTGAGCAGCTCGGTCGAGCGCGCGATCTGCTCGTCAACCTCGCTCATCCGTTGAGCGCCTCCAGCCGGAACTGGTCGCCCGCCGACGCGCCGGCGTTCTGCGCGGCACCCTCGGCGCGGGCGATATAGCCCTTCGACTTCTCGACCTCGCGGCCGAGCGTATCGACCGTGGTCTTCATCGAATCGAGCGCCTTGAGCTTGAACGTGTCGATCGCGTCCATCGTGTCGTAGATGTTCTGGAACGCGCGCTGCAGCGTCTCGACCGGAATGGTCGAGGCCGCCGCCTGCTCATGGATCGTCGCGGTCTGGCTCTTCAAGAGCTTGCCGGTCGAATCGATGATGTCGGCGGTTGTCGTATTGAGCGCGGTGATCTGGTCGAGCACCAGTTTCTGGCTGGTCAGCGCCTGCGCGACGGTGACGGCGGTGCGCAGCGCCGCGACGGTGGTGGTCGAGGCGCGATCGACGCCCTTCACCAGCTCGACATTGTTCTTCTTGACGAGGTCGAGCGCGAGATAACCCTGTACCGTCACCGCCATCTGCGTCAGCAAATCCTGCGTGCGCTGGCGGACGTAGAACAGCGCGGTCTCGCGGATCGCCTTGGCCTTGGCGGGATCGGTCGCGTCGAGCTCCTCGGCCTTGTCTTCCAGCCGCGCGTCCATCGTCTTGGCGAGCACGATCATCTGCTCGAGCCGCCCCATCGCGTTCCACAGGTTGGCGCGTTCGGTGTCGATCGCGGCGTTGTCCATCAGCAGCTCGTCCTTGCCCGAGCCGAGGCTCTTGAGGATCGCGGCGATGTGCGTCTGCGACGATTTGTAGCCGTCGAAATAGTTCTTGAGCTTGCTGCCGAACGGAATGACGCCCAGCAGCTTGCGCGGGCCGGTCAGGCTGCCGTGCTTTCCCGGATCGAGGCTCTCGATCGTGCGGCGGAGCTCGGCGAGATCGGCGCCGACGCCGTTGTCCTTGTCCATCGCGCGCACCGGGCGGTCGAGGAAGCGGTTGGACTGGCCCGCCGCCTCACGGATTTCCTTCTGCCCCATCGCAGTGATCGCATCGACGCGCTTGCCGAATTCGGGCGAGTTGACGTCCTGCGCGACGAGATCAGTGACGAAGCTGTCGACCTTCTCCTCCAGCTGCGTGCGCGTCTTGTCGTCGACCGGAACCAGCCCGGCCGCCTTGTCGGTCGAAACCGTCGGCACCGGATCGGGCGGGGTCAGCTTCAGATCCTGCTCGGCCGTGTCGGTCGCGGTGGTCGCCATCGAATATCTCCGCCTCGTGGACCTCGCCCTCTAGATGACGAGGTTCGGGTTCGCGTTCAAGTGTATCAGTTAGATAATACGCTTGTCGATGGCCAAAGCGATCAGCGAAGATCGACGAGGTGGAGCAGCGCCAGGCTGAGCCCGAGCAGCACGGCGAGCGACAGGCAGGCAGTGAGCGTCGCCGGGGCACCGGCACGCGCCACGCTCGAAAGATCGGTCGAGACGCCGAGCGCCGCCATCGAGACCACCGTCAGCAGCGTCGCAGCTTCGCCGATCGGCGCCAGCGCGGCGTGCGGAACGAGGTTCAGTGATCGCGCTGCGATCATCAGCAGGAACCCGACGATGAACCACGGCACCATCTGGCCAAGCGCCGGGGTGCCGCGCCGACCCGCGCCGCCGCCGACCAGCGCCAGCATCACGCACACCGGACCAAGCATCAGCACGCGGACGAGCTTGACCAGCGTCCCCATCCGGATCGCGTTTACGCCCAACGGGCTGGCCGCAGCGATCACTTGCGGCACCGCATAGACCGTCAGTCCGGCGAGCGCGCCAAACCGCGTCCCGCTCATTCCCATCGCGAAGCCCAGCAAAGGCAGCCCGAGCACCACCACGACGCCCAGCACTGCGGTGAAGGCGATCGCCGCAGCGACGTCTTCGCCGTCGGCGCCGATCACAGGCGCGACCGCGGCGATCGCCGAATTGCCGCAGATCGAATTGCCACATGCGACGAGCACCGCAAGGCGCGATCGCAGCCCGAGCACCCGCCCGATCGCGAAGCTCGCGGCGATCGCCGCGGCCACTAGCCCTGCGATGCCGACCAGCAGCGTCGGGCCGGCGGCCAGCACCGTCGCCGCGCTGACTGACGCGCCGAGCAGGACGACCGCGATTTCCAGCAGCAGCTTTCCGCTCATCTCGATTCCCGGCATCCAGCGCGAGCCCGGCGTCCAGATCGTGCGCACCGCGACGCCGGTCAGGATCGCCAGCACCAACGCTTCCAGCCAGGTGCGGCCGAACAGGTCACGCTCGATCCGCTCGAGTGCAAATGCGGCAAGGGTGAGGATCGAGCAAAGCGCGATACCGGGGAATGGCGCCACGAGCCGGATGCACGGATAATGTCGAACGATAGCCATGACGCAGTGGTGGCATTGGAAACCAACCGGTAAAAACGTTCAATCCTGGTCATTCCAATCTAGTTTGCTTATTGGTCGCGAATGACCCTCGACCAGCTCCGCATCTTCGTCGCTGTCGCCGAACGGCAGCACATGACTCGCGCCGCCGACGCGCTCAACCTGACGCAATCGGCGGTCAGCGCGGCGATCGCGGCGCTGGAGGCGCGGCACGACGTGCGGCTGTTCCATCGAGTCGGTCGCGGCATCGAGCTGACGGAGGCGGGGAAGGACCTGCTCGCCGACGCTCGCGCGGTGCTCGAGCGCGCCGCCGCGGCCGAGCAGGCGCTTGCCGATCGCGGCCGGCTGCTGCGTGGCCGGCTTTCGCTGGTCGCCAGCCAGACGATCGCGAGCTATTGGCTGCCGCGCTTCCTCGCGCGGTTCAGCGCGGCACATCGCGGTGTCGAGATCGACCTCGCGATCGGCAATACCGCCGCTGCGGCCGAGCGGGTGCTGAGCGGCGCGGCCGAACTCGGCTTCGTCGAAGGTCCGGTGGACGATCCGGCGCTGGCCCGCTGGCGGGTCGGCGAGGATGCGATGCAATTCGTCCAGGCCGTGGCGCCTGGCCGGGTCGATATCGACTCCCTTCGCACCGCGCGCTGGGTGATGCGCGAACGCGGATCGGGCACACGCGCGGTCCTCGAAACCGCGCTGGCCGAATTGGGCATCGATCCGTCCGAGCTCACCGTAGCGCTCGCTTTGCCGTCGAACGAAGCGGTCCGGACGGCGGTCGAGGCGGGGCAAGGGGTGGCGGCGCTATCGACACTGGTCGTCGCGCCCTCGCTGCGTCTCGGCACTCTCCACGCGCTCGACCTCCCGCTTTCGCCGCGCCCCTTCTACGGCCTGCGCCACAAGGAGCGTTACCGCACTCGCGCCGCGGACACGCTGCTCGAGCTGATTGGTGCGAATTAGCACGATGAACAGGCTCTAACCGCTCGCGGCCGGCAGCGGTCCGGGGGGCGCCGACGGACTCGGCGCCGGTGCCGGCGCGGCGTTCGGCTGCACACCAGGCGACACACTGACGTCGACGCGGCGGTTCTTCGCGCGGCCTTCGGGATTGTCGCTGCCGTCGAGATTGGCGTTGGGCGCGACCGGCCGATCCTCGCCGAGGGCAATCACCGTGATCCGCTCCTTCGCGATCCCCCTGCCCTCCAGATAATGCGCGACCGCTTCGGCGCGTTTCTTCGACATCGCGCGATTGTCGGCGTCGCTGCCATGCGAATCGGAACTGCCGCGCAGCACGACCGGCCCGCCGCTCGCGGTCACCGGATTGGCGAGGATCGTATCGAGCTGCTGCTTCGCCGCGTCGTCGAGCTTCGACCCGCCGTCCGGAAAACCGACCGTCGCGTCGAACGGCATCAGCGGCGGCGGCTCGATCGGCTGCGGGTTGACCGACGGCTGCATGATCGAGCGCGGAGACGGCGTTGCGGTCGGGCTCGGCGTCGGGCTGGGGCTCGGCGCAGGGGCGCCGAACACGGTCTTCGCGCCGGCGCCGTTCGACGCCGCCGCTTGATTGGCCGGCGCGCCGCCACGGCCGCACCCCGCCAGCATCAATGCCGCCATCGTGACGGCGGCACCGGCGCCAAGCGCCGCGATCCGCCTGTTATCCATTGCTCTTTTCCCTCTCCTTGGCGGCTTCTGCCGTCTTCGCCTTGCCGATCTTGCGTTCGCGCCGCGCGGTGGCCTTGGCGACGTCGGGCGGGCTGTAGGACAGCACGACGTCGCCGACGTCGGGGGTCGGGCGCGAAGCATGGGTGAAGAATTTGACCACGCCCGACGGCTGAACGAGCAGCACCAGGTCGGCGCCTGACGGCAGCATCGCCTTCAGCGTATCGAAATCGAACTTCCTGCTGATCTTCGTGCGGCGGAAGGTCCAGCCCGCCGCCTCGCGCGCGGAGAGTTCGTCGAGCTCGAGCTCGGATTCGAACAGCGAGCTGCCGCGCAGCGTCGTCGGCAGCGCGTGCGGGTCGTCGTGCGCCGCGCCGCCGAGCTGATAGACCGCGTCGCGCCCGAGTTCCGGGCCGAATTCGTTGCAGACCAGCGTGTTGTATGCCTCGTTGTCCGACGTCGCGACGAGCGCCTGGACTCGGCCGAAGTCGATATGGTCCTCGGTCGTCTCCGAGAGGATTTCGCCGTGAAAGGTCGGCACCCCCGCCTGCCGCGCGCGCGAAAGCCGATGGTGGCTGGTGTCGATCAGCGTGACCGGGACGGTCAACTGGTGAAGCTGCTCGGCGAGCGAACGGCTCCAGTCGGTCGCGCCGACGATCAGCACGTCGCGTTTGGCGCCGGCCAGCCCCATCCGCCGCGACAGGACCGGCGCGCTGAAACCGTGCGCGAGGATCGTGCCGGCGGCGACCATGAACGAGATCGTCACCAGCGTGCCGCCGTCGTTATACCCCAGGTTGCCGAGCCGAAGCGCGAAGACGCCGGTGATCGCCACCGCGACGATGCCGCGCGGCGCGATCCACGCGACGAACGCGCGCTCGCGCCAGGGGATCGGCGAAAAGGCAAGACTGGCGAGCACCGAGGCGGGACGGACGACGAACAGCAATGCCGCGACAAAGGCCAGGAAGCGCCATTCGAAGCGCTGCAGGACTTCGAGGTTGAGCGACGCGGACAGGATCACGAACACGCCCGACACCAGCAAGACCGAGATATTCTCCTTGAACGGGCGGACGTCGCGAAAGCTCGCCAGCCGCATGTTGGCGAGCGCGATGCCCATCACCGTCACCGCGAGCAGCCCGGTCTCGCTCTCGATCAGGTTGGAAAGGACGAACGCGCCGATGACGCTGACCAGCAGCACCGGCGCCTTCAGATATTCGGGCACATGCCCGCGCGGGAACAGCCACCCGACCGCGAGCGCGACGCCCAGCCCGACCAGCGCCGCGACCAATGCCGCTCCCGCCACCGCCAGCGCGGCGGTGGCGATCGACGCGCTCTGGTCGGCGTGGCGCAGATATTCGTAGGTGACGACCGCGAAAAGCGTGCCGATCGGATCGTTGACGATCGCTTCCCATTTGAGGATCGCGCGCGGTCTGGGCGCGAGCGCGATCTGGCGCAGCAGCGGCAGCACCACCGTCGGCCCCGTCACCACCAGGATGCCGCCGTAGAGGATCGCCACCGGCCAGACGAGCCCGGCGATGTAATAGCAGGCACAGGCGGTGAGCGCCCAGGCGATCGGCACGCCGATGGCGACCAGCCGGACCAGCGCGCCCTCTGTCCGCCGAAGCTCGCGGAAGTTGAGGTTGAGCCCGCCGTCGAACAGGATCAGCGCCACCGCGATCGAGATCATCGGCTCCAGCAGCGCGCCGAAATCCTCAGCCGGGTTGACCAGCCCGAGCACCGGACCGACCAGGATGCCGGCGGTCAGCATCAGCGCGATTCCGGGCCATCCGGTGCGCCACGCGAGCCACTGCGCGCCGATCCCGACGATGCCGATCAATGCGACGACGAGGGCGAGATTGTTCATGCCCCTCCTTGTGGCGGCATGACGGGGTGTCATGCAAGTTTCGGGGAGAATTACGGGAAATGCCGCCGCTTGCCGTGCGCGCCGCACTGCCTGCCGCTTAGCGGATGGACCCGGCCGCCGTGCTCGCCGCAACCGGATCGCCGGGGGCGCGTTTACGAACCTGGTTCGTTTGGAGGAGTAATTGTCATGCGCGTCAAATCGATCGTCATGATCGGCGTCGGAACACTGGTTCTCGCCGCCTGCGCGAACAAGCAGGAGGAAGTCGCCACGGCACCGCCGCCCCCGCTGCCGCCCGGTGCGGTCGCCGGCAGCGTCGCCGCCGACCAGAACGGCGACGGCATCGTCGACGGCTATTACACCGCGGACGGCGTCTATCACGCCAACGCCGTTCCGATGCCCCCGCCCCCGCCGCCCGCCCCGACCAGCATGGGAGAGCGGGGCTGAGCATTCGATCCCGGGGAATGCGCGGCTTGCGCATTCCCCTCTCCCTCCTTTCCGTCATCGCCGCCCTTTCCGTATCGCCGACCGTCGCGGCGATGGCGGCGGTGCCGCGCGCGGCGCAGGCGGCGACTTCGGCTTCGGAAACCGCGGTCGCGCTCGCGATCGAGGACGAAGCGGGCGGCGCGCTCAAGCGCTTCTACCGCACGCGCGGGTTCCGGCCGCTGTGGGCACAGAGCGGCACGATCGGTCCCGAGGCCGAAACGCTGATCGGCTATCTGCGCACCGCCCGGCTCGACGGGCTCAAGCCGGACTCGTATGATTCCGACGATCTCGCCGAGGCGATCGACAAGGCCCGCGGCGGCGATCCCAAGGCGGTCGCCCGCGCCGAGCTCGACCTGTCGAAGGCATTCGCCAAATATGTCCGCGATCAGCGCCGCCCCGGCGACGCGCGCATTGCCTATGCCGACAAGGACCTGAAACCCGGCAAGCTCAAGCCCGAACAGGTCCTGCGCGCCGCCGCCTTTCCCAAGTCGTTCGAGGACTATGTCGCCGACATGGGATGGATGAGCGACGAATATGTCAGCCTGCGCGCACTGATGGCGCGCGCGGTCGCGCAGCATCTGACCGACGAAGAGATCGACCGGCTGCGGCTCAACATGGACCGCGCGCGCGTGCTGCCGAGTCCGTGGACTCGGCACATCGTGGTCGACGCCTCCTCGGGGCGGCTGTGGTATTACGAGGCCGGCAAGCAGGTCGGCACGATGAAGGTCGTCGTCGGGGCGGCGAAGACGCAGACGCCGATGCTGGTCGGCTCGATCCAGTGGGCGATCCTCGATCCCTATTGGAACGTGCCCGACTATCTGGCGCGCGACAGCATCGCCAAGAAGGTGCTCGGGGGCCGATCGCTGGCAACGATGCATATCGAGGCGCTGTCGGACTGGAGCGCGTCGGCGCATCCGGTTCCGGCTTCAGCGATCGACTGGCATGCCGTCGCCGATGGCGAGGAGACGATCCGCTTGCGGCAGCTGCCCGGCCCGTACAATTCGATGGGCAAGGTGAAGTTCGTCTTCCCCAACGACGACGGCATCTATCTTCACGATACGCCCGAGCGCGAGCTGCTTGCGAAGAGCGACCGGCATTTCAGCAACGGCTGCATCCGGCTCGAGAAGGCGTCGCAGCTCGGCCGCTGGCTGCTCGGGCGGTCGATCGTCAACCGCTCGGGCAAGCCCGAGCACGCGGTGCCGCTGCCGGTCCCGGTCCCGGTCTATCTCACCTACATCACCGCGACCGCGACGAAGACCGGGGTCGCATTCCGCCCCGACGTGTACGGGCGCGACGCGAAGGCCGGTTGAGGAAGGCGGAAAGTCGCTTCGGCGGGTGGTGGACAGGGCTGGATTCGAACCAGCGTACGCTCACGCGGGCAGATTTACAGTCTGCTGCCTTTAACCACTCGGCCACCTGTCCATGTCGGAGGTCCGCCGAAGCGAGGGCGTGCCAATGCCGGGCCGGTCGCGCCCTGTCAACAGCCGAGGCGGCTTGCGCGCGGCGGGACGGGCGCATAACCGGTGGGGCTTTCGCGACCGGGTTGGTTTCCTCGTTCGTGCTGAGCCTGTCGAAGCACCGCTCTCTCGCAGCGGAAGAAGAACGGCCCTTCGACAAGCTCAGGGCGAACGGGCATTTATCGGCTGGTTCATTGCAAATTGACCGAGGGGGTCCCATGCGCCGTTTCCTTGCCGCCGCCGCCGTGATCGCGCTCGCCGCGCCGGCTTGGTCGCAATCGACCGATTCGTCGGCGATCGGGCGGATTATCGATGAGGGCAGCAATCATTCCCAGGTGATGCCGACCGCCGAATATCTGGCCGACGTCATCGGCCCGCGGCTCACCAACTCGCCGGGAATGCGCAAGGCGGAGGACTGGACTCAAGCCAAGTTCCGCGAATGGGGGCTCGCCAACATCCACAAGGAAGCGTTCGACTTCGGCCGCGGCTGGTGGATTGCGCATTCGAGCGTCGCGATGGTCTCGCCGCGGCCGATCCAGCTGACCGCGATCCCGATCGCCTGGACGCCGCCGACCAACGGCACGATCCAGGCGCCGATCGTCGTCGCGCCGATGAAAAGGCAAGAGGACTTCGCCCAGTGGCGCGGCAAGCTTTCAGGCAAGATCGTGCTGGTCAGCCGGCCCGACGACGGTTCGGGACCCGACACGCCGGCGTTCAAGCGCTATTCGGACGCCGATATCGCCAAGATGGACCATTACGATCCGGCGAAGAACGATCCCAACGCGACCGAAAAGCTGATGAAGCGGATCGCCTTTGCCAAGCAGCTGGACGACTTCCTGAAATCGGAGGGCGCGCTCGCCTATGCGACCGAATCGCGCACCGACGGCAAGCTCGTCCATGGCGAAGGCTATCGCTATGAGACCGGCAATTCCGCCGCACTCCCCGCGGTCGAGATCGCAGCGGAGGATTACCGCCGGCTCGCACGCCTGGCGACAATCGGCCAGACGCCAGTGGTCGCGATCACCAGCGACGTACGCTTCGACGACAGCGATCCGCAGGCCTACAACATCATCGCCGAAATCCCCGGCAGTGATCCCAAGGCCGGCTATGTCATGGCCGGCGCGCACCTCGACAGCTGGGTGGCGGGCGACGGCGCAGCCGACAACGGCGCGGGATCGGCCATGGTCATGGAGGCGGCACGCATCCTCGCCGCGACCGGGGTCCACCCGAGGCGCACGATCCGCTTCGCCTTGTGGGCGGGCGAGGAACAGGGACTGCTCGGCAGCCAGGCCTATGTCGAGCACCATCTCGCGACGCGCGGCGGCCCGAACGATCCGCCGCTCACCGGCCTCGCCAAATATTTCGGCTGGCAGCACCGCTGGCCGATCCATCCCAAGCCCGAATGGGGGCAGCTGTCGGCCTATTTCAACATCGACAACGGATCGGGCAAGCTGCGCGGCCTTTATGCCGAGAACAATCCGGGCGCGGCGGCGGTATTCCGCGACTGGCTGGCGCCGTTCGCGGCGATGGGCGCCGATCATGTGGTGATGAGCCGCACCGGATCGACCGACCACGTCTTCTTCCAGGCGGTCGGCGTGCCGGGGTTCCAGTTCGTCCAGGACCCGCTCGACTACGGCAGCCGCGTTCACCATTCGAGCATCGATACGTTCGACCATTTGAAGGGCGACGATATGCGCGAAGGCTCGATCGTGCTTGCCGCCGTCCTGCTCGACGCGGCAAATGCGGAGAAGGCGGTGCCGCGAATGCCGATGCCGACCGAGCCTGTGGTCACCGACCCGTTTGCGTGGCCGGAGGAGGATTGATGATGGCGCGCTGCTGCTCCAACCTACGTTCCGTTCGTGCTGAGCTTGTCGAACCACGACTGAGGCGCACCGCCAATCGCCCTTCGACAGGCCCAGAGCGAACGGGGCTTGGAGACCGGTAATGGCCAGGCGTGGACATCGACCGAGCCAGGCGCCGGCGAGCCGGCCGCGGTTCTGGGGGCGACATGCGGTGCTGGCGGCGCTCGCCAACCCCGAGCGCATGGTGCGCAAGCTGTGGGGGACGCGCGAGGCGCTCGCCAGCCTCGACCTGCCGCCGGTGCTGCCGATCACCTACGCCGACGCCGCCGATCTCGGCCGCCTCGTGCCGCCCGACGCGCCCCATCAGGGCCTCGTCGCCGAAGTCGAGCCGCTCGACGAGATCTGGCTCGGCGACCTGCTCGAGCGCAGGACCGAGGCGAAGCGGCCGCTGCTCGTGCTCGATCAGGTGACCGATCCGCACAATGTCGGTGCGATCCTGCGCTCGGCGGCGGCGTTCGATGCGCTCGGCATCGTCACGCAGGACCGCCACGCGCCGCCCGAATCGGGCGTGGTGGCGCGCGCCGCCTCGGGCGCGCTCGAGCTGGTGCCATGGGTGCGGGTCGTGAACCTCGCGCGCGCGCTCGACGAGATTGCAGAGGCCGACTTCTGGCGGATCGGGCTCACCGGCAACACCGAAACGGCGCTGGCTGACGCGCTCGGCAGTCCGCAGGTCGCGCTGGTGCTCGGTGCCGAGGGCGAAGGAATGCGGCAGAATACCGAGGCGCATTGCGACGTGCTCGCACGCCTGCCGATCTCGCCGCGGATCGAAAGCCTCAATGTCTCCAACGCCGCCGCGATCGCGCTCTACGCTGCGACGCAAGGGTAGCGCCCCGTCCCCTACCGCAGCCGCACCCAGGTCGGCGCGTGGTCGCTGGCCTTGTCGCGGCCGCGATATTCCTTGTCGACGCCGGCATCGACCAGCCGGTCGGCGACTTGCGGGCTCAAGAGCAGGTGGTCGATGCGGAAGCCCGCGTCTCGCGCCCACGCGCCCGCCTGATAGTCCCAGAACGTCCACACCCCGCCGCGCGGGTTGCGGCTGCGCAGCGAGTCGGTCCAACCCTGCGCGACCAGCGCGCGATAGCCCGCACGGCTCTCAGGCTGCATCAGCGCATCGGTCTGCATCGCGCGAACCGAGAAGGTGTCGTCGTCGTTGGGGATGACGTTATAGTCGCCCGCGAGCACCGCCGGCCGTTCCTCGGCGAGCAGCGCCTGGGCCCGGTCGCTGAGCCGCTCGATCCATTTGAGCTTGTAGTCGAACTTCGGCCCCGGCTGCGGGTTTCCGTTGGGGAGATAGATCGAAGCGACGGTCAGCCCGTCGACATCGACCTCGAGATAGCGGCTGTGCGCATCCTCGGGATCGCCGGCAAGGCCGCGCTGGCGCTCGACCGGATCCACGCCCTTCGCGAGCACTGCGACGCCGTTGAACCCCTTCTGCCCGTGCCACACCGCGCCATAGCCGGCGGCGCGGATCTCGGCTTCGGGAAAGGTCTCGTCGCTTGCCTTCAGCTCCTGGAGGCAGACGATGTCGGGCTGCTGCTCGGCGAGATATTCGACGAGGCGCGGCAGCCGCGCCTTGATGCCGTTGACGTTGTAGGTGACGAGTTTCACGTGCGGTATCCGGTGAGGTTCGCCGGACCGTTAGCACGCACTCCTCAAACCGAGAAACTCGAACCGCAGCCGCAGCCGGAGGCAGCATTGGGATTTTCGACGCGGAACGCCGCGCCGCCCAGCGAATCGACGAAATCGACCGACGCGCCGCGCACCAGATCGAGGCTCATGGCATCGACCACCAGCTTGACGCCGTCGGTTTCGACCACGATGTCGTCGCCCTCGATCGCATCGGCGAGGCCGAAGCGGTATTGGAAGCCCGAGCACCCGCCGCCCTCGACCGCGAGGCGAAGCATCGCGGGCCTGCCCTGACGTTCGGCGATCGCCGCGACGCGCGCGGCGGCGGCGGGAGTGAGCGCGATCTCGGAAGCGGTGCTGACCGTCATGTCCGCGAGATAGGACCTCGCCGTGCGCTCGGCAACCGAACCTGCGTCCGATCAGTCTTCGGTTTCGGGAATGCTCGGCGCGGTCGTGGTGGCGGACGCGGTCTGGAGCTTCGCCTGATCCTGCATCGCGACCAGGTAATCGGCGGTTTGCAGGAACGGGATCGGGTTCACTGCGCGGCCATCGATCCGCACCTCATAATGCAGGTGGCTGCCGGTCGAACGTCCGGTCGAACCCATCAAGCCGATTTCCTGCCCCCGCTTCACCCGTTCGTTCGGCTCGACCAGGATTTTCGACAAATGGCCGTAGCGCGTCTGGATGCCCTTGCCATGGTCGATCTCGACGAGATTGCCATAGCCGCCCGCGCGGCCCGCGCGATCGACGATGCCGTCGGCGGTGGCATAGACCGGCGTGCCGACCGGGCCGGGAAGGTCGACGCCGGCGTGCATCGCGGCGGTGCCGTTGAACGGATCGCTGCGCACCCCGAAATAGCTCGAGAAGACCAGCTTGGCCTCATGGATCGGGTGGATCGCGGGGATCGCGATCACGCTGTGCTCGAGCGAATCGAGCTTCTTCCAACTGGCGAACAGCGAGCGGAACTGCGCGTCGGCACGCGCCGCCGGCGACGCATCGGCGGCCGCCGCAGGCTCATAGGGGCCGCCCATCGCCTCACCCTTGTCGCCGATCAGGCGCGCGGGATCGATGCCGAGCTTGCGCAGCTTGGCGATCGTCTCGTGATAATGCTGCTGCGCCATCTTCTGCGCGCGCGCGGCGAGCAGCGTCTGGTTGTGCTCGGCCGCGCGGAACGGTGCGAGCGCATCGGCGACGAACGCCGGCTTCGGCCCCCCGGGGACGGGCATGGTGAGCGCGATCTGATCGGGGCTGACGCGGCCGCTCAGCACGCCTGCGAGGATTGCCTGACGTTGCTCGATCGTCGTTGCATGGGCCTCGGCGGCGATCTTGATCGCATGGACGCGCGCCTGCATCGCCTCGACCTTGGCCTGCATCGCGGCGACCTGGCCGGCGGGAGTGGTCGGCTGGACGATTCCCGCCGCCTCGGCCGCGCTGTGCGCCGCCTGGCCCACGCCATAGGCCGTAAAGCACAAGGCGACCGCCGCGACGCCCGCCATCATCGCCTGGCTTTTGGCGCCGATCGTCACGCGCTTCAGCTCGCCACCGCTGTGAAAGAAGAAATCCCGCGGCGCGAAGGCGGAGCGGAACCGCGCCAGTACCGACGCGTTAATGACATTCGACAAATCGACCATGCTTCCTCGGCGACCCGAGCGGATACGCTTGCGGCGCCCGCACGTGATTTCTGCAAAACTCAACAAGTCCCGACGAGCAGCCCCCCGCGCGTGGAACGGGAGTGTATTGAGCGTGCGTCCGGCGCGAGGGCAAGGCAAAGCGCCGCACGACGGGTCGAGTCGCGCATGGCCTGCGGTGAACCGTTTACCCAGACGCTGGCGAACACGACAAAATCCCGCCAATAGCGGATTGTTGCGGACTCGATTCGAAGATTCGGGATGCGCCGGAATCGGCCCTCTCAGCCAAGCGCGCGCACCGTTTCGAGCACGTCGTCGACATGGCCCGGCACCTTGACCTTGCGCCACGCGCGGACCAGCCGGCCCGCGGCGTCGAACACGAAGGTCGAGCGGTCGATGCCCATGTATTTACGGCCATAGAGCGTTTTTTCGACCCAGGCGCCGAATGCCTCGACAACACGGCCGTCCTCGTCGGACGCGAGCGGGACGGTGAGGCCGTATTTATCGATGAACTTGCGGTGCTTCGCCGGGCTGTCCTTCGAGACACCGAGCACCGCGGCACCGGCGGCCTTGAATGCGTCGATATGGTCGCTGAACGCCTGCGCCTCGCGCGTACAACCGGTGGTATCGTCCTTGGGGTAGAAATAAAGGACGAACGGCGCGCCGGCATAATTGCCGAGCCGCACCGGACCGCCATCGGGCATCGTCAGCTCGAGATCGGGCAGCGCGTCTCCTTCGGCGATTGTCATTCGCGTCCTCCGTTCACTCCGCGCCAGGCGGCGAGCACCTCCTGCCGCGTGACGTCGAGCGAGGCAACCACCGCATCCCAATCGGCAACGCCGACCGCGCGCGCAACGAGCGTCCGCGTCGCCGGCGCCGGAGGTTCGCCGTCGGGGGCGAGCAGCCGCGTGGTGACCAGGAGACGCGTCAGCAGAGCATAGGCGCCGCCGAGCTCGGGGGGAAGCAGTCGCTGCCCCGCCAGCGCGGCGATCGCCGTGCCGAGCCCGGGCGCGAAGCCGGTTCGATGGACGAGCTGCGCAACGTGGACCGCGAACTCGAGATCGACGAGCCCGCCTGGCGCGAGCTTGGCGTCGAGCGGGCCTTGCGGAGGCTTGTGCGCGGCCATCTCGGCGCGCATCTCCACCGCGTCGGCGACCACATCGCGCGCCGGGCGGTTGCCCGCGAGCACATCGTCGATCACCGCCTGCACCGCCGCCCGCGCCGGCGGCGACCCGAAGATCGGCCGCGCGCGGGTCAGCGCCATATGCTCCCAGGTCCAGGCGTCCTCGCGCTGGTAGCGCGCGAAGCCGTCGAGCGAGACGACCAAAGGCCCCTTGTTGCCCGACGGCCGGAGGCGCGTGTCGATCTCGTACAGCGGGCCCGAGGCGGTCGGCACCGACAGCGCGCCGGACAGCCGCTGCGCCAGCCGGTTATAGTAATGCACCGCGCCAAGCGGCTTTTCGCCGTCCGACTCCGCCGCATAGTCGCCGGTGAACAGGTAGATGAGGTCGAGGTCGGAGGCATGGGTCAGCGCGCCGCCGCCGAGCCTTCCCAGGGCGAGGATGACGAGCTCGCTGTCGGGCACGCGCCCGTGGCGCCGCGCGAACTCCTCGACGGTGGCGCCGCCGAGCACGTCGATCGCAGCCTCGGCGACGCGGGCGTAGCCGGCGGCGACCTCGAGCGGATCGCTCGCGCCCGCGACGATCTGCGCGCCAAGCGCGAAGCGTTTTTCCCCGACCGCGCGGCGGACTTGATCGAGAAGTTCCTGATAGTCGCCGTGCAGGCCCCCGCGCCGCATCTCGGCGGCGAGCGCCTCGACATCGCCGACCGGGTCGAGCGCGCTGGCATCGACCAGCCCGTCGAACAATTCGGTGCGCCGCCCAAGCGCCTCGGCGAGCGGCGGCGCATGACACAGGATATCGCCGAGCAGCCGAGCGAGGCCAGGCTGCGCCTCGATCAGCCGGAAAAAATTGATCGCGCTCGGCAGCCGGCCGAGGATCCGGTCGAGCCGGGCCAGCGCGGCGTCGGGGTCTGCGGCACGGCCGAGCGCCCCGGCCATCGCGGGCAGCGCATCCTCCAGCGCCTGGCGCGCCGCCGGGCTGCGCAACGCCGGATAGGTGCCGCTGCGCCACCGCTCGATCCGCCGCACCGCCTCTTCGGCGTCGGCATAGCCCAGCGCGCCGACCGCCTCCCCCAGCCGCACGGCATCGCGCGGCAGCGCATCGCCCTCTGCGGTGTCGAGCGAATCGTAGGTCCGCGCGACCCGCTCGACGTGCGGGCGCAGCAGATCGAGCAGCGCAGCTCCGTTCCCGAGCCCGTGCAGCCCCGCGACGGCGTCGAGCGCGGCGCCCGCAGGCAGGGTATGCGTCTGGCGATCGTCGATCATCTGCACGCGATGCTCGATCGTCCGCAGCAGGACGTAAGCCGTCGACAGCGCCGCTGCGTCGTCATGATCGATCCATCCCGCTTCGGCGAGCGCGGCGAGCGCGTCGCGCGTCGCGGGCGTGCGCAGCGCCGGGTCGCGGCCGCCGTGGATCAACTGGTGGATCTGGGTGAAGAACTCGATTTCGCGGATGCCGCCGCGCCCGCGCTTCAAATCGTAGCCGGGACCGAACGCCTGTCCCTGCGCATGATGATCGCGGATCAGCCGCGACATCGCGCGAATCTCGCGGATCGCCCCGAAATCGAGCGCGCGGCGCCAGACGAAGGGGCGCACCCCGTCGAGGAACCGTTCGCCGAGGGTGCGATCGCCCGCCGCCGCTCGAGCGCGGATGAAGGCGGCACGCTCCCACGCCACCGCCTGCGATTCGTAATGGCTGAGCGCGGCATCGATCGGGAGCGCGATCGGCGTCACCTCGGGCGCGGGGCGCAGTCTGAGATCGACGCGGAAGACATAGCCGTCGGCGTCGCGCGCCTGCATCAGTTCGACGACACGCCGCGCGATCCGCACCGCAGCCTCGCCCGGCTCCTCGCGGGGGCGGCGCGGGAGCGTGTCGGGATCGAAGATCAGGATCGGATCGATGTCCGACGAATAGTTGAGCTCTCCCCCGCCCTGCTTGCCGAGCGCGATCGCGGCGAAGCCCCGCGGCTCGGCATCGGGGGTGCGCTCGGTGATTGCGGCAGCGATCGCGGTGTCGAGCGCGCGATCGGCGAAGGCGGTCAGCGCGCCCGTCACTGCGGTCAGGTCGAGCAGGCCGGCGAGGTCGCCGATCGCCACGAGCAGCGCCAGCCGCCGCCGCTCACCCCGCAACCGCGCGGCGACGCCGAGCTCGGCCGACGGTGCGGCAGCGTCGAGCCCCGGCCAGCATCCCGCCGCCAGCGTCTCGCCCAAGTCGCGCTCGCGATCGAGCAACAGCGTGAGAAACGGAGAAAATGCCCGCGCGCGCGCGACGGCGTCAAGAACAGCGGCAGGATCGACTGTGGATTTCATGCAACCGAGTCGCCTAATCCGTCGATCCGTCTATCTCTTGTCAAGCAACGTTTCACTGCGTCAGTCGTTTTTACAGGCATGACTGCGATGCCAACTTCTTCGGGCACGGCACGAGACGGGCACGGCATTGCCGTCGAGCGGCCCCGCGCGTCCGATGCGATCGGTGCCGCGTTGCGCAACGCCTTCGATCGCGACAGCGGGCTGCCGGCGGACATGATGCGGTTGCTGCAGTGCCTCGATACGAAGCTCGACAACACGGCGTCGCGACGACACTGCGGCTGACCCGCCTCAGCGGTCGCGGCTCAGTTCGTCGACTTCGCCCATGATCGTGTCGAGCGCGGTCTTGCCGCCTTCCAGGCTGTGCCCGCGCCGCGACGCGAGGTCGCCCCCCGACAGGATCGATTCCAGCGCGACGCGGCCTCGCGCGACTCGGCTCTTGATCGTACCGACCGCAACGCCGCAGATTTCCGCCGCTTCCTCGTAGGCGAAGCCCCCCGCGCCGACCAGGATCAGCGCCTCGCGCTGCGGCTGCGGCAGTTGCAGCAGCGCGCGCTGCATGTCGCCGAGTTCGACGTGGCGGTCCTGGCTGGCAGGCGCGGCGAGCACGCGGTCGGCGACGAGGTCGTCCCATTCGCCCTTGAATCGCGCACGGCGCATCTGGCTCAAGTAGAGGTTGCGCAGGATGATGAAGGTCCACGCGCGCATGTTGGTGCCGGCTTGAAAGCGCTTGCGCGCCGCCCACGCCTTCATCAGCGTTTCCTGGACGAGGTCGTCGGCCAGGTCGCGATTGCCCGACAGCGAGCGGCCGAACGCGCGCAAGTGCGGGATGACGAGCGCCAGCTGCTGCTTGAACTCGGTATCGGACAGCGCGACATGCTCGGTCGGGTCGGGCCGGTCGTCGTCGCGCGGGCGGGAATCGGTCATGCAGGTCCGTTTGCTTGGCTGCGCCGGCGGCCGGTGTCGGCTGCCAGACATAGGAGAGGTGCGGCGCCTTTTCCAGCGGTCGCCGCCGACGCCTGCGCGATCACCGCAGCACGAGATAGGCGTAGATCACGATGATGAGCACCAGCGAGATGCCCAGGATGTACCGCGTCATGTGCGGCGTGGCGCCGGCGCGCGCGCGCTCGGTCTCGACATGCTTCGGTTCGGTTTCGTCAGCCATGCTGCTTGAAACACGCGAAAACCGTTTTGGGTCCGTTCCGGTCGCGCGCGCCGATGCGCGTGCGCTCAGGTCGCGGGCACCGTCGCCTGATCGAAGAACAACGCCTGGCTGATCGCCGCCTTCACCGTGGAGCGCTGGAACGGCTTGGTGATGAGGAACGTCGGCTCCGGCCGCTCGCCTGTCAGCAGGCGTTCGGGGAAAGCGGTAATGAAGATCACCGGCACGCTGAACTTGGCAAGGATATCCTTGACCGCATCGATCCCCGAGCTGTCGTCGGCAAGCTGGATGTCGGCGAGCACCAGCCCCGGCCGGTCCTCCATCGCCAGCGCCACCGCCTCGTCGCGGGTGACGGCCACGCCGGTGACGTCGTGGCCGAGGTCGCGGACGATCGATTCGATGTCCATCGCGATGATCGGCTCGTCTTCGATGATGAGGACGCGCGCACGGGTCTGCTGTTCGATTTCGGCGAGCGCCTGACGCACCAGGTCCTCCACTTCCTTGGTGTCGACGCCGATCAGATATCCGGTGTCCTCGGGCGAGAATCCCTCCATCGCGGTCAGCAGCAGCGCCTGGCGCGACATCGGCGTCATCCGCGCCAGCCGTGCGCGAGCGATCGCCTCCGCATCGTCGCCCGATCCGGCTCCCGCCTCGCCGTCGAGCTCGTCGTAATTGGCCGAGCTCCAGATCGCGTGGAAGGTGCGGTAGAGGCCCAGCCGCGGATCGACGTCGCGAGGAAATTGCTCCGGCGCAGCGACGATCGCTTCCAGCGTCGCGCGGACATATTTGTCGCCATGGGCCTGGCTGCCGGTCAATGCCCGGCCGTAGCGGCGGAGGAACGGAAGATGCGGTGCAAGCTGCTGTCCGAGCGACATGGTCGGCGTAATCTCCTGTAAGAACCTGTGCCTTAGTGGGATCGCCATCCCCCCAATTGCAACATCATTCGGTGCGCCGCGAGGATTTTGGCCTTTTTCGCGACACTCGCGGGAACCAACGAGACGATCTTTGGTTTCATCGTTTCATCTTGGGTTGTATGCGCCTTCGCCCTAGGGGGTGTTCCGCACCCGGTTGATCTTGAACTTTTGCCGGCGGCACGCTGACCGCTTCCGAGGGGGATGACGTTGGGTTCGGACCGAGAGTCGTCGAAAGAGCCGAAACAAAAACCGGCGCAGCCGACCAAGAACGACAAGGAAAAGCAGATGGGGGCGGCGCTGCGTTCGGTCTATCAGAAGACCGTGGACGAGGCGATTCCGGACGAGATGCTGGATTTGCTCGGCAAGCTCGGCTGACGCGAGCGGGCGATGGACCCGACGATCGATCGACGACGCCAGGGCTTGCGGGCCGCCGCAGCCCGGATGCCGACCGGCGCCAAGCTGTTCCTGATCCTCAGCGCGGCGCTGCTGCCGCTGGCGGTGATCGCGCTGGTCGCGACGCTTCAGACCAACCACGATGTCGACCATGAAGCGCGGGCGCGGCTCGGCGTCGCGGTGCGCGAAAGCGCGCGCGCGCTGTCGATCGAGCTGATCGGCGACATGACCGCGCTGCGCGTCACGCTCAACGCGCTCGACACCGATCTGGGCAACGCGCCGAGCTGCGCGCGCGCCCAAGGCGTGTTCGCGGGGCAGGTCAGCGGCGGCGCGCGATTCATGATTGCCGATCGTCAGGGCCGCGTCGTCTGCGGCGACCGCTTGCCGGCGCCGCTGCACATCACCGCCCCCGACAGCCCCAATGCGATTGCCGCGAAGCTGGTCACCGGCCAAGGCTTGGCGCTTGCGATGCGCGGCGCCAGCGGCGGCACCACCGCGACTGCCTATTTCCCGACCGAACTGCTTGCGCGAATCGCGCGCCCGACCGGCTTTCTCCCCCCTCACGGATCGACGCTTCAGCTCGGCGCCCAGCAACTGACGCTCGATACGATCGAGGCGTCGGGCCCGCTCGACCGCCGTCAGCGCGCGCAGGCGACACTGGGCTTTGCCGGGCTCGGGCTGGAGATGAGCGTGCGCAGCGCGCCGATCTCCTCGCCGCTGCTGCTTGCGATGATGCTGCCGCTGTTGATGTGGGCGGCCGCGGCCTCGATCGCTTGGTTCGTCGTCGACCGGCTGCTCGTCGCGCCGCTCCGCCGCCTGCGCGCCAACGTTGCCGCTTATGTGCCGGGCGAGGAGATCGACACCGGGTCGCTGCGCGCGTTGCCGGCGCTGGAGATTCGCGAGCTCGGCGACACGTTCCGCACGATCAGCCGCACCGTCGCCGCGCATGAAACGGGCCTCGCCGAGGGCCTGGTGCGCCAGACCCGGCTGACTCGCGAGGTCCATCACCGGGTCAAGAACAACCTCCAGGTCATCTCCAGCCTGATCAACCTCCACGCCCGCGCCGCGCGCTCCGCGGACGTGACCAAGGCCTATGCCTCGATCCAGCGCCGCGTCGATGCGCTGGCGGTCGTGCATCGCTACCATTTCGCCGAAATGGAGGAGAATCGCGGACTGAGCCTCAGGTCGGTCATCGGCGAGCTCGCCTCGAACATCCGCGCGACGGCACCGGAAAGCTCGGCCGATTTTTCGATCCTGCTCGATCTCGAGCCGTTCCTGGTGACGCAGGACACCGCGGTGGCGGTCGCGTTCCTCGTCACCGAGCTGATCGAACTGGCGATGACTCGCGATCCGCACGCGCCGGCGCACATTTCGCTGCGTGCGGGCGAGGCCGAGAAGCGCGCCATCCTCAGGATCAGCTCGCCCGCGCTGGTCGATTCGCATCCGCTGCGCCGCGATATCGACGAACGCTACGGCCGCGTCCTCGAAGGGCTGGCGCGCCAGCTTCGCTCGGCGCTGCACTACGAACCGATGACCGGCGGTTACGAAATCGCGATCGCCGTCACCGCCCGCGATTGACAGGCTCCTGCGTCCCGAATCACCGCCACGAAAAAAATTTTTCAATTCGCCGGAACCGGCCCCCGCGGCAGGCGTTTTGCACATCGGATAGTGACCTTATGCCCCCCCGCTCTCGCTATCCACGACATAGGCCCGGAAGCGTCGACCCTCCCCCCCGGTGACGTTTCCGGGCCTAAATTGTCCCAAGCGCGCGATCCGTCCCGCCGTCACCCCCGCCCGAACGTGTCTCCGTTGGCGACACGGAACGAATCGTCCGCCCCGGACATTGATCTTCCGCCAGGTTTCACCGCCTGCACAGTTCAGGAGACAGTCAATGCGTAAACTGGTTGGACTCGCCTTCATCGGCTGTGCGCTGCTGGTCAGCGCGTGCAACACGATCGAGGGCGCCGGCAAGGACGTCGCCTCGGCAGGCGATACCGTCGCCGATACGGCGAACGACGCCAAGTAAGCTACGGCGTCTCACGCCATTCCAGGGCCCTCTCCCGCGCGGGGGAGGGCCCTTTTCATTCCGCCGCGGCGGTGTCCCCGGCGGCAGCGGCGGCGCGCGCGGCGCTGCGCTCGGTGAACCAGATGCCGATCAGGCCGAGCTCGTAGAGCAGGCACAACGGAATCGCGAGCAGCAGCTGCGAACCGATATCGGGCGGAGTGAGCACCGCGGCGATCGCGAAGGCGGCGACGATCGCGTAGCGCCGCGCGCTCTTCAATTGCGCCCGGCTGACGATTCCGGCGCGCGCGAGCAGCATCATCAGCACTGGCAGCAGGAACGCGAGCCCGAAGGCGAACAGGAACTGCATGACGAACGACAGGTAATTGCCGATCGCGGGAAGCGCCTCGCGATGGACGCCGCCGACTTCGCCCTGAAAGCTCAGCAGGAAATGCAGCGCCATCGGCACCGCGACGAAATAGGCCATCGCCGCGCCCGCCAGGAACAGCACCGGCGTCGCAACCAGGAACGGCGCCAGCGCGCGCTTTTCCTTTTTGTAGAGGCCGGGCGCGACGAACTGCCACAGCTGGTTGGCGATCACCGGGAACGACAGCATCATCGCCGCGAAGAAGGCGACCTTCACCTGGACGAAGAACGCCTCGAAAATCTGCGTGTAGATAACTGTGCTCTGCCCCGCTGCCTTGAGCGGCTGAAGCAGGAAACCGAAAATGTCTTCGGAGAAATAGAAGCAGACGAGGAACGTCGCGATTACCGCGACGATGCAATAAAGCAGCCGCCGCCTCAGCTCGATCAGATGATCGAGCAGCGGTGCGCGGGTGTCCTCCAGTTCGTCCGCCTCGCTCATTGCGCGCGGCTCTCGGGCGCGGGCGCGAGCGGCAATTCGGGCTCGTCATGCACCGCCGGTTTTTCGGTCATCGCCGGCGGCGCGTCCTCATTCGATTCGGCGGCAACGGCCGGCTCGGGCTCGCTCGGCGGATGCGCGGCCATGATCCGCTTGTTCTCCTCCGCCCATTTCTTTTCCATTTCCGCAAGCTCGGCCTCGCGGACCATCGCGTCGAAGCCGGCGCGGAACTGGCGCATCGTGCCGCGCGCCTTGCCGACCCAATAGCCGACGACGCGCATCGCCTTGGGCAGGTCCTTGGGACCGATCACGACGATCGCGACCACCGCGACCAACAACAGCTCGGGAGACCCGATGTCGAACATTCAGTCAGCCTTGCCGGACGCGGGTCGTGAGGTCAGCGGTCGTCGCGCGGCTCGCGCAGCTTCTCGCCGTCGCGGTCGAATGCGGGCTCGGCGGCCTTGCGCGCTTCGATTCGGCTCGGCTCGCGGCGTTCGTCATCCTCCTCGGCCATGCCCTTCTTGAAATTCTTCACGCCCTTGGCGACATCGCCCATCAAGTTCGAAAAACGCCCGCCGCCCAATACGAGCACGGCGATAACGGCGACGACAATCCAATGCAGGGGGCCAAAACTGCCCATGATCATTCTCCTTGGGGAACTGGTCTTACTTAATCGTCCTCGTCGGCTTTTTCCACCTCGGCCTGCTCGAAAGCGAGATCGACCGGATCGAGCAGGCCCGCGGCCCTGAGATCGTCGATTCCCGGCAGGTCGCGGCGGCTTTCCAGCCCGAAATGCGCGAGGAATTCCGCGGTTGTCGCATACAGCAAGGGCCGTCCCGGCACCTCCCGCCGGCCGGCCGGACGGACCCAGCCCGCCTCCATCAGCACGTCCAACGTGCCCTTGGAGATCTGCACGCCGCGAATCGCCTCGATCTCGGCGCGGGTGACGGGCTCGTGATAGGCGATGATCGCCAGCGTCTCGGTGCCGGCGCGGCTCAATTTGCGCGGCTCCTCGCGGTCGCGGCGGAGGAGATGCGCCATGTCGGCGGCGGTCTCGAAATGCCAGCGCTCGCCGCGCCGGACCAGCGAGACGCCGCGCCCGGCATAATCGGCCTGCAATGCATCGAGCACCGTGCGCAGGTCCGCGCCCTCGCCGACGTGCGCGCGGATCGCCTCGACGGTCAACGGCTCCTCGGCGGCGAACAGCACCGCCTCGACCGCGCGGGCGAGGTCGTCTGGCTCCCTCACGCCGTCGCCCGGAGGTAGAGCGGCGCGAACGGCGACTTCTGGCGAAGCTCGACCCGCCCCTGCCGCGCCAGTTCCAGCGCGGCGAGGAAGCTCGACGCCAGCGCCGACTTGCGGAACACGCCGCGCGCGCCGTCGGGCAGGAAGCTTTCGATCGCCGCCCAGTCGATCCGCTCGCCGACCAGCCGCGACACGCGCTCGATCGCGGCCTCCAGCGTCATCACCGGGCGGTCGGCGACGACGTGCATCACCGGCCGGGTGCGCGCGCTGACCCGCCCATAGGCGGCGATCAGGTCGTAGATTTCCGCCTGCCACAGCGCCTTGCGCACGGTCCTGAGGCCTTCGGGCGCGCCGCGGCGGAACACGTCGCGGTTCAACCGGTCGCGCGCCATCAGCCGCGCCCCCGCCTCGCGCATCGCCTGCAGCCGCTCGAGCCGGAGCTGGAGGCGCAGCGCCAGCTCCTCGGGGCTCGGCTCCTGCTCGGGATCGCGCGGCAGCAGCAGCGCGGACTTGAGGAACGCCAGCCACGCCGCCATCACCAGGTAATCGGCGGCGAGTTCGAGCTTCAGCGCGCGCGCCTGCTCGACATAATCGAGATATTGCTGGACGAGCTCGAGGATCGAGATCTTCCGCAGATCGACCTTCTGCGCCCGCGCCAGCGCAAGCAGCAGATCGAGCGGCCCTTCCCACCCGTCGATATCGATCGTCAGCATGTCGGGATCGGCGGTCATGAGCCTTTCTAGCCACAATCATCGCCTCAGCGGAAGCGAGAGCCTGACGATAACGGCCTCAAGTCAACGCAAACCGTTAATGCGGAACCTGGCCCCGTTCGCCCTGAGCTTGTCGAAGGGCCGTTCTTCTTTCGCCCGAAGAGAAAGAACGGTGCTTCGACAAGCTCAGCACGAACGGTTCTCGGGTCCGCCTTCAACCTAACGCCAGCAGCGCATCACGCTTGGCGAGCAGTTGGGAGAGATCGCCCTGCGGCGCCCCTCGCCCCGCCATCGCCCGGTCGAGCCGCGCGCGCGCGCGCGGCGCGATCTCGCCCAAGCGGCTCGCGATCTCGACCATCTCGTCCATCCGCCCCCAGCAATCGAGCACCACGTCGCATCCCGCCGCGATCGCGCCCGCCGCCTTGTCGCCGGGCGTGCCCGACAGCGCCTTCATATCGATATCGTCGGTCATCAGCAGCCCGTCGAAGCCGATGCGGCCGCGAATCACTTGCTCGATCACCACCGGGCTCAGCGTCGCCGGATGTTTAGCGTCCCACGCCTCGAACACGATGTGCGAGGTCATCCCCATCGGCGCGTCGCGCAGCGTGCGGAACGGCTCCAGATCGACTTCCAGCTCCTCGGCGCTCGCGGTCACCGTCGGCAGCGCGAGATGCGTGTCGAGCTGCGCGCGCCCATGCCCCGGCATGTGCTTGACGATCCCGACCACCCCGCCGCGTGCGAGCCCGTCGAGAATCGCGCGGCCGAGCGCGGCGACCCGCATCGGCTCGCGCCCCAGCGCGCGGCTGGCGATCGCTTCGGTCGTGTCGGGCTGGACGACGTCGAGCAGCGGCAGCGCATCGACGGTGATGCCGACCTCGGCAAGCATCAACGCGATCGCCTGCGCGTTGCAGCGCGCCGCCTCGATCGCCGATACCGGCGCCACGTCATAGAGCGCGTCGAAAGCCGGTCCGGCGGGAAACGCCGGCCATTCGGGCGGGCCCATCCGCGCGACTCGCCCACCCTCCTGGTCGATCAGGACGGCAAGATCGTCGCGCCCGGCGAGGCCGCGCAGCGAATCGGTCAGCGCGCGAAGCTGCGCGCGGGTCTCGACATTGCGCTTGAACAGGATGTAGCCGGCCGGCTCCGCCTCACGGAAGAAGGCGCGCTCGTCCGCGCTGAGCATCGGGCCGGCAAGGCCGAAGATGACGGGCTTCATGCCCCGCGCTTAGCGAAAAGCGCGGGCAATTCCAGCCTCCCCCTTCCCGTTCGCTTCGAGCGGAGTCCTCGCCTCAGGGAACGAAGCAATCCTCGCCGGCAACCTTTAGCTTGCCGCACAGCTGGCGCGCCGCCTGGGCGCTGCCCGCGTTGACGCGCAGGCGATACACCTTGTGCCCGTTCACGTCGGCGTCCTCGACCGACTGCCCGAGCGGAGCGAGATAGGAGAAGCGCGTCGACATCCGTTTCCACTGCGCCTTGGCGGTCGCCTGGTCGGGATAGGCGCCGAGCTGGACCACCGATCCGTTCGCTTCGGCCGCGGCCATCGCCTTGGGGGCGCTGACCGGCGCCTTGGCCTTGAGCACCCCGCCCGAGGCCGGCACCGCGGCCGCGACGTGCGAACCGCTGACCGCCGCCTTCTGCCCGCCCTCGGCCGGCTGGCCGGCAATCGGTGTTTCGGGAACGGCGTTGAGGTCGATCGCCGCGCCGGCATTTCCCGCGCCCTGGCTCGTCGCCAGCGCCTCGGTGCCCTCGCCTTCGGCCTTCATCCCGCCGGGCTGTTCCGGCTTGACCTTGTAGCTGCCCGCCGGCGCCTCGATCAGCGCGCCGTCGCCGCCTGCCGCCTGATGGTGCCGCTGCACCCAGTAGATCGCATAGACCAGCGCCGCGATCGCGACGAGGCCAAGGATAACCAGCCCGACGATGCGCAGCGTCTGGCCGCGCGGCTCCTCGTCCGGTTCGACCGATTCGAGCCACGGCAGCCGATCCTCGTCGCCGATATCGTCCCCTGACGTCGCCATCAGTTCATCTCCTGGACTGCCTCCACCCCCATGATCGCGAGGCCGTTCCTGATAATCTGCCCTATTGCGTCGGCCAAGAAAAGACGCGCGCAGGTGAGATCGGGTCGATCCGGGACGAGGAAGCGTTTGTCGGCATGGTCGTTGCCGACATTCCACTGGGCATGGAAAGCCGCTGCCAAGTCATAGAGATAAAAGGCGATCCTGTGCGGCTCGCGCGCCACTGCGGCGGTTTCGACGACACGCGGGAATTGCGCTGCGAGCTTGACCAGCGCAAGCTCGTCCGTGCCGAGTTGGGACAGATCGGCGCGCGGGCACGCGATCCCCGCTTCGGCGGCGCGCCGGTGGAGGCTCGCGATCCGCGCATGGGCATAGTTGACGTAGAATACCGGATTGTCCTTCGACGCCTCGACCACCTTGGCGAAGTCGAAGTCCATCTGCGCGTCGGCCTTGCGCGTCAGCATGGTGAAGCGCACCACGTCCTTGCCGACTTCGTTCACCACCTCGGCAAGCGTCACGAAGTTGCCGGCCCGCTTCGACATCTTGACCGGCTCGCCGCCGCGCAGCAGCCGCACCATCTGGACCAGTTTGACGTCGAACGGCACGCGCCCGCCGGTCAGCGCCTTGACCGCGGCCTGGATCCGCTTGACCGTCCCGGCATGGTCGGCGCCCCAGATGTCGATCAACGCGTCGGCGCGCTCGGCCTTCTGGTAATGATAGGCGAGGTCCGCGCCGAAATAGGTCCAGCTGCCGTCGGACTTGCGGATCGGCCGGTCCTGGTCGTCGCCGAACTCGGTCGAGCGGAACAGCGGCAGCTCGACCGGCTCCCAATCCTCGGGCGTTTCGCCCTTTGGAGCCTCGAGCACGCCGTCATAGACGAGCCCCCGCGCGCGCAGCTCGGCCTCGGCCGCGGCAGGCTTGCCGGCGGCCTGCAGTTCGGCCTCGGACGCGAACACGTCATGATGGATGCCGAGCAGCGCAAGGTCGGTCCGGATCATCGCCAGCATCGCCGCGACCGCCCGCGTGCGGAACAGCGCCAGCCACTCGGCTTCCGGCTTTCCGACGAACGTATCGCCGAATTCGCGCGCAAGCTCCTGACCCACCGGGACAAGATAGTCGCCCGGATAGAGCCCCTCGGGAATCGCGCCGATATCCTCGCCCAGCGCTTCGCGGTAACGCAGGTGCGCCGAGCGCGCGAGCACGTCGACCTGCGCGCCGGCGTCGTTGACATAATATTCGCGGATCACCTTGTTGCCCGCGAACTCGAGCAGGTTGGCGAGCGCGTCGCCGACCACCGCGCCGCGGCAATGGCCCATGTGCAGCGGACCGGTCGGGTTCGCCGAGACATATTCGACATTCACCCGCTCGTCCTTGCCGATTGCCGAGAGGCCGTATTCGTCGCCCTCACGCAGGATGGTCCGAAGCTCGTCTCGCCACGCGTCCGCGCTCAGCCGGAGGTTGATGAACCCCGGACCTGCGATCTCTACCGAAGTCACCGGCGGCAGCGCCTCCAGCTTCGGTTTGATCGCTTCGGCGAGTGCGCGCGGATTGGTCTTCGCCGCCTTGGCCAGCACCATCGCCGCATTGGTCGCGAGATCGCCATGCGAGGGATCGCGCGGCGGCTCGACCGTCACGTTGCGCCGGTCCAGCTCCGCCGGAAGTGCCCCGTCGCGAACGAGATCGTCGAGCACTCCGTCGAGGAGCGCGGCATATTGTGCATAAAGGCTCATAGGAGAGCGGCGCTCTAGCGCACCCATTTCCGCCCGTCACGCCCGCTTGCTGCCGGCGAGACACTGCTGCAAGAACCGCGAAATTCGAAAAGGAGTCGCTTGAATGCTCAACCTGGTTACGCTGCTCGCGGCCGCCGCCGCTGCCCAGGCCGCACCCGCGGCCCAGTTGCCAGCGCTCGAATCCATGCCTGGCGTGAAGATTCAAAGATACGCGGTGACCGGCAACACCGGTGATGCGATCGAGAAGTCGATGATGGCGGCGATGAAAGCGCAGCCGACGACTTACGGCGCGCTGTTCAGTTGGACTGCGAATATCAATGCGCAGCAGGAAACCGTCGGAAACGTCTGCACCATCAAGAGTGCCGACGCAGTGCTGGACGCCAATGTTTACCTTCCGCAGCTTGCCGACGAATCCAAAGTACCGGCCGATGCGCTGAAGGAGTGGAAGACATATGAAAGCGGCCTGCGCCAGGAGGCGGCCAGCAATCTTTCCTTCGTCGCCCAGCGGCTTCCCCTGGTCCAGCAGTCGCTGGTCGGTAAACCTTGCAATCAGGCTGGAGCGATCTGGACCAAGGGAATAACCGATCTGGCCGCGCAGCAGAGAGCGTTCGAGGCGCAAATTCAGAAGAATAAGAAGAAGTCGCGCCGGGCAGCGTCAGACAGCGACAGCATGGGTGCCCTGCTCCACGAATAGGACGACGAGATCCGGACCGG
>DASTWI010000057.1:0-5969 GCA_035776635.1 Sphingomonas sp. | reverse complement strand
GCCGCCGCGCCCGCCGAGGCCAAGGCGGTGTGGTTCGACGACTCGATCCCGCACGAGGAGGAGAAGCTCTCCAATATCCGCAAGACGATCGCGCGCCGCCTGACCGAGGCCAAGCAGACGATCCCGCACATCTATCTGACCGTCGATATCCGGCTCGATGCGCTGCTCAAGCTCAGGAGCGAGCTCAACTCCGCCCTGTCGGCACGCGGGGTCAAGCTGTCGGTCAACGACCTGCTCATCAAGGCGCTCGGCGTCGCGCTCGAGGCGAGCCCGAAGTGCAACGTCACCTTCGCGGGCGACAAGCTCATCAGCTACAAGCGGGCCGATGTGTCGGTCGCGGTGTCGACGCCGTCGGGGCTCATCACGCCGATCATCCGCGACGCCGCGGGCAAGAGCGTCTCGGCGATCTCGACCGAGATGAAGGAGCTCGCCGGGCGCGCCAAGGAGAACAAGCTCAAGCCCGAGGAGTATCAGGGCGGCACCGCCAGCCTGTCCAACATGGGCATGTTCGGAATCAAGCAGTTCGAGGCGGTGATCAATCCGCCGCAGGGCATGATCCTGGCGGTCGGCGCGGGCGAGAAGCGGCCGTACATCGTCGACGACGCGCTGGGCGTCGCGACGGTGATGACCGCGACCGGCAGCTTCGACCACCGCGCGATCGACGGCGCCGACGGCGCGGCGATGCTCAAGCTGTTCAAGGCGCTGGTCGAAAGTCCGTTGGGCATGATCGCCTGACATGGGCGACGCCGACGCCAGCCTGCCGGAGAGCGCGCCGACCATCCGCGTGACGGCGATGCCCGCCGACGCCAATCCCTATGGCGACATCTTCGGCGGCTGGCTGATGGGGCAGATGGACCTCGCCGCGGGCTCGGTCGCCTCGCGCCATTCGGGCGGCCGCGCGGTGACGATCGCGGCGGAGGGGATGAAGTTCCACCGGCCGGTGTTCGTCGGCGACGAGGTGTCGGTCTATGCGAGCCTGGCCGCGGTCGGCACGACGTCGATGACGATCGAGGTCGAGGCCTGGCGCCGCGCGCGCCACGCCGACGAATCGTCCAAGGTGACGCAGGCGCGCTTCGTCTTCGTAGCGATCGACGACGACCGCCAGCCGCGGCGGGTGCCGGGGGTGAACGGTGAGTGAAATACTTCCCAATCCCTCTCCCCTTGTGGGAGAGGGAGGGGCCCGCTCGCGAAGCGAGTGGGAGGGTGAGGGGCTGTTCCCGACCCACGCCGAACTTCTCGCTCGCGCGAAATGGATGCGCGCGAATCCCACCGATGCGGAGCGGCGTCTTTGGTCGATGTTGCGTGATCGCCGGATGGCCACGTTCAAATTCAGGCGGCAACAGATCATCACGCCCTATATCGTCGATTTCGTCTGCTTTGCCCGGCGGCTTATCATCGAGGCGGATGGATCGCAGCATGCCGACAACAAGGACGATATCCGCCGTGATCGCTTTCTGCGCGGGCAAGGCTTTCAAGTTTTGCGGTTCTGGAACAATCAGGTGTTGAACGAAGCGAGCGCCGTGGCGGACGCCATCTTCGCTGCGCTCACATCCCTCACCCTCCCAAGCCTTCGGCTTGGGCCCCTCCCTCTCCCGCAAGGGGAGAGGGGCTTTGATACGACGGGACACGTGTAATGGCTGAATCTTTCGACCTCATCATCCTCGGCTCGGGTCCCGGCGGCTATGTCGCGGCGATCCGGGCGGCGCAGCTGGGTCTCAAGACCGCGATCGTCGAGCGCGAGCGGTTGGGGGGCATCTGCCTCAACTGGGGGTGTATCCCGACCAAGGCGCTGCTGCGGACCTCCGAAGTCTATCACTATATGACCCATGCCGAGAGCTACGGGCTCAAGGCCGAGAAGGTCGGCTTCGACCTGGGCAAGATCGTCGAGCGCAGCCGCAAGGTGGCGGGGCAGCTCAACGCCGGCGTCAAGGGGCTGATGAAGAAGAACAAGGTCACGGTGGTCGAGGGCACCGGCACGCTGACGGCCAAGGGCAGGATGACCGTCACGCTCGGCGACCAGAAGCGCGAGCTGGAGGCGAAGCACATCATCGTCGCGACCGGCGCGCGGGCGCGCGACCTGCCGTTCGCCAAGGCCGACGGCAAGCGCATCTGGACCTATCGCCACGCGATGGTGCCGGAAGAGATGCCGACCAAGCTTCTGGTCATCGGATCGGGCGCGATCGGGGTGGAGTTCGCCAGCTTCTACAACGACATGGGCGCCGACGTCACGATCGTCGAGATGCTGCCGCGCATCCTCCCCGTCGAGGACGAGGAAGTCTCCGCCTTCATGGACAAGGCGCTGACCAAGCAGGGTATCACCATCCAGGTCGGTGCCGGCGTCGAGAAGATCGAGAGCGGCGCGAAATCGGTCAAGGCGGCGATCAAGGGCAAGGACGGCACGATTTTGACCGAGGACTACAGTCACGTCATCGTCGCGATCGGCATCGTCCCCAATACCGAGGAGATCGGGCTCGAGAAGCTTGGGGTGAAGACCGACCGCGGGCACATCGTCACCGACGGCTACGGCCGCACCAATGTCGAGGGGCTCTACGCGATCGGCGACGTCACCGGCGCGCCGTGGCTGGCGCACAAGGCGAGCCACGAGGGCGTCGTCTGCGTCGAGGCGATCGCCGGGCAGAAGCCGCATCCGTTCGAGAAATGGAACATCCCCGGCTGCACCTATTCGCGCCCGCAGGTGGCGTCGGTCGGGCTGACCGAGGCCAAGGCGAAGGAGACCGGCCGCGAGATCAAGGTCGGCAAGTTCCCCTTCATCGGCAACGGCAAGGCGATCGCGCTCGGCGAGGCCGAGGGCTTCGTCAAGACGGTGTTCGACGCCAAGACCGGCGAGTTGCTCGGCGCGCACATGGTCGGCGCCGAAGTGACCGAGCTGATCCAGGGCTATGTCGTCGCGCGCCAGCTCGAGACCACCGAGGCCGAGCTGATGGAGACGGTGTTCGCGCACCCGACCTTGAGCGAGATGATGCACGAGAGCGTCCTCGCGGCCTACGGGCGGGCGCTGCATATCTGATTTGCGCGTGCGGCCGGTGCCGGGTATTACGTAATACCATGGAGACCAGCCGCATCACCTCCAAGCATCAGGCGACCGTTCCTGCCGACGTGCGCGCGGCGCTCGGCGTGCGTGCGGGCGACACGCTGGCCTGGGAGGTCCGCGATGGCGAGGCGCGCGTCCGGAAGGCGCGCCCGATCGATGTCGCCTTCGCCTCGGCGGTTGCAGCGACGCTCGACGAATGGGACAGCCCGGAGGACGAGGAAGCCTGGCGTGACCTATGACGCGGGCGACGTCGTCGTCGTGCCGTTCCCCTTCACCGATCGCGCCGCCGCCAAACGCCGGCCGGCGCTCGTTTTGTCCGATGCCGAGCGGTTCGGCGCCGCGACCGGGCAGAGCCTGCTGGCGATGATCACGAGCGCAAAACTCAGCCGATGGCCGCTCGACGTCGAAATCGCCGATCGCGGCGCTGCCGGACTGCCTTCGCCTTGCGTGGTGCGGATGAAGCTGTTCACGCTGGATCACCGCCTGATCCTGCGCCGCGCCGGTCTGCTCGTCGATGACGACATGGCGCGCGTCGGGCAGGCCTTGCAGGTGCTCCTCAGGATTCAGCCAGCGGCGAATTCCGCCAGCAACGGCCGATAGGCTTCCATCGGCGGGAATTCCGGGAAGCCGTGGCGGGCGCCGGTTTCGGCCCAGGGCAGCTTTTCGCGAGTCCAGCTTTCGATGAAAGGCGCGAACCGGCCCGGATCGTCGAGCGCGCCGCCGCGGACGTTGACGAAGCCCATTTCGGGCTCGATCCGCGTGAACAGCCAGCTCTTGCACCAGTCGCAATGATGGTGGCGCGCCTGGGGGCCGTGGAGGCCGCCGATCACCGGCTCGCCTTCGACGATCTCGAAGCCGTGGGTCGGGACCATGACGGTGGTCGAGAAGGCGCTGCCCGACATCTTCTGGCAGCCGGCGCAGTGGCACGCCATCGTCATCAGCGGCGGGGCGGTGATACGGAAGCGCACCCGCCCGCAGCGGCAGCCCCCTTCGATCGGCAAGGACCAGTCGGGCATCGGGCTTCTCCTTTGCAGGGGCAATGCCGTCGTCATGCCGTATCGGGGCAGGCGTCTCAACGGGTCCGCTGCGCCTGTTGACCATCGCCAGCCGCAAAGCTATAGGCGCGCCTGCTTGCGGAAGGGCTGGTGGCCCGGGGCTTCGAGAGTCCCATGTCGCCCTTTTTCGATACAGAGCAGTGAACATTGCTGGATCTGGAGGGCCAAGGGGGCCGGGAACGGCCGCCATGGTCCTTTGCGCATTTCAGCGTCCAGCAAAGTAACCGCCGGGTTTTTCCGGTAACACAAGGTGAAGGGCTTCATGCCGACGATCAACCAGCTGGTCCGCAAGGGCCGTGACCCGCAGAAGGCCAAGTCCAAGGTCCCTGCGATGGAGCAGAATCCGCAGAAGCGCGGCGTCTGCACCCGCGTCTATACGACGACTCCGAAGAAGCCGAACTCGGCGCTGCGCAAGGTGGCCAAGGTCCGCCTGACCAACCAGCGCGAAGTGATCAGCTACATCCCCGGCGTCGGCCACAACCTGCAGGAGCACTCGGTGGTGCTGATCCGCGGCGGGCGTGTGCGCGACCTTCCGGGCGTGCGCTATCACGTGCTGCGCGGCGTGCTCGATACGCAGGGGGTGAAGGACCGCCGCCAGTCGCGCTCGAAGTACGGCGCCAAGCGTCCGAAGTGATCATGCCGGGGGCATGATCATCCCGGAAAAATCGGCACAAGCGATTTTATCCGGGGTCCAGATGCTCTCGCACCGTCTGTAGATTTGGCCCTGGGCTCCCGCTTTCGCAGGAGCACGGCAAGATAAGGAATTCGAGCAATGTCTCGTCGTCGTCGTCCCGAGAAGCGGGAAATCCTGCCCGATCCCAAGTTCGGGGATATCGTGCTGTCGAAATTCATGAACAGCGTCATGCTGGACGGCAAGAAGGCCGTCGCGGAAGGGATCGTCTATGGCGCGCTCGACACGGTCGAGGCGCGCGCCAAGAAGGACCCGCTCGGCGTGTTCCATGACGCGCTCAACAACATCAAGCCGGGCATCGAGGTCCGCAGCCGCCGCGTGGGCGGCGCCACCTACCAGGTGCCGGTCGAGGTGCGCCCCGAGCGCGCCCAGGCGCTGGCGATCCGCTGGCTGATCGCCGCGGCGCGTGCGCGCAGCGAGCACACGATGGCGGCGCGGCTGTCGGGCGAGCTGCTCGACGCTTCGAACAACCGCGGCAACGCGGTCAAGAAGCGCGAGGACACGCACCGCATGGCCGAAGCCAACCGCGCCTTCTCGCATTATCGCTGGTAAGGACCTATATGGGGTCGGCGCGTCCGCGGATGCGCCTCCCGACTTTATGTCCGTTCGTCCTGAGTAGCCACTGAGCTTGTCGAAGTGGCGTATCGAAGGACCCTTCGATACGGGGCTTCGACAAGCTCAGCCCCTACTCAGGGCGAACGGTTGATGACGAAAGCGCGCCTCGGCGAATCAGGGGCGGAGTAAACGATCATGGCCCGCAGCCATCCGCTCGACAAATATCGCAATATCGGCATCATGGCGCACATCGATGCCGGCAAGACGACCACGACCGAGCGCATCCTCTATTACACCGGCAAATCCTACAAGATCGGCGAGGTCCATGAGGGCACCGCGACGATGGACTGGATGGAGCAGGAGCAGGAGCGCGGCATCACCATCACGTCGGCTGCGACGACCTGTTTCTGGAACGATCACCGCATCAACATCATCGACACGCCGGGCCACGTCGACTTCACCATCGAGGTCGAGCGTAGCTTGCGCGTGCTCGACGGCGCGGTGGCGTGCTTCGACGGCGTCGCCGGCGTCGAGCCGCAGTCCGAGACGGTGTGGCGCCAGGCCGACAAGTACGGCGTGCCGCGGATCGCCTACGTCAACAAGATGGACCGCATGG
>DASTWI010000056.1:0-26139 GCA_035776635.1 Sphingomonas sp. | reverse complement strand
AACCTACGGGAAATAACGGAAGCGAGGAATAATGGCCGAGCACGTGTTGATTACGGGTGGAGCAGGGTTCATCGGGCGGCAGGTGACCGCCGAGCTGCTGCGGCGGGGGCATCGTGTGCGCGTGCTCGATTGCCTGCTGGGGCAGGTCCATGGCGATGTCGACCGGCCCGAGGATCTGGACCCCGACGCCGAGCTGATCCGTGCCGATGTGCGCAACGGCAATGCGGTGGCGAAGGCGCTCGACGGGATCGACAGCGTCGTCCACCTCGCCGCCGAGGTGGGCGTCGGCCAGTCGATGTACGAGGTCGAGCGCTATACCTCGGTCAACGATGTCGGCACCGCGGTGCTGTTCGAGCGGCTGATCGACCATCCGGTGCGCCGCGTCGTCACCGCCTCGTCGATGAGCATCTACGGCGAGGGACTTTATCGCGACGCCGAGGGCGATCTCGTGGAGGATGCCGAGCGCGCGACGCTGCACGACGGCCAGCGCAATTGGGAGCCGACCGACGCGCAAGGCCGTCCGCTCACCCCGGTCGCGACTCCCGAATGGAAGCGGCCCAACCTCGCGTCGATCTATGCGCTGGGCAAATATGTGCAGGAGCGCACCACGCATATCATGGCCAGGCCTTATGGGATCGAAGGCGTGTGTCTGAGGCTGTTCAACGTCTACGGCCCCGGCCAGGCGCTCTCGAACCCGTACACCGGCGTGCTGGCGATCTTCGCCTCGCGCCTGCTCAACGGGCAGCGGCCGCTGGTGTTCGAAGATGGCGAGCAGCGGCGCGACTTCGTCCATGTCCGCGACGTCGCGCGCGCCTTCGCCGATGCCTTGGTGCTGCCGCAGGCGGCGGGCGAGACGTTCAACATCGGATCGGGCCATGATCGTTCGATCACCGAAATTGCTGAGGCGCTCGCCATCGCGATGGGCAGGAACGCCATCGAACCCGACATCGCTGGCAAGGCGCGGATCGGCGATATCCGCCATTGCTTCTGCGACACCAGCAAGGCGGCGGGCGAGCTCGGCTTCACCGCGCGCGAGGACTTCATCCATGGCCTCGCCGAGCTCGCCGACTGGGTGCAGCAACAGACCGCAGAGGATCGCGTCGACCAGGCGCGCGCCGAACTCGAGCGGCGGGGGCTGGTGGCATGATCTCGGGTCTTCGCGAGCCGCCTGTCCTCGTCACCGGCGGCGCCGGGTTCATCGGCTCCAATCTCGCCGACGCGCTCGCCTCCGAAGGCCACGAGGTGCTGATCTACGACGCAATGACCCGCCCCGGCGTCGAGCGCAATCTCGCCTGGCTGGAGGAACGCCACCCCGGCCGGATCGAGGCGATCCGCGCCGACGTGCGCGACGGCGACCGGCTCGCCGACGCGGTGAACCGCGCAACCGCGGTGTTCCACATGGCGGCGCAGGTCGCGGTGACGACCAGCATGGTCGATCCGCGCGAGGATTTTGCGATCAACGTCGGCGGCACCTTCAACCTGCTCGAGGCGCTGCGCGCGAAGGGCGACCGCACGCCGGTCGTGTTCGCCTCGACCAACAAGGTTTATGGCGACCTTGCCGACCTCTCCTTCACCTGCACTCCGCACGGCTATGCGCCGACCGCCGAAGCGATCCGCGCGCACGGCATCGGCGAGACGCGCCCGCTCGATTTCCACACGCCCTACGGCTGCTCGAAAGGCGCGGCGGATCAATATGTCCTCGACTACAGCCGCAGCTTCGGCGTGCCCGCGGCGGTGCTCAGGATGAGCTGCATCTACGGCCAGCGCCAGATGGGCACCGAGGACCAGGGCTGGGTCGCGCATTTCCTGATCCGCGCGCTCGAGGATCGGCCGATCACGCTCTACGGCGACGGCCATCAGGTCCGCGACATCCTCGACGTGTCGAACGCGGTCGAGGCCTATCTCGCGGCGTGGAAACGGATCGAGGCGATCGCCGGGCGCGCGTTCAACCTCGGCGGCGGTCCCGCCAATGCGATCAGCCTCAACACGCTGATCCGCGAGATCGAGGATATCGTCGATCACCGCGTGCTGATCGAGCGCGACGACTGGCGCCCGGGCGACCAGCGCTATTTCGTCGCCGATACGCGGTTGGCGCACGACGTGCTCGGGCTCGGGCCCAAGGTGCGCTGGCAATATGGCGTCCACCGCCTTGCGCACTGGCTCGCCGACGAGCGCGGCTTGCGCCTGCCCGACACGCGCGAGCACCAGCCGACGCTGCAGGTGGCGCTGTCATGACCGCGGCGCGCCTGCTGATGACCGCCGACGCGGTAGGCGGCGTGTGGCAATATGCCACCGACCTCGCCGAGGCGCTGGCGCCCCACGGCGTCGAGACGGTGCTGGCGCTGCTCGGCCCCTCGCCCGGCGCAGCGCAGCACGCCCGCGCCGAGGCGATTCCCGGCCTCACGCTGATCGACACCGGGCTGCCGCTCGACTGGACCGGCGACGGCGCTGCTCCCGTCGTCCACGCCGGTGAGGCGATCGCCGAACTCGCGGCCGAAACGGCGGCCGACATCGTCCAGCTCAACATGCCGACGCTCGGCGCGCGCGCGCATTTCGCCGCGCCGGTCGTCGCGGTGACGCACGGTTGCGTCGGCACCTGGTGGCAGGCGGCGCGGCAGCGCCCGCTCGACCCCGGCTTCGCCTGGCACCGCGCGATGATGCGTGACGGCCTCGCCCGTGCCGATTTCGTCGTCGCGCCGAGCGCCGCCTATGGCGGGATCGTCCAGCGCTATTACGAGCTGCCGCACGCGCCGCTCATCGTCCATAACGGCCGCATCGCGTCCGACGCCGCGCCCGCCGCGCATCACGACCATGCGCTCACCGTCGGACGGCTGTGGGACACGGTCAAGCAGGCCGAACTGCTCGACGCGGCGGCGGCTCGCCTCGCGATCCCGTTCCACGCCGCCGGCGCCGTCGTCGGTCCGCACGGCGAGCGGGTCGCGCTCGACCACCTCAATCTGCTCGGGCAACTCGACGCCGCCAGGATCGCCGAGCGGCTTGCCGCACAACCGGTGTTCGTCTCGGCCGCGAGCTTCGAGCCGTTCGGCCTCGCCGTGCTCGAAGCGGCGCAGGCCGGTTGCGCGCTGGTGCTGAGCGATATCCCGACTTTCCGCGAACTGTGGGACGGCGCGGCGCTGTTCGTCCCCGAGCAGACTCCCGAAGCCTATGTTCGCGCGATCGAGCACGTCATCGGCAACGAGCACCAACGCCGCACGCTCGGCGAGGCCGCCCGGGCACGCGCGGCGCGCTACACCCCCGCCGCCACCGCTACGGCGATGGCGCGGCTCTATCGCGCGCTCATCGCGACGCGCCCGGCCAAGCGGGAGGCGGCATGAGGATCGTCTATTTCACCCATTCGCTGGTGTCGTGCTGGAACCACGGCAACGCGCATTTCCTGCGCGGCGTGCTCAGCGAGCTGATCGCGCGCGGTCACGACGTGCGCGTCTATGCGCCTGAGAACGCCTGGAGCCTCACCAACCTGATCGCCGACCACGGCGCGCACGCGATCGACGCCTATCGCCGCGCTTACCCGGAGCTCGGCTCGGTCTGCTATCCCGAGGACGCCGATCTGTCCGAGTTCGTCGAGGGCGCCGACCTCGTCATCGTCCACGAATGGAACGCGCCGGACGTCGTCGCCCAGCTCGGTCGCCTGCGCCGCGAGGGCGGCTTCCGCCTGCTGTTCCACGACACCCACCACCGCGCGGTCAGCGCGCCCGACGACATGCGCGCCTACGATCTTGAAGACTATGACGGCGTGCTCGCGTTCGGCGCGGCGCTGTCGGAGGTCTATCGCCGCTGGGGCTGGGGCGACCGCGTCTGGACGTGGCACGAGGCCGCCGACATCCGCCGCTTCCATCCGCCCGAGGAAAGCGAGCGCGCCGGCCTCGTCTGGATCGGCAATTGGGGCGACGGCGAACGTACCGCGGAGCTGGAGAGCTTCCTGTTCCGCCCCGCCCAGCACGCCGGCCTGCCGCTCGACATCTACGGCGTGCGCTACCCGCAAGCGGCGAAGGACACGCTCGCCCGCTACGGCGCGCGTTATCACGGCTGGGCGCCCAACGCCGAAGCGCCGGCGATCTTCGCCCGCCATCTCGCCACTATTCATGTGCCGCGCCGCTATTATACGACCGTGCTCCCCGGCATCCCGACGATCCGCGTGTTCGAGGCGCTGGCTTGCGGCATCCCGCTGGTCTCCGCGCCGTGGGATGACGCCGAGCATCTGTTCACGCCGGGCAAGGACTATCTCGTCGCCCGTTCGGGCGAGGAGATGACGCGCCACCTCGCCGCGCTGCGCGACGACGCCGACCTGCGCGCCGAGCTCACCGCGCACGGGCTCGCCACCATCCGCGCCCGCCACACCTGTGCGCATCGCGTCGACGCGCTGCTGCGCATCGCCGCGCGGCTCGGCGCGCCCGCCGCCATGAGGAACGCCGCATGAAGATTGCCTTCTATGGATCGAGCCTGCTGTCGTCCTACTGGAACGGCGCCGCGACCTATTATCGCGGCGTGCTCGGCGCGCTGGCGGAGCGCGGCTACGCCATCACCTTCTACGAACCCGACGCCTTCGATCGACAACAGCATCGCGACATCGACCCGCCCGAATGGGTGCGCTCGGTGGTCTGGCCGGCGACCGACGAAGGCCTGCGCGCGGTCCTCGCCGAGGCGTGCGACGCCGATATCGTCGCCAAAGCGAGCGGCGTCGGCGTGTTCGACCGCGAGCTGCTCGAAGGCGTGATCGCCGAGAGCCGCGACGACGCGCTGCGCCTGTTCTGGGACGTCGATGCCGCCGCCACGCTCGACGAAATGCGTGGCGATCCCGACCATCCGGTCCGCCGCGCGCTCCCCGATCTCGACGTGGTGCTGACCTATGGCGGCGGCCCGCCGGTCGTCGCCGCCTACCAAGGCTCTGGGGCGGCGCGTTGCGTGCCGATCTACAATGCGGTCGATCCGGCGACGCATTTCCCGGTGCCGCCCGACCCGCGCTTCGCCTGCGATCTCGCCTTCCTCGGCAATCGCCTTCCCGACCGCGAGGCGCGCGTCGCAGAGTTCTTCCTGAGGCCCGCCGCGGCGCTCCCCGACCGCCGGTTCCTGATCGGCGGCAGCGGCTGGCAGCAGGCGGACATGCCCGCCAACGTCCGCCACATCGGTCATGTCGGCACCGGCGATCACAACGCCTTCAACTGCACCCCGCGCGCGGTGCTCAACGTCGCGCGCGATTCGATGGCGAGCATCGGCTATTCGCCCGCGACGCGCGTGTTCGAGGCCGCCGGCGCCGCCGCCTGCCTCATCACCGACGCCTGGGAAGGCATCGAACAGTTCCTCATCCCCAACGAGGAAGTACTCGTCGCGCGCGACGGCCAGGACGTCGCTGCCCATCTCGAAGCGCTCACCACCGACCGCGCCCGCGCGATCGGCGAAGCGGCGCGCCGGCGCGTCCTCGCCGAACATACTTACCAATTGCGCGCCGCCGAGGTCGATCGCCTGTTCAAAGCCGAGCGCGCCCGCCTGCTGGAGGCTGCATGAAACTCGTCGTCCTCGGCCTCACTTTGTCCTCGTCCTGGGGCAACGGCCACGCGACCACCTATCGCGCGCTGCTCGCCGCCTTCGCACGGCGTGGCCACGAGGTGCTGTTCCTCGAACGCGACAAGCCCTGGTACGCCAGCCACCGCGATCTCGCCGATCCCGAGTTCTGCACCCTCGCTTATTACGATAGCGTCGAGGACCTCGCCCGCTGGCGCAAGCCGATCGCCGACGCCGACGCGGTGATCGTCGGCTCCTATGTGCCTGAAGGTGGCGCCGTCGCCGACACCGTGCAGCGCGAAGCGAACGGCGCCACCGCCTTCTACGACATCGACACGCCGGTTACGCTGGCGGCGCTCGAACGCGGCGACTGCGCCTATCTCGCGCCCGAGCTGATTCCCGGATTCGACCTCTACCTCTCGTTCACTGGCGGCCCGACGCTGCGGCGGATCGAGCGCGACTACGGCGCTCCCGCAGCGCGCGCGCTCTATTGCTCCGTCGATACCGCCGCCTATCGCCCGACCGGCGCCGCGAAGAAGTGGGACCTCTCCTACCTCGGCACCTACAGCCGCGACCGCCAGCCGGCGCTCGAGCGGCTGCTGATCGCGGTCGCGCGCGCCTGCCCGGAGCGGCGCTTCGCCATCGCCGGCCCGCAATATCCGGAGGATATCGACTGGCCGGCCAATATCGAGCGCATCGACCACCTGCCCCCAGCCGCGCACCCCGCTTTCTATTCCGCCTCGCGCTTCACGCTCAACGTCACGCGCGCGGATATGGTCGCGGCGGGCTGGTCGCCCTCGGTTCGCCTGTTCGAAGCAAGCGCGTGCGGCACGCCGATCGTCTCCGACATATGGACGGGGCTCGATCGCCTGTTCGAGCCCGACCGCGAGATCATCCTTGCCCGCGACACGCCCGACGTGATCGCGGCGCTCGCCGCCGACGCCGATGCGATCGGCAGCGCCGCGCGGGACCGCGTCCTTTCGGCGCACGGCGCCGACATCCGCGCGGCCGAGCTCGAAACGCTGCTCGACGCCGCGATCGGGTCGCAGCGCCCGCATCTGATGGCCGCCGCATCATGAGCCTGACCGTTCACAGCCAGGAGAAAAGCGCCTTATGCCCGGCACCAAAGCCCTGACGCTCGTAGCCGGCGGCGCCGGCTTCATCGGCTCGCATCTGTGCCGCGCGCTGCTCGATCGCGGTGAGTATGTCGTGTGCCTCGACAACCTCCAGACCGCGCGCGCCTCCAACCTGCTCGCGCTGGAGGGCAATCCGCGCTTCGAGTTCATCCAGGCCGACGTGGTCGATCCGCTGCCGCGCGCGATCGGCGGCCGCGCGCGCCAGTTCCGCCGTATCTACAATCTCGCCTGCGCCGCCTCGCCGCCGCTCTACCAGGCCGATCCCGAGCATACGATGCTGACGAACGTGATGGGCACCGACCGGCTGCTCCGGCTCGCCGAGACCTCGGGCGCGCGGTTCCTGCTGACCTCGACCAGCGAGGTCTATGGCGACCCCGAATGCCATCCGCAGCGCGAGGATTATCGCGGCTTCGTCAACTGCACCGGCCCGCGCGCCTGCTATGACGAGGGCAAGCGCGCCGCCGAGGCGATGGCGTTCGACTTCGCCCGGCTCGGCCGCGCCGACGTGCGCGTCGCGCGGATCTTCAACACCTACGGCCCGCACATGAATCCCGACGACGGCCGCGTCGTCTCCAACCTCGTCTGCCAAGCGCTCGCCGGCGATCCGGTGACGATCTACGGCGACGGCAGCCAGACGCGCAGCTTCTGCTACGTCGCCGACATGGTCGACGCGCTGATGCGGCTGATGGAAAGCGGCATCGACGGACTCGAGCCGGTCAACCTCGGCAACCCGGAGGAACGCACGATCGCCGAGCTGCTTGGGCTGATCCGTTCGCTGCTGCCCGACCGGATCGAGGTCCAGCACCTGCCGCTGCCGATCGACGACCCGCGCCGCCGCCGTCCCGACATCAGCCGCGCGATGCGACAGCTCGGCTGGCGCCCTGCGACTCCACTCGACGTCGGCCTTGGCCGCACGATCGACTGGTTCCGCACCGAGCTGCGCCGTAACGAGGCGGTCAGCACCGCCCCGGAACGCGCCGCCGCCACGCTTGCCGCGGAATAAACGGGGCACCTCCCTCCGTTCGCCCCGAGCTGTCGAAGAGCGTCCTCCGTCCCCTCTCAAACCGTGCTTCGACAGGCTCCGCATGAACGGGCCTTCTCACCACCTCCGTTCCCCCTGAGCTTGTCGAAGGGCGACAGCACACAACTTCCGCCGGTTCGCCCCTCAGGCCGCGCGCTCCTCCAGGAACAGGTCCTTCAGATCCTTCTTCAGGATCTTGCCGTTGGCGTTCCTCGGCAGTGTTTCAGCGACGAAGCGGATCGCCACGGGCACCTTGAACGCGGCGAGATGGCGACGGACCCAGTCCTGCAGTTCCGGCTCGCTCGCGCTCGTGCCCGGCGCAAGATGGACGACGGCGACCGGCTCCTCGCCCAGCGTCCGGTGGGGAATGCCGATCAGCGCGCAGTCGGTGACGGCGGGGTGCGCGTAGAGCACGTTCTCCACCTCGCTCGAATAGATGTTCTCGCCGCCGCGGATGATGATGTCCTTGGCGCGGTCGACGATATAGAGGAAACCCTCCGCGTCGAGCCGCGCGAGGTCGCCGGTGCGCACCCAGCCGTCCACAAACGTTTCGGCGGTCGCTTCGGGGTTGTTCCAATAGCCCTTTACGATCATCGGTCCCCGCGCCCACAGCTCGCCGACCTCGCCGACCGGCAGTTCGCGGCTGCCGTCCTCCGACATGATCTTGAGGTCGGCGGCGGCGACCGGCGGCCCGGCGCTGTCGGGGCGGTTGAGATAATCCTCGCCCGAATTGCTGGTGACGGTGGCCATCGTCTCGGTCATTCCCCAGCCGTTGCCGGGCAGCGCGCCGAACTCGGCATGGATGCGCCTGACCAGCTCGGGCGCGGCCGGCGCGCCGCCATAGGCGATGGCTTCCAGGCTGGAGAGATCGTAGTTGGCCCGCTCGGGATGCTCCAGCAATTGCCAAGCGATCGTCGGCACTCCGCCCGTCAGGTTAACCTTCTCGCGCTCGATGATTTCCATCGCCTCGACCGGGTCCCATTTGCGCATGAACACCAGTGTCGAGCCGCTCGCGACCGTGCCCATCAGCGACGCGCTGCACGCCGTCACATGGAACAGCGGGATGACCAGCAACCCGGTGCGAGGGCTCGGCTCAGGCGGAGCCTCACCGCGCCGAAGGAACGAGCGCGCCGCCGAAAAGCCTCCCGAAATGATGTTGCTCGCCAGGTTGCGGTGCGTGCCGAGCGCGCCCTTCGGCCGGCCCGTGGTGCCGCTGGTGTAAAAGATCGTCGCGTCGTCTTCGGGCGCGATCGCCACTTCGGGCAGCGGCACGTCGGGAAGGTTGCGATAGGTATCGGGCGTGCCGATCAACGCCTCCAGCCGCTGCGCCTTGCCGCCGAGCGTGGTCGAGGCGCGCGCGACGAGGACGTGTTCGAGCTCGGGCAGCGCGGCATAATGCGGCATCAGCCGCTCGTGCCGGCGATCGTCGGCGATCAGCACCGTGACGCCCGAGTCGGCGAGCCCGTATTGGAGCTCGGCGCCGGTCCACCAGGCGTTCAACGGCACCACGATCGCTCCCAGGCTGACGATCGCGAAGAACGCCGCCGGCCATTCGGGCAGATTGCGCATCGCCAGCGCGACGCGGTCGCCCTTCTTGACGCCCAGGCCCTGCAGGTGGCGGGCGAGCGTCGCGACCGCACGGAAATTCGCCTCGAAACTGACTCGCTCGTCCTGATAGATGGTGAACGACCGGTCGCCGTAACTCCGCGAAAACCGGATCAGCAACGCGAGGTTGGCCGGCGCGTTCTTCCAGATGCGGGTGGGAACGCCGTTGATTCGAACGGTCTCCATCTCGAAGCGCGATCCCGGTTTGGTGAGCTGCGCGGTCGCCTCGGAGAGCGAGCATCTGGGCCAAGCGGGATCGAGTGGGATGATGGCATCGCCGGACACGGCATTCTCTCCGTCTTGAATGTCGGGTTTGGGTTATTCGTCGTTTCGATGAACGATAGTGTTGATTCTCGCGCCGCTCAAGGCAATAGGAGGATGACGGTTTGAATAAGTGGTATGGAGAGCGGATGCACGGCACGGCACCCGGACGGCACGGCTTCGATGCCCGGCGGCTGGCCCGGATCGATGCGTTCCTGAAGGAGCGCTACGTCGATTCGGGCACTTTCCCCAATGCCCAGATCCTGGTCGCACGCGATGGCGAGATCGCGCATTTCTCCTCGATCGGGGCGGCACGCGAAGGTGGGCCCGCGGTCGACGAGACCTCGCTGTTCCGCATCGCCTCGATGACCAAGCCGATCACCTCGATCGCGTTCATGATGCTGGTCGAGGAGGGCAAGGTCGCGCTCGACACGCCCGTCCATCACGTCCTGCCTGAATTCGAGCACGTCGGCGTCTATGACGGCGGCGGGGGCGGCGTGCCGTTCCGCACCAAGGCGCCGGCGCGGCCGATGCTGATGATCGATCTGCTGCGCCACACTTCGGGGCTCACCTACGGCTTTCAGAACCGCACCAACGTCGATCTCGCCTATCGCACCGGCCGGCTCGAGCAGTGGCACGGCAACCTCACGCTTGACCAATTCGTCGCCGAGGTCGCCAGGCTGCCGCTCGAATTCTCGCCGGGGGAGGCGTGGAACTATTCGGTCTCGACCGACGTGCTCGGCGCGGTGGTGCAGCGGCTGTCGGGAATGACGCTCGACGCCTTTTTCGCGAAGCGCATCTTCGCGCCGCTCGGCATGACGGACACCTTCTTCGCCGTCCCGCCCGACAAGATCGACCGCTTGACCGACTGCTATACACTGAAACCCGGCGAGGGCCGCGTCCTCTATGATCGCGGCGCGGCAAGCGCCTGGGCGGCGCGACCGACGCAGCTGTCCGGCGGCGGCGGCCTCGTCTCGACCGCACTCGACTATCATCGCTTCTGCCGCATGTGCCTCGGTGGCGGCGAACTCGGCGGCACGCGGATCGTCGGGCGCAAGACGCTTGCGCTGATGACGATGAACCACCTCCCCGACCGTTCCGATCTCGCCACGATGTCGCGCTCGCTGTTCAGCGAGGCGACCAACGCCGGGGTCGGCTTCGGGCTCGGCTTCGCGGTGACCGAGGACGTTGCCAAATCGATGATCCCCGGCTCCGCGGGCGAATATTATTGGGGCGGCATGTTCTCGACCGCGTTCTTCATCGATCCGGTCGAGCGCGTCCACATGGTGTTCATGACGCAGGTCAGCCCGAGCAATACCTGGCCGATCCGGCGTGAGCTCAAGACGCTGATCTATTCGGCTTTGACCTGATCGCCGCCGCGTTCGTGTCGAACGGATGATCTGGAGAGAAAAATGACCAACCCCATTACCACCCACCGCCACGGAGACGTGCTCGTCATCGTTTCGGACAACCCGCCGGTCAACGCACTTGGCGCGGCGGTGCGACAGGGAATCGAGGCAGCGGTCAAGGAGGGTGTCAACGACGACACCGTCCACGCGATGGTGATTCGCTGCGACGGCCGCACCTTCTTCGCCGGCGCCGACATCACTGAATTCGGCAAGCCGATGCAGGAGCCTGCGCTGCCGATCCTGGTCGACATGATCGAGGCCGCCGACAAGCCGATTGTCGCCGCGATTCATGGCACCGCCTTGGGCGGCGGTTGCGAGGTGGCGCTCGGCTGCCACTACCGGATCGCGGTTCCGTCGGCGAAGCTCGGCTTCCCCGAAGTCAAGCTCGGCCTGCTGCCCGGCGCCGGCGGCACCCAGCGCGCGCCGCGGCTCGCCGGCGTGCCGCTCGCGCTCGAAATGACCGCCAAGGGCGACCCGATTCCGGCAAAGACCGCACTCGATGCCGGCCTGATCGACAAGCTTGCGGGCGAGGACAGTCTCGAGGAGGACGCCATCGCCGTCGCGCGCGCCGTCGTCGGCAAACCGCTCCCGCGCGCCAGCCAGAAGACCGCGAAGCCCGACGCCGAAGCGGTCGAGGCGTTCACAAAGGCCAATGCTCGCCGCTTCCGCGGCTTCGACGCGCCTGCCGCCAACATCGCTTGCGTCGTCAAGGCGACCGAGGTGCCGTATGAGGAAGGCGTCCAGTTCGAGCGCCAGCAGTTCATGAAGCTGATGATGGGAGTGCAGTCCGCCGCGCAACGCCACATCTTCTTCGCCGAGCGGAAGGCGGCGAAGATCGACGGCATCCCCGACGACATCGCGCTTCGCCCCATCCGCAAGGTCGGGGTGATCGGCGCCGGCACGATGGGCGGCGGCATTTCGATGAACTTCCTGTCGGCGGGCATCCCCGTCACGATCGTCGAGATGGCGCAGGACGCGCTCGACCGAGGCACAGGGATCATCCGCAAGAATTACGAAGCGACCGCCGCCAAGGGCCGGATCAAGCCCGAGCAGGTCGATCGGGCGATGAGTCTGCTGACGCCGACACTCAGCCTCGACGAGCTCGCCGACTGCGACCTGATCATCGAGGCAGTCTATGAGAATATGGACGTCAAAAAGGACATTTTCGGCAAGCTCGACGCGATTGCGAAGCCCGGCGCGATCCTCGCCTCCAACACCTCGTACCTCGACATCAACGAAATCGCCGCCGTGACCAAGCGCCCCCAGGACGTGCTCGGGATGCATTTCTTCTCGCCGGCCAACGTGATGAAGCTCTTGGAGGTGGTGCGCGGCGACAAGACGGCGGACGACGTGCTGGCGACGGTGATGGCGCTCGCGAAGAAGATCCGCAAGGTCGCGGTGGTCGCGGGTGTTTGCCACGGCTTCATCGGCAACCGCATGCTGATGCCGCGTCAGGTCGAGGCGATGAAGCTCCTGATGGAGGGCGCCACCCCCGAGCAGATCGATAAGGTCCATGTCGATTTCGGTATGCCGATGGGGCCGTTTCAGATGTCCGACCTCGCGGGCGTCGATATCGGCTGGCACCGCGATCCGACCCGCATCGAGAGCATCCGCGACGCGCTCGCCTCCGAGAAGCGCTGGGGTCAGAAGACCAAGGCCGGCTTTTACGATTACGACGACAAGCGCAATCCCTCACCGTCGCCCCGCGTCGCCCAGATCATCGACGACTTCCGCAAGAAGACCGGCACGCCGCAACACGCCGTGACCGACGAGGAAATCGTCGAACGCACGCTCTACCCGATGGTCAACGAGGGCGCGCTGATTCTCGCCGAAGGCAAGGCGCAGCGCGCGTCGGATATCGATGTGGTGTGGATCTACGGCTACGGCTGGCCGGTCTATCGCGGCGGTCCGATGTTCTGGGCCGACACCGAAGGGCTGAAGAAGATCGTCGCCGGGCTGGAGAAGCACGGCTTAGATGTCGCTCCGCTGCTCAAGGAGAAGGCGGACAAGGGCGAAAGGTTCACGTCGTGAGCGCCCGATTCCCCCTCTCCCCGAGGAGGAGTGGGCGGTGAAGACCGCGCTCGCCACCGCCGCTGCGATCCGCTCGGGCGAGACCACCGCGCTCGCCGAGACCGATGCCGCCATCGCCCGCATCGAAGCCCGAGACGCGGAGATCAATGCCGTCGTCGTTCGCGACTTCGACCGCGCCCGCGCCGTCGCGAAGTCACTCGATGCCGCCGGCCCCGACGCCGATGAAAACAAGGGGCGCCCATTCTTCGGCGTGCCGATGACGGTCAAGGAAAGCTTCGACGTCGCCGGTCTTCCCACCAGCTGGGGCTTCGCCGAACACGCCGATCATATCGCGCAGGCCGACGCCGTCGCGGTGCAGCGTCTCAAGGCGGCGGGCGCGGTGATCCTCGGCAAGACCAACATTCCGGTCGGGCTCGCCGACCACCAGGCCAACAACCCCAATTACGGCCGCACCCGCAACCCGCACGATCCGGGGCGCGTCAGCGGCGGCTCGTCGGGCGGCGCGGCGGCGGCGCTCGCGGCGGGATATGTGCCGATCGAGCTGGGCTCGGACATCGGCGGCTCTATCCGCGTGCCCGCTGCCTTTTGCGGCGTCTGGGGGCACAAGCCGACCTTCACCGCGCTCGATCCCGACGGTCATTATTTTCCGCGCACCGACAACGCTCGTGTCGCGCTGTCGGTGATCGGACCTATGGCCGCCGACCCGGACGACCTCGCTGCCGAGCTCGACGTCCTCGCCGACATCCCGCTTCCCAAACCCGAGCCGCGTGACCCCGGCGACTGGCGCATCCTGCTGCTGCCGGAGCATCCGCTGGCCAAGGTCGAATCCGCGATCGCCGACGCGATCCGCCACCTCGGCGATGCCTTCGCCGCCGCCGGCGCGCAGGTCGATCGCGCGAGCACCCTGCTCCCCGACCTCGCTGCGCAATACGGCCACTACATCCACATGCTCACCATCGCGATGACGCGCGGGGCGCCGCAGGAAGGTCGCCCGCTGCCGACGCTCGCCGATTGGTTCATGCTCGGCGACGAGCAGGCGCGCGCCGCGCGCGCCTGGGCGCGGCTGTTCGCCGCCTACGACGCGGTGATCACCCCCGCCTTCGGCACCACCGCCTTTGCGCACGACGATACGCCGATTGCCGAGCGCACGCTGATCGTCGACGGCGCGCCGACGCCCTACGGACTCCAGCTCGCCTTCCCCGGCCTCGCCACCTTCCCGATGCTCCCTGCGACCAGCGTGCCGGTGGGCACGGACGCGAATGGCCTTCCCATCGGTCTCCAGGTCATCGCCGCTGCCAACCGTGACTTCACCGCCATCGCCGTGGCGAGCGCGGCGCATGGGCTGTCTCACCCCAGCGAAGGCCGGAGTTCATGACTGGCCGCAATGCCTCCGACAGAAGGACGTGGACCCCGGCCTTCGCGGAGGTGACGGAGTAAAGGATGACCGAAATCGACCTCGACGCCTTCCGCGCCGAAACCCGCGCCTGGCTCAACGCCAACTGCCCGCCCGAAATGCGCGAGCCCGTCCGCTCGGAAAAAGACGTGTGCTGGGGTGGCCGCGATCAATCGGCACTCAACCCCGCGCAGAAGCGGTGGATGGACCGAATGGCGGCACGCGGCTGGACCGTCCCCGACTGGCCTCGGGAATATGGCGGCGGCGGCCTCTCCCCTGCCGAAACCAAGATCCTGCGCGAGGAAATGCGCCGGATCGCCGCCCGCAATCCCTTGAACAGCTTCGGCATCTCGATGCTCGGCCCCGCGCTGCTCAAATATGGCACGGAGGCGCAGAAGAAGCGCTTCCTGCCCGAAATCGCCCGCGGCGAAATCCGCTGGTGCCAGGGTTATTCGGAACCCAACGCCGGGTCCGACCTCGCGAGCCTCGCTACCTCGGCCGAGGACGCCGGCGACCATTATATCGTCAACGGCCAGAAGGTCTGGACCAGCTATGCCGACAAGGCCGACTGGATCTTCTGCCTCGTGCGCACGTCGAAGGCGTCGAAGCAGGGCGGCATCAGCTTTCTCCTGTTCGACATGGCGAGCGAGGGCGTCTCGACCAAACCGATCCTTCTCATTTCGGGCTATTCGCCGTTCTGCGAGACCTTCTTCGACAACGTGAAGGTCCCCAAGAGCCAGCGAGTCCACGACGAGAACAAGGGCTGGGAAGTCGCCAAATACCTGCTCGGGCACGAGCGCGAGATGATCTCGGGCATGGGGCTCGCAACGACCGGCGCCGACCCGCTGATCGAGGCCGCGCGCGCCGGGGTCGATCCGATCCTGCGCGGGCAGATCGCGCTGTTCGAAGTGCGCGCGCGGGCGTTCGCGGCGATGTCCGAACGTTTCATCGACGAGCTGAAGGCAGGCAAGGCGCATCCCGCGCAGCCTTCGATGATGAAATATTACGGCACCGAACTGAACAAGGCGCGCCACGAGCTGCTGATGGCCGCCGGCGGCACGCAAGCGCTGGAATGGGAAAGCGAGGCCTCGTCGGGCGGAGCGGCGGCGCGGGCGTGGCTCAGGACCAAGGCGAATTCGATCGAGGGCGGCACCAGCGAGATCCAGCTCAACATCGTGGCCAAACGTATCCTTGACTTGCCTTCCTGACGTCACCCCAGCGAAGGCCGGTCCATGGCGTCCTCGACTGAAAGACACAGACCCCAGCCTTCGCTAGGGTGACGGAGTAAGAAATGCCCCTTACCCTCAACGATGAACAGGCGATGCTCCGCGACACCGCGCGCGAGTTCGTCGCCGAGCACGCCCCGGTCGCACACCTCCGCCACCTTCGCGATGCCGACGACCCGACCGGCTTCTCGCGCGACCTGTGGAAGCGTTTCGCCGAGATGGGTTTCACCGGCATCCTGATCGGCGAGGATCAGGGCGGGCTCGGCCTCGGCCATGTCGAGGCGGGCGTAGTGCTCGAGGAGATCGGCCGCAACCTCTCCCCCTCGCCTTTCCTCTCCACCGCGGTGGCCGCGGTCGCGGCGCTGCGGGGCACGCCGCATGGCGAGCGCTGGTTCCCCGGCATTCTCGCCGGGGAGACGGTCGCTGCGCTGGCGATCGACGAGGGCTCGAAGCACAGTGCCCGCATCGCGATGACGGCGGAGCGCGCCGGCAACGGCTTCCGCCTGACCGGCGCCAAGCAGTTCGTCGCATACGGCCATGTCGCCGACCTGATTGTCGTCGCCGCCCGCACGTCGGGTTCGCCTGCGGACGATGAAGGAATCACCCTATTCGCTGTTCACAAAGATGCGGCGAACCTCACCAACGTCCCAGAGCGGCTCGCCGATTCGAGCATCGCCTCGCGCCTGACCTTCGACGGTGTCGAGGTCGATGCCGACGCGGTGATCGGCGAGGTCGATGCCGGCGCCGGCCGCTTGAACGCGCTGCTCGCCGCCGGCCGCGCGGGCGCCTCGGCCGAGCTGCTCGGCGTCGGCGTCGGGGCGATGGACATGACGGTCGGCTATCTCAAGGACCGCAAGCAGTTCGGTCAGCCGATCGGCAGCTTTCAGGCGCTCCAGCACCGCGCTGCGCATCTCTATGCCGAAATGGAGGTCGCCCGCGCCGCCGTGCTCAAGGCGCAGCAACTGCTCGATGCGGGCGATCCGGCCGGCGAAGCGGTGTCGGTCGCCAAGGCGATGACCGGCCTCGCCGCCACGCTCGCGGTACAGGAGGGTATCCAGATGCACGGCGGCATCGGCATGACCGACGAATACGACATCGGCTTCTTCATGAAGCGCACCCGCGTCCTCGTCGAGCTGTTCGGCGACAGCAATTTCCATGCCGACAAGTTGGCGCGCGCGGCGGGGTTTTGATCATAATCCCGTTCGTTTCGAACGAAGTCGAGAAACGGATTTGCATTCCCCGCCAGCGCTTCTCGACTCCGCTCGAAGCGAACGGATAGAGAAGAGCGAATGGACAACGCCCACCCAGACACTCCGCCTGCCGAGCTCGCCCAGGCCCTCGTCGATCTCCTGACGATCGAGGAGCTCGATACAGACCTTTATCGAGGCGCGCGGCAGCCGGGCGGCGTCGGGCGCGTATTCGGCGGGCAAGTGATCGCGCAGGCGCTTCAGGCTGCGCAGCGCTCGACCGATGCGCCCAAGACCGCGCATTCGCTCCACGCCTATTTCATGCGGCCGGGGAGCGAGGATTTCCCCATCGTTTTCCGCGTCGTCCGCGACTTCGAAGGCCGCAGCTTCGCCACCCGCCGCGTCATTGCGATCCAGCAGGGCAAGCCGATCCTCAACATGGCTGCCTCGTTTCAGACGCCGGAGGACGGCCTTTACCACCAGGACGCGATGCCCGACGTGCCGGGCCCAGAGAACCTCAAATCCGATTTCGAGCTCCGTCACGAAATGATCGACGAGATCCCGGAAAAATTTCGCCGCCACATGCTGCGCGCGCGGCCGATCGAAATCCGCCCGGTCCACCCGCGCTCGTGGTTTCGCCCGGAAAAACAGCCGCCGGTGCAGCACAGCTGGTTCCGCCTCGTCGCGCCGATCGGCGACGATGGCGCGATGCACCGGGCGATCCTGGCTTATGCGTCGGACATGTCGCTGCTCGGCACCTCGCTGCTGCCGCACGGAGTCAACTGGATGACGCACAACCTGCAGACCGCGAGCCTCGATCACGCCTTGTGGTTCCACGAACCGTTCCGCACCGACGAATGGCTGCTCTACACTTGCGACAGCCCGTGGGCGGGGCACGCGCGCGGCTTCAACCGCGGCCGCATCTTCACCGCCGACGGACGGCTGGTGGCGAGCGCAGCGCAGGAAGGCCTGATCCGGATGCGCACATGACGCATCACGCCGCGGTCTTGCCGAACTCCTGCCGCGTCACCGGGTGGCTCGATGACAGCCCACCGTCGACGGCGATCGCCTGGCCGTTGATGTAGCTTGCCTCGTCGGATGCGAGGAACAGCGCGACGCGGGCGATCTCCTCGGGCTCGCCGCCGCGGCGAAGCGGGTTGAGGCGGCCGATCCTGCCCTCCTTGCCATGCTCGCGGGCATAATCGTACGCGCGCTTCGTCATTCCGGTTTCGATCAGCCCGGGGCAAATCGCGTTGACGCGGACGTTGGTGCCGGAAAGCTGCTGCGCCGCCGTTTGAACCAGGCTGATGACGCCTGCCTTCGACGCCGAATAGGGCGGCCCGCCGGCGCCCGACCGCAGGCCGGCCACGCTCGCGGTGCAGACGATCGCGCCCTTGCCGCGTTCGATGATCCGGGGCGCGGCGTGCTTGATCGCGAGGAACGGCCCGATCAGGTTGACGCGCAGCACCTCGCTCCACAGCTCGACCGTGCAGTCGAAAATGCCGGGAATCCCACCCGAAATCCCGGCATTGGCGTAGATCACGTCCAGCCCGCCGAACACCTCGCACGCCAGCGCGACGGTGCGCGCGACATCGTCCTCCGCGCCGGCGTCCATCTGGATCGCGCGCGCGGTGCCGCCGTCGCGGACGATCAGGCCGGCGGTCTCGTCGGCGCCCTCGGTGCAGTCGGCGACGACCACCTGCCCGCCCTCCGCCGCGAAAGCGCGGGCCGAGGCGCGCCCGATCCCGGAGCCCGCGCCGGTGACGATGATCGACTTGCCCTTGAACCGCATCTTCACCTCCGTCATGCCAGCGAAGGCTGGCATCCATGCCTGTCCGTCCTGGACGCGATTCCCCAGCTTTCGCCGGGAAGCCTAAATCGTCGCCCCGCCATCGATCACGATTGCCTGCCCGGTGATGAAGGCGCTCGCCTTCGAGGCGAGGAACACGACCGCGCCGGCAATCTCCTCCGGCTCGCCGATGCGGCGCAGCGGTGTGCCGCGGGTGCTGCGCTTCTCGGTTTCGGGGTCCTCCCACAACGCGCGCGCGAAATCGGTGCGGATCAGCCCCGGCGCGATGCAGTTCACGCGGACGCCCTCGGGCCCGTATTCGACCGCATAGTTGCGCGCGAGCTGGAAGTCCGCGGCTTTCGACACGTTATAGCCGCCGATCACCGGCGAGCCGCGCAAACCGCCGATCGACGAGATAATGACGATGCTCCCGTCGCGCCGCGCGCGCATCTCGGGCGCGACCAGCTGGATCAGCCAGTGATTGGACAGGATGTTGTTGTCGAGGATCTTGCGGAACTGATCGTCGCTGATCCCGGCGAGCGGGCCGTAATAGGGGTTCGACGCGGCGTTGCAGACCAGGACGTCGATCTTGCCGAACACGCGGCCGGTCTCGTCGACGAGATGCCGCAACGCGTCCTTGTCCGAGATGGTGGCGGCGACCGCGATTGCGGTGCCCTCGCCGTACCTGGCGTTGATCTCCGCGGCGACGGCGTCGCACGCGTCCTGCTTGCGGCTCGAGATGACGACCTTCGCGCCATGCTCGGCGAGCTCGATCGCGCTCGCCTTGCCGATGCCGCGCGACGAGCCGGTGACGATGGCGACCTTGCCGGTCAGATCGAATTGCGACACGCTCGTTCCCCTTTCCCGTTCGATTTGGGTTCGCTATTCCGCCCCTGCCTTCACCGCGAAATCCCACGCCGCCCTGGCCAGCCGGTACACGCCCGCCGCCGACTTCTCCGCCTGCGCGCTCGAGGCGGTGCCGTCGACGATGCGCCTCTTGATTCCCTGGACGATCCCCGTCAGCCGAAACAGATTGTAGCTGAAATACCAGTTGAGGTCGGGCACGCCGTCACGCCCCGTCGCTGCGCAATAGCGCTCGACCATCTCGTCGATCGTCGGGATCCCCGTTTCGGCCCCGGTGCGGCCCTTGACGCCAGAACGGCCCTCGGGCTCGGTCACCCAGCTCATCAGGAAATAGGAAAAGTCGGCGAGCGGATCGCCAAGCGTCGACAGCTCCCAATCGAGCACCGCGATGACCTCAGGTTCGTCATGCGCGAAGATCATGTTGTCGATCCGATAATCGCCATGAACGATCGACGTCCGTGTCTGCGGCGGGATGGTTTTCGCCAGGAATGCGATCAGCCGCTCGACTTCGGGCATGTGCTCGGTCTCACTGGCGCGGTACTGCTTTGTCCAGCGCGCGACCTGGCGCTCGAAATAGTTGCCGGGTTTTCCGTAGTCGCCGAGCCCCGCCGCTTCGTAGTCGATGGTATGAAGCCGGGCGAGCGTATCACCCATCGCGTGATAGAGTTGCGTGCGCGCGGCTGGCGCAGCGTCGGGCAGCGTCCCGTCCCACAGGTTCCGCCCGTCGGCATAGCCCATCACGTAGAACACTGCGCCGATCACGCTCTCGTCGATGCAGAGGCCATATGGCCGCGCGACCGGAAATCCGGCCGGATGGAGCCCGGCGATCAGCCGATATTCGCGATCGACCGCATGTGCCGAGGGGAGCAGCGGCCCGAACGGCTTGCGGCGCAGAACGTAGGCGCCCGAGGGACTGTCGAGGCGATAGGTTGGGTTCGACTGCCCGCCGGCGAACTTGGCGTAGCTGAGCGGTCCGCGAAAATCGGCGACGTTCTCGACCATCCACGCGGTGAGCGCGACCTCGTCGAGCCGATCCTTCTCGGCAACCGCGATGGTGCGGATTTCGCCTTGCGTCGTCATGCCGGACTTGTTCCGGCATCCACGGTGGCGCACTCCCATCGGCCGACAGTCCGGAGCGACGGCGGACCCGGGAGCACGTCCGGGGTGACGGAGGAACTCGCGTTCACCCGAACACCACCACCGACCGCGTCGCATCGCCCTTGCGCAGCTCGTCGAACGCGTGGTTGATCCGTTGGAGCGGCATCCGCTCGGCGATGATCGTATCGAGATCGAGCAGTCCGCGCATGTAGAAGTCGACCAATCGCGGGATATCGACCGGAAAGCGATTCGATCCCATCAGCCCACCCTGCAGCTTCTTGCCCGAGAGCAAGTCCATCGCCGACAGCCCGACCGTCTCGGAGAGCGGCATCATCCCCAGGATCGTCGCCGTTCCCCCGCGCCGCAGCACCTTGACCGCGGTCGCCGCTGAGTGCGGCCGCCCGACCGCCTCGATCGCGTGATGGACCCCGCCGCGCGAGATTTCGATCACCTCGTCCGCCGCGGTCTCCGATAGCGCATCGATCACATGCGTCGCACCCAGTTTCTCCGCCACCGCGCGCTTTTCCGCCACCGGATCGAGCGCGATGATCCTGCCCGCGCCGGCGATCTTCGCCGCGTTGACCGCCGCGAGGCCGATCCCGCCGCAGCCGACCACGCACACCGTCTCGCCCGGCGTCACGTCGGTAGTGTTGAACACCGCGCCCGCGCCGGTCGTCACTGCGCAGCCGATCAGCGCGGCGCGATCCAGGGGCATGTCGCGGTCGATCGCGACGCAGGCGTGCTCGTGGACCAGCATCTGCTCGGCATAGGCCGACAGGTTGAGCATCTGATGCACCGGCGCACCGTTCATGCTGAGCCGCGGCGGCGCGGTCTTGGCGCGCCTGGTGCTGGTATCCACGCATAGCGCCATGTGCCCGGTGACGCACTGCTCGCAATGACCGCAGAAGACCGACAGGCACGTGACGACATGGTCGCCGACCTTGACCGTCGAGACCTCTTCTCCGACCGCCTCGACCACCCCCGCCGCCTCGTGCCCCGGAATGGTCGGCAGGGGGTGCGGATAGGCGCCGTCGACGAAATGCAGGTCGGACCGGCACACGCCGACCGCCGCGGTGCGGATCAGCACCTCGCGCGGCCCCGGCTTGGCGACCGACACTTGCTCGATCGACAGCGGGGTCTTGGGTTCGAACAGGACGGCTGCTTTCAAGATTCACTCCCACATCCGTTCGCCCCGAGCTTGTCGAAGGGCCGTTCTTCACTTCTACCCGCGTTCGGAAAGAACGGTGCTTCGACAAGCTCAGCACGAACGGGGTTTGGGTCAGCGCCGCACCGCTTCCCTGGCCGCAGCGACGGCCGGCAACTCGGCATATTTCCCGAACTCGTGCCGCGCGATCGCCCGGTTGTGGACCTCATCGGGCCCGTCGGCGAACCTGAGCGTCCGCATCGCCGCCCAGTCGTGCGCCAGCCGGAAATCCTGGCTCACCCCGCCGCCGCCGTGCGCCTGGATCGCATCGTCCAAAATCTGCAGCGCCATCACCGGTGCCTGCACCTTGACCATCGCGATCTCGAGTTGCGCCGCCTTGTTCCCCGCCTTGTCCATCATGTCGGCAGCCTTGAGGCAAAGCAGCCGCGTCATCTCGATGTCGATCCGCGCCCGCGCGATCCGCTGCTCCCATACCGAATGATCGGCGATCCTTTTGCCGAACGCGACCCGCGTCAGCAGCCGCTTCGCCATCGCCTCGATCGCCGTCTCGGCAACACCGATCGTCCGCATACAATGATGGATGCGCCCCGGCCCGAGCCGCCCTTGCGCGATTTCGAACCCGCGCCCCTCGCCGAGCAGCATATTCTCCGCCGGCACGCGGACATTCTCCAGCACCACCTCGCCGTGCCCGTGCGGCGCGTGGTCATAGCCATAGACCGACAGCATCCGCTCGATCCTCACGCCGGGCGACTCCATGTCGAGGATCATCATCGATTGCTGGGTGTGCCGGCTCGCTTGCGGGTCGGTCTTGCCCATCAGGATCGCGACCTTGCAGCGCGGATCGCCCACTCCGCTCGACCACCATTTGCGCCCGTTGACGACATAGGTATCGCCGTCGCGCACCATGCTCGTCTGGATGTTGGTCGCGTCGGACGAGGCGACCGCCGGCTCGGTCATCAGGAAGGCGGAGCGGATCTCGCCATTCATCAGCGGCCTCAGCCACCGCTCCTTCTGCGCAGCGGTGCCGTAGCGCAGCAGCACCTCCATGTTGCCCGTATCGGGCGCGGAGCAGTTGAAGCATTCGCTCGCCCAGCCGACCTTGCCCATCTCCTCGGCGCATAACGCATATTCGAGATTGCTGAGCTGCGCGCCCTCGAACTCGAACGAATCGTCGACATGCGGCCGCCCCGAGCGTGGCGGCATGAAGAAGTTCCACAGCCCCGCAGCGCGCGCCTTCGCCTTGACCTCCTCGATCACCGGAATCACTTTCCAGCGCGCGCCTTCGTGCGCCTGGGCGTCATATTCGGCCTGACGAGGGCGGATTTCGCGGTCGATGAAGTCGCGCACGCGGTCCCGCCAACGGGTCTCGCGATCGGTCATCGTGAAATCCATGGGCATCCTCCGCTCGCGGGTGGTCTTTCGCCCCGCCTAAACCATACCGCATCTTCGGTAAAGTCGCAGCGGCCTCGCATTCACGGTTCCCGACCCCGGTATTGCGTTGTCGCGCGAAAGTGCCGAAAGGGACTGTTTCTTCGAAACGAAGCTGGTAATCTGGTCCGATGGAGGGGCGGTTGGCGTCAGTACGGGACGAGCATGAGGGCGCGACCAAGCGGTTCCGGGCGAAGCGCGACGCGATCCTCGCCGCCGCCGCGCAGGCGATCAACGAACAGTCCGCCAAGGGCATGACCTTCGCCGACGTCGCGCGCCGCGTCGGGCTCAATACCACCAGCGTCACTTATTATTTCAAGCGCAAGGACGACCTCGCCGCCGCGTGTTTCGAGAACACGCTCGAGACCTTGAAGGCGATGCTCGACGAGGCGATGGAGGAGCCGACTCCCTACGCCCGCGTCGCGCGCTATCTGTCGATCAACATGCAGCGCCTCGCGCGCATCGAACAGGGCGCGGAACAGGAAGTCGCGGTCCTCTCCGACCTTCGCGCGATGGAGGAGCCGTTCAAGGGCCCGCTGCTCGCCGGCTGGCGCGAGGTGTTCCGCAAGACGCGCGACCTGTGGGGCAAGGACGGCAGCCGCGCCGAGCACGACCTTTACGGCGCGCGCGCGCACGTGCTGCTGGAGAACACCTTCTGGCTGCCGGTGTGGCTGGTCCGCTACGACCCCGACCAGTACGACCGCGTCGAGGCGCGGCTGATGGACGTGTTCGCCCACGGCATCGTCGCGAAAGGGCGGCACTGGACCCCCGACCTCATCGATCTCGACCATGACGAAGCGGTGCCGGGGCGCGAGCAGTTCCTGCGCGCGGCGACTCGGCTCATCAATGAGCTCGGCTATCGCGGCGCCTCGGTGCAAAGAATCGCGTCGGAGCTCAATGTCACCAAGGGCAGCTTCTACCACCACCTCGATGCGAAGGACGATCTGGTCATCGCCTGCTACAAGCGCAGCTTCGACACCATCGCCGACGCGCAGCGGCTGGCCGATGAGCGTGGCGATGATCATTGGCGCCGGCTGTCGAGCACGATCGCGACGCTGCTCGACGTCCAGTTCTCCGAACGCGGCCCGCTCTTGCGCACGACGGCGCTCCACGGCCTCCCGCCGCGCGTCCGCGCCGAGATGGTCGAGCGCTCGAACCGCATCGCGCGCCGCTTCGCCGGCACGATGTCGGACGGCATCGCCGAAGGCTCGATCCGTCCGATCGACCCGTTGGTCGCCGCGCAAACGCTGATGGCGCTCCAGAACGCAGCCTTCGACATGCGCAAATGGGCGAGCACGATGCCGCGCGACCAGGCGGTGGCGATGTACGCGAGCACGCTGGCGTTCGGCCTGTTCGACGATCGGGTCTTGAGCTGATAGCGGGCTTGGCTGAGCGACGAAATCGCCTACGTTCCGCGCTGCAGACCCACTTTCCTGGATTGCTCGATGCCCGCCACCGCGAAGATCTGCGGCCTTTCGACGCCTGACACGCTTGCCGCCGCGATTGCCGGGGGCGCGACCCATGTCGGATTCGTCTTCTTCCCGCCGAGCCCGCGCACTGTGACGGTGGAGCAAGCCGCTGCGCTCGCCGCGCGCGTGCCGAGCCATGTCGCGAAGGTTGGCGTGTTCGTCGATCCCGACGATGCGCTGCTCGATTCCGCAATCGCGACTGGCCGGCTCGACGCGATTCAGCTCCACAAGGCTTCCCCGGCGCGCACCGCCGCGATCCGCGGTCGTACCGGACGCGAGGTCTGGGCCGCCGTCGCGGTCAAGACTCGCGCCGACCTCGACCTCGCGCGCGACTTTACCGGTGCTGCCGATCGAATCCTCTACGACGCCAAGGTGCCCGACGACGCCGCGCATCCCGGCGGCATGGGGCTCCGCTTCGACTGGCGGCTGCTCGACGGCTTCCGCCATCCGCTGCCCTGGGCGCTGTCCGGCGGCCTCGATCCGATGAATGTGGCCGAGGCGATCGGCCGCACCGGCACGCGGCTGGTCGACGTCTCCTCGGGCGTCGAATCGGCGCCGGGCATCAAGGATGTGGACAAGATCGCCGCGTTCCTGAGGGCGGTTACGAACGCTTAGCTTCGCTCGTGCTGAGCTTGTCGAAGCACCGTTCTCCTCCCGACCGGAAAATGCGGCCCTGCGAAGCGAAGTCGAAGGTTCAGGGCGAACGGGGTTGGCGAGGCATCCGCACGCGCCTAAAGCGCACTCGCAATGACCGCGAATTCCTACGGCAACCAGCCCGATGATCGGGGGCATTTCGGCGCTTTCGGCGGCCGCTACGTCGCCGAAACGCTGATGCCGCTGATCCTCGACCTCGAGCGCGAATACAAGCGCGCCAAGGCCGATCCCGCCTTCCGCGCCGAATTCGACGACTTGCTCGAACATTATGTCGGCCGCCCCAGCCCGCTCTATTTCGCCGAGCGGCTGACCGCGCATTACCGCGAACGCGCGCCGGCGGGCATGGGCGCCAAAATCTATTTCAAGCGCGAAGAGCTCAACCACACCGGCGCGCACAAGATCAATAATTGCATCGGCCAGATCCTGCTCGCGCGGCGCATGGGCAAGACGCGGATCATCGCCGAGACCGGCGCGGGGCAGCACGGCGTCGCCACCGCGACGGTCTGCGCACGCTTCGGCCTGCCCTGCACGATCTTCATGGGCGCGCGCGACATCGAGCGGCAACAGCCTAACGTCTTCCGCATGAAGCTGCTCGGCGCCGAGGTCCGTGCCGTGACGAGCGGCGCGCAGACGCTCAAGGACGCGATGAACGAAGCGCTGCGCGACTGGGTCGCGACAGTCCACGACCCCTTCTACATCATCGGCACCGCGGCCGGGCCGCACCCTTATCCGGAGCTGGTCCGCGATTTCCAATCGGTGATCGGCACAGAGGCGCGCGCGCAGATTCTCAAGGCCGAGGGGCGCTTGCCCGACCTGCTGATCGCGGCAGTCGGCGGCGGCTCGAATGCGATCGGGCTGTTCCACCCGTTCCTCGACGACCCGG
>DASTWI010000055.1:0-15446 GCA_035776635.1 Sphingomonas sp. | reverse complement strand
GATGCCGCGCACGCCCTGCTGCAGCACCTCGTCGGCCATCTGGAACGCTTCCTTGAAGGTCGTGTTCGCGTTGGCGATCAGGAACAGGTTCTGGTTGGGGATGACGATCAGCGTATCGACGAACTTCTGCAGCTCCTCGATCCCGGCCTCGGCGGACTTGGCGCGGCGGCTGCCTTCGAAGGCGAACGGCTTGGTGACGACGCCGACCGTCAGGATGCCCATGTCACGCGCCGCCTTGGCGATGACCGGCGCGGCGCCGGTTCCGGTGCCGCCGCCCATTCCCGCGGCGATGAAGCACATGTGTGCGCCGTCGAGGCTCTTGACGACTTGATCGATCGTCTCCTCGGCCGCCGCGCGTCCGATTTCGGGCCGCGACCCGGCGCCCAGCCCCTGGGTGATCTTGGCGCCCAGCTGGATGCGATGCGGCGCGACCGATTGCTTCAGCGCCTGTGCGTCGGTGTTGGCGACGAGGAACTCGACGCCCTGCACTTCGGCACGCATCATGTTCGCGATTGCGTTGCCGCCGGCGCCGCCCACGCCGATCACGCTGATCCGCGGCGTCAGTTCGTCGACGTCCGGTGGAAGAAATTCGATGCTCATCGCCCTGTCTCCGCCCTGCCTCCCGAATACGCGGAGGCTGTACCTTCAAAGTCGTCTGCTTTTGCACGACACCCCGGACCGGTTAAAGACCAAATCACAGGCGCCGGACATAATTCCTTAATAATTCGCTTTCACTGCCGAAACGAACCGTCTGATTGCGGCAAATCCTTTCGGCCGATGCACCGCCTGTTCTGCGCGCGCGGTGGCCCTGAGATCGACCGGATCGGATGCAGCGTAGTAAACCAGCCCCGCGAGCGTGGCGAAAGCCGGACCCGAATGCGCTTCGGGCAAAGCGGTCAGTCCGCGCGGTCGGCCGACCCGGACGGCACGCCCCAGCGACTGCTGGAAATAGTCGGCGATCCCGTTCAGCTCCGCCCCGCCGCCGGTCAGCACCACCTGGCGACCGACCGGGCCGTCGAAGCCGAGGTCCTTGAGCGCGGCCTGGATCTGCCCCGAAAGATGCTCCAGCCGCTGGCGGATTACCCCGATCAGCTGCGCACGGGTGATCCGATTGCCCTCGGTCGCATCGTCCTCGGCGATCGGCTTGACTTCGATCATGTCGTGATTGTCGCGCGGGCTCATGTTGGCCGAGCCGTGGAAGCATTTCATCCGCTCGGCCTGCGCGCGCCGCGTGCCGAACGCCGACGCGATGTCATCGGTAATGTCGGCGGCACCATAGGGAATCGAGCTCAGCCCGACCAGCATCCCGCCCACGAACAGCGACACGTTGGTGATCCCCGCGCCCAGCTCGACGAGCGCGACTCCCAGTTCGCGCTCCTCGTCGCTCAAACAAGCGAGCCCGGTCGCGACGGGCGAGGCGATGATCGACTTGACCTCCAGATGCGCGCTCCTGACGCAGAGATCGAGATTGCGCACCGGCGACCCGTCAGCGGCGACGACATGAATATGGACGCCGAGCCGGTCGGCATGGAGGCCCAGCGGCTTCTTGACCCCGGTCAGCCCGTCCAGCGTGTAAAGCGTCGGCTGCGCGTGGAGCACCATCCGCCCCGCCGGATCGATCGACTCCCGTCCGGCCTGGAGCAGTTCGTCGATGTCGGCCTGCTCGATCCGGTGTCCGCCGAGTTCCACCTCGACCGAAGCGACATCCGACACCAGTCCGCCCGCCGAAAAACTGACCCACACATTCTCGATATTGGTCCCGGCGATCCGCTCGGCCTGCTCGACCGCCTCGCGCACCGCAAGCTCGGTCGCGGCCATGTCGGCGATATAGCCGCGCTTGACCCCGCGGCTTTCGCGCTGGCCGGTGCCGAGCACGATCAGCTCGCCGCCGTCACCCTTCTGCGCGATCATCGCCGACACCTTGGACGAGCCGATGTCGAGTGCCGTAATCAATCCTTCGGGTGCCGCCTTCGCCATCCCCCCGTTACCCCTGCTCGCTGCCGGCGGCCGCGCGATCCCGACGCCCCGTATCGCCATCATACACTGCCGGGCGCGGCTGTGAATCCTCCCCGATCGTACGATTCGTCAGGACATCGCCCTTGCGCGCGACCAGCTTGGTCGGATCGCGCATGTCGAACCGCGTGAAGCCGCGCCCGAGCAACCGGTCGGCGCCGTCCATCTCGGCGAACTTGACCAGCGCCGCGGCCGGATTCTCCTCGGGCAGTTCCAACGTCTCGCCGCTATCGAACAGCAGATTCCAGCGCCGGTTGCCTACCCATGTCGCCGCGCGCACCCGCGGCCGCAGCGCCGGTGCCGCATCGAGCAGCGCCTGATAGGCCGGTTCCTGCGTATTGGCATTGGGGCCGATGATCAGCGGCAGGTTCGGCATCGCCTGCGGCGACACGTCGGACAGCAACACGCCCGAGGCATCGATCAGCCTCAGCTTGCCGTTGTCCTGCCACACGGCCGCGGGCGTGCGCTCGTCGATATGGATCAGCAGCATGTCGGGCAGCCGCCGCGAGACGTGCGCATCCTTGATCCAGCCATATTGCAGCAATTGCTGGCGCACGTCCTCCAGATCGACCAGCGGCATCGCGCGCGAACGCTGGTCGAGCGCGATCGCATAGACCGTCTGGTCGTCCATATTCTTGAGGCCGGTGATCTGGATCTGCTCGACCTTGAGGCCCGCGCGGCCCAGGCTCTCGGCGAGCGCAGTGCCGACCATCCCCGGAACGCCCGCCCAGACCGCCGCGAGCAGCGCCAGCGCAGCGACGACGGCGACGATCGTCCAGGTGACGATCCGCTGCAGCATTTCCTCGGAAATACCGACCAGCGCGATCAGCCGGTCGCCGAGCGAGCGCTTCTGCGCCTTCTTGCCGCGCACGATCGCCCGCCGCGGCGGCGGCCCGCGTCGGATCGTCCGGCTCACGGCGCGGGCTCCTTCATCGCCTCATCGACGATGACCTGGACCAGCTCGGCATAGCTCATGCCCGCGTGGCGCGCCTGTTCGGGCACCAGGCTGAGCGGCGTCATTCCCGGCTGCGTGTTGACCTCGAGCAGGAACAGCCCTTCGACCCCGCGCTCGTCATCCCAGCGGAAATCGGCGCGGCTGCAGCCCGAACAGCCGAGCAGGCGGTGCGCCTCGAGCGCGATCCGCTTGCAGGCATCGGCGATCTCATCGGGAATGTCCGCCGGGCAGATATGGTCGGTCATCCCGTCGGTATATTTGGCGTCATAGTCGTAAAAGCCGCTCTTCGGCCGCAACTCGGTCACCCCGAGCGCCACCTCGCCAAGCACCGCCGTGGTCAACTCGCGCCCACGGACATAGGGTTCGGCGAGCAACTCGTCGAACTCCTGCCAGGGCCCGCGAACGTCGCGCCCGATCGGGTTGCCGGTGTTGCCGTCGGCGGTGACGATCGCGACTCCGACCGACGAACCTTCGTTGACCGGCTTCAGCACATAGGGCCGGGCGAGCGGATCGCCTTCGTACAGGCTCTCGCTCCTGACGATCCGCCCGCCGGGCATCGGGATGCCGTGCGGAACGAGCGCCTGCTTGGTCAGCACCTTGTCGATCGCGATCACCGAGGTCGCCATGCCCGAATGCGTGTAGCGCAACCCCATCAGGTCGAGCGTCCCCTGCACCGACCCGTCCTCGCCCGGCGTCCCGTGGAGCGCGTTGAACACGAGATCGGGCTTCGCCTCCGCAAGCTTCAGCGCAACGTCGCGCCCCATATCGATCCGCGTCACGCGATGCCCGAGGCTCTCCAGCGCCTCGGCGACGCCCGCGCCCGACATCAGCGACACCTCACGCTCCGCCGACCAGCCGCCCATCAGCACTGCAATGTGGAGCGAGGCTGTCACGAAAAACTCCTCACCACCCCGGAAGTCTGGGCAATGCTCATGCCGATACCCCCACCCGCTGAATCTCCCATTCCAGCATCACGCCCGAATGCGCATTGACCCGATCCCGTACCTCCTCGCCGAGCGCCTCGATGTCCGCGCTTGTCGCCCCCCCAAGGTTAAGCAGAAAATTACAATGCTTCTCGCTGACCTGCGCATCACCACGCCGCAGCCCGCGGCACCCGGCGGCGTCGATCAGCCGCCACGCCTTGTCGCCCTCCGGGTTCTTGAACGTCGATCCGCCGGTCCGCGAGCGCAGCGGCTGCGACGCCTCGCGCTCGGCGGCGATACGGTCCATCTCGGCGGCGATCGCGGCTTTATCACCGGGAACGCCGGCGAACACCGCCTCGACCACCACCGCGCCCACCGGCACCTCCGAATGTCGATAGGTATAGCCCAGGCGCTCGGCCGGCCACCTCTCGATTGCGCCGTCACGCGTCACGACGGTCGCCTCGACCAGAATGTCGCTGGTGTCGCGGCCATAGGCGCCCGCATTCATTCTCACGGCGCCACCGACCGTGCCGGGAATTCCGCGCAGGAACTCGAGTCCCGCAATCCCCGCGTCGCGCGCCGCGCTGGCGACGGTGATCCCCATCGCCCCCGCCCCGGCGCGGACACGATTGCCCGGCTCGACCGTCACCTTGGCCATCGCCTTGGGCAACCGCACCACCACGCCGGGCACCCCGCCGTCGCGCACGATCAGGTTCGAGCCGACCCCGACCGGCAGCACCGGCGTATCCGGATCGAGCCCCGCCATGAAGCTCGCGAGGTCCCGAACACTCTCGGGCCGCACCAGCCATTCGGCCGGCCCGCCGGTGCGGAACCAGATGAACTCGGCGAGGCTGCCCTGATGCTCGGCCGTGCCGCGGAGCGGCGGGAGGGCGTAGCAGACGGTCATCGCGCCAACCTCCGTGGTGCGCTCATGCCGGCACCCGCAACGCTTCGATCGCGGTCGCCAGCCCCGCCGCCCATTTGGTAATGTCGCCCGCCCCCAGGCACACAACGAGGTCGCCCTCGCGGATCGTTTCGGCCAGCACCGTCCCCAGCGCATCCGCATCGGGAATCGTCGCCGCCGAGCGGTGCCCGCGCCGTTTCAGCCCCTCGACCAGCGCCAGCGCATCGACTCCCTCGATCGGAGCCTCGCCGGCGGCATAGACAGGCGTCACCAGCACCATGTCGGCGTCGTTGAACGCGGTCTGGAACTCGCCCATCAGGTCGCGCAGCCGCGTATAGCGATGCGGCTGCACCACTGCGATGACACGGCCCTGGGTCCCCTCGCGCGCCGCCGCCAGCACCGCGCGGATTTCGACAGGGTGATGACCGTAATCGTCGATGATCGGCACACCCGACACCTCGCCCACGCGGGTGAAGCGCCGCTTGACCCCGCCGAACGCGGCGAAGCCCTGCTGGATCGTCGCATCGTCGATACCGATCTCGATCGCGACGCCGATCGCGGCCAGCGCGTTCTGGACGTTGTGACGCCCGGGCATCGGCAGCCACACGCCCTCGATCGTCCGCGTCTCGCCATCGCGGTTGCGAATCACCACGTCGAAGCGGTTGCCGCCGGGGACCGGCACCACGTTCGTCCCGCGCACGTCGGCTTGCGCCGCGAAGCCATAGGTCACGATCCGCCGGTCGCGGATGCGCGGGACGATCCCCTGCACTTCCGGGTGGTCGAGGCACAGGAACGCCGCGCCATAGAAGGGCACGTTCTCGACGAACTCGACGAAGGCGGCTTTGACGCGATCGAAATCGCCGTAATGGTCGAGATGCTCGGGATCGATGTTGGTGACCACCGCGAGCGTGCCGTCGAGCCTGAGGAAGCTGCCGTCGCTCTCGTCCGCTTCGACCACCATCCAGTCGCTGGCGCCCAATCGCGCATTGGAGCCGTAGCTGTTGATGATCCCTCCGTTGATGACCGTCGGATCGATCCCGCCCGCGTCGAGCAGCGCTGCGACCATCGACGTCGTCGTCGTCTTGCCGTGCGTGCCCGCCACCGCGACGGTCGATTTCAGCCGCATCAGTTCCGCAAGCATTTCCGCACGACGAACGATCGGGATCCGCTTTTCAAGCGCCGCCTCGACCTCCGGATTGCCCCGCTTGACCGCGGTCGAGATCACGACGACCGCGGCATTGCCGAGATTGTCGGGGCTGTGCCCGATATGGACGGCGATGCCCTTGGCCCTGAGCGCCTGCACCGTCGCGCCCTCGGCGAGGTCGGAACCCTGCACCGAATAGCCGAGATTGTGCATCACCTCGGCGATCCCCGACATGCCGATGCCGCCGATGCCGACGAAGTGGATCGTGCCGATGTCGGTGCCGACGCCCCTCATGCCGCCACATCCTCGGGCAGCGGCACGCCATATTCGCGCGGCCCCTCGGGCGCGGGCGCGAGCCATTCAACGAGGTCGGCGAGATCGCGCGTCGCGTTGGGCCGCCCGCAGCTCTTCGCCCGCGCCGCCGCGTTCTGCAGCGCGACCGGATCGAGCCCCAGCTTCTGCATCTGCTTGGCGAGTTCCTTCGGCGTGAACGCCTTCTGATTGATCGTCCGCGCGCCGCCTGCCGCAGTGATCTCGCGCGCGTTGGCGGTCTGGTGGTCGTCGGTCGCGATCGGCAGCGGGACCAGGATCGCCGGCCGTCCCGCCGCGGTCAGCTCGGCGATGGTCGAGGCGCCGGCGCGCGCAATGACGAGATGCGCCCAGGCGAGCTGTTCGGGCATGTCGGGAAGATAGGTCGCAAGGTCCGCCGCGATCTGCAGCTCGGCATATTTGGCGCGCGCGGCGTCGATATCCTCGACGCGCGCCTGATGTGTCACCTGCAGCCGGCGGCGGAAGCTGACCGGCAGCATCGCCAGGCCGTCGGGGACGACCTCGCTCAGCACGCTCGCGCCCTGGCTGCCGCCGGTGACGAGCACGCGGAAGATGCCCTCCTCCTCCAGCAGGGGATAGGGCCGGTCGCGCAAGGCGAGCACCGCCTCGCGCACCGGATTGCCGACCAGCCGCGTCTTCGGCTGCCATTCGGGCTTGAGCCGCTCGACCTCGGCATAAGAGGTGGCGATGGCGTCGACCTTCCTGGCGACGAGGCGGTTGACCCGGCCCAGCACCGCATTCTGCTCGTGTACCGCAGTCGGGATCTTCGCCCTGAACGCGGCGAGCAGCGCCGGCAGCGCGGGATAGCCGCCGAAGCCGATCACCGCTTCGGGCCTGAACGTGCGGTAGAGCTCGCGCGCCATCGCCCGCCCCGCGAGCACCTGCCGCGCGCCCTTGAGCCAGCCGATCGGCCCGCCCGCCATGCGGCCTGCGGGCAGGATATGCGTCTCCACCTCCTCGAACAGGCCGGGGAAGCGCACCCCGCGCTCGTCCGACACCAGCGCGACGCGATGGCCGCGCCGGGCGAGCTCGGCCGCGAGCGCGGCGGCGGGAACCATATGGCCGCCGGTGCCCCCGGCGGCGAGAACGAAGCGGCGTTCGCGTGTCATGCTCCGCTCCATCGCACGACATAGGGAGAGCGCGTCAAGAACGGGTTTCGCCGCGTGAATGCGAGCAGCAGCCCCATGCCGATCGACAGCGCGACCATCGACGACCCGCCGTAGCTGATGAACGGCAGCGTCATACCCTTCGACGGCGCCATGCCGGTATTGACCAGGATGTTGATCGTCGCCTGCGCCCCGAACTGCGTCGCGAGCCCCGCGGCGGCGAGCAAACGGAACTCGTCCTGCTCGTCGAGCAGCTTGACGAACACGCGGATCACCAGCGCCAGGAACAGCAGCGCCACGATCGCGCAGGCGATCAGCCCGAACTCCTCGCCGATCACCGAGAAGATATAGTCGGTATGCGCCTCGGGCAGCTTGAACTTCATCACCCCCCCGCCCGGCCCGGTGCCGAACAGCCCGCCGGCGGTCAGCGTCGCGTGCGCCATGTCGGTCTGGTAATGGTCGATCTGCGTCGTATCGGCGTCGGGGAACAGGAAGCCGTCGATCCGCATCCGGGCCGTATCGTAGAAGGTATAGGCGGCGAGCAGCCCGACCGGCACGCACGCCACCAGCGTCGCCAGCGTCCGCCACGACGTGCCCGCGATCATCAGCAGCGCCATCCACACCAGGCCGAAGATCATCGTCTGCCCGAAATCGGGTTCCATCATCAACAGCACGCCGATCGTCGCGGTCATCGCCAGCGTGATCGGAAACACCGGCAGCTCGCTGTCCTGCGCGCGCAGCGACAGCAACCAGGCGGTGGTCACAATGAAGAAGGGCTTCAAAAACTCCGACGGCTGGAACTGCCCGATCCCCACGCCGAACCAGCGTCGTGCGCCGTTCACCGCCGCGCCGACGAACGGCACCATCGCGAGCAACGCAACGCAGACGACGCAGCCGATGATCGCGAACCGCTTGGCGGTGTTGATCGGCAGCATCGACACGACGAACATCACCGGCAGCGACAGCGCCACCCAGGCGAGCTGCCGCCAGAAATAATAGAGCGGCGCGATGTGGCGCGAGCCGCCCGAATAGCGCACCGCGCTCGCCGGCGACGCCGCCGCCACCGCGATCAGCCCGATCGCGATCAGCACCAGGGCGATCAGCAGCAGCACGCGGTCGATGTCCCAGAACCACATCGCCAGCGGGGTCGCATCGCCGCGCCCGCTGCGCGGCTTGAAGCGGGCGATCAGCCCGGCTCGCTCAGCGGCGACGTCGTTCATGCCAGCCCCTCCACCGCCGCGCGGAATGCGTCCCCGCGCGCCTCGTAATCGCGAAACTGATCGAACGAGGCGCAGGCGGGCGACAGCAACACCGTCTCGCCGACGGCCGCATTCGCCGCCGCCGCCTTAACCGCGGCGTCGAGCGTGCCGCTTTCATCGACCGCCATATGCGGCCGCAGCAGCTCGGCGAAGCGCGGCCCCGCCTCGCCGATCGTATAGGCGTGCGCGACGTGCCCGAAATGCGGCCGGCAGGCGTCAAGATCGTCGCTCTTGGCGAGCCCGCCGAGAATCCAGTGAATGCGCTCGAACGCGGCCAGCGCCGGCGCGACGCTGTCCGGGTTGGTCGCCTTCGAATCGTCAATGAACGCGACCCCGCCCCGCTCGCCGACCCACTGCATCCGATGCGGCAGGCCGGCGAAGCTCGCCAGGCCGCGATCGATTGCCGCCTCTTCGACCCTGAGCGCGCGCGCCGCACTGATCGCCGCAAGCGCGTTCTGCGCATTGTGCGGTCCCTGGAGCGACGGCCAGCGCGACTGGTCGAGGCACACACCGGGCGCGATCTTGGTGAGATGTTCGCCCCGCGCCGACAGGCTGCGCGCGACCGCCGCCGAAGCCGCATCGCCGATCCCGACGATCGCCTCATGCGTCGACGCCTGCATCGTGAACAACCGCGTCTTGCTGTCGGCATAGGCCTGAAAATCGGCGTAGCGGTCGAGATGGTCGGGGGTGATGTTGAGCAGCACCGCGACGTCGCAATCGAGGCTCTGCGTCAGGTCGATCTGGTAGCTCGACAGCTCGAGCACATAGACGCCGCCTTCGGGCAGCGGCTCCTGCCCGAGGATCGGCAGCCCGATATTGCCGCCGAGCCGCGCGGGAACGCCGGCGGTCTCGAGAATGTGATGGATCAGCGCGGTGGTGGTCGATTTCCCGTTGGTGCCGGTAATTCCCACCACCTTGTGCGGCGGCAGCTCCGCGCGCGCTTGGGCGAACAGTTCGATATCGCCGATGACCGGCACGCCCACCGCACGCGCCTTCGCCGCGATCGGATGACGATTGAGCGGCACGCCGGGCGATACGACGACACCGGCGAACCCCGTGAGGTCGAGGGTCTCGGGGTCAATGATCGCCAAAAGCCCCTCCCCTTCAGGGGAGGGGTTGGGGTGGGGCAGAGCCGCAAACGAAGCGCTTGCCGAACTCCCCCACCCCCAACCCAGCATCGGGTCAACAGCGCCCCGCGCTGTTGAGGCCATGCCGGGGGCATGGCCGACCCGATGCTCCTGAAGGGGAGGGGCTAAAAGGGCGTCGCGCCGCGCCGCATCGCTATCCCACGCCGCCACCTCGGCCCTGCTCGCCAGCAGCGCGCGCACCGTCGCCGCCCCTGACCTTGCCAGCCCGAGCACTGCATAGCGTCTGCCGCGCCAGGCCTCGCTCGTGATCACCGCAATTTCAACGTCGACAGCCCGGCGAGCGCCAGCACGAGGGCGATGATCCAGAAGCGGATCACCACGGTCGGCTCGCTCCAGCCGAGTTGCTCGAAATGGTGATGGATCGGCGCCATGCGGAACACGCGCTTGCCGGTGCGCTTGAAGAAGAACACCTGGATGATCACGCTCAGCGCTTCGACGACGAACAGCCCGCCGATGATCGCCAGAACGATCTCGTGATGCGCCGTCACCGCGATCGCGCCGAGCGCGCCGCCCAGCGCCAGACTCCCGGTATCGCCCATGAAGACGGCGGCCGGCGGCGCGTTGAACCACAGGAACGCGAGCCCCGCCCCCGCGATCGCGCCGCAATAGATCGCGAGGTCGCCCGCGCCCTCGACGTGCGGGATGCCGAGATAATCGGCGAACTTCGCGTTGCCGACGAGGTAGGCGATGATCATGAACGCCACCGCGGCGATGATCACCGGCATCGTCGCCAGCCCGTCGAGCCCGTCGGTCAGGTTCACTGCATTGCCGAACGCGACGATCACGAACGCGGCGAAGACGATGTAGAACCAGCCGAGGTCGATCGACAGCCCGGTCACGAACGGCAGATAGAGATGCGTCCCGTTCAGGTGGGTGATCAGCGCCGCGGCGATCCCGGCGATGATGAACTCGCCGGCCAGCCGCACCTTGCCGGAAACGCCCTTGTGGCTGGCCTTGGTCACCTTGTCGTAATCGTCGAGGAAGCCGATCGCGCCGAACCCCAAGGTGACGAACAGGCACGCCCAGACGTAAGGGTTGGCATAATCCATCCACAGCAGCATCGACACCGCGACGCTGGTCAGGATCATCAGGCCGCCCATCGTCGGCGTGCCGCGCTTGGCAAGGTGACTCTGCGGGCCGTCGTCGCGGATCGGCTGGCCCTTGCCCTGCCGCACGCGCAGCCAGCCGATGAACTTGGGACCGATCAGCAGGCCGAGGAACAAGGCGGTGGCGACGGCGCCGCCGGTGCGGAAGCTCAGATACCTAATGAGGTTGAAGAGCCCCGCGAAGTGGAGGTGTTCCGCGATCCAATACAGCATTTACGTCTTCCCGCCCGCCAGGCCGGCTACGACGGCGGCGAGCCCCACTCCGTTCGAACCCTTGATGAGAACCGCGTCCCCAGGCGCCAGCATCGCCTTCAGCCGGTCGCGCGCGGTGATTGCGTCGGGCACATGGACGAAATCGACCTCGCCCTCAAGCGCATTCGCCAGCGCGCCCATCGCTTCGCCGACGAGAAGCACCATTTGAGCGCCGCTCGCCTTCACCGGCTCGGCGAGCCCTTCGTGGAACGCCCGGCTGCCGGCGCCCAGCTCGTACATGTCGCCGAGCACGGCGATCTTGCGCACCGCCTTCTCCTCCGCGAACACCGCCAGCGTCGCCGCCATCGACACCGGGTTGGCGTTGTAGCTTTCGTCGATCACCAGCACTTCGCCGCCGGGAACCTCGACCATGAACCGCGCGCCGCGCCCGGCGATGCCGCCCAGCTCGGCGAGCGCAAGGCCGGCGAGCGCAAGGTCGCCTCCCGCCGCGCGCACCGCCGCCAGCACCGCGAGCGAGTTCGACACCCAATGCGCGCCGAATTGCGAGACGGTGTAGCTCAGCTCCTCGTCGCCCAGCTGCGCGGTCACGAATGTTCCGCGTTCGGTGCGCATCGTCTCGACCGCGCGCACGTCCGCGCCCTGATTCGAGCCGAACGTGACGATATGCGCCGCGTGCGGCTTCGCCGCGGCTATCAGGCGGTCGCGATGCGGGCTGTCGAACGGCACGATCGCCGTGCCGCCGGGTTCGAGCCCCTGGAAAATCTCGCCCTTGGCGTCGGCGATCGCGCTTTCGTCGGGGAAGAACTCACTGTGCGCGGGCGCGATCGCGGTGATCAGCGCGATGTGCGGCCGCACCAGCCGGGTGAGCTGCGCCAGCTCGCCGGCGTGGTTCATGCCCATCTCGAACACGCCGAACCGGCTCGCCGCGGGCATCCGCGCCAGGCTCAGGGGCACGCCGGTATGGTTGTTGTAGCTCTTGACCGATCGGTGCGCACACCCCGGATCGACCCGGTCGAGCGCCGCGTAGAGCGCTTCCTTGGTCCCGGTCTTGCCGACCGAGCCGGTGACGCCGATGATCGTCGCATCGGTCCGCGCCCGCGCCGCGCGGCCGAGGTCGTTCAGCGCCGCCGTGGTATCGGCGACCAGAACATGCGGGTGCGGCGTCGATACGCTGACCACCGCACCCGCAGCTCCCCGCTCGGAGCTCTGATCCAGAAACTTGTGCCCATCGGTCGTCTCGCCCCTGAGGGCGATGAACAGGTCGCCGGGACCGACTTCGCGCGAGTCGAAGGTGACGCCGTTTGCAGCGAAATCGACAGAGGCGGTCCCGCCGGTGGCGGTGGCGATCTCGGCGGAGGTCCAAAGGGTCATGAAAGCCCCTCACGCCGCAGCCTCCCGCGCCACCGTGACGTCGTCGAACGGCAGCACCATGTCGCCGATCACCTGCCCCTGTTCGTGCCCCTTGCCGGCGACGAGCACGATATCGTCCGCGCCCGCCGCGTCGATCGCCGCCGCGATCGCCTGGCGGCGCCCGCCGATCTCGGTTGCCTGCGGCGCGCCCTTCAGCACCTCGCGGCGGATCTTCGCCGGGTCTTCGGTGCGCGGATTGTCGTCGGTGACGATCACCAGGTCGGCGCCGGCCGCCGCGGCCTGCCCCATCGGCTCGCGCTTGCCCGCGTCGCGGTCGCCGCCCGCGCCGAACACCACGATCAGCCGCCCGGCCGCGTGCGGCTTCAGCGCCGCGATCGCCGCCTCCAGCGCGTCCGCGGTATGCGCGTAATCGACATAGACCGGCGCGCCCGCCTCGGTGATGACCGCGCGCTCCAGCCGCCCGCGCACCGGCGCCAGCCGCCCCAACGCGGCGATCGTCTCGGCGGTATCGCCGCCCGTTCCGATCACGATCCCCGCAGCGGTCAGCGCGTTCGCCGCCTGATACGCGCCGATCAGCGGCAGCGTCACCTTGTGCTCGCGGCCCTCTGCCTCGATCACCAGCCCCTGTCCGAGCAGGGTCGGCGCGCGCGACACCAGCCGCAGCGTCTCGCCGCGCGTCCCCACCGTGACCAGCCGGTTGCGCCGCTCGCGCGCCAGGTCGATCACCCGCGCGGCATAGTCGGTGTCGGCCCACACCACCGCGACGCCGTCGGGATCGAGCACCTCCGAGAACAGCCTGAGCTTGGCGGTAAAATAATCCGCCATATCCTTGTGATAGTCGAGATGGTCGCGCGACAGGTTGGTGAATGCCGCGGCGCGCACCGGCAGCCCTTCGGTGCGGTATTGCGACAGGCCGTGGCTCGACGCCTCGAACGCGACATGGGTGACGCCCTCGCGCGCGAGGCCGGCGACATTGCTGAGGAAGGTGACGATGTCGGGCGTGGTCAGCCCGGTCGAGACGCTATCGTCGGCGGTGGTCACGCCCAGCGTGCCGATCGAGGCGGCGTGATGTCCCGCCATCCGCCACAATTGCCGCGTCAGCTCGACCGTCGAGGTCTTGCCGTTGGTGCCGGTGACGGCCGCGGTCGTTTGGGGAAACGGCGCGAAGAACTTCGCGGTCAACCGCGCGAACAGCTGCCGCGGATTGTCGTCGGCGAGATGCGCCGCGCCCTCGACCACCACGCCCGGCCGCGCGACCACCGCGATCGCGCCGGCGGCGACCGCGGCGGGGATGAAGCCCTCGCCATTGACCCGCGTGCCCCGGAACGCGCCGAACACGGTGCCGGGCGCCACCTTGCGATGGTCGATCGCGAACCCGGTGACGGTCGCCGCCCCGGGGCCGCCGGTGAGCTCGCCCAGCCTCATTGGTCCTCGCCCGCGCCACTCTGGCCCGGCGCGGTCCACAGCAGCGGCAGCAGGTCCGATTCGTCGATGTCGCGGCTCGTGTCGGGAAGCACGCCAAGCAGCGGGCCGATCCGCTGGATCACGCGATTGGCGACCGGCACCGCATTCCATGCAGCGGTCGTCCACCCATAGGTTTGAGCGGTGGCATGCGGCGCGTCGAGCATGGTGACGACGACATAGCGCGGACTGTCGATCGGGAACACCGCCGCGAAAGTCGCGACGTTGCGGTGCTTGTCATAGCCGCCGTCCTCGGCGATTTCGGCGGTGCCGGTCTTGCCGCCAACCCGATAGCCCGGCGCGTCGGCCCGGCTCCCGGTGCCCTTGAGCACGACCAGGCGGAGCAGCTGGCGCATCCGGTGGCTGGTCGCTTCCGACAGCACCCGCTCGCCGGCGGCGGCCTGCCCCGGCGCGACCTTCAGCAAGGTCGTCGGACGCCAGATGCCGCCGTTGACCAAGGTCGCATAGGCATTGGCGAGCTGCAGCGGCGTGATCGCGATACCGTGGCCGTAGCCGGTCGTCATCGTCGTCGTGCGCGCCCAATATTTGGGCCAGAGCGGCGTGCCCTTCTCCTTCAGCTCGATATCGGGCGGCGTGTCGAAGTGCATCTTGTGGAAGATGTCCTTCATGCCCTGCTCGCCGATCAGATCGGCGATCCGCGCAGTGGCGACGTTCGACGAATAGATCAGCGTCTCGGGAATGTTGAGCCAGCGTTTGGGATCGCTGGCGAGATCGTGAATGGTGTAGCGGCCGACGTGGAGCGGCTGGGTCGCGTCGAAACGGCGCGCCATCGAGGTGACGGTGCCGCTCTCGATCGCCTCGGCCATCGTGATCGGCTTGAAGGTCGAGCCCAGCTCGAACACGCTCTGCGTCGCATTGTTGCGCAGCTCGTCGGGGGTCGCGTCCTTGATGCGATTGGGATTGAACTGCGGCATCGAGGTCATCGCGATGATCTCGCCGGTGCGCACGTCCTCGACGATCCCGACCGCCGCCTGGGCCTGGAACGTTTGCATCGCCGCGCCAAGCTCGCTTTCCATCGCCGCCTGGACGCGCGCGTCGATCGACAGCGCGATCGGCTGGCTGCGCGAACCGTCCGCCAGCAGCCGCGAATCGAGCGCACGCTCCATGCCCAGCGCGCCGTGCCCGGTATAATCGACGAAGCCGAGCACGTGATCCGCGAGCTTCGATTGCGGATAGAGCCGCTCGGGCTCCCGCGAGAAGACGATCGCCGGCTCGCCGATCGCGTTGACCTTCTCGACCACGTCGGGAAGCGCGCGGCGCTCGATATAGGTGAACGACACGTCCTGGGTGAGCTTGGCGTAATAATAAGCCGCGTCGTGGCTCGGGATCAGCGTCGCGAGCTGATCGGCGATGGCGCGGCGATCGCCGATGATGTCGCGCGGATGGACGCCGATCGACCAGGCGTCGATCGTCCGGGCGAGCGGCGCGCCGTTCCTGTCGACGATGTCGGCGCGCAGCGGCACCAGCGCGGCGGCGGCGTCGCGGCTCGTCG